>CAYSXP010000013.1:0-110078 GCA_964435015.1 uncultured Rikenellaceae bacterium
GGGACGGCTCCCTGCAAAGCCTGCATAAACCCTTCGGGTTTTTGTTATTTTACCTCCATTCCTTCAGAAAGCAGGCTTTCTTCGGACTTGCGGTAAAATAACAAATCCCGCTTTTCAGCGGGATTTATGCAGGCTTTGCGGAGAGAGGGGGATTCGAACCCCCGGTACCCTTTTGAGGTACACACGCTTTCCAGGCGTGCCAGTTAAGCCACTCCTGCATCTCTCCTTTATTTCACCCGCAGGTTAGGCGAAGAAGGACAGGCAATTTCAAAAGTGCCGCAAAATACAAAAAAATATGATTCTCTCGAACATTACATTGATAGTTATCAGCCAATCATATTGTGATGCCCGGTCTATGATATCTCGCCGGCTATTGACCTTCCCAGGCAATCTGCCACCTCCTGTCTTGCTGAACAGTTTCCAAGCAGGAACATCAGCTTTGTAACCGATGCTTCCGATGTTATGTCTTTCCCGCTCACTATGCCCGCAGCAAGCAGATCCCTGCTGGTTTCGTAAAGACCCATCTCAACACTTCCCCCATGGCACTGGGTTACATTGAAGATTATGCCCCCTTTCATGATAAAGTGTTTCAGATCCTCTATGAACCAGCCGGAGGTAGGGGCATTGCCCGAACCAAATGTCTCTATTATCAGACCCTTTAACCCGGGTGTGTTTATGATTGACTGAACAAGATTGCGGCCCATTCCGGGGAATATCTTCAGTATTGCCACGTTGGTGTCGAACTTCTTTCTTACATCCAGTTTCTTATCAGGATCAACATACCGTATCAGGCTGCGGTTGAATTTAAGGTGAAGTCCCGAAACGGCAAGAGGCGGATAATTGGGTGAGTTGAAGGCATCAAAGTGCTCAGCGCTGAATTTTGTCGTCCTGTTTCCGCGGGTCAGCTCACTGTCGAAATAAATGCAGACTTCGGGGGCCACCGGCTTCCCGTCGTCAAGTTCCGAAGCAATTTCAATGGCTGTAACCAGGTTCTCCCTGCCGTCGGTGCGAAGAAGCCCGATTGGAAGCTGGGATCCGGTAAAAATAACGGGTTTTTGCAGATTCCCGAGCATAAAGCTCAGTGCCGATGCAGAATACGCCATGGTGTCAGTGCCGTGCAGAATCACAAACCCATCATAATCATGGTAGTTCTCCTCTATAGTCTCCGCCATTTTTACCCATACCTCCGGGTCAATATTTGATGAATCCCTTACGGGATCGAATGACACTGAGCTTAACCCGCAGCCGGACTTTTGCAATTCCGGCACATGATCGGTAATATGACTGAAATTTATCGGAACCAGCGATCCTGTTACAGGATCATGGACCATTCCAATGGTCCCTCCCGTGTAGATTATCAGAATGGAGGTTCCTGCCCTGGTTTTCATAGTCTGCATTATAATCCGAAAAGCCCGGATGAGGTTGAGTAAGTGGCGGAAGCAACATCTTCTTCACTCATCTCACAAATATCCGCAACTTTTTTGTTTATAATGCAAAGATAGGAACTCTCATTGCGTTTTCCGCGAAAAGGCGAAGGAGCCAGATAGGGAGAATCCGTTTCAAGTACGATATTTTTTATCCCGGCTTCCTTCACTACACTGTCAAGCCCCGAGTTTTTAAAAGTTACAATACCTCCTATCCCCAGTTTAAATCCCATTGCTATGGCCTTCCCGGCATGTTCCAGGTTTCCGGTAAAAGCATGAAACACGCCTTTCAGTCCCGATCCCCTGAATTCTTCAAGAGCAGTAAATAATTCAGCGAATGATTCCCTGGAATGAATGACAACCGGCATATTTTTCGCAAGAGCAAGCTCCGCCTGCTTTTTAAAAACAAAAATCTGCTCTTTCAGGTATGTCTTATCCCAATAGAGATCTATGCCTATTTCACCGATGGCACAAAAGGAGTGTTCTGCTGCCAGGCTTTCGACTTTTTCCAGCTGAAGCTGAAAATCATTTTTAACCGATGTGGGATGAAGTCCGATCATGGGTACGCATACTCCCTGGTACCGGTTCGCTGCAGCCATCATGCGGGGGAATGAATCCTGGTCGGTATTTGGCATGAGCAGCTTCTCAACTCCGCTTACCAGGGCCCTTTCCACCACCTGATCCCTGTCATTGTCAAACTCCGGGAGATAGATATGTGTATGTGTATCGATAAGGTGCATTACACAATGCCCTGGGCAAGCATGGCATTGGCTATTTTTACAAAGCCTCCTATGTTGGCTCCGTCAACATAGTTTATAAATCCATCGGGTTTTTTCCCATATCTGACGCAGGTTGCATGAATCTCCTTCATAATTATCAACAGCCTGTCATCTACTTCTTTTCTCGTCCACGGGAGCCGCATGGAATTCTGACTCATCTCCAGCCCCGATGTTGCGACCCCTCCGGCATTTGCAGCTTTGCCGGGCCCGTACAGGATACCTGCATTCAGGAACACTTCAACAGCCTCCAGTGTTGACGGCATGTTTGCACCTTCAGCAACGCATATGCATCCGTTCCCGACAAGTGTGCGGGCTTCCTCAGCGTTTATCTCATTCTGGGTGGCATTGGGCATGGCAATATCGCATTTTATTATCCATGGCCGCTGATCTTCAAAATATTCAACACCGAATTTGTCAGCATACTCTTTTATTCTTCCCCTTTGCACATTCTTGAGCTCCATCATATATGCGAGCCTTTCGCCGTTTATGCCATGCGGATCATATACAAATCCGTTCGAGTCGGACATGGTTACCACTTTCCCGCCAAGCTCTGAGATCTTTTCTGCAGCAAATTGCGCCACATTGCCGGAACCTGAGATGCAGACCGTCTTACCTTTCATGGTCTCCTTTCTTGTGGCCAGCATCTCCTGTGCAAAATACGTGGCGCCATAACCTGTTGCCTCGGGCCTCATAAGTGAGCCTCCATATTCAATGCCTTTTCCGGTAAGCACCCCAGTAAATTCATTCTTCAGCCGCTTGTATTGCCCGAACAAAAATCCGATTTCCCTTCCCCCGACACCTATGTCGCCGGCCGGAACATCAGTGTCGGGCCCTATGTGCCTGCACAGTTCCGTCATGAAACTCTGACAGAATTTCATTACCTCATTATCGGATTTCCCTTTCGGGTCAAAGTCGGAACCGCCTTTTGCCCCGCCCATAGGGAGTGTGGTCAGGCTGTTCTTAAAGGTCTGTTCAAACGCAAGGAATTTCAGGATCGCAAGATTGACCGTGGGATGAAACCTCAGGCCACCCTTGTAGGGCCCGATGGCGCTGTTCATTTCAATCCTGAACCCCCTGTTTATCTGGATCTCGTTTTTATCATCCAGCCACGGAACACGAAAAATGATCACCCTCTCAGGTTCGGCAATTCTCTCAAGAATTTTCGCGTGCCTGTATTTGGGGTTTTCCTCAATAAAAGGAATTAGTGATTCTGCCACCTCCTGAACTGCCTGGTGAAATTCACTTTCACCCGGGTCTTTGGCTTTGACCACCGTCATGAACTGTTTTACCCTTGGATCCATGTTGTAATTCTTTAATTAAAAATCGGCTAAAATTATTAAAAATGATAATTGAAGCATTAAACTGAAGGCAAAAATTAAAAATTTATTAAGGTTTTGTGATTATTTGTTGTTTTGGGTTGTTCGTCTCGCCCAATCTTATCCTCTGCATCAGAATACCTCACCCCCTCTTATCCCCCGCTCCCGGGAGAGCGGGGGACGATAGTTTTCTGCAGGGTTGTAAGTCTCTGAATATTTGAGATGCTATATAATTATGGTGTTCTTCAGATACCTCCCCCCCGGGGGAGGGATTCAGGGAGAGGTGTATTGATTCACCTCACCCCCTCTTATCCCCCGCTCCCGGGAGAGCGGGGGACGATAGTTCGGAGATGATATTTTTTATTTGTTTCATAATCAGCTCCTGATTACTCATAATCTGGTCATTGGAAAACCTTATTACTTTTATGCCAAATCTTTCAAGTTCAGCCGTGCGTCCAATATCATGTTCCTGAACCATTTCGTTGTTATGGATTTCTCCATCAACTTCAATGACCAGTTTAATTGAATGACAATAAAAGTCCGCGATAAAAATATCCAGGGGGTGTTGTCTGCGGAAAATATATCCTTCCTTTCTAAGCTTTCTGAGCCGGTTCCACAGAACTTTTTCAGCATGAGTCGGATACTTTCTCATATTCAGAGCTTTTACGAAAAGATCAGGTTTCGCTCCAAAATACATATCCCTTTCTATTGACCTACCCATGTACACCATAAATTATATAATATTTAATGTTCTTCAGGTCCCTCCCCCCCGGGGGAGGGATTCAGGGAGAGGTGTATTGATTCACCTCACCCCCTCTTATCCCCCGCTCCCGGGAGAGCGGGGGACGGTAGTTTTCTGCAAGGTTATAAGTTTCTGTTTGTTTGAGATGCTTTATAATTATGGTGTTCTTCAGGTCCCTCCCCTCCGGGGGAGGGATTCAGGGAGAGGTGTATTGATTCACCTCACCCCCTCTTATCCCCCGCTCCCGGGAGAGCGGGGGACGGTAGTTTTCTGCAAGGTTATAAGTTTCTGTTTGTTTGAGATGCTTTATAATTATGGTGTTCTTCAGGTCCCTCCCCTCCGGGGGAGGGATTCAGGGAGAGGTGTATTGATTCACCTCACCCCCTCTTATCCCCCGCTCCCGGGAGAGCGGGGGACGGTAGTTTTCTGCAGGGTTATAAGTCTCTGAATATTTGAGATGCTCTATAATTATGGGGTTCTTCAGGTCCCTCTCTCCCGGGGGAGGGATTCAGGGAGAGGTGTTCTCCCCCGGAGAGGTGTTCTCCCCCGGAGAGGTATTCTCCCCCCTGAGGGATATAATTCATACCATCCGGTAAATATTCCCCGGACAGCACTTTATCAGGCCCCTGAACTCCATCTGAAGCAGAACAGGGGAGAGTCTGAAAACCGGAATATCAAGCGTCCGGCAGATATGATCAATCCCCGATTCCCCTTCCCTGGATATCAGCTCATAAATCATCTGTTCGTTCTCATCGAGCTCAGAAAAGAGTGAACGCTGAACGGGAACTTTTGATTTTTCAGTCTTCCAGCCCAGCAGGTATTCAATATCAGCAGCCGATTCCACCAGGGCCGCCTTATTGGTTTTTATCAGGGAATTGCAGCCGGCTGACCATTGGTCCTCGGGCCGGCCGGGAACAGCAAACACGTCCCTGTTGTATGACGCTGCAATGTCGGCGGTAATCAGTGCCCCGCCCTTTACCCCTGATTCAACGACCAGTATGGCATCCGATAATCCTGCAATTATCCTGTTCCTTTTGATAAAATTATTCCGTTCCGGAAGTTCCCCGGATACGAAGTCGGAAACCAGTCCGCCTTTCTTCAGCATGGCTTCAGCCACGGGCTTGTGTATTGACGGGTAGATCGTCCGGAAACCGTGTCCAAGCACTCCTATTGTTGCAAGATTGAATGAAAGGGCCGCCTTGTGCGATGCAATGTCGATCCCATAGGCGAGCCCGCTCACAATCACCATTCCGGGATGCGCCGCCGCAAGCCCGCCTATTATTCTGTCGCACAGCTCCCTGCCCCTCGGTGTGGAATTTCTTGTTCCGACCACCCCCAGGATCTTGGATTCATCCAGGTTGCAGTTCCCCCTGAAGAAAAACACTACCGGCGAATCATCACATTGCCTTAACCTGAAGGGATAATCGGCATCAAGGTAGAAGTATGTCCTTATATTGTTCCTTGTAACGTAATCAGCTTCTCTTTCGGCAACCTCCAGGTACGAACGGTCACTGATCGACCTGGCCAGGCTGGCACCGATCCCGGGGATCTTAACCAGGTTCCTGCAGGATTCTTCAAAAACGGCTTCAACACTTCCCAGATGGGAAACGAGCTTCCTGGCATTTATGTCCCCGACTCCCGGGATAAGGCCAAGGGCAATTTTGTGCTTCAGCGGAATTTCTGATTGCATGGCGCAGGAATACCGGTTGTTTCAGATAACACCCATGTCCAGCATTGAATTGGCCACTTTCAGGAACCCCGCGATATTTGCACCTTTAACATAATCAACTGAACCGTCGGGACGCCTTCCGTGTCTGAGGCATTGTTCATGGATGTTAATCATAATCTCACGTAAACGCCGGTCCACCTCCTCTGAGTTCCAGTTCAGTTTCATTGCGTTTTGTGTCATCTCAAGACCCGACGTTGCAACGCCTCCTGCGTTCACTGCCTTCCCCGGAGCAAACATAACGCCATGTTTATGAAACTCTTCTACTGCCTCAGGGGTGCATCCCATATTTGATACCTCGGCAACCATTTTCACCCCGTTGCTCACAAGGGTTCTTGCATCTTCACCGTTGAGCTCGTTCTGGGTGGCGCAGGGAAAGGCCAGATCAACCTTTACTTCCCACGGACGCTTGCCCTCGTGAAACTCGACTCCTTCGAAAACGTATGAATATGGTTTTACAATATCCTGGTTTGATGCCCTCAGTTCGAGCATATAATCAATTTTCTTCCCGGAAATTCCTTCAGGATCATAAATGTATCCGTCGGGACCTGAAATAGTGACAACCCTGGCTCCAAGTTCGGTGGCTTTCAGGGCCGTGCCCCATGCAACGTTTCCGAATCCCGATATCGAGATCGTCTTTCCGGCCAGTGTTTCCTTCCTGGTTTTAAGCATCTCCTGTGCAAAATAGGATGCTCCGTACCCGGTGGCTTCAGGCCTTATGAACGAACCTCCCCAGTTGCCGCCCTTGCCCGTAAGAACACCTGTATGGGCTCCCTTGAGCTTCTTGTACATACCGTAAAGGTATCCGATCTCCCTTCCTCCCACGCCAATATCCCCGGCCGGAACATCAGTCTCAGGTCCGATGTATTTCCAGAGCTCAAGCATGAACGACTGGCAGAAACGCATTACCTCATTGTTCGATTTGCCCTTGGGGTCAAAATCGGCCCCGCCTTTCGCTCCGCCCATGGGAAGAGTCGTAAGGGCGTTCTTGAATACCTGTTCAAACCCCAGGAACTTCAATACCGACTCATTAACATTGGGATGGAAACGAAGCCCTCCCTTATATGGTCCTATGGCACAATTGAACTGGATCCTGTATCCAAGGTTGACCCTGATATCCCCTTCATCATCTATCCACGGTACCTTGAAAATGATAATACGATCCGGTTCAACGATGCGTTCCACAATTTTGGCAGATTCAAACTGGGGATTTTCATTGTAAACCTCTTCGATCGATTCAAGAACCTCCCGCACAGCCTGTAAATACTCCTTCTCTCCCGGATGCTTCTTCTCCAGATTACTCAATACTCTGTCTACGTTCATAACAATTTTCTTTTGAATTAAAGTTTATCCTGTATGTTGTTTTCAATTGAAGTTCAATCGATATCATCCTCTGGCCCATCCTTTATCCTGGGTGCATAGGCATTCAATGACCTCATGATCCTGGCCCTGTCATACTTCTTAAGTGCATTGATATGGATGGGCGGATACTTGGCTATCCCCTGTCTCAGCTGGGTGTACAGGATAATGCTCTTATTGAGGCCGAAAAGCTTTTTTTCGATCTTGTAGCCCGAAAAGGCTTTTTTATTTATCTCCACCGAATTCTTCCTGCCGCCAACTATTCCTGCGTTGAAGTACCTGAAAACAATGTTTTCTCCTTCATCGGAGAAATAAACATACTGATAATTCAGGTACATGGGGAAGAACATGAAAAAGGCATAGCATGAGGCCAGAATGACTGTCCATGCTGTATCGCTCATTCCCAGCAAAGGATAATTTATCTTTTTTGCCACATAGGTCAGAACAATGAATGCAAGAAAGATAACAGTTGCTGCGAATAATTTTATTCTCAGACTGATAATGGTTTTGCTGTTATCTATGGTCATTTACAGGGATTTACCGGATTAATATCGGGTTATTCGTAATCATTCGCACTCTGTTGCCGGACAGGATCAATGCCAATGACTGCCTGGCTGCACTTCTGCCTGATGATAGGGCGGTTCTCCGTTGCATGTCATTTATTCCTGAGTGAGACTTTTTCCTGCCTGCCTCCTTGTTCTGAAAAACTTCTTCAAAAGCCCGCCGCATTCATTGGCGAGCACTCCTTGTTCAACACTGGTTGCCTGATGAAGCAACCGGCCGCTGATCCGGCTGAATCCCTTCTTTTCATCTGCCGCACCAAAAACCAGCCTCGGCGCCTGGCTCCATCCTATGGCTCCGGCACACATGGCGCAAGGTTCAACTGTAACATAAATCGTACAATCAGTCAGGTATTTTCCCCTCAGCCAGCCTGCTGCAGCCGTAATGGCCTGCATCTCAGCATGAGCCGTCGGATCCCTCAATGTTTCAGTCAGGTTATGCGCGCGGGCAATGATCAAATCGTTGCAGACAATTACAGCTCCAACCGGGACTTCCTGCTTTTCATAGGCCTTTCTTGCTTCGGCAATCGCGGCCCTCATAAAATGTTCATCCCTGCTTTCCGTCATAGCCTGGCAGAAAATGAACAAAATTAATAAGAATTACCGGATCTCCCAGTGTTGCCACGGTTAAAAAATAAGAGATCCGGCTTTTATCTGCCTGCAAACAGGTTTTTTTATATTTTTGCTGAACAAAAAATAAAGGGATGTACAGGACAAACACATGCGGAGAGCTGAATATCAATGATGCCGGAAAGGAAGCAGCCCTCTGCGGATGGGTTCAGAGATCGAGGGACCTTGGCGGAATGACATTCGTGGACCTCCGCGACAGGTATGGGATCACACAGCTTGTTTTCAATATGGATACAAACAGGGAGCTGTGTGAAAAAGCCAGGAAGCTGGGAAGGGAATTTGTTGTGCAGGCAAAAGGAACAGTAAGGGAGAGAAGCAGTAAGAACCCAAAACTCAGTACGGGTGATATTGAAATTGAGGTCAGTGAGCTCAGTATTCTGAACAGAAGTGAACTTCCGCCTTTCACCATAGAAGACGAAACCGACGGGGGAGAAGAGCTGAGAATGAAATACCGCTATCTCGACCTGAGAAGAAACAACCTGAAGAATAATATCCTGCTGCGCCATAAGGTGGCCAGGGAGGTCAGGAACTATCTGGATTCAGCAGGCTTTGCCGAGATCGAAACACCCGTTCTTATTAAATCGACCCCCGAGGGCGCACGCGATTTTGTCGTTCCTTCAAGAATGCAGCCAGGCGCCTTTTATGCCCTGCCCCAGTCGCCCCAGACCCTGAAGCAGCTTCTTATGGTTGCGGGATTTGACAAATATTATCAGATTGTCAAATGTTTCAGGGACGAGGACCTGCGGGCCGACCGCCAGCCCGAATTCACACAGATCGACTGTGAAATGTCGTTTGTTGAAAGAGACGATATACTTAATACTTTCGAGGGCCTTGCAAGGCATCTTTTCAGGCAGGTGAAGCAAATCGGATTCAGCGGATCCTTCCCCAGGCTCTCTTACCGGGAAGCCATTGAAAACTACGGAAGCGACAAACCTGACCTGCGCTTTGAAATGAAGATCAGGGAACTGACCCACCTTGTCAGGGGCAGGGGATTTACGGTTTTTGATAACTCAATGTACACCGGCGCCATATGTGTTTCAGGATGTGCAGATTATTCGAGGAAGCAGCTGGATGAGCTTGCTGATTTTGTCAGGCAGCCCCGGATAGGGGCAAAAGGACTGGTTTATCTTAAATACGGCAGCGATGGCTCGCTGAAATCATCGGCCGATAAATTCTACCACGCTCAGGATCTCGAAAAATGGGCACATGCCGTTAATGCCCGGCCGGGCGACCTCGTCCTGATCCTGTCGGGCCCCGCCAAACAGACACTTGCCGCCTTGTCCGAACTTCGCCTCGAAATGGGCGACAGGCTGAACCTGAGGTCCAAAGATAAGTTCGCGCCACTCTGGGTGATTGATTTCCCGCTGCTGGAATGGGACGATGATACAAGCCGCTTCTATGCCATGCACCATCCCTTTACATCCCCCAACCCCTCAGACATCCATCTTCTGGAAACCGATCCCGGCAAAGTGAGGGCCAATGCATATGATCTGGTAATCAATGGGGTGGAGATCGGAGGAGGCTCTGTTCGGATCCATGATGCCGCGATCCAGAAACTTATGTTCAGGATCCTCGGGTTCACTGAAAGCGAGGCGGAAGAACAGTTCGGATTCCTGTTGAACGCATTTAGGTACGGCGCCCCCCCCCACGGAGGCATAGCATTTGGACTCGACAGATGGGTCGCACTGCTGGGCGGACAGGATTCGATACGCGACTTCATCGCCTTTCCAAAAAACAATTCCGGACGGGATGTTATGCTCGATACCCCGGCAGAAATATCAGGCAAACAGCTGGACGAACTTAAGCTGATAGTCGGGAAGCAGAAATGAGAACTTTCAGTACTATTTTACGACTTTCCCGATAAGGGTTGCCGGGGTGCTTCTTTCAACCGATACGTTAACATAGTCTCCCGGCCTGATACCAGCCCCGGGAAAAACCACAACCTTGTTCTGCGAAGTACGGCCCGACAGGAAATCGGGAGATCTCTTTGACCGGCCCTCTGCCAGGACAGTAAGGATCTTTCCCGCGTCTCTCTGCTTTGACCGGGCTGAAAGCCTGTTCTGAAGAGAAATGATTTCACTGAGCCGCACTGCCTTGACCTCCTCAGGCACATCATCGGGATATTTTCTTGCGGCCCTTGTCCCCGGCCGTTCACTGTATTTGAACATGTAGGCGAAATCGTACTCAGCCCACTCCATAAGGGAAAGGGTATCATGGTGATCTTCATCGGTTTCGGTACAAAAGCCGGCTATAACGTCGGTTGAAACCGAGCAGCCGGGAATTATTCTTCTTATGGCAGAGATCCTGTCCATATACCATTCCCTGGTATAATCCCTGTTCATCAGGGCAAGGATCCTGTTGCTGCCGCTTTGAACGGGAAGATGGATGTGCTTGCAGATATTGTCGTACCGTGCTGCCGTTTGAAGCAGTTCGTCGGATATATCCTTCGGATGAGATGTTGAAAACCGTATCCTCAGCGAAGGATCCGTAAGGGCAGCCTTTTCGAGAAGCGCGGGGAACCCTGTTGTTTCACCGTTACTGGCAAATGAATAGGAGTTTACATTCTGGCCCAGAAGGGTTACCTCCCTGTAGCCTTTTCCGAACAGCTCCCTGACTTCGTTCAGCACTGATCCGGGATCGCGGCTTCTCTCGGCCCCCCTGACGTAGGGAACCACGCAATAGGCACACATGTTATTGCATCCCCTCATAATTGAAACGTACGCTGTTACTCCGTTTTTATCCATCCTTACCGGCGATATGTCTGCATATGTTTCCTCGCGCGACAAAAGCACATTTATTGCCTTCTGGCCGGCTTCCGCCCCGGCAACGAGAGAGGGAAGGGAACGATAGGCATCCGGGCCAATGACCATATCCACAAGCCTTTCCTTTTCAATCACCTGCTCCTTCAGCCTTTCTGCCATGCATCCGATTAATCCTATAAGAACACCGGGGTTTTTCCTTTTCAGGCGCCTGAGGTCCCTGAGGCGGCCCCATATCCTCTCCTCCGCATTTTCCCTTATCGAGCAGGTATTTATCAGTACCAGGTCAGCTTCATCAATGTTCCCCGTAGCGGCATAACCATGCCCTGACAGAATTGAAACAACCACCTCACTGTCGGAAACATTCATCTGACATCCGTATGTTTCAATATAAAGTGCTTTCATCATTTCCAAACCCTGTTTAACGACACCGGGAAAAATCCCCGCACTGAATGCTTACCGGTCTTCCCGCACCTTCATATGCTTTCAAAATATCTCCGCAAAAGTACATACAATGAGCGAAGTATTAAAGAAATATTTAATTTTGCAGAAGAAATGAAAACCCGGAAAGTATGTCAGGTCACAGTAAATGGTCAACCATTAAAAGAAAGAAAGGGGCAAACGATGCCCGGAGAGGAAAGATCTTTACCAAGATAATCAAGGAGATAATCATTGCGGCCAGGGAAGGCGGTGGCGACTCCGAAACCAATGCCAGGCTGAGGCTGGCCATTATTAATGCCAAAGGCGCCAATATGCCCAAGGACAATATCGAAAGAGCCATAAAGAAGGCCGTGGGCTCCGATGCTGACCATTATACCGAGACCTCCTTTGAAGGATACGGACCATGCGGAATTGCAGTTTTTGCCGAGTGCCTTACCGACAATAACAACAGGACCGTAGCCTCCGTCAGATCGGCTTTCAACAAGCATGGAGGAAAACTTGGAACCAACGGATCCCTTAGCTCACTTTTTGACCGGAAAGGCATATTCTTAATAAACAATGAAGGTTTTAATCCTGAAGAAGCAGAACTTGAACTTATAGATGCAGGAGCCCAGGATTTTGAGATTGACGGAGATACCATTACCGTGACCTGTGCAATGGAGGATTTCGGAAGCGTAAACAGGAAGCTGGGTGAGCTCGGGATCGAACCTGAAGAAGCCGGCCTGAAAAGGATTCCCAACAATACCAGAAAGCTCGACCTGGAATCGGCAAAAAAGGTTATGCGTTTCATTGAGGGCCTTGAAGATGATGACGATATCCAGAATGTTTACCATAACCTGGAGATAACGGATGAACTCGCAGAGGAGCTTGGTAATTCATAGCAAATCCTTTAACAGAAAATGACGGGAAAAATTCTTATTGTGCTTTTGATTCCGCTGTTCCCGGCAGGCCTTTGCTTCCCGCAGGAAGCGGCCGCCGGCAGAAGTCCCTTCAGCAGTGATATCCAGGCAGGCCCGGGACGGCTAACAATCATACAGAGTGCGGGAATCGACACCCTCATCAGCAGGCATGTCCTGTACAATGCAAAATTGAAAGGGATGGAAGGATTCAGAATTCAGATATACAACAGCTCCAACCGGAATGCAAGAGAAGAGTCGGGCAAGGTGCAGGCAGATTTTATCAGCAAATTCCCGCGTGAACTGGTTTCCTATGCCTCGTTTGCCGAACCTGGCTGGTACATGATCAGGGTTGGTGACTTCAGGACAAAAACCGGGGCCACCAAATACCTGCTGATGGTGAGGAAGGTATTTCCGGATGCATACCTTGTGCCGGATGTAATAAATTTCCCGGACCTGAACAAGCAATAATCATGAGTGAAGAGATCAGGCATGAATGCGGCATCGCAATGCTCAGACTGCGAAAACCGCCGGATTACTATATGAAAAAATACGACGCCTGGGACTGGGGACTCCAGAAAATGTACCTGATGATGGAGAAACAGCACAACCGGGGACAGGACGGAGCCGGAATAGCAGGTATTAAAATGAATGTCAGCCCGGGGAACAGGTATATCTTCAGGCAGAGATCATGCAAAACCAATCCGATCAAGGAGATATTCAGCCTTATCTATGAGGATATCGACAAGCTGAAAACGACAAGCGGGGCAGATTTCAACGATCCGGGCTTTATTAAAAGCAGAGTGCCCTTTGCCTGCGATATTTACCTGGGGCACCTGAGGTATGGTACATATGGCAATTACAATATTGACCACGTCCATCCCGTCAGCCGAGAAAACAACTGGAAGTCAAGGAACCTTGTCATGGCAGGCAACTTCAACCTCACCAATGTAAGCGAGATATTCCAGTCGCTTGTTGATCTGGGTCAGACCCCCGTCGATTTTTCCGATACCGTTACCATCCTTGAAAATGTGGGTCACCGGCTCGATGAGGAAAATGAAAGGATCTTCAGGATCTTCAAGGAAAAGGGTTATTCAAAAAAGGAAATCACCCCGCTGATAGAAAAGCATATCGATCTGGCAACCGTTCTGGGAAAAGCCAGCAGGAACTGGGACGGCGGTTATGTGATGGCAGGAATAGTCGGGCATGGCGATGCATTTGCCATGAGAGATCCGGCCGGCATCAGACCGGCATTCTGGTTTGCCGACGATGAAGTTGTGGTTGTGGCTTCCGAACGCCCGGTTATTCAGACAATATTCAATGTAAGAACCGACAGGATCAGGGAATTGCCGCCGGCAAGCGCACTGATAATCAAAGTCTCAGGCGAATTTGCCGTGGAAGCGATCCGCGAGGAAACAGAACCGCGGAAATGCTCATTTGAACGCATCTATTTTTCACGCGGAACGGATAAATCCATCTACAGGGAAAGGAAGAAACTCGGTGAACTGCTGACAATCCCTGTGCTTGAGAAAGTTGACTTTGACGTTGAGAACACGGTGTTCTCATATATTCCCAATACAGCCGAAAGCGCCTTCTACGGACTGGTAAAGGGAGTCGAGGACCATATCAACCGGTCGAAGGCTGACGCAATACTGGCTGAGCGTGACAACCTCTCAGCGGAGGAACTGGCAAGGATCATCAGCCGCCGGCCCAGGGTTGAAAAAATTGCCGTAAAGGATGTTAAACTGCGCACATTCATTGCCGAAGACAAAACCCGCAACGATCTTGCAGCCCATGTGTACGACGTAACCTATGGAGTTATTCGGAGGGGTGTTGACAACCTGGTCGTTATTGACGATTCCATTGTGCGGGGAACAACGCTGAGACAGAGCATCCTCAGGATCCTTGACAGGCTGGAGCCGCGGAAAATTGTAATCGTATCCTCATCTCCCCAGTTAAGGTACCCCGATTGTTATGGAATAGATATGGCAAACCTCGGGGATCTGGTTGCATTTAAGGCTGCAATGGAGCTGCACCGCGACAACGGGCAGGAAGATCTTGTCTGCAGTATCTGCGAGGAAGCCCGGAAAGAAAACCAGAAACCTGTCGCCGGGATCAGAAACCTGGTCAGGGAAATCTACAAACCGTTCTGTACATCAATGATCTCGGCAAAGATTGCTTCAATGCTGAAAACCGACGAAATAAAGGCCGAAATTGAAATAGTGTTCCAGTCAGTTGAAGGACTCCATGAAGCCTGCCCGCAGCATACGGGCGACTGGTATTTTACCGGGAACTACCCTACCCCGGGCGGGAATAAAGTTGCTAACCAGTCATTCATAAATTACATGGAGGGACGCACCGGAAGAGCCTATTGATCCTTGTGCGAGAACCAGGTAATAAGAAAATCCTTCTTGTACGAAGCCAGGTGCCGGTTGATCTTTTCTATGTAAATATCCCTCAGGGTGATCATTATGCCCGTTTCTTCCACATTGCCGAATTTATGGTTGATGAAGGTCCCGAACGTGCGCATCGTGGGAGAAAGGTTCATATAGGCATTTATGAGAGGGGGGATGTTCTCATTCAGATTCCTGACTTCCCTTGAAAGTATCTTGTAGTTGTCCTTGTATCTCCATCCCCTGAAGATCTTCCTCATTTCATCCTCCTTTATGTCAATGTCGGCAGGTTCCAGGGGAACAACCAGCCTGTCAGGATCATCAAAATGCCTTTTCAGAAAATAGAGGATCATGTTCCTTGCTTTCTGATTGAAATGAGGATACATGGTCACTTTTCCGAAGAGGAATTTAAGATGGTGATTGTCAAGGATCAATGCTCCCAGGCCGTCCCAAAGGTTGTCGAGGGCGTAAAGACTTTTGTGGCCAATTGTCCGCGACTGATAGTCGGGATGGACAAATGAACGGCCAAGTTCCATAAGATGGGGATAATATCTCTTCAGGAACTTATCGGAGAATCTAAAATATGCTGACGAGGCAAGCTTTGTGACATCACAATCTGTGCATCCCTTTTCAGGGAAGTAAAAACGGTAACCGCCAATGATCTCCTGCCTTTCAGGATCCCACACAATCAGCTGCCTCTGTGGATCATCCCTGTCAAGATCAAATTCATCAATGTCAAGATCTTTTCCCGTTCCTCCGCCGGCATGCCTGAAGGTGATCTCCCTTACCCTTCCCACCTCATGCATCAGCACAGGTGAATTATTGTTGTCAAAGATGTATACTTCGTTATTGCCGTTGTTTGTACGCCTCAGGAGCCTGTCTTTAGTAAGCTCTGCAATTATTTGTTCCCTTGGCAGTTGATCTGCAACTGGTTCCATCGTTGTGTGTTAAACTCGCCAAATATCACAATATTCTGTTAAATACAGGTCGGGATTCCGGTTTTTTTTATTTTTTATCATCCGATGGGATAAACAATTCAAGTTCATAGGTTTTTTCCTTGACCCATCCGGCCCATTCAGGGTATGTCCTGCTCCGGTCAAAACGGGTCCAGGGAACAGCCTTCCCGAAAACAAGATTTATCACTTTGTCCTTCTGCCTGAACATCTCATCAGCCAGATACAGCATTTCCAGGTTGGCCTTTATTCCAAGGAAATTCCTGATATTCGAAAGATTGTAAAAGAAACCCGAGTTCCTGCCGGAGAAATATGCCGGCACAATATCCCTCTTGTGCTGCACGGCTTTCTGTATGAAACTCTTGTGCCATTCCAGATCCCTGATGACCCCCCCCCGTTTCCTTGAACATAAACCGGCCGGGAAGTACAGGATCTGACTGCCGGACGAATAAACTTCTTCAATCATCCTGGCGGCTTCCCTCCCCTGGGCACCGTGCTTGTTCACCGGAACAAAAATCTCCGAAAGGTTCCGGATATTCATAAGAATGTCGTTGACGGGGAATTTAAGGTCGCTGAAATGCCCCGAAAGCTCATTGATGAAGACCAGGCCGTCAAGCCCGCCCAGCGGATGATTTGATACGAATATGTTCCTCCCTGATGACGGTATGTTCCCGCGGCCATAAACATTGCAGGTGATACCGAAATGTTTCAACCCCGCAGCAATGAACCGCGAACCCTGAAGATGACCGTACCTCCCCAGAAAATCATTGATCTCATCCTGGTGAACGATCCTTTTCAGATATCTGATTACAAAGCCGGGGATCCTTTTTCCCAAAACAGGATTCTTAGAACGAAGCACCTCCCCGACATCAATTTTCAGGCTCTCGTTCTTGTCTGAATGATCATTCATATGAAAGGCAGCCGGTTTTATATTCAAGGCTCCAAATTTACGAAAAAAATCGCTGCCGCCGCATTGCTTAAAGCTTTGATCTTTAATATACCTGGTATCCTTCATCAATTATTTCAAACGGCCGGCAGCAGGGAGATACAGAAGCTTTCCTGCTGAAGTTATCAACAAAATATTAAAAAAAGTGGAGTAAAGTGGGGTAAAGTGGATAATTATTTCTTACTTTAGCAGTTTATAATGAAAAAAGGATTTGGCCACATTCATAGGTGATTACACGTGCAAGGTGGATGTCAAGGGAAGGATTATACTCCCGGCGGCATTCAAGAAGCAGATGCCTGCAACTGCACAGGATCATTTTGTGGTAAGGAAGGATATTTTCGAAAGCTGCCTTGTGCTTTATTCAATCGACGACTGGAACATGCAGCTTGAAAAGATCAGGGAAAAAATGAATCCCTATAACCGGGAACACAACAGGTTTCTCAGGAACTTTTTCAAGGGAACGGCCGAGTTGGTTCTCGACAGCAACAACCGGATGCTTGTGCCCAAAAGGTTTCTCGACCTTATCGGTGCAGAGAGGGATGTGGTTCTGGCGGGCCAGGACGGCAGGATAGAAATATGGGCCGCCTCTGTCTATGAAACAATCGATATGCCGCCGGATGATTTTGCGAACCTGGCTGAGAAACTTCTGGGTGGAACTTCAAATGAATCTGTGGAATAATGTATTATCACGTACCTGCTTTGCTGGATGAAAGTATCAGGGGTTTGAACATCAGGCCCGACGGTATCTATGTTGATGCCACTTTCGGCGGGGGGGGGCATTCGATGGCGATTCTTAAAAGGCTCAGGACCGGCAGGCTTGTTGCATTCGACCAGGATGAGGATGCGATGCGGAATGTGCCCCCCGGCAAGAACCTGATCTTTCTTAACCAGAATTTCAGATTTCTGAAAAATAACCTTCAGCACCTTGGAATAGAGGCGATCGACGGTCTGATAGCGGACCTTGGGGTTTCCTTCCATCAGTTTGACGAGCCCGAAAGGGGGTTCACCTTCAGGCAGGATGTTGCGCTCGACATGAGAATGAACAAAAAAGGCAATGTGACTGCGGCTTCCCTGCTCAGGACGCTTGACGAGAAGGGCATAGCAAAGATCATGTACGATTACGGTGAGCTTGTTAATGCAGGAAAGATTGCAAGGGAAATTGTCAGGGCAAGAGCTGTAAAGCCCCTCACAAAGGTCAGCGACATAATTTCAGCACTGGGGGCCCTGGTGCCTGTGAGGCAGGAAAATAAATTCTACGCCAGGGTTTTTCAGGCTCTGAGAATTGCGGTTAACCACGAGATCGATTACCTGAAGGAGATGCTCGCACAGTCGCTCGAAATGCTTAAGAAGGACGGCCGGCTTGTGGTCATAACCTATCATTCGCTTGAAGACAGGATTGTGAAAAATTTTATGAAGACGGGAAATTTTGAAGGCGAGGAGAAGAAAGATTTCTACGGAAACGTACTCACTCCCTTCATTACCATAAGCAAGAAAGGCATAGTTCCCGGCGAAAGGGAGATCGAAGACAATAAAAGATCCAGGAGCGCAAGGCTCAGGATCGCCCAGAAGATCTGAAACATGACCGCAGAAACAGGAAACGGGGGCAAAAAGGCATCAGGCAGCTTCATCAAGGAACTGCTGAGCGGCATCATAGTTTCTGATGTGATCATCCTCAGGAATATCTGGTACATCATTATGCTGGCCGTTCTGCTTGCAATCTATATCGGCAACCGGTTTCAGGCAGAACGGATAACCCGCGAAACAGGCAGGCTTTCAAGGGAGGTGAGCGACCTGAGGGCCGAGGCATTGTCGACCTCGGCAAGTCTCATGTCGGTAAGCAGGCAGTCGGAGGTTTTCAGGATGGTCAGGGAAAAGGGGCTCGGCCTCGAGGAATTAAAAGCTCCTGCATACAGGATAGTTATCGATAAATAACAGGGATATGGCTGTCAGGGATGAGATAGTATTCAGAAGCGGCATCGTCTATTTCGTGGTAGTGATGCTGGCTCTGGTATTGCTTGGCCGTATCCTGTTCCTTCAGTTTGTTCAGAGGGGGAAATGGACCGCGATGAGCGAGAAGTATGTTTTCAAGACCGACGAGGAGCCCGCCAACAGGGGCGACATCCTTGCCTGCGACGGGCGGCTTCTTGCCAGCAGTATCCCGTATTATTCAATTTATATGGATACAAGGAGCACCGGCATGTCGGCCCGGACATGGTCGCAGGGAATCGACGGCCTCTCCGTGGGTCTTTCCCGTCTGCTTGGAGTGAGGTCCGCCGCCGGATGGAAAGAAGTCATTAACGAAGCCAGGAGAAAAGGAGACAGGTTTTTCCTGATCCAAAAGAAGGTCGATTATGCGACTCTTAAAAAGGTAAAGGAGTTGCCGGTATTCAGGGAAGGACGGTACAGGGGAGGGTTTGTTGCAAGGGCCGAAAACCGCAGGATGCTGCCTCACAGCCAGCTGGCAGCTAGAACGATCGGATATCTGAGCCTGGCTGAAGAAGGCACCCGGGTGGGCCTTGAGGGTTCTTTCAACAGGGAGCTGGCCGGAAAAAACGGTGTGGCGGTAAAGCAGCGCCTTACCGGCGGCGACTGGATTACGGTCAACGATTCGGAAAGCATTGAATCGGAAGATGGAAATGATATTCTGACAACCCTCGACATCGATCTGCAGGATGTGGCTGCAAGCGCACTGGAAAACCAGCTCAGAAAGCATAATGCACATCATGGATGCGCCGTACTGATGGAAGTTGAAACAGGCGACATCAGGGCAATCGCAAACCTCGAGCAGGACGGGAACGGGAACTACCGCGAGACATATAACTATGCAATAGCCGAAAGCACCGAACCCGGATCAACATTCAAGCTGCCGGTGCTAATGGTAGCCATTGAGGACGGAGTGGTTGACACCGGCGACATTGTCGACACAGGCAGCGGAACGGTCAAATTCTATAACAAGGTAATCAGGGACACCAGGGATGGCGGCTATGGCAGCATCTCCGTGAAGCAGGTGTTCGAAAAATCCTCCAACGTGGGAACATCGAGGATCATTACCGACCATTACAAAAATAACCCTGAGGATTTCGTCAACCGGCTCTGCGCGATGAGACTCAACCAGAAGCTCGATCTGCAGATAAAGGGAGAAGGCGCTCCGCTGATACGATACCCGGGCGACAAACTCTGGTCGGGCCTGTCGCTGCCAATGATGTCGCACGGTTATGAAGTGCAGATGACCCCTCTGCAGATACTTGCATTTTACAATGCGGTTGCCAACAACGGGAAAATGGTCCGCCCGAGGTTTGTAACAGCCGTGCTCCATAACGGATCGGTGGTGAAAAGCTATGGCACGAAGGTATTGGTCAATTCAATTGCATCCGGTTCCACAATCAGGAAGGCCAGAAGCATGATGGAAGGGGTGGTTCTGTATGGTACGGCCTCAAACCTTAAAAATGCCGATTACCAGATCGCCGGAAAAACCGGAACTGCACAGATAGCCCTCGACAAAAGAGGCTACAGGCAGGGCTCGCGGATAAGCTATCAGGCTTCGTTTGTTGGCTATTTCCCTGCCGGCAACCCGATGTATTCATGCATTGTGGTTGTCAATGCACCGTCGAACGGAGTCTATTACGGCAATATAGTTGCAGGCTCGGTGTTCAGGGAAATTGCCGATAAGGTTTATGCCACGACATTTTTCAGGGATTACAGGCAGGATAGCAAGAAGGACCTGGCCGCTTCTGTTCCCGAAGCCGGAAATGGCTTCAGAAGCGACATAAACAAGGTTCTCGGAAGCTTTGACGTCAGGTTTATGAAGACATCAAAAGATGACTGGGTGACAACCCGCGAAAGCGGCGATACGATCAGGCTTGCAGGAGTGGAAATAAAGAAGGGCCTTGTCCCGGATGTCAGGGGGATGAGTCTGCGCGATGCGATTTACCTTCTTGAAAATGCAGGACTGAAAGTCAGGTACAGCGGCAGGGGAAAGGTTGTCAGGCAGTCGCCCGAACATGGTGCCAGGGCATGGGAAGGCAGTGTTGTTTCACTCGATATGAATATGTAGGTAAGAATGGTTGCTCTGAATGATCTGCTGAAAGGCGTGCAGGTGATCTCTGTTTCAGGAGATGCAAACCGCACGATTGAAGACGTGGCATCCGATTCACGGAAAGTGAGCCGGGGATGCCTGTTTGTGGCGGTTAAAGGAACAAGGACCGACGGGCATGAGTTCATAATGCCGGCTGTCGCATCGGGCGCTGCTGCCATCGTCTGTGAAAAACTTCCTGCCGAGCCCGATCCTTCAGTCAGCTGGATAACCGTCGGAGATCCTGCAACTGCCCTTGGCCTGATATGCTCGAACTTTTACGGGAATCCGTCTGGTCAGCTGCGGCTTGTCGGAGTAACGGGAACAAACGGAAAAACAACGGTGGCAACCCTTCTCTACCGGATGTTCACAAAGCTTGGATACAAATGCGGGCTTTTTTCAACTATATGCAATTACATCGGTGAAAGGGAACTGCCTGCAACCCATACCACACCTGATCCGGTTCAGCTGAACCGGACCCTTGCCATGATGGCTGACGGGGGATGCGAATATGCCTTTATGGAGGTAAGCTCGCATGCCGCCGATCAGAAGCGTATCGCCGGACTCAGGTTTTCAGGAGCAATTTTTACCAACCTTACCCACGATCACCTCGATTACCACGGTACATTCGCCAATTACCTCAAAGCCAAAAAAAGCTTTTTCGACTCCCTCACGGGCGGTGCATTTGCACTGGTAAATATCGATGACAAAAACGGAAGGGTTATGCTGCAGAATTGCAGCGCCCGCCAATATACCTTCTCAGTCAGGGGAATGGCCGACTTCAGGGCCGGCATCATTGAACAGGATTTTTCAGGAATGGAGCTCAGGATTCAGGGTGAAGAGATATGGACAAGGTTTGCTGGTGACTTCAATGCATCTAATCTTCTTGCTGTTTATGCCTGTTCGGAACTGCTTGGAGCTGACAAAAGGGAAATACTGACCACCCTGAGCATTCTCGGACCGGTTCCGGGCCGCCTCGAATTCGTCGGCTCAGACAGCGGAATTACCGGACTGGTCGATTATGCCCATACCCCCGACGCCCTGCTCAATGTTATTGAAACGATAAACAGGATAAGGGGAGAGGGGAGGAGGCTGCTGACTGTTGTCGGAGCAGGAGGCGACAGGGACAGGTCAAAAAGACCCGGGATGGCACTCATTTCAGCCGGGGGAAGCTCGAAGGTCATTCTTACCTCCGACAACCCGAGGACGGAGAACCCCGGACAGATCCTCGACGATATGGAAGCAGGAATAACGCCTGAGCTGAAGCCCAGGGTACTCAGAATTGCCGACAGAAGAGAGGCCATCAGGACTGCAGTGATGCTCGCACAAAAAGGGGATATAATTCTTGTGGCAGGAAAGGGTCATGAACCGTACCAGGAAATAATGGGTGTAAGGCATCATTTTGACGACAGGGAGGAACTCAGGGCCGCATTATTGTTGAAAACAACCACGGATTAGGAAAATGCTCTATTATTTGTTCAGATACCTGCATGAATTAAATGTCCCCGGATCAGGGATGTTTACATACATCTCCTTCAGGTCGGCAATGGCGGTTATCTCATCGCTGATCATCTCCCTGCTTATCGGGAAAAGGATCATCCGCTACCTGCAGCTGAAGCAGGTGGGGGAAGTGGTAAGGGAACTCGGCCTGGAAGGACAGTATCAGAAAAAGGGAACCCCGTCGATGGGAGGCGTGATAATTCTTGCTTCAATAATTATTCCGACCATACTCTTTGCCAGGCTTGATAACATCTACGTGATACTGATGATGGTCACAACCTTATGGCTGGGATTCATCGGATTCATGGATGATTATATCAAGATTTTCAGAAAAAACAAGGAAGGGCTTGCCGCAAGGTTTAAGATTGCAGGGCAGATCGTCCTCGGAATGGTTGTCGGGGTCACGCTGTTCTTCAGCGATGATGCCGTTATTCTCGAGAAAGTCTCCCTTAACGACCTCTCAGAAAGGGAAAAGATTGAATTGCTTGACCCGTCGGCACCATTTGCCGGGACGGGCCAGTTTACAATGGAGCGGAAATCCACAAAAACAACGATCCCCTTCGTGAAAAACAACGAATTCAACTATGCCTGGCTGGTCGCCTTCATACCCGCGGAGCACAGGCGCTTCTGGACCTGGCTTGTCTTCGTGGTGATCGTGATCTTTATTGTTACCGCGGTATCCAACGGGGCCAACCTTACTGACGGCCTCGACGGACTGGCAACTGGTGTGTCTGCGATTATTGGAACCTCGCTGGGGATCCTTGCATATGTTTCCAGCAATGTCATTTATGCAAATTACCTGAATATAATGTATATACCGCATTCCGAGGAGCTCGTGATCTTTGCGGCCTCGCTGATAGGGGCAACCATCGGCTTTTTGTGGTACAACTCATACCCGGCCCAGGTTTTCATGGGCGATACGGGGAGCCTTGCCCTGGGAGGAATTATCGCGGTATTTGCCATTGTTATCAGAAAAGAACTCCTGATACCTGTTCTTTGCGGCATCTTTCTCGCGGAAAACCTGTCGGTGCTGATTCAGGTATCCTTTTTCAAACGAACCAAAAGGAAATATGGCGAAGGCCGCAGGATCTTCCTGATGGCACCCCTGCATCACCATTACCAGAAAAAAGGCTATACTGAACCAAAGATCGTCACAAGATTCTGGATTGTAGCGATAATCCTGGCGGTAATCAGTATAGTGACGCTTAAAATAAGATAGACAATGGCACGGATCATAATACTCGGAGCAGGCGAAAGCGGAACAGGTTCAGCAATACTGGCCCTGAAGAGGGGATTCGATGTTTTTGTTTCAGACAGGGGCCAGGTAAAGCAAAAATACAGGGAGCTGCTCGACCAACACAATATCAGGTGGGAAGAAGGCGGACATTCGGAGAGTGAGATACTTACTGCTGACGAGGTGATTAAGAGCCCCGGAATTCCCGAAGATGCACCTGTGTTGAAACTTATCCGCAGCAGGGGAATACCGGTAATTTCCGAGATTGAATTTGCCGGCAGGTTTGCCGGAGGGACGAAAATCTGCATAACGGGAAGCAACGGCAAAACAACTGTGACCAACCTGATTTACCATATCCTTAAAAAAGCCGGGAAAAATGCTGCAATGGCGGGCAATGTCGGCAACAGCTTTGCCATGGCTGTCGCTGAGGGAGATTACGACTATTATGTAATAGAACTGAGCAGCTTCCAGCTCGACGGCATGTTCTCATTCAAGGCTGATATTGCCATACTGATGAACATCACCCCCGACCATCTCGACCGCTATGGATATGACCTGCAAAACTATGTTGACTCAAAATTCAGGGTTGTTCAAAACCAGACCCGGTCAGAATTTTTCATATTCTGGGCCGATGACCCTGTAATTAAGGCAGAGCTTCAGAAAAGGGAACTGCCGGCTGCACTGCTGCCATTCTCGGCCGCCTCGAAAGAAGGCATGGCCGCCTATATCGAGAACGACGAACTTATAATTGATTACCCACATAAAACCAACCTTATGACCATTCATGATCTGGCATTAAAAGGCCGGCACAACATCTTTAACTCAATGGCAGCTGCCATTGCCGGCAAGGTACTGGCCATCCGGAAGGAAGTTATCAGGGAAAGCCTGACGGATTTCCAGGGAGTGGAGCACCGCATGGAGCCGGTAATCACTGTTTGCGGAATCAACTTTGTAAACGATTCGAAAGGCACCAATGTGAACTCCACATGGTATGCGCTTGAATGCATGGAAACGGATGTTATCTGGATTGCAGGAGGAGTTGATAAGGGAAACGATTATTCGGAACTGTTCACGGTTGTAAACAAGAAAGTAAAAGCAATCGTATGCCTGGGAAGGGATAACAGGAAGATAATTGAGGCTTTCAGTGACAAGGTGCCGACGATAGTCGAGACAATCTCGATGGAGGAAGCGGTGAGATCGGCCTATTACCTGGCCAGGAAAGGGCAGACTGTATTGCTTTCACCCGCATGTGCAAGCTTCGATCTGTTCAATAACTACGAAGACAGGGGAAGGCAATTCAAAAATGCTGTAAGGAATCTTTAAACACCGGGGCAATGCAATCCGTCAGGCTTAGGAACGCGTTTAAGGGCGACAGGGTAATATGGGCCCTGGTTGCTGTTTTTATGTTCTATTCATTGCTGGCCGTATACAGCTCATCAGCAAGTGTGGCCTACATGAAGTTCGGCGGAAACAATGCATATTTTCTCAGGAGCCAGTCGCTGATGCTCTTCATGAGCCTTGTAATTATTGTCATTGTTCACAACCTGCCCTACAGGATCTACTCCAGGCTGTCGGGGATCATTCTCCTCGCTTCCCTTGCCCTGCTGGTTCTCACTTTCCTGATAGGTGCGAGGGTAAATGAAGCAGTGAGGACAATAGAAATTCCCGGTACAGGCTTCAGGCTGCAGACTTCTGACGTGGCGAAAGTTGCCCTGGTAATCTACCTTGCAAGAGCTTTGTCACAGTTCAATGACGAACTCGGCAATTTCATGATCGTCACAAAATACCTGATGCTTCCCATCGCAGTCGTTTGCGGCCTTATCATGCCTGAAAACCTTTCCACCGCCCTGATGATTTTTTTAATAAGCATGATCATCCTTTTCATAGGAAGGGTCCCGCTCAGATATCTTTTTGCGTATGCAGGGATGGCAGTGGCCGGCGTTGTAATGTTTGCACTGGTCCTCAGCATGGTGTCGGAAAAGAACAGGGTGGAGGTCTGGAAAACCCGGATCGAAAGATATTTCTCGGGAGACACCAATGAAGAGGCCGATTATCAGTCGAATCAGGCCAAAATTGCCATCTCAACCGGGGGATTGTTCGGAAAAGCCCCCGGCAGGAGCACACAGCGCAACATCCTGCCGCAATCAAATTCCGACTTTATTTTTGCAATAATTATAGAGGAGTACGGATTGCTGTTTGGAGCAATCCCGCTGATCCTCGCCTATATGATCCTTCTTTTCAGGGGGATACTGATAGTCAGGAAATGCGACACAGCTTTTCCGGCCTACCTTGTGATGGGCCTGGTGGTGATGATCACCGTCCAGGCAATGCTTAACATGTTTGTCGCAGTGGGCCTTTTCCCGGTAACGGGCCAGACCCTGCCCATGGTCAGCTGGGGAAGGACATCGGTGCTGGTAATAAGCTTCTCAATCGGCGCAATACTCAGTGTGAGCAGGGTGGTGAACGCAAGGGTAAGGCACGAGGAACTGCCCGAGGAAGAAAAAACTGATGAAGGGGATAAGATTTATGGACCCGCAAAGGCATAGGAAAATCATAATAAGCGGAGGAGGTACGGGAGGTCATGTCTTCCCGGCAATCTCCATTGCCAATGCGGTGAGGGAGATGGATCACTCTGCCGAAATCCTTTTTGTAGGTGCAGAGGGAAAGCTGGAAATGGAGAAGGTCCCCGCTGCCGGCTACAGGATCATTGGCCTGCCTGTATCAGGATTAAGGAGAAAACGCCTGCTGGGTAACTTCATGGTCTTTTTCAGGCTTCTGCGGAGTCTCAGGAAATCAAGGGCGATACTGAAGGAATTCAAACCCGATGTTGTGGTTGGAGTGGGGGGATATGCCAGCGGCCCTCTGCTGCGCCAGGCCGGAAAAATGAAAATACCGATGCTTATCCAGGAACAGAACAGCTATGCAGGTATAACAAACAGGCTGCTGGCACGAAAAGCATCAGTGATATGCGTAGCATACGACGGAATGGAAAAATACTTCCCTGCCGGCAGGATAGTGAAGACGGGAAATCCCGTGCGGCATGATTTTGAAAATCTCCACAGGCCGGGGACTGAAGCCCTGGCTATGTTCGGCCTTTCTGCCGGTCTGCCCGTGGTGCTTATTCTGGGAGGATCACAGGGAGCGGGAAGCATAAACAGCTGCCTTCTTGAAAATATCCGTTTGATGATGAGTTCTGAATGTCAGTGGCTCTGGCAGACGGGAAAGCACTACTATGAGAAAATATCGGACAGCATTTCACAGGTGAATGCCCGGAAAATATCAGTGCATGGATTTATCGACAGGATGGATCTTGCATTTGCCGCCGCGGATGTCATTGTATCGCGGGCTGGCGCAGGTACAATCTCTGAGTTGTGCCTGGCAGGGAAACCGGTGATACTGGTGCCGTCGCCGAATGTTGCGGAGGACCACCAGACAAAAAACGCAATGACCCTCGCCGGGAAGAGCGCCGCACTGGTGATACCCGATGATGGGATCAGGGAACTGCTTGTTCCCGAAATCCTTAAGCTTGTCGCCGACAGTAAGCGGAAGGAGAGCCTTTCGCGGAATATTTCCGCAATGGCCGAAAGAAATGCTGATAAAAGGATTGCTGAACTGGTAATTAAACTTGCCGCGGAATGATTGATTTAAAAAATATTGAAGGGATCTGTTTTGTGGGGATCGGAGGGATAGGAATGAGCGCCCTTGCACTCTATTTTCTAAGGGGAGGGTATGTCATTGAAGGCTACGACAGAACGGAGACACCCCTGACCAGGTCGCTCGCTGAACAGGGATGCACCATCACCTTCAATGATGATCCGGCGGAATTGTCATCATTGTTCAGGGATCCGGAGTCAGCCGGCAGGGTGATTGTTGTTTATACCCCGGCCATCCCCGCCGATAACCGGATCATTTCCTTTTTCAGGGAAAGGAAGTACCGGATATTCAAGCGATCGGAGATACTGGGGGAGATTTCGAGGCATACCGATACCCTCGCTGTCGCCGGTACCCACGGCAAAACAACGATCTCAACAATGCTGGCCCACCTGCTCAAGCAATCAGGCGTCGGCTGCTCTGCCTTCCTCGGCGGAATATCGAAAAACTACGGCACCAACCTGCTGACAGGCGACAGCAATTACACCGTAATGGAGGCCGATGAATTTGACCGGTCGTTCCACAGGCTTTGTCCGCTCATGGCAGTCATCACCTCGGTCGATGCCGACCATCTTGATATCTACGGCAGCCAGACGGCCCTTATTGAGGCTTACAATGAATTCGCCGCAAGGATTCGACGGGGCGGGATCCTTATTCTCAACACCCGGGTCGCCGCAAGCATAGTCGTACCCGACGGGATAAAATGCTATACATACAGCTCGTCTGAAAACGCTGACTACCGTGCGATGAACATCAGGCACGGCATTGACGGCTATACATTCGATTTGCAGGTCCCGGACGGCCTGATAAGGGATATCGGCTTCCCTTTCCCGGGGATCATCAACATCGGGAACCTTGCTGCCGCGACAGCAATTGCACTTAACTGCGGCGTGAAGGAATACGAGATCCGCAGGGCCGCTGTACTTTTCCAGGGTGTGAGAAGACGATTTGACATAAGGGTTAACATCCCCGGAATCACCTATGTTGATGATTATGCCCATCATCCGGAAGAGATCAAAGCATTTGTCACCTCAGTCAGGGAATATTTCAGGGGAAGAAAAATCACCGGAATATTCCAGCCGCATCTTTATTCACGCACCCGCGACCATGCTGCAGGCTTTGCAGCAACCCTCGATGAACTTGATTCGGTTATGCTCCTTCCTATTTACCCGGCAAGGGAGAAACCTGTTCCCGGGGTCACTTCCGAATTGATATTCAACATGATGAAGTCGGAGAATAAACGGCTCGTTACAATGGACGAACTGCCTTCAATAATCGATCCGGGAAAGATTGACGTCCTGCTGACAATAGGAGCAGGCGATATTGACAGGCTAGTCCTGCCGATCGAAGAAAAACTTAGAGGAGAAACAGGAAGATGAACAGGCTGGGCAGGATATTATTGATGATTCCGACAATCTACCTTGCCGGAATGCCTGCCTATTATGCATGTACCTCAGGCATAAAAACCTGCAGGGCATTGAAGATCACCATTGCCGATTCATCCGATTATCATTTTGTTACAAAACGCGATATCCGGAACACCGTTTTTGCAGGAAACGGAAATCCTGTCGGCAGGCTTGTAAGAGACATTAAGCTTCGCGAAATAGAGGAAACCATGAATGCCAGGTACCGCGAGCTGAGAACGGCAGAGGCTTACATGTCGGTTGACGGCACACTGCACCTGGTCGCCGGCCAGAGAACTCCCATACTGAGGATCATGCCGGATGAAGGCGGCGACTATTTTCTCGACACCGAGGGAGTGGTTGTGAGGCGCCGCAACCTTTACACACCCAGGCTCCATATTGCAGGAGGAAATATAAATATCAGCCAGGCAATGCTCAACGGAGTGAGCGTACTCGACACCAGTATCAGGCACACCATACTCCGGGACATCTATTACCTTACCGGCTATATAAACAGTAACAGTTTCTGGTCGGCACAGATCGACCAGATCTATGTTGACAGCCATGATGAGATCATTCTTGTTCCGCGTGTGGGGAACCATACGATACATCTGGGAACAACTGACAATTTCGAAGGAAAGCTCCGGAACCTGAAGGCATTTTACAACAAGGTTCTGCCCGAGGTGGGCTGGAACAAATATTCTGTAATAAACCTGAGCTTCAGGGATCAGATAGTATGCAAACGACGATAACAATAAAAAACCATATTCCAACCATGAACAAAAAGGAACAGTATGTAGCAGCAATCGATATCGGAACCACCAAGATAGTGGCGATAATCGGTACCAGGAACGAGAATGGCAAGATTGAGATTCTCGGGCTGAGCAAGGCGCCTTCAAAGGGAGTGAAAAGAGGTGTTGTTCAAAACATTGAAGAAACGGTAAACGCTATCCAGTCAACGGTTGACGACGTTCAGACCAGGTCGGGTATCATATTCTCCGAGGTGTTTGTTGGTATAGCGGGGCAACATATAAAAAGCCTGAAGACCAGGGGTTATATTATGCGCGAATCATTCGAGGATGAAATAAAAAAGGAAGAGGTCTTCAGGCTGATTGAAGACATGTACAAGATCCATGTCGATATCGGGGAAGAGATAATTCATGTGATCCCGCAGATGTTCATAGTCGATAATGAAACCGGAATCAAGAGCCCCATTGGTGTCTGCGGAAGGCGGCTTGAAGCCAATTTCCACATAGTCATCGGTCAGGTGGCGGCTGCCAGGAACATTGAGAGGTGCATCAGGCGCTCGAACCTGAATCTCAAGGACATGATCCTTGAGCCGCTGGCCTCGGCAGATGCCGTTCTTACTGATGATGAGAAAGAGGCGGGAGTGGTACTGGTCGACATAGGCGGAGGCACTACTGACCTGGCTGTCTATTACGACAACATTATCAGGCACACCGCAGTGATACCTTTCGGAGGCAACGTTGTGACAAACGATATTAAGGAAGGCTGCTCAATACTGCTGCGTCATGCAGAACAGCTCAAGATACAGTACGGATCGGCCCTGGGCGATATTGCGCCCGAGGACAAGGTCGTGTCAATACCGGGCATAGCAGGCCGGGAGCCAAAAGAAATCTCCTTTAAGAGCCTTGCGTATATCATCCAGTCGAGAATGGAGGAAATAATTGACATAGTCAATTTCGAGATCCAGAATTCGGGGTATGCCGATAAGCTTGCTGCAGGAATTGTGATAACCGGCGGCGGAGCAATGCTGAAGCACCTGCCGCAGCTGATGAAATTCCGGACCGCAATGGATGTCAGAATCGGAATACCCAACGAACACCTGTCGGGCCCCGGGCGGGATGAGATCAACCAGCCTGTGTATGCAACAAGCGTCGGCCTGATAATGAGGGGGTTCGAATATCTCGAGACCTACAAGAAATCATTCGTCGCAGGCAGAAAGGAAGATTTCATCAGGTCAAAGAAGACCGTGAACGACACGGCAGCCTCAGCCAAAGAAGAAACACAACCCGAACCCCCGCCGCTCCATGTGGAGACCAGGGTTACACTGGCCGACAAGATCAGGGAGATGTTTATGAAGATGTTTGAAGTGGAGGATCAGAGTATCACCAGAAACTGATAATTTTTCTGATGCAAACAATCTCAATGTTCATGAAAAACATTAAAAAATTGCGCCATGACTGATGATTTAATGAATTTTGACCTGCCAGTTGAAAGGTCATCAATAATAAAGGTTATAGGTATAGGAGGCGGAGGCAATAACGCGGTGAATCACATGTTTGAGAGAGGGATAAAGGATGTGAACTTCGTTGTCTGCAACACCGATCATCAGGCTCTCGAAAGAAGCCCGGTGCCGACAAAGGTTCAGATCGGAGAATCGATAACCGAGGGACGGGGAGCCGGAAGCAAACCTGAGGTGGGCAGGCAGGCTGCAATGGAGAACATCGCGGATGTGCTGGAAGCCCTGTCGGGGAACACGAAGATGGTGTTCGTTACCACAGGCATGGGCGGAGGAACAGGGACAGGAGCCATACCAGTAATTGCGAAAGCCTGCAGGGAGGCGGGCTTGCTCACAATCGCAGTGGTGACAATACCGTTCAAGTCGGAAGGAAAGATCAGGATAAGATATGCAGTCGACGGTATTACCGAATTAAAGGACCATGTCGACTCCCTCCTGGTGATAAACAACGAAAAGCTCCGCGAGATCTACGGCGACCAGGGTGTTTCCACTGCTTTTGCCAAAGCCGATGATGTGCTGACCACCGCAGTAAAGGGAATCGCCGAGATCATTACCGTGGCGGGTTATATCAACGTCGACTTTGCAGATGTTGAAACCGTTATGAAAAACTCGGGAGTGGCAATCATGGGAATGGGATCGGCCTCGGGTGAGGGACGGGCCCTGGCAGCAATTGAAAATGCACTTGCATCACCACTGCTGAATTCAAATGATATTACCGGGGCCAGAAGCATCCTTATCAATATCTCCTCCGGAATGGGTGCAAACGAGCTGACAATGGATGAACTCGGGGAAATCACCGATTACATGTATGAAACGGCATCGGAAGATGCCCTGATAATCCGCGGCCTTTCCCAGGATGAGAGCCTTAACGACAGCATAAGCGTTACAGTGATCGCAACCGGATTCCCTGCAAACAGCATCTTCACCCCGTACAAGCATCCCAGACCAAAGAAAGTGGAACTGCTGGCTGTAAATAACCCGGTTCCTCCCCACGTGATACCCGATAAGGGAGGCGAACTTTTTACTATACGCGACAAAAAACCGAGGGAAATAGTCTCGGCAATCGACGACACCTTGCAGGGTGAATTCGATTTCAACCTCGATAAGGTTGAACAGCTGGCCGAGACCAGGGCTTCACGACTGTCAGAACGGGAGGAAGAAAGGGAAAAACCTGAAACAACGCTTTTCCGGGTTAAGCATATGCAAAATATCCTGAAAAAAGAGGGACTGTCAAATAAGATAATGAAGGAGAATATCGAAACCTTCGAAGATGTGCCCGCTTACATCAGGAGAAACATGTCGCTCAAGGCAGCAGAAAAAACCGGTGAAAGCAAAATCTCAAAATTCACCCTGTCTTCTGGCGGCGAGGAAGGACCTGTGCTCAGGGAAAACAACGCCTACCTGAACGACAATGTTGATTAAGGGCCAGTCCGCTCTATCCGTATCAGCTTCTGATCGCCCGGCGGACCAGCTGTAAATATGGTCTGCATAATTCTTATATTTGCCAGGTATGTCAAAGGCACTCCTTTCCGGGTTGATTTTACTGTTCTCGGCAGCTCTTTCTGCCCAGAAGCAGGATACTATAAAGCCAAAGATCATTACTCAGTTCAATCTTTCGAGGGATTTTACTGAAGAGGTCATAATGCCCTTCGACACTGTTTTTGCCCTTTTTAACCGCTACCGTCAGGCCGACTCGTATTCACCAGTAAATGCAACACTTGGAAATTACGGCCTGCCTTTCTATCAGATCAGCTTCTTCGACAGGGTTGATGATCCTGACAAGTTCCTTGTAAACTATTATTATCCTCTTGTTTATCAGCCGGAGAACTTTGTTTTTATGAATACGCAGAAACCATTCACCGAGCTGGTGTGGACCTTTGGGGGTGCACGGGAAAAGGCTGAACAGACATTCCGCATAAGGCATTCACAGAATGTAAACAGGTTCCTGAACATCGGGCTCGATTACAGGATAATTTACAGCCTTGGCCAGTACAGTTACCAGCGTTCGAACGACAAGGATTTCACATTGTTTTCATCCTACAGGAGAGAGAAATACAAAATGTATTTTGCATGGGGCCTGAATCACCTCAGGGCAGGCGAAAACGGCGGAATAAACATCCCCGGCCAGCTTAAGGAATACGAGACCCGCGACGTATCCGTATCCCTTGGAAAATTGAACTCGGCCCAAAGCTATCTTAAGAACTGGAACATGCTGCTTGTAAATAAATATACCCCTGGGAAGATCCGGCCGGATGCGGCTGACACCACTGGTCGGGGGAGCAGGCGATTCCGGCTCAGCGGAACATTCTCGCATATACTCGTTCTCGACAATAACCGCAGGACTTACTCCGACAATTCACCCGGATCGGGTTTCTACGATTCAATATATATAAGCCCGCTCATAACCTTTGATTCGCTTTCTGCACGAAGCATAAAAAACACCATAAGGTTTGATTTTGTAACCGACACCACCCGCAAGTTCAGGCTTGGTGGCGGTGTCGGACTGCGGAATGAATTATTCAGGTACGGACAGATAATTCCGGCCCATATCGACACTGTGCCCGCTGACACCGCTTCCTGGCGAAAGAGCGGCACTGTCCTTGCCGGACGCCTTTACAACAATATTGGCGACAAATTCAACTGGTCGGCTTCAGGTGAATTGTTCTTCAGCGGTTACAGGGCGGGCGATTTCGTTCTCGACGGGGTGATAAACAAAGCCTTTGACCTCAGAAAGGGAAGGGCCCTGCTGACATTAAAAGGAAGTGTGACCAATACAACACCATCAATATGGTTCACCCGTTGGGGGAGCAATAATTTCGAGTGGCAGAACAACTTCAACAGGATCTTCAGGATGAACCTGGGAGCAGGACTCTCATTTCCGGCAAGAAAGATGGAACTGAAGTTCAAATACGCAATCATTGACAATTATACGGATTTCGACACCCTGGCTTTTCCTTCACAGCACACGGGAGGCCTTTCCGTAGCTTCATTGCATGTCAGAAAGGATCTTCGCGCGTGGAAGTTCCATCTTGCCTCCGATGTGCTGATACAGAAAAGCAGTAATCCTGAGATCCTCGATCTTCCGCTTGTAACCATCAGATCGGCGGGATATTTCGAGCATCTTTTCAGGTTCGGCAAAACCAACGGCTCACTGAATACACAGCTTGGTGCCGATGTGACATACCACACACTTTATAATTCCTATGCCTATACCCCTGCAACGGGAATCTTCCACAGGCAGGACAGAATTGAAACGGGAAACTACCCTTTCATCAACGTTTTCCTGAATATCAAGCTCAAAAGGACAAGGATCTTTGTAATGGTCGACCATGTCAATTCGGGCCTTATGGGATACGAATACTATATGGTGCCATTTTATCCTCAGAATATCAGGATGTTCAGGTACGGAATCGCGTGGACTTTCTATGATTGAAAAATTGTTGTACCTTTGCACGCTGAACAAAACAGGCGTCATTTGAATTTAAAAGCAACAGGATCCCTGACAAGGCATCTATCCTTCCTGATAATTGCTGCCATGATGCTTTCCGCATCATGTACCCTGAAAAGCGGTAAGTTGCACAGGAGGGATACGGTATCCATTGACCTTGATTCAATAAGGACAAGGGGAAAGCTGATTGCCCTGACCGGCTTCAATTCTACCAGTTACTTCATTTACAGGGGTGAGCCAATGGGGTTCCAGTATGAGATGCTGCAGGCCTTGTCGGGCCACCTTGGAGTCGGCATTGAGATTGTTACGGAGAATCGTATTGACAGGGCCCTCGACATGCTGCATACGGGCAGGGCCGACATCCTGGCAATGAATCTGGAGATGACCCCGTCGGGGGAAAGGGAAATCGGATTTACTGAATCAATAAGTAATACCAGGCACGTTCTGGTGCAGAGAAAACCTGCCGGCTGGAACAAAATCCCGGCAGAAGAGCTTGAAAAGAGTCTTGTAAGGGAACCTGCCGGCCTGAAGGGCAGAACCATCCATGTGCAGGAACATTCGTCGCACGCATGGCATCTCAGGTCGCTTGCACGAGAAACCGGCCGGGGATTTGCAGTTAAGGAACTCCCCTTTGATTCCGAGGAACTTATCCAACTCGTTGAGAACGGAGCCATTGAGCTGGCAGTGTGCGATGAGGATATTGCACTGGTGAATTCAACATATTACCCCGATATTGACGTCAGTACCCCGCTGGGTCCGGTCCATGAGATTTCATGGGGGCTGAGGAAAACTCACTCTGACCAGCTTCTTGCTGCAATCGATGAATGGATAGTGTCGTTCAGAAAGACCAATAGCTATGCATTGTTGTATGCCAAATATTTCAGGAATCCCCGTTCGGGCGCCATTGCGAAAAGCGATTATTTTGCCCTCGCAACAGGCAGGGTCTCACCATATGACGATCTGATCAAAACCTACAGCGATACGATTGGCTGGGACTGGCGCCTGCTGGCATCCCTGATATGCCAGGAATCCAGGTTTGACCCTCATGTCAGGTCAAGGGCAGGAGCATACGGACTGATGCAGATCATGCCGGGGACCGGCAAAAATTTCGGGATCGACATTACGGCTTCACCCGGGAACAATATCTATGCCGGCGTGAAATACATAAACTGGCTCCATTCCATCTTTGATCCGAAAATTCCGGATGTTAAGGAACGGTTGCGTTTTATCCTGGCCTCATATAATGCCGGTCCGGGTCATGTTCTCGATGCCATGGCCCTGGCGGCCAAATTCGGATACGATCCGCTGGTGTGGAAGAATAATGTAGAAGAATGGCTCCAGAAGAAATCCGAACCGAAGTATTACAGCGATTCAGTTGTCAGGAACGGATATTTCAGGGGAAAGGAGTCGGTCGCATTCGTAAATGCAATACTGGAAAGGTACGATCATTACCGGAATATTGTGTCTGAGAACAAGTATGCCATTTCCTCGTCGGCCGGAACAAGCTGGCCGGGTCGCCGGCAGTTCTGAATCTGCTGATTACTGCACGCGGCAGTAATCGTGTCACTGCCTTCATTATTTTAATCAGTCATATCTTATTGCCTTAACCGGGGTGATCCTGCTTATCAGCTGGGATGGTACAAGCAGCATCATGACAATTGCAGCCATGGTACCTGCATTGAGCAGAAGAATGTGAACAAAATCAAGATTCACCGGTACGGTTTTTATGTAATATGATGAAGGGTCAAGGGTGATCAGGCCCGTGCGGAGCTGAAGAAGAGCCAGCCCAAGCCCGATAATGTTTCCCCAGAAAAGCCCTTTGCCGATAAGATACGCTGCCTGGTAGAGAAAGATCTTTCTGATCACCCTGTTCTCTGATCCCAGGGCTTTGAGTACACCGATCATATTGGTCTTTTCGAGAATGAGTATCAGCAGGCCGGAAATCATGTTGAATCCTGCAACGATAAGCATGAGAGTTATTATGATTATCACGTTCATGTCCTGAAAATTAAGCCAGTCGAAGATCTGCGGGTATCTGACCCGTATGTTTGTCACCTTGAATTTGGTGTCGTCCTCCGTGAGCCTGTAACCAATCGCATCCCTGACCGCCATGGTCATCTCGTCGAGCCTCCCGAAATCATCGATAAAGATCTCAAACCCGCTTACCTGATCGTCGGTCCAGCCGTTAAGCCTCTTAATGTGACCTATGTCACAGAAGACGTACATCCTGTCAAACTCTTCAAGGCTTGTCTCATATATCCCGCAGATCGTAAATTTCCTGCTCCGCGGTGGGTCCTGTATGAAATGCATGGCAAATGAGTCGCCGGTCTTGAGTTTCAGCATATCAGATTTCTTCCTGGATATGATGACATCATTTGTACGTGCTGAATCGGTGACCGTGAAAGTGCTGCCTGCAACCATGCTGCTTTTGAAGAAGCTCCAGTCAAAATCGCGGTCAACGCCTTTCAGTACAACACCCTGAATGTCCTGTCCGGTTTTGATTATCCCGGCTTTGGTTGCAAAAACCTGAAGATGCCTGACCCCTGGAATGCTTCTTATTGCCGGTACAAAAGACTGGGTGTCGCTTACCGGGGCAGTCTCAAACGATATGTTCGAATCAAAGTTAAGTACCTGTATGTGCGACCCGAACCCGACAATCTTGTCCCTGATCTGTTGCTTGAACCCGGTGAGGATTGAAACTGCAAGGATCATCACCGCCAGACCCGATGCAATACCTATGATCGCAATAATATTGATGGGCCTGGAGAATGAAGTGCCTTCACGGCGCCCCCTGATAAGCTTATTGGCTATGAAATATGGAAGATTCATTGAATCAGTCAAGTGCCCAAATTTAATAAAAACTCTGACAAACACCTGAGAATCAAAAAATGTTAATCCTCATTGCCCTCATCATCCTTAAACTGAAAAATAACCGGGACCGCCTGTTGTTCAATGGAAATCGTGCGTGCTGAAAACCTGTATCAGGAAACTGGCAGTCACACTTTAAGGATCCCGGGGCCGCCGTGTTTTTGCCGACGGGGGCTTCAGGCATGCAAAAAAACATTAGATTTACGTAAACAAATCAATATGCCATGACAAAGATGATTTATACGGTTTTTCTGGCGATATCGCTGCTGGCGGCCGGATCGTGCGCCGCTGCAGGCGGGGATCCTGTGCCCGGGGCGGAAAGGCCGGGCGAATATATTCATTTGATTGAGGGCCGCAAAATCGGAGTTGTGGCCAATCAGACTTCAATGGCGGGAAAGGTTCATCTTGTCGACTTCCTTGTTGGCAGGGGCATCAGGCCCGCAGTTATTTTCTCACCCGAACACGGATTCAGGGATATGGCCGATGCAGGTGAAAAAGTGGCTGACGGCAGGGATCCTGCCACCGGCATTCCGCTGACGAGCCTGTACGGATCGCATCTGAAACCCACCCCGGCCGATCTTGAAGGACTTGATATGGTTATTTTTGACATTCAGGATGTAGGCGCCCGGTTCTATACCTACATCTCAACCCTGCATTACGTGCTTGAAGCCTGTGCCGAGAACAATGTCAGGTGCCTTGTGCTCGACCGTCCGAATCCAAATGGATTCTATGTCGATGGAAATGTTGCCGATACCATGCACCGAACATTCGTATCCATGGACCCTGTGCCGGTGGTTCACGGGATGACCGCGGGCGAGTATGCTTTGATGCTTAACGGTGAAGGCTGGCTTAAAAATGGCGTCAGGTGCGACCTTACCGTAATTCCGTGTGATAACTACACCCATGAGACACTTTATCAGCTGCCTGTGAAACCCTCTCCCAACCTGCCCAATCAGACAGCAGTATACCTCTATCCCTCAATATGTTTCTTTGAAGGCACGAATGTTTCCCTTGGAAGAGGTACGGATTTTCCTTTCCAGGTTTTCGGATCCCCCGACCTGCCCGACCGTGGTTTCAGCTTTACCCCCCGCAGCGTTCCCGGAGCCAGGAACCCTCCCCTGCTCGGAGTGAAATGTTTTGGCACGGATCTGAGAAATGCGGTTTCCGACAAGATCGTGCCGGTTCCCCAACTCAATCTCGAGTTGATCATTTCAGCATATCGTGATTTCCCTGATAAGGATAAATTCTTTACCCCTTATTTTGACGTGCTGGCAGCCGGTCCGGCCCTGAGGGAACAAATACAAAAGGGAATGAGTGCCGAAATGATCAGGCAGACCTGGCAGAAGGACCTGGCAAAGTTTGCCGGGATACGGGAAAAATACCTGCTCTACAGGTAAAACAGGCAAAGCCTCCTTAATTTTAGGTAATGCCGTGAATGCAATGGTTCAACAGGCCGGCGCAGCTGATGAAACCGTTGAACTGCTAATCGGCGGAGTCTTCACAGGTGAAAACGTTGTTCCTGTGCTGAATGCCCCATTGAAGCATTTTGTCGAGAACCTCCCTGATCTTCAGCCCCGAGTCGGTAAGCTCATACTCAATGGTAACAGGGGTTGTGCTGATCACCGTTCTTTTTACCATCCCGTTTAATTCAAGTTCCTTAAGTTCACGCGACAACATACGGGGAGTTATCTTTGGTATATTCTGCTGGATCTCGGTGAACCTCCTCTTGTTGTAAAGCAGGGACCCGATTATGGGCAGTTTCCACTTCCCTGTAATTACATTCAGTGTATCATTGATTGCCAGAACACATCTTACGGGACATGCCTTGATCTCTTCAAAACTCAGATTTTTATCCATAATGGTTTGAACCGATATTTGTTTATTAAGAATGCCGGTATACAAAAGTATAGTACTTCTTCAGAATTGCAAACATAGTGTATTTTTGCAACAGGTGCAGCGTCATTATTCAGGAATCACCTAAATCTAATGCAGGCAGAAATGGAAAAACGGGAGTTTGTCAGGAAAGGAATTATTGGAATTGGAAGTATTCTTCTGACCCGGAGGGCAAAAGGACTTGAATATTACCCTTTGCCTTCAGACAAGAAGATTGCAGTCATTTACGGTACATGGTGCGGGACATCACGGGATGCGGCACTATGGATCTCCGAGGGCATGGATGGTATCGCCAATGTGTTTGATGCAAGGGAGAACCCTGACATTTCAGGGTATGATCATCTTGTTGTAGGAGGATCGATCAGGCAGAACAGGATGCCGGAGCAGCTTGAGAACTTCCTGGCGCAGAACAGGGCCGCCGTTTCACGGAAAATCAGGGGGCTTTTCGCTGTTTGCGGCAATATGCGCCAGCCGGTCGGGAATGAACAATACAGAACATTCATCCACGATTACCTTGCACCCATGTCGGGAGCCGGGCAGATTCCATCTAGGATTTTCCTGGGCAGGATCACATGGGGCTTAATGGAACCTGATGTGTGTGAAATGATGAAAAAGATACCCGGCATGGAGGAATATGACAATCTGAAAAGACCCGAATGCATGGCGTTCGGACGTGAGATACTGAATGCAATCAAAAGAACCAGTTAGAAAGGAAATAACTCTAAATCAAATAATAATTAAAAAATAACCATGAAAAAACTGTTACTGTTACTGATCATTGCCTTCCCGTTCGTGTCTGTGTTTTCACAGATAGATGAGAAGCTGATTTCCGATATCAGGAATTCGGGATATGTTCACCGCCCGCTGCCTCTGGATCACAGCAAGTCATACGAGGCCTTCGCACTTACAAAGAAGGTGCTGGTATCGGATATGCTCTGCGATATGGAAGACATAAGAAAATGGTCGCACAGCGGAGTGGGAGGCATGAGGCGTACTTCGGAAAGGTCGGTGTCGGGAAAACACAGCCTCAGGCTCGTCGCCCCTGCAGTCCCCGACAAGTATCCCGGCTGGGGCATCGGAAGGGGATCGTCTGTGGCCAGCTTCGATGTGGGAGGAAGGAATCTTGAGAAATACAACAGGGTCAGGCTCCGGGTTTTTCCCGATTGTGAAGGCGCAAGATCCATCTATCTGAACCTCCTTTTTGAGAATGACGGGAAGGTGAAGGTTCCCGATCCTTTCGGAAGGGAAGGGATCCATGAGATGAACCTTGTCAATGGCAGATGGAACGAATGTGTTGTTGAAATACCTGAACTGGGCCGCGACAAAGTAACAAAGATATCACTCGCCATCGAGATTTTCGGAAGGGAGCAGACAATGGGCGACTCCCTGAAGTTTGACATCGATGCCATCGAACTGCAGGTTGTTGAAAAACCTGAAGTTGTCAGCGGATGGATCCCCGCGGATGACAGGATCATCTTTTCAACCACCGGATATGGGCTGAGCAGCGAAAAAACGGCAATTGTAAGAACAAATGAAAATGCTTCCAGGTTCCAGCTTGTCGACAAAGCCACCTCAAGAGTAGCTTATGAAGGGAACATAACGCAGACAAAGACACGTCTGGGTGATTTTAAAATCCTGAATTTCACCGATTTTAAAAATGTCGGGGAATATTTCCTCAGGGTGGGCAAGATCGAAACCCAGCCATTCTTCATAAACAAGCGCATATGGGAGAATTCCACATGGAGGGTGCTGAATTTTGTTTTCTGCGAACGCTGCGGCTATCCGGTGCCTGACAAGCACGGGGCATGCCATGGCGACCACCATGCCGTTTACAATGACAGGATCTTTCCCGTCCACGGCGGCTGGCACGATGCAGCAGATATGTCGCAGCAGTCGTTGCAGACGGCCGAAGTTGCCTTCGCACTGTTCGAAGTGGCCAATAAGGCAAAGGAGTTTAACAATCACGATCTTTACAACAGGGCTCTTGAAGAGGCTGAATGGGGGCTCGATTATATTCTCAAAACAAGGCTCGGCGGCGGTTTCAGGGTGCAGAACTGGGGCACCAACCTGTGGACCGACGGCTACCTGGGTACGGATGACGATAAAGGATGGCACCAGGCCGGCGTCCACGACAGCGGATTTGAGAACTTTCTTTTCTCAGGCATTGAAGCTTATGCAGGGTTGAGCATAAACCATGATGAAATGCTGAAAGGACATCTTGTAAAGGCAGCCACCGAAGATTTTGGCTTTGCCCTGAAACGATTCGAAGAAAAAGGATACGCCGAAATGGTTTTTGACTGGGGCGGGCATGCATATATGGCATCCGAAAGCCAGTACATGGCCACGGTGTCGTGGGCAGCGAGCCAGATTTACAGGCTTACGGGCGACAAATACTATGCTGACAAAGCGGCTGAATTCATTCAATATGTACTTAAATGCCAGAGAACCGAACCGCTGAATGACAAGGACCAGCTGAGAGGATTCTTCTATCGCGATCTTGGCAAAAAATCAATTGTGCATTTCAACCATCAGTCGCGCGACCAGGTATTTATGCAGGCACTTACCGAACTGTGCCTTACCCAGCCCGGCCACAAGGATTACAGCAAGTGGGAAAATTCAGTCAGGATCTACGGGGATTACCTCAAGAAGATCATGGGCTATGTTGCTCCGTACGGAATGCTCCCGAGCGGTGTTTACCATAAGGATGAGGTAAAGGATACTGTTAATTTTTTCAGATGGCAGGTGGGAAGAAGCAAGGAACCCGAAAAAGATTTCATGGAACAGCTTAACAACGGGGTGAAACTCGACAACGAACACTACCTGAGAGTTTTCCCTGTTTGGTTCTCATTCAAGGGTAACATCGCGGTTCACCTGGCAACCGGAAAAGCCGCCGCTTTATGCGGTAAATTATTGAAAGACAAGGAGCTTATCAATATTGCCGAACAGCAGTTATGCTGGGTGGTAGGCAAAAACCCCTTCGGACAGTCCATGATATGGGGAGAGGGCAGCAATTATGCACAGCAATATACGGCTCTTCCCGGTGAAACAGTAGGAGAGATACCGGTTGGAATGCAGTCAAAATTCAACGGTGACGCCCCTTACTGGCCCAATGTCAATACAGCTGTCTATAAGGAGGTATGGTCTTCATCTGCCGGCAAGTGGCTCTCACTTGCTGCTGAATTCTGAGCAGACTGTTCACCTGAAAAGTAACTCTGAGAATACTTCGTGTAATGCCGGCGGCGAAATAAGGAGCAACGAAAATCCGGAACTGTTTTATCGTCTCCTTATTTCAGCCCTGACCGGATGCAATATTGCCTGTTGTCAGCCCCGGGGATCAATGTCAGGTCCGTTCAGCTGCCCGTGCAGCTTCAGCGGCTGACGTGTTTTTAACTTAATGTTGCTTATTTATATTATTTAGATTGTTTATGACAAAATTTCTGATACTGCTGGCAGCTTCATTATTGATCATTACAACGGAAATTTATCCGGGGGAGGCAGTGAATTTAAAAAGGATTAAAGGAGAACTTCTGTTTGACGGCATGCCCGATGAACCCGGGTGGGCAAGCCTCACAGATATCCCCATGACCATGCATAGCCCGGTTTTCGGAGCTGAACCGTCAGAGTCAAGCGAGGTGCATATAGGCTATGATGATCATTACCTCTGGATCGGGGCCAGCCTTTATATGAATGATCCCGGTAAAATCTTTGCCGTCACAAGAAAACGGGACGACAGGCTTTTCGGCCATGATGCATTCGGCATCATCCTCGATACATACAACGATAAGGAGAATGCACTTGTGTTTTTTACTTCTCCCAACGGGATAAGAACCGATTTCACCATCTCCAACGATGCGGTGATGAACGGCGGCGGACCGGGAATGAACTCTTCATTTAATATAAGCTGGGATACCTTCTGGGAGGTAAAAACAAAAATTGACAACAGGGGATGGCACCTGGAAATGAAGATCCCGTTTTCCAGCCTTAAATTCAAACCTTCCGGGGATGTTACAAAAATGGGACTTATTGTGTGCAGGAACATAAGCGCCAACAATGAGTCGGATACCTATCCGGCAATAGATCCCAAATACGGCATGATTGCCTCAAACAAGCCCTCCCTGGCACAGGAAATAATCATTGAGGGGGTGAAACCTTCAAAACCGGTCTATATATCACCCTACCTGCTGGGAGGAGGAACACGTGAATATAATCTCAATGACCTCCAGACCGGATATGTCAGGAATGAAAAACCTGAGTATAATGCCGGCCTGGATATCAAATACAACATCAACAGCAACCTTACCCTCGACCTCACGGCAAACACCGACTTTGCCCAGGTTGAAGCCGATGACCAGCAGGTTAACCTCACGCGTTACTCACTTTTCTTCCCTGAAAAGCGTAAATTTTTCCAGGAAAGATCCAGCCTTTTCGACTTCAGCCTGGGCGGATTTTCCGACAATATGTTTTACAGCAGGAGCATCGGTGTTTATAACGGATCGCCGGTAAGGATATATGGCGGTGCAAGGATTACAGGCCGGCTGGGCAAATGGGACACAGGGTTTCTGGATATGCAGACCGCGGCTCATGATTCCATCCCGGGTGAAAATTTCGGCGTGCTCAGAATGCGGCGGCAGGTTATTAACCAGAACAGCTATGTGGGGGGAATAGTCACCTCACGGCTGGGGATGAACGGTTATCAGAATTTCGGATACGGAATTGACGGAATATTCCGCCTCTTCGGCGTCGATTACCTGAATGTAAAATGGGCCCAGACATACGACAGCAACCTTGGAAACAAAATGAATTCCCTTGATCCTTCTTTCATACTCCTCGACTGGGAGAAGAGAAATGAAAAAGGATTTGCCTACAGGTTCAATTATACCTATTCCGGGGAACAACTTAAACCGGGTGTCGGATTCGTTATGAGAGGAGCCGTCCAGGGTTTGAACGGCCGGCTTTCATATGGATGGTTCCCCGGTGAAAGATCAAAGCTCTACAACTACAGCGTGAGCATCATGGCTGAACAGTATAACCGCCTCGACGACGGCAATCTGGAGTCGGCAATGATTACCCCCGGAATTAATTTTGGAACAAAAAAAGGAATAAATGCCGGATTATCAGTTGAGATGCAGAAAGAAGGCGTCAGGAACGATTTCTACCTTTCGGAAAATATAGTTGTAAAAGCCGATGAATACACTTTTACAAAAGGACAAATGATGTTTTCAACCCCCAGCGCAAAAATGATCTCCGTTATGACCGGTGCCAATGCCGGCCAGTTCTATGACGGATTGAGATACGGTACCATGGCCATGGTCAACTTCAATATCTCGTCAGGTTTTAACCTTTCGGTAGACTACGATTTCAACGCCATCCGGTTCCCGGAACGATCCGGCGGCAATTCACTGAATATTCACCTCGTCAATGCAAAGGCCCTCCTGATGTTCAGCACCAAACTTACTGCCGCCATCATGGTGCAATACGTAAATACCTACGATAACCTCCTCACCAATTTCAGGCTGAGATATAATCCCCGGGAGGGAAACGACCTGTATCTTGTTCTGAATGACAACCGGAGTATTTCCGGATCAGAGTCCGTCCCTGAATATCCCAGGTTCTTCAATCAGACAGTTATGGTAAAATACATTCATACATTCATCCTCTGACAGCCGGCCCCAATTGGATTATCAGCAAACTTCAGCCCGGGCTTGCCATGAATTCACTCCTGCAGGCAGCAATAACCCGCGACAGGAGCGCTGATCCGGGAATTGACCGCAGTATCAGGTTTTTTTACGTGCGTAAAAGACAGGCACGGATATCATGTCCGGCAGGCAGTGTTACGGGTTTCAGGCCCGTCGGGCGGTGTGTTGCCGGTATCCGGCTTATATCCGGATGGATGCCGTAATGTTATTCCATTTAGAATCAGTAACCAAAACATAAAACCTATATTTGTGTCACATTCCGTTTTTCATGCCGGAGGAAAGGGATTTACTTCAGAGAATAACCAGTGGCGACACAGAAGCTTTCCGTGAGCTGTTTGCTGTTTATTACCGGCCCCTCTCTTCCTTTGCCGCAAGTCTTGTCATCGACCGGGAAGCTGCAAAAGATATTATCCAGGATGTTTTTATCCGCATCTGGGAAAACAGAAAAACCCTTGAAATACATACATCGTTAAAGGCATTCCTTTTCACCTGTGTACGCAATTCCGCAATGGACCATATCAGGAAACAAAAGCGTTTTTCAGGGCTTGAAAGGGAGCTCATGGAAATACTCTCAGGCCCGGGTTCCATTAAAAATGCCCCGCCGGAGGCATTGAACTCAATAATTTACAATGAGACATGTGAACTTGTTGAATCAGCAATTGAAAAACTTCCGGAGCAGTGCCGCAGGATATTCGTTATGAGCCGGTATCAGGGCCTGAAACATAAACAGATAGCAGAGAAACTGAATATTTCTTCCAAAACCGTTGAGGCACACATATACACAGCACTGAAATTTTTAAGGGAAAGAATAAAAAAATCCCTTTCTGACTAAGTGATCTCATTTTTTTAAACGTCTTACTTCAACAAATGAATAAAATGGATTCATCTGCCAATATTGAACACCTTTTTCTTAACCTGCTGGAAGGCAATGAGATGTCGTGTGAGGAACTGAAGAGTCTGCATGCCTGGCTGGAGGCCCATCCTGAAGAGGCAGAAAAGTTCGCCGATTTCAGGGAGATATGGGCCCTTGCGTCTGTGCCCGGGGACCTGGCAGCAGATGAGTGCGAGGCTGAATATGAAAAACTGAAGAAGCGCATGTTAGCTGAGAGCCCTCCTGTTATCAGGATGGAGAGGACCGGAAAATTCAGGGTTCCGATGCTGGCCGCTGTAGTCGTTGCGGGCATGATTATAGCCTTTGGCGCACTGCGCCTGTGGGACAACAGGATCATGCGAAATGACAGCTACATTGTTGAAGTTCCTGCAGGCTCAAGGTCAGTGGCAATCCTTCCCGACGGAACAAAGGTGACTCTCAACGGGGCCTCAAAAATTGCATATGATCAGGGATATGGCAGAAGAAACCGGAACGTTGATCTTTCGGGCGAAGGTTATTTTGAAGTGGGGCATAATGCCCGGCACACCTTCACGGTACGTGCAGCCGGAGCTGTTGTGTCGGCACACGGAACAGTTTTCAATGTGAAGGCATATCCTGAAGATCCGTCCGTTGAAGCAACCCTTGTCAAAGGATCGGTCAGCATTGAACTTCCTGATCACAGGCAAGAGAGGATGTTCCTTAAGCCGTCGGAGCAGTTTACATGGCTCAAACCGGCTGCCGCGGATGGATCTGACAAGGGACGCGTGCTCATATCCAAAGGTATAGATACTGAAAGGTATACATCATGGATCAGCGGAAGGCTCATTATTCAGAGTGAATTGCTGGCCGATCTTTCCCTTAAACTGGAGAGAAAATATGATGTTGAAATTAATTTTGCGGAACAGGACCTCAGAAACCTTCGTTTCACCGGCGTGCTCGAGGATGAAACAATCGAGCAGGTGCTGGAAGTACTGAAGCTTACTTCAAACCTTGATTTTAAAATTTCGGGAAGAGAGATAGTTCTTTTCTCCGGCATAAAAACCCCCTGACATTTAACTCTAAATCCAGCCTAAATGAACCAAACCTTCCGGAAAACATTCAAAAACTGGCAAAAAGCAGCTTCTCTTGCATTACTGGCCCTTTTAGGCTTCAACAATATATCGGGACAGGAGACAAGGCTGAATCTTCCTTCAGCCACAATGACCCTGGCAGAGCTTTTTAAGAGTGTCCGGGACAAAAGCGAAATCAGGTTTTTCTACAATGATGATCTTATCAGGCCTGACCAGAGAATAACACTTTCATCAACCAGGCTTACGGTAGCGGAGATGCTTGAGGAGCTGAAACGGCAAACCAGCCTCTCATTCAAGCTGATGGGAAACAATATGATTGCCGTGACTGCAGGTAGTCAGGCAAGGGAGATACAGCTGAGGGGCCGGGTTACGGATTCATCGGCAGGAGAACCGATCCCCGGTGTAACCGTTACACTCAGGGGGACGAATATCGGAGTGCTGACTGACAACAACGGCATGTATTCGATCAGGGTCCCCGAAAATGTTGAAATTGTTGTTTTTTCATTTATAGGCTACATGACTCTCGAGGTTCCGGTTGCAGGGCGGTCGGTGATTGACGTTGCCATGGAAGAAGGTATCCGGGCCCTCGACGAGGTTGTTGTGACGGCCCTCAATGTAAATCGCACGAAAAGCTCACTTGGTTATTCCATATCAACTGTAAAGGGTTCGGAGATGGACAAGTCGGGCAACAACAATATGATCAACACCCTTGCAGGCAAAGTGGCCGGGCTGCACATCTCCAGAACGGCCGGCGGCGTTGACGGGTCGAGCAGGGTGATACTCAGGGGGGTAATGTCAATCACAAAAGACAGCAGACCCCTGGTCATTGTTGACGGTATACCGGTTGATGCCGGGCATTCCAGCGGCGGCCGGTGGGGAGGATCATCCGGCGGCGATGCCCTGGGCGACATAAACCCCGATGACATTGAAGGCATCAGTATACTCAAAGGTGCCGGCGCCGCTGCAGCATACGGATCAAGAGGCGCCAACGGGGTGATCCTCATCACTACTAAAAAGGGCGCCGGGTCAAAGGGTCTGGGTATTTCCATCAACTCATCCCTTGTTGCTGAAACACCCTTGCTTCTGCCCGGGCTTCAGAACAGATACGGACATGGATCGTTCGGAACCTATCCTGCAACCCTTCCTGATGATGGCTTCCCGTGGGGCTGGAGCTGGGGACCTGAAATGACCGGCCAGATGGTACAGGGATATGCCGGCGACATGGTTCCGTTCTCCCCGCACCCCTCCAACTTTAAGGACTTCTTCCGCACCGGATCCATGCAGTCAAATACTGTCACCATTGAAACAGGCACCCCCGAATCAAGCGTCAGGGCATCCTTTTCAACACAGAACAACAAGGGTATTGTGCCACACAACAATCTGACCAGGCAAACCATTAACCTCAGGGGCTTTTCCAGATCAAGGGATATACTGGAGCTTGACGGCAAGATTACCTATATGCATTCAAAAATCACGGGCCGGCCCGAAGTAGGGGAAGGGCCGGGCAACCCTGCATATTACCTCTCACAGGCACCAAGAAATATAAGCAACGATTACCTGCGCAGCCACTATGAAAGCGACAGTGGAAAAGAACTGCTCTGGACAAAGGATGTCTATACCGGAAACCCATACTGGCAGCTTTACAATAAGGATAACAACGAGGAGAAACACAGGGTGCAGGGAGTCTTCTCCGGAAAGATAATCATTCTGCCCGGACTGGATATTACTGCCCGTTCAGGACTCGACATGACATACAGACTGAACCACAGCCACCTGGCAAAAGGGAGCATTTGCTCGGGAAATGTTAACGGAAGTGTTTCCAATTCAATCTCCAATTTCCTGGAATGGAACAGCGATGCTCTTGCAAGCTATTCAAACCGCCTGGGTGACGATCTGAAATATACAGTCAATTTCGGAGGCAATTACCGCTATAATTACAGCCGCGGTATAGGCCAGTACGGATCAGGCCTGAAGATCAACAAGTTCTATGCAATTTCAAACTGCTGGACCTACAACACCAATGAATGGCTGAGCAAAAAGGAAGTGTTTTCACTCTACAGCCTTGGCCAGCTGTCATTCAGGGAATGGCTCTATTTTGATGTCACCCTTAGAAATGACTGGTCATCCACTCTCCCGCCCGGTAACAACTCATATTTCTATCATTCCGAGAACCTCAGCTTTCTGTTCACAAAGGCATTTAATATGGATCCCGGAGTTCTTTCATCAGGGAAATTAAGAGCTTCATTTGCCAAAGTGGGCAATGACACAAGTCCGTATGAAACAAACCAGTATTATTATGTGTCGCAGTCGCAACTGCCATATCCCTTCGGTACCTTCAGTGACCTGCTCCCGACATTTGATCTCGAACCCGAACTGACCCACAGCTGGGAAGCAGGCGTAAACCTCGAATTACTGAACAGCCGCATCATTTTGGATGTTACTGCTTATACAACCAATTCAAGCAACCAGATAATAAGGGTGCAGCTGCCTGTTTCCAGCGGCTTCAACAGGAAGGTGATGAATGCTGCTGACCTTCGGAACAGGGGTATTGAACTGCAGGCTGATTTCTCAGTCATAAGGAGCAGGACCTTCAACTGGGATATGACCCTGACATGGTCGAAAAACAGAACAATGGTGCAGGAGCTCTACAAAAACGCCAGTTCATTCCTCCTCGATGAAACATGGTTTGCCACAATACAGGCAGTGCCCGGGAAAGAGTACGGCCTGATTTATACCAGGGATTTTAAACGCGATACATTTGGCCGTGTCCTTGTTGATGATAATGGTTTTGTACAGGCCGGAGAATATAAAAAAATGGGTAAAACAACTCCCGACTGGACCGGCAGCATATCAGGAAAGGTGTCATACAAAAACTTTTCTCTGGCAGCACTTGTTGATATTCGCATGGGAGGCAACGTATATTCAATAGGGAAAGCCTACCGTTGCCTTTTCGGCACTTCGGCGGAGACTCTCACCGGCCGTCAGGAATGGTATTCAACCCATGATCCCGAATTTCTTTATTCGGTGCCTTTAACGGGTACCGACCCCGATGGTTATATTGAAAAGGGCTTCAATGAGAATACCGGTCAGCCAAACACGGTTCCTGTTGATCCAATGTACCGGTGGTACAACATCTGGTCGAAGGAGATAGGTACCGAATGGCTCCTTGATGCAACCAATGCAAGGCTGAGGGAAATATCACTGAGCTATACCGTTCCCCCGGGCTTGCTGAAGAACTTCCCTGCAAAGGGACTCGCTGTTTCTGTCATCGCAAACAACCTCCTTTTCTTTTACAACGCGATGAAAGATATAGATCCTGAATCGGGTTACTCAAGCGGCAATGTCGGAGGGGGCTTTGAGCATTCCGCATTGCCTTCAACACGCTCATATGGCTTCAATGTTAAAATCGATTTCTGATCCTCCTTACCATCAGTATATGAAAAGATCAATGAATAACTTTATCGGCCCGGGCCTGATGTCCCTTCTCATCCTTCTTACGGCATGTGACAAGCGCCTGGAGGAAATTAACAGGGATCCGCTGGGCCTTGGCGACCTGTCTGACGAGTACTTTTTTACCACCGGCCTCAGGATGGCCTTTGGCGATTACTTCTGGCTGAGATCGTTCCAGATGCGCTTTGCCTCACAATATTCCCATATCTATGTGACAAGCACTGAAATGAGAAATGCCGACAGCTATGAGGACTTTCACTCCCAGGATGTTTACAAGGAGATGTTCCAGGCTGCATATACGGGCCCTGCAGTATACTTGAACAAGGTGGTCAGCATGACTGCAGGGGGAATTCACGAAAACAGTGCCAGGAATGCAATCGCCCGTATTGTATCGGTTGTCATTTTTGCCAGCATAACAGACTGCTACGGCGACGTTCCCTATGCGGAGGGCGCAAAAGGGATGGAAGGAATACTGTACCCGAAATATGATACGCAGGAATTCATTTACTCTGATATGATGGAGCAGCTGAAAACCGCAATCGGGGTCCTCAAAACAGCCGACCCTTTGAAAGGATACGTAAATGCCGATCCGGTCTATGACAATGATCTTTCGAAGTGGATAAGATTTGCAAACTCACTCAGGCTGCGGCTGGCAATGAGAGCAAGGTTTGCCAGTCCGGCAAAAAGCGCAGCCGTTATCACCGAATGCCTTGCAAGCCCCTTTATTGAGACCAATGACCAGAACTTCTGCTGGAAGTACCAGGACAGCGAGAACAGCGAGCTGTACAACCCCTGGTTTGATGTTCACCGTAATGAGGATTTCAGGATGAGCGAGAAATTTGTCGACTGGCTCAGCACAACAAACGATCCCAGGCTGGGAATTCTTGTAAGCCCGGTGCAGGGAGGAAAATATATTGGCATTCCCAACGGGCTGAGCAGCCTTCAGGTTGGCAGCTATCCGTGGGCAAACTACTCCAAGCCATCTCCCGCCCTGTACGCCAGGGATCTTCCCCAGTCCCTGATGTGTGCTTCAGAGGTATGGTTCCTCAGGGCTGAAGCTGCTCTTTTCGGTCTTGCACCGGGCGACCCCAACGAGTTTTACCGGGAAGGCATAAACCAGAACCTGGAATTCTGGAATGCGGATCCCGCTGCTATAAGCGCCTTCCTGACCGATGAACCCGAGACAACCCTCAGCGGAACAACTGAAAACATGTTCAGACAGATCTCTACCCAGATGTGGATTGCTTTCGTTCCCAACTTCGTGGAGGCGTGGAGCAACATCCGCAGGACAGGTTTCCCTCTTATCCCGCAAAGAACCGATGCAGTGACCTATTCACTTGGGGTCACTAACGGAATACTGCCGAAACGGTTTAAATATGCCACAAATGAATACCTGACAAACGGGGCCAATCTTCAGACTGCCATCGACCGCCAGGGCCCTGATAAAATTGACACACCAGTCTGGTGGGACGTAACAGACAGATGAAGAATCATTAATCAACTAAAAACCCAAATGTATCATGAAAACAAACCATTTCTTAATCCTGATGATCTCTGTAGTTTTTGCCGCTGCGAGCGCATCATGCAAAAAAACACCTGCGCCCACGGCCGAGATCTTTGCCACAATTGACAGCTATACAGTGACATTTAATCCTACGGTTTCGGATGTAAATACCTATGCCTGGGATTTTGGCGACGGGGAGAAAAGTACCGAGGCAGCTCCTGTCCATATATATAAGATGTCGGGGACATACACTGTCAAACTCACCGTGAAAGGCGACGGTGGTGAATATACTGCAACCAGGGACATAACCATTGCAGCATCGATTGAAGAAATGCTGTCGGGCGGCCCTTCAGCGGTAAATGGAAAGACATGGGTCCTCAGCACTTCCTACACTGCCGGACAGGACGGTGGCGGCCCGGTACAGAATGCCATGCCCTTAACAATCCCCAGTGCAGAAAATGCACTGACTCTTTTCGGCCTTGGCGAAGAATATGACAATGAATTTACATTCTTTACAAACGGCAGCTACAAAATAACCCCTAAAAATGGCAAGGTGCTTGCAGGTGCGGTATATGGCGTCGCCACTGAAACCATTTCCGGCGATCCCGTGTACGATATCGGAATGTGCGCTGCAACGTTTACCCCCCCGGCAACAGCAACCTGGTCGCTGGGAAAAACTGACTTCATTGTCGATGCAATCACCGACCCCGACGAAACCAGGGTGCCTCCGGTTCATGCAAATGTCACCTTCACGGGAAAAACCTGGGTCAAACTTTCAGCAGGGGCGTACTTCGGAGTGCTTGACTTTCCAACAATCGACAGGTTCATTATTAAATCCATCACACCTTCAAAAATGACCATTGCATTGTTCCTGTGCGGTTATGGCTATGGCGAGGACCCTGAGATGATCATGCTGCCGACCAATCTTATCCATCTTACATACGTTCCCAAATAACAGGGGAAACTTCCCTGAGTCACAGGTGAAACCCGGTGGAACAGAAGCTGTAATGGCTTCTGTTCCGGGTTACCGTATTATCAGGAATATTAACTTGGAAATATGAAGCATTTAATCAGAACGGCAGTCTGCCTTGCAATGGCAATAGCCGCATGTAAACAGGCGGGCCTTCCCAAAGAGTATGAGTTTGATGCAATTTCAAATAACGGCATCACCGTTGCCGGTCAGAGATTTGTTGACTCATATGGCAGGCAGGTGATACTCAGCGGCATTAACAAGGTAAACAAGAACCCTGATGACAATTATCTTGACCGTGACTCGGTCGGATCGTACAGGCAGCTGAAAGAATGGGGTTTCAATGTTATCAGGCTGGGAGTTATATGGGACGGCATTGAACCGGAACCGGGGGTTTATGATGAGAAATATCTTGATGAAATTGAAAAGCGGGTGAACTGGGCAGCACAAAATGGTATTTACGTGATGCTTGATATGCACCAGGATCTTTACGGGATCTCCATGAGCGAAAAAGATCCGAACTCGGGCGACGGGGCACCGGAATGGGCAACAATTACAGATGGGTTGCCCCACCTTAAAGGTGAAATATGGAGCGATTCGTATATAATAAGCCCTGCCGTTCAGAAAGCTTTTGACCATTTCTGGGCCAACACTCCCGCCTCCGACGGCATCGGCCTGCAGGATCATTATGCACTTATGTGGAAGCACATTGCCGCGAGGTTCGCAGGGAACAGGGCGGTCATCGGTTATGATATCATGAACGAGCCCTTCAACGGCAGCCAGGGAATACCGATACTTCCTGCAATTCTCAGGGAATTTGCCGGGGTTTATGCCGAAGCCACCGGCATCGTGCCGGATGAAGAACAGGTTATGGAAATGTGGGCCTCTGAGGAAAACCGGATGAAAGCTCTTTCATACATCGAAAACGCCGGTGTATATGCAAGGGTGATAGATGCTGCAGCTGAAATCAATCAGCAGTTTGAAAGGAACGAACTCCGGGAATTTTATCAGAAGGTGGGCAGCACCATAAGACAGGCCGACACAACTCATATCCTGTTTCTTGAACATGGCTATTTTGCCAATACCGGTATGAGAAGCGCCCTTGAACCTGTTAAGCGCCCGGATGGCACCAGCGACCCACTTGTTGCCTATGCCGCACACGGATACGACCTGCTGACCGATACAAGAAATGCCGGCAGCCAGGGAGCTGACCGCGTCAGATTCATCTTCGGCAGGATAAATGAAACGGGTAAAAGAATGAATTCACCGGTGCTCGTCGGAGAATGGGGCGCTTTCGGAGGAAATGCCCCTGAGCTCGCAACCGTGACAAGAAACATACTGAGCCTCTTCGGGGAGTTCCATTTCAGCAATACATTCTGGACCTATTTCAAAAACATCCAGGATTGCAGCTTCTTCACCGGGGCCCTTGTACGACCCTGTCCGCAATTCATCAGCGGTACACTTTCTGACTATTCATTCAGTCATGAAACCGGCGACTTCAGCATGAAATGGCAGGAAGACCCCTCGGTGAAGGCCCCTACAGTGATCTTTGTACCATCACTTGACAAGCTGGTCAAGGAGAGTGTCAGGGTATCGCCCGGAAATGACCGGATCATTATTGAAACAATAAAGGGCACAACCAACGGCTATATTGTAATATCACCGCTTGGAAGTGCCCAGGAGAGAACTTTCAGACTGAATCTTTCCTTTTAGGGACCCCCTGTACTGAATCCGGTAAACCGCTCCTGCTCAGGAGATAATTACGGCACAGGTACTTTCTGTCACAGCCCCGTGTCCGGTTATCTGCAGTGCTTCAAACTTCTGCCTTCCGGATCAGGGTTTTTCAGCCTGAAGATTATTTATAACCGAAGGTTTTATTTATCTCATTCAGCAGATAGTGTTTCTGGTCAGCAAAGTATTCCCAGAACATGATGCCGGCCAGCTTGTTCTTCAGGATGTATTCACACTTAATCCTGGTTGACTCCTCATCATCATAGGTGATGAATGACTTATCATCTGCATTGAACAGGTACGGAGCCATTGATTCGGCATCCCAGTACCTGGTAAAGCCTTTTTTATTGACAACGCTGTCCTTCAGGTAGGAATAGCCGCCTCCCAGCCACCTCCATACCGGTACGGGTATCTGGTACAGGCCATTGTTGTCGGTGCTTTTTACAACCCTGCCCTTTCCGTAGAAAGCTGTGCCAAGGACGATCTTGGACGGTTTGACGCCCACAGCCATCATGTTCCTTATGCACACGTCAGCCGAATAGATATAAGGCATGTTCGGCGGTGAATACAGGTTTGAATGATGGGATGACATGTTGTCGTAGGTGCCGTCAAAGTCATAAGCCATGAGGTTTATGTAGTCGAGGTAGTTCTGTGCGATTTCCATCTGGGTATGCTGGAGGAACTCCCTTGATCCGCCGATGGCGGTTGTGACAAGGTACTTTTTGCCTGTCTGTTTTGAACTGGCATCGAGGATCTCACGGAGATCCCTGAAAAGCCGGGTGTAATTCTGCCTGTCTTCCGGACGATACACGTTGCTGTCGCCGATCATTCCGGGATACTCCCAGTCAATGTCAACACCGTCGAGATTATATTTCAGTACAATATCCACCGAGCTTTGGGCGAAATTCCTGCATGATGTGTCGGACAACACGGCATCGGAAAAATTCTTGCTCCAGGTCCAGCCGCCGACCGATATGAGTATTTTCAGGTCGGGATTGACTTTCTTCAGTTCATTCAGCTTTCTGAAATTGATTGTGTCGGTGGCACCGTTGGTCAGCCAGGCCCTGTTGCCCCTGACATCGACAAAGGCATAATTGATATGGGTGAGCTGTGTGGGGTCAATCTGTGAGGTTTCGACTATAGTTCCATTGTATCCTCCCACATAACCAATGATCACTGGCTTTTCCTGTTTCTGTTGGGTTGAATTGGCACAGCCTGCGGTAAAAAGGATCAGACACGCAAGTAGCGCCGGAATTAGATTTCTGTTAAGCATTTTTCAGGTTTTTTTGGTTGGTAATTATTTTAATTGGCAATCAGTCTGTGTTATTGCGACGACCGGAGTTCAGACTCTCTGATGATTCATACGGCCGGCTGTATCGGGGCAGCTTCAGTCTTTCCCGGTTTCATTTTCCGGTTTGCAGATCTGTTCAACTTCTTCACGGGTCAATCCGGGTGATTTGCGGTCCCTGAGTTTTTGCAGGACGATCCGGCCTGTTTTCCTGGCTGTTTTCCTGTCGTTGAACGGAATATTTCCTGCGACAGCCGGTATACAGGGTTGGTGGATGTAAGGCCGGTTATTGGCGGTGATGTCGTAACCCCAGCCATTTCCGCTTCTGATAACCTTCAGTTTAAATATGCCCTCTCTCCCGTTGCATGAAATCAAAATGCTGATAATCATTGAGAGCGGGACAATGAGAAAAAAGTATTTTTTATCAGTCGTACTCATCATAACTGGCATCCGGATCAAATGCCCATATGTCGTCGAAATAGTAGGTTCCGCTTTTTCCGGTTGTAACATAGCCCCGTTTGTCGATGGCAAAACCGACTGCATCGGTCCTGATGCTTCCTTCAAATGATGTCTTCTGTGTCCACAGATCGGTGGCAGGATTGTATTCCCAGGCTTCTGATCCGGTTGTTTGCCCGCCTGTTGCAAGATATCCTTTCCCGCCGATGGCAAAACCGACTTTACCGATACCTGTTATGGTGGAATATTTATCGTCGAAAGCTTCATTTGTAACATTGCTAATTTGCCTCTTCTTGGTCCAGATGTCGGTGGCGGGGTCATATTCCCAGAAATCTTTCAGGTATTCTCCGTTGTCGATGCCCGTCACTATGTATCCTTTGTTATTCACAACGAATGCTGCCGCGTCCCTGCGTTTGCTTCCCCCGATACTCGCTTTCTGGGTCCAGGTATCGGTGTCAGGGTCATACTGCCAGAAGTCCTTCAGATAGTTAACATCATATCCTGTTCCAATGTAGCCCTTATTGTTAATTGCCATGGCAACGGCCCCGTACCTGGCGGATCCTGCAAAATCAGCCTTTTTTGTCCATACATTCTGTACCGGATCATATTCGTAAAAGTCGTTGTATTTGTTTTTGCCGTCAAAGCCGGTGCCGATATATCCCTTTGTGGCTGTTCCGAAACCCACTGCCGCATTACGCGCCACACCGGGAAATTCAGCCTTCTGGGTCCATGTGTTGCGCACCGGATCATATTCCCAGAAATCTGCCTGCCTGAATTCGCCGGTATATCCCGTGCCCAGATAACCTTTCGACCCTATTGCGAAACCAACAGCATCACTCCTCGGAATACCGTCAAAATCAGACAGTTTTTCCCAGTTTCCCACCAACACCTCTTCTTTTTCTTTACATGAATTAAAGACTGGTACGGCCAGTATCAGAACCAGAACCTGTATCCAAATCTTAATCTTACCGTATGTCATGGTTTCATTTTTTTGTGAATAATGGACACAAAGCTATCCGAAGCTGATTTGATTAAAAAGCTTTGTAGATATAAGCCATAAAGTTGTAGACAAATACATGTAAAATATCGATAAATATTAGCGTCAGGATACGGGAAACATGGAAGAAATCTCACTGAACATTTTTATAAAATCGTTAGTATCCGCCTGTAGGTCTACTCTTTTACCCAGTTTGTAGACTTTGCTTTGTTCCGACCGGCTTTTGATATTCATTTGCATAAACAGAATCATTTATGAAGATCATCTGTAGGGGTAAGATAAAGAAGGGAACGGATTCATTCACAAAACTTTTCATATTTTTCTCACTCTCAATCCCACTGGCGGTGCTTTTTTTCGTTTCATGCACCAAAACAAGTGAATTTACAATCGGCGACAATTTTGTCGAATCGCAAACGCATCTTACAGTAGTTGACACCTTCAGGGTAGATGTGTCAACAGTGCTCCTTGATTCCCTTCACACCTCAGGCGTTTCTGTTGCCTATGCGGGCCGTTATCATGACAATGATTTCGGGAAAATAACCTGTACAAGCTATTTTACTTTTAACTACCAGTACTTCTCAACTTTAAGCGAGGATGCGATTTATGATTCTGCCGCAATTGTCCTCTCCTATTCAGGATACAGCCTCGGGGATACAACAGCGTTGCTTAACCTTGATGTTCACAGGGTGACCGAAGAGATAAAGCCATTTTCAAATGGTTACCTGTACAATAACACTACCTTTGAGTATCAGGCCGAACCCCTGGGGTCAGTCAATTTTTATCCCGCACCGGGGTCTGGTGATTCAACCATAAGCATACCGGTTAACTCATTTGGCGGGGAGCTTTTTGAACTTATAAAGAACAGGGGAGAGGAAGTGTCGTCATCCAACTGGTTCTCAGGTTACCTGAAAGGCCTGGCCATTACCTGCGGAAACCAGGGGAATTCCATAATAGGATTTAAAGCCGATGAATCCCATCTCCTTATAAAAATATACTACCACGAAAATACTGCGCTCCCGGTTGAAAGGGATAAGCTTCCGTCAATTTCCATCGGCATGGGGCAGTCAGCCTATATGTTCAACAGCCTGAACCTCGATTTCTCTGATTCCCCGCTTGAAAATATCAGGGAAACAATGAATGAGATCCCAAGCGCCGAATCGGGAAACAGGGCTTATCTGCAGGGCATTACGGGACTGTTACCCAAATTCCGCTTTCCAACACTCCAGAATGTGCTGATGGAAAAGCGTTTGAAAATCCTCAAAGCCGAGCTTGTTTTTGAACCCGTCAAAAACAGTTATGAAAAGATCCCGCTGCCTGACAGGCTGTATCTTTATGAAACAGACAGGCTCAACAGAATGAACAGGATACTGACCGATGCAAACGGTGATCCGGTTACCTCAACTCTCGTTCTGGATGAAGTTTTCAATGAGGAGACCTATTACACAATAGATATAACTTCCTTTATCGTCGATGAACTGGCTGACCGGTACTTTGATTACAACCACGGTCTTCTTCTGGGACTGAACCAGAACAGCCTGCGATCGTCATTCAGCAGAATGATTCTGGAAAACGGCCATCCCGGGGTAAAGCTTAAAGTATACTTCTTATCATACTGACCATGTACAAGCTGTTAAAGATTTCAGGCCTGGTTTTAACCCTGGTCTTTTTGCATGTCGCGAATGCTGAATCACAGAGTTCATCATCACCATATTCAGTTTTCGGACTGGGTTCACTGGAAACCAACAGCCTTGGCCCGGGCAGGGGAATGGGGGGAACCAGTATTGCATTCAGGTCCTCCACATATCTGAATATCAGTAATCCTGCTTCATTCAGCGGACTTGACAGCCTGCTTTCAATATTTGAAATCGGACTTTTCGGGAAGTATACATCTTATGCCTCAAGTACAAAAAATCAGTCGGCAATTGATGCCAATTTCAGGTACGTTGTAATGGGATTCAGGATAACTCCCTGGTTGGCAACAAGTTTTGGATTTGCGCCTTACAGCACCATTGGCTACAATATTAATACAAAAAGTGATGTGGAAGGAAGCAATCTGAAATATAACAAGGTGTTTTCAGGTGACGGAGGGGTTAACCGCACTTTTCTGAGCACTTCCTTCAAGGTTAACAAAAACCTTGCCCTGGGGGTCAATGCATCCTGGCTTTTTGGGGATATTACTCACAGGGAGCTTTCGGAAACTTACTATTATTCCCTCGAGAATGTTACAAATCTTTCCAATTTTCACCTGAATTACGGGCTTAATTACAGATTTGCCATAAATGAAAATAATTTCAGCATAGGCCTGATCTTTGGTGATTCAAAGAAGCTGAATGCGAAAAATACCACCACCATAAAGACAAACACCGAAACGGAAGTGATCAAAGGCAGGAGCAGCAAATACAATATTCCCCGGAACTACGGGATAGGGCTGGCTTATGAACGGGGGTTCTTCCGGGCTGGTATTGATTTTGAACGGAGCATGTGGGAAGGGACAGAATTTAATAACACGGGCATCCGGTCGCGGAACTGCGACAGGATCTCTGCAGGCGTGGAATTTCCATCCCTTGGCCCGAACAAGGGAACGGGCAGAATGTTGTTATACAGGGTGGGTGCAGAATACAGGGAATCGTACTTCATAATCAATAATACACCAGTTAATTATTATGCTTTTTCCTTCGGAACCGGAATTCCGCTGAAGGGGGTGCTGAGCACAGTTAATGTCTCGGTTGAACTGGGGCAGAACGGAGTAAATAAGAATGACCTTTTCAGGGAGAATTTTGTGACACTGCATCTTGATTTTTCGCTTCGCGACCTCTGGTTTATCAAAAGAAGATACCTGTAAAGGATCAGACCAGGTTATTGCTGACAAGACTGAAAAAGGAGCTTCTGAAAGATTCGCCTATGGGGATTCGCTGGGCCCCTATAATTATTCTGCTGTTCTCAATCATGTCGATCTTTTCAACAGCCACGATATATGATTTATGTACCCTGAAGAAGATTTCCGGAGGAAGCTTCTCAAGAATGTTTTTCATCGTGGTCTTGGTAAGCAGAAGCCTGTTCCCGCAGTGTATCTTGACATAATCCTTCAAACCTTCAATGTACAGGATCTCCCTGAGATCGACCCGGATGGTGCTGTATTCAACCTTGACCATCAGAAAGCCGTGTGCCGGCAGGGTATTTTCATCAGCGGGGTAGTCAGCCGGCTTTTTCAGTTTCTGCAGCTGAAAAGCCTTGTTCACTGCTTTGGAAAAACGGTCGAAGGCAAAAGGTTTCACAAGATAGTCGACAGCATCGCATTCGAAACCCTCATGTGCATGTTCCCTGAACGCAGAGGTGAAGATTACCATTGGCGGATTATAAAGCGAGTTCAGAAACTCCATGCCTGAAATCTGCGGCATCCGCACGTCGAGGAACATAAGGTCCACCTTGTTTTCGTTAAGTATCTGATATGCCCTGAACGGATCCGTGAATTTGCCGGTAAGGTCGAGATAATAAACCTTTGAGCAAAACTCCCCAATCATATCCAGGACAAGCGGATCAGCATCAATTGCTATGCATCTGAGAACATTGTTCATTTACTGGATCCTTTTACCGGGATAAATTTTAAGTGCCTCGCCGAGTGTTTCTATGGCATTCTTCAGATCTTCCACATTCAGAACATAAGCTATACGGGCTTCGTTCCATCCCAGGCCGGGGGTGGAATAAAATCCGGAGGCAGGTGCTATCATCACTGTCTGGTTCCTGTAATTAAAATCCTCAAGGAGCCATTGTGCGAACTTTTCAGAATCATCCACCGGAAGCTTCACTACAGTGTAGAATGCCCCCATCGGCTTCGGGCAATAAACTCCCGGTATTTTATTCAGTGCGTCAACCATGAAATCCCTTCGCATCGTATATTCCCGGTTGACTTCCCTGAAATATTCAACGGGTGTGTCGAGTGAAGCCTCTCCTGCAATCTGGCCCAGTCCGGGAGGTGACAGCCTCGACTGTGCAAATTTCAGGATCGAGGAGGTCACCTCCCCGTTCCTGGATACCAGTGCTCCGATCCTGACTCCGCACATGCTGTACCTTTTTGATATGGAATCGATCAGTATGACGTTGTTTTCGATGCCTTCAAGGTTCATGGCCGATATATGCTTCATGCCGTCATAACAGAATTCGCGGTAGGCTTCATCGGAAAAAAGAAACAGATCATGCCTTCTGACAATGTCCCTGATCAGATGCAGTTCCTTCTCCGAATAGAGATAACCAGTCGGGTTGTTAGGATTGCAAATGAGGATCCCTTTTGTTCTTGGGGAAATCTTCCTTTCAATTTCCGAAACCGGCGGAAGGGCAAAATCATTTTCAATGGTTGAGGTAACAGGGATGATCTTCACTCCTGCAGAAACGGCAAAACCAATATAATTGGCATAGAAAGGCTCCGGGGTGATTATCTCGTCACCGGGGTCCAGGCATGCAAGCAGTGCAAAGAGAATCGCTTCCGAGGCGCCGCCCGTTATCAGCATCTGTGTATGATCGATGTCTATGCCGGCCTTTCTGTAATATGTTGCAAGTTTCCGCCGGTACGATTCATTTCCTGCTGAATGACCGTATTCTATAACCCTGAGATTCAGATTCCGGAGCGCATCAATTGCAGCTGCGGGAGTTGATATGTCGGGCTGGCCGATGTTAAGATGATAAACCTTTATACCTTTCCTTTTTGCCTCTTCCGAGAAAGGAACCAGTTTTCTTATAGGTGAAGGCGGTATTGAAATACCTTTCTCTGAAAGTGATGGCATAAGCTGAAAGTTTTAGTCTTTTCTTACCGAGAATTACAAATTTAAGAAAAATCTGATCAAAAAGCCCTTTTTTCCGCGCCTAAACGCTGACGAAAGTTTGTTTCATTTATAGCTTAAGCTTGACCCCTGATATGAATTTTTATACTTTTGCACTTTCAATAAAAAATACCCAACCCTTGCAAATGACTGAAATACCTTCCAAATATGAGCCCGGGAAAGCCGAAGACAAATGGTACAGCTATTGGATGAGGCATGGATTGTTCAGGAGTGTTCCCGATGACCGCGAACCATATACCATAGTCATACCTCCCCCCAATGTGACCGGGGTACTGCATATGGGTCACATGCTTAACAATACGATTCAGGATATTCTCGTGCGCAGGGCAAGAATGCTGGGGAAGAATGCATGCTGGGTGCCGGGCACCGACCATGCATCCATAGCCACGGAGGCAAAGGTGGTAGCCAGGCTCAGGTCGGAGGGGATTGAAAAGCGCGACCTTACCAGGGATGAATTCCTGAAACATGCATGGGCGTGGACTGAAAAGCACGGAGGGATAATATTGGAACAGCTGAAAAAGCTTGGAGCCTCATGCGACTGGGAACGCACCCTCTTCACAATGGATGAAAAAAGATACGACTCCGTGATAAAGGTATTTGTAGACCTTTACAACAAGGGACTTATTTACAGGGGTGTCAGAATGGTTAACTGGGATCCTGAAGCGATGACTGCAGTGTCAGATGAGGAAGTTTATTACACTGATGAAAAATCGAAGCTTTATTATGTCAGATATCGGATTTCCGGAGAGGACGATTACATAATGATCGCTACAACCCGGCCGGAGACGATTCTGGGCGATACCGCCGTTTGTGCAAACCCTGCCGACGAACGCTACCGGCATCTTAATGGGAAAAAGGTCATTGTGCCGATGACGAACCGGGAGGTCCCTTTTATTTTCGATGACTATGTCGATATGGAGTTCGGTACGGGATGCCTCAAAATAACCCCGGCACACGATATCAACGACTATGAAATAGGAATACGCCACCGGCTGCCTTCAATAGATGTTTTCAATGATGACGGAACGATCAGCAAAAGGGCCGGTAAATTTGAGGGAACCGACAGGTTCACGGCAAGGGAGCTTGCTGAACAGGAGCTGCAAAGCACTGGCAGCCTGGTTAAAGTTGTGTCATACAACAACAAGGTCGGACGTTCGGAAAGAACCAACTCTGTTATAGAGCCAAAGCTTTCAACACAATGGTTCCTTAAAATGAAGGATATATCCCGGCCGGCACTTGATGCCGTGCTGAAGGGAGATATTCACCTTTATCCTGCAAAGTACAGGAATCTGTACAGGCACTGGATGGAAAATGTGCATGACTGGTGCATCAGCCGGCAGCTGTGGTGGGGGCACAGGATCCCCGCCTGGTACTACGGTGACGGAGAAACAGTGGTGGCGGAGAATGCTGAAGAAGCACTGAGCCTGGCCAGGAAACAGAGCGGAAACAATTCACTTGCACCCGGCGACCTGCGGCAGGACGAGGATGTCCTTGACACCTGGTTCTCTTCCTGGCTCTGGCCGATAACATCATTCGACGGTATCACCGACCCGGGCAATTCTGACCTCAGATATTATTACCCTACCAACGATCTTATTACTGCACCGGAAATATTGTTTTTCTGGGTGGCAAGGATGATTATTGCCGGATATGAATACCAGGGAGAAAAACCATTCCGGAATGTTTACCTGACTGGGCTGGTAAGGGATCAGCAAAGGCAGAAAATGTCCAAATCACTGGGGAATTCCCCGGAGCCCCTCGACCTGATAAAAAAGTTCGGGGCCGATGGAGTCAGGGTGGGCATGATGCTCTGCTCCCCGGCCGGAAATGACCTGCTTTACGATGATTCGCTTCCTGAGCAGGGCAGGAATTTTGCCAACAAGATATGGAACGCTTTCAGACTGGTAAAAAGCTGGAAGACAGACCCCCTGATACCACAGCCCGAGTCCGCGGCAATCAGTGTCAGATGGATGAACGAGATCATAAGGAAGTCGGTCGGCGAAACAGATGCCGACTTCAGGAAATTCAAAATTTCCGAAGCTCTTATGAGAACCTACAAATTATTCTGGGACGAGTTCTCCGGATGGTATCTTGAAATAATCAAGCCGGAGTATGAAAAGCCTGTTGATAAAATCACCTACGATGCAACCATTGCGATTTTCGACACCCTCCTGCATCTCATTCATCCGTTTATGCCCTTCATCACCGAAGAAATATGGCAGCTTCTGACACTGAGGAAAGATGGGGAAAGCCTTATGATAAGCAGGATGCCTGCAGCAGGGAAGTATAACAGGGATCTGATCAACAGGTTCAGTATTGCCAGGGATACTGTAAGCGCCATCAGAACAGTAAGAAAGGAGATGCAGATACTCAACAGGGATCCGGTAAGGCTGCTCGTCAGAACCGGACGGGAAGCCTACGATACTGAATTATTGCCGGTAATTAAAAAGCTTTCCAATGTTTCGGAGGTTGAATTTATTTCCGGTAAGCAGAATGGATCTGTTTCCTTTATGGTTGGAACAACTGAATTTTTTGTCCCTGTTTCCGGCAGCATAGATGTTGAAAGTGAAAGGAGCCGTTTAAAGGCTGACCTGGAATATTACAGGGGATTTCTTTCTTCGGTAATGAAGAAACTCGACAATGAAAGATTTGTACAGAATGCTCCTGCAAAGGTGCTGGAGCTTGAGAGGAAGAAGAAAGCCGATGCCGAAATGAAGATCAGATCGCTGGAGGAATCCCTCGGTGCCCTGGAATAATCAGGTGCTTGCCGGGGTCAGCTCCGGAGTGTTTCTTCAGGGGGTTATTCTTCTGACATAATAGTTATCATCGAGCTCGTCGATCATCCAGTTCTCATTGAGGATCATGTGCCATCCCTCGCCGTAGAGATGGTTCTTGTCGGCTTTAAGCCCCTTGGCAGTAATCCTTAGCTGTTTATAGTTGCCGGATATAAGGCAGCCATGCTTGTTTACCGTAAGCTTTCCCCAGTTGTCTGACACCCTTATGTGGCTGTACAGTGTACCCAGGGTGTCGAGCGAATGAACATCCTCAGGCTCGAAATCGAAATAGGGACTCTCCAGGTCGATGAAAACCACGGGCTTCTGGTTGAAAATATTGATCTGCTTGCAGAGCCTTTCCCTGATGTCACGGAGCCTTTGCTCCTCCTCCCTGTAAATCTGATCAAGGTTGTAGCTTATGGCCAGGCTTCCCGCTACATCCCTGCATACTTCGGGAAGCTCAATGTTGTATTGCTCCATCACAAGTTTACCCAGATCGGCCCTGTCGCTGATCAGATTTTTGAAATCAAATCCCTTCTGGTACAGCAGCGTTGCATAGAGGGCTCCGTGGATGCCTCCATACGACTGTGAATAGGATTGAATGGAATAGATCCGGTCGAGGTATTCAAAGAGCCTTCTTTTAAACTCCTCCACTGATGTCGTGGGAAGCAGGGTAAAGGTGAAGGATGTAAGTCCTTCGTAGGTCTCAAAATGATTTCCCTCATTCACATAACCCGGAAAGGACATTTGACTGGTTCCCCTGAATATCAGTGCGTCCCTTATGGCAGTCAGTTTATCCTCACCTTCCGAGTTGATTGCCTTGCGCAGGGCTTTCCATTCAAGCTTGAGCCATATCCTTGCTTCCCTTTCGTCCATGTTTGTGGAGTTGAAGATGGCAGGATAAATTCCGTTCTGGTACTGAAATCTGTGAAAAAGGCAATGGATGGCCCTTGTTATGATGCGGTATTCATCTTCTTCCGGAGGCAAAGGAGCTACGCCGAAAAGCGTTCCTCCGAATTCGGTTGCCGTAATGTTGATAAGCTTTTCCTTTGGATATGTACCTGTATAGACACCATCCTTCAGTTTAAGAATTCCATCCTTGTCCGGCTGATTTGCCAGTATCTGCCTGCTTGTCCTGTCGACAAACATCAACGGCCCGGAAAGATTGCTTCCCCATAATTTCCCGTTATCCCTGCTGCAGATCTCTTCAATCCTTGCAAAATATGCTGCAGCTTTGTCGTAAGAAAGATAAGTCACGGGCTGATTCCCCTTGCAGCTGAACAGGATAACAAAAACAGGGAAGATTATCCATTTTTTCATTTTAACTGTTTGTGGGTCAAAAGTAAGTATTTTTTTATCTGGTTTAAAACAAAATCTTTTGTAAATATTGTGAAATACCAGTTTTCCTGCTCATGATCAATTTTGTTCCGGCTTCAGCAGGAGTATTCCCCGACGTTGACAAATACCGGTTTGATGCCATTTTCAGGCAGGCAGACCCGATGGTTCCGTGAACCCCTGCCGGATTTCCGGGGATGAGGTTCTCAGGTGGGCAGTGATCCGGATTAACTCAGTATTCCTTCCGGTTGAATGCACTGACATTTGGAGGCATCAGACTGCCTTGAGGCTCATGTCGAGGCTCCGGACCTGATGTGTAAGGGCTCCGACTGAAATAAAATCAACGCCGCATTCTGCGTAATCCCTCAGATTCTCAAGGGTAATTCTTCCTGATGATTCAGTCTCAAATCTGCTTGCAATCATTTCAACGGCTGCCCTGGTTTCGTCCAGACTGAAATTATCGAGCATTATCCGGTCGACTCCGCCGGCATCAATTATTCTTCTGACATCATCAAGATTCCTGGCTTCTATTTCTATACGGAGTTTTTTACCGGTACCGTTCAGATATTCAGTCGTTTTAGCAATGGCTTTCTCAATTCCGCCCGCATAGTCGATATGATTGTCCTTAAGCATGATCATGTCATACAATCCCATCCTGTGATTAAAGCCTCCTCCGATCCTGACGGCTTCCTTTTCAAGGAATCTTAATCCCGGGGTTGTTTTGCGGGTGTCGAGAACTTTGGTCTTCAGTCCGGCGAGCCGGTCGGCATATTCCCGGGTCCTTGTGGCAATGCCGCTCATTCTCTGCATAATGTTCAGTACAAGCCTTTCGGATTTCAGAATGGAGCGCGTGTTTCCCTCAATGTAAAAGGCTATGTCGCCCGGTACTACGGGAGTTCCGTCTTTGATCAGCAGTCCGGCAGTGAGGTCGCTGTCAACAATACTGAAGATCTCCAATGCCACCCTGCATCCTGCAAGGATCCCCGCTTCTTTTACAAGCAATCTGGCCTTTCCCTTCGCCCTCGGGGGAATACATGCCCGCGATGAATGATCTCCGTCGCCGATATCCTCTTCAAGACTTCTCAGAATGATTTTGCGAAGGCTGTCATTTCCCATTGTCAGGTTCAATACGTATTTGGTGTATCAGTAATTCCCTTCCAACCTTCTTCAAAAGAAAATAAACCCGGAAATTTCCCTTTTCGGTGTCAAGGTTGCCAATGGCGTACTGGGCATCATTCCTTGCACCCTGATGCCTGATGACAAATTCCTTTGCATGATATTCATTGAAAAAGTCCCTGAGGATCGTTTCCGCAACATTCTTTTTATAGAAATCTTCCTTTTGCAGCAAAAGAAGTTCAACTGTGGAATTCATATATTTAGCAAGTTCAGCTGCATTTCCCGACTTGATGGCAATCGAAATTCCGGCTGGGATCCTTGCCTGTTCCTGTGCGGTTAATCCCAGGCTGGTGATTATGAATGCCAGAATATATATTAATCTGATCAGTTTCATTTCTTCGGTATGTTTTTTAACAACCGTCAGGTTATTTCCCATGCAAATTTATACTATTTTATCTACTGTGGAAATCCCCGATCCTCGATCTGCATAATTATAATTGCCTCTGCACATTTTAAATTATTAAATTTGTGGCAGGGCGGTACAGTTTTTTTCTGCACAAAAGTCGCGCCAATTTATGAAAATAGTTTTACTGCAAACCGGAAAAACCACGGAAAGATATATTGATGAAGGAGTTGGCAATTATTCGGTGCGGCTTCGGAAATTTACACCATTTGAAATAATCACTCTTCCTGATCTTAAGAATACGGGTAACATGCCTGTAAAGGAGCAAAAGGACAGGGAAGGCGCAAAAATGCTGCAATGGTTGCGGAAAGAAGACTATGTGATTGTTCTGGATGAAAACGGACTTGAATATTCAACACTTGAATTTGCCGGCAGGCTTGAAAAGATATTCATGCTTCAGAAGAAAAGGATCGTGTTTGTCATAGGCGGGGCATACGGAGTCGCCGGAGATGTCCTGGGCAGGGCCGACCTGAAGCTGTCGCTGTCTAAAATGACCTTTTCCCATCAGGTAGTCAGATTATTGTTTGCCGAGCAGCTTTACAGGGCATTCACTGTAATAAAAGGAGAGCCCTATCATCATGAATAAGCAATTGCATCTGGAAAATGAAGGAACCCGGGTTTAAATATTCACTTGTCATATTGACTGCGGCAATGATAATCCTGTCGATCGCAGTCGAGTCGGTTTACTTCAGCGATTTTGAATACTGGCTCCGGACAAGAAGGTTTAACAAGGTCCTGAGGGAGAAGGAAAAAGTTATGGATGAGTGCCTGAATGGCATGGAACCCATACTTGCCAGCGGAGAAAGCCATGGCTCCTCCTCGGAAAACAAACTGTTCTCTCTGGCCGAAAAGAACAGGATCACCCTGCTTGAGTATATAGGGAACAAACTGATCTACTGGTCAGACAACGATTTTGATGTCCCGGGGTTTCTTGTGGATTCAGCACTCCTTCGCCCGCTGATCTTTGTTCAGAACGGCTGGTTCCTGGCCCGGAGCATTCAGGCAGGCAACGAAAGAATTGTGGGCCTTCTCAGGCTGCGTAACGACTATGGTTTTGAGAATGACATAATAAAAAACGGATTCCTCAGTGAATTCGGAATAACGGGAGATGTGGGATTCAGTACTGACAGGGCAGCTTCCGCATACCATGTGGCCTCGGCCGACGGGTCTTTCCTCTTTTCACTTGTCTATCCGGGTGAGAAGGATGGAACCTGGTACTTTAAGATTGTTCCCATGCTCATGTGGGCAACCTCCTTTTTACTATTCATCTTCCTGGTAATACGGCTGTCAGAATACCTTGCATTGCAAAGGCGTAAAATGATTGCCCTCTTTTCGGGCCCGGTTATTCTGTTATCGGTATACTTTATCCTTCTCTTAACCAACTACCCGGGCATACTGACCCAGTTTCAGTTGTTTTCCCCCTACAGATACACCATGAATGGATTCATTCCTTCACTTGGCCATCTGCTGGTTCTTTCTGTTCTGATGTCTGCAGCGGCTTTTCTTTTTTACAGGCATGCAGATTTTGTTGATGATTTTGTGAGAAGATCACGGAACCGGTTTTTTCCCCTTACCTTACTGCTCGTCGCTGCGGCACTGCTGTTCCTTGGATATCATATTGTTTTCAGCCATCTGATATTGAATTCGAACATAAATTTCGAGACCTACAAGGTTCTGGAACTTAATACCATGAGCCTGATGGGCTTTGTTGCGGTTTCATTTCTCTTTTCAGTCCCGTTCCTCTGCCTTCTCAAAGTTTTGCTTCCTTCAAAGGACTGGCCCCCGGGAGCATGGATTGTGCCATCTGTCATGTCGCTGCCCGTTTTTCTGATAATAGCCGGAAAGGAACCAGTAATGGCAATCTCACTTGCTGCTTTCTACATAATGGTGACGGCAGGTATCAGGCTTACCTGCTTATTCAATACCGGAACATTCAATAAATCAGTGATATTTTCAATAATGTTCGGAATATATTCACTTTTGATTGTTACCACCTATTCGGAAAGGAAGACTGAAGAAAAGATCAACATACAACTGCTTTCATATTCAACGGAAAATGATCCGACTGCCGAACATCTTCTGCTCGACATGTGGCCGGTGATTGAAGCCGACTCGGTGCTGGCCCGGATCATGAATGTCGAGTATTTTGAAAAAGACGATGTTGAAATGATTTCTGATTACCTCCGCGACAAATATTTCCAGGGGTATTGGGGGAATTTCAATGTCAGTATCATTGTCTGTGCAGGAAATGATTCGCTGAGAATTGGCGAAACCGGTGAGATTTACGACGATTGCTTCGGTTTTTTCAATGACAGGATCCTCAGGCGCGGCAACAGGCTGACAGGTTCAGGGTTCTACTATATTGACAGCAGGCAGGGCAGGGCAAACTACCTTGGCAGGTTGTTTTTTGATTACGGAAAAGGCAGGACAAATGGTCTTTTTATAGATATATACAGCAATATCAACGTGTTTCAGCCCGGATATTCAGAAATGCTTCTTGATAAAAAGTACCACAGCTACGCAAGGCTCAGGGATTATTCATTTGCCAAATATATTAACGGCGAGCTTGTCCTCAGAACCGGCGACTATCCCTTTAACAAGAACGATGCAGATTACCTTGTTTCCGGCTCAGGGTACAGGGCTTTTGTACAGGATTCATTCCGGCACATCCTTTACCGGAACGGGAACGTTACCGTAATTATCAGCAGGCCTGCGCTTTCGTTTAAGGATCTGATAATTTCGTTTGCATATTTATTCGCATTCATCTTTGTTTTCTCAAACCTGCTGTTCATCATAACCGGAAAACCGGTTTTCATGAGCCCTGCCGGAATGAACTTCCGCCAAAAACTCCAGATGTCATTCATCGCTATTCTCCTTGTTTCATTTACCCTGATCGGGTATGTTATAGCATCACTGGCAATAACCCAGTACCAGAACAAGCATTATGAGAATGTGAAGGAAAAACTCAATTCGGTGTACATTGAGCTTGAAAACAGTTTAGTGTCAGATAAACTTCTTGCAGAAAGGATTTCAGGCAATAATTACGACACCCTGGGTGAGATACTGGTAAGGCTGTCGAATATTTTCAATACTGACATCAATCTTTATGGTCTTACAGGAAACCTGCTGGCAACATCGCGTCCGGAGATTTTTTACAGGAATCTGATAGCCAGGCGGATGAATAACATGGCCTTTATGAATCTGGCAAATCTGACAAAATCGGAATATTTCCAGAACGAAAGGATCGGGAAGCTGAATTATATTTCAGCCTATATGCCGTTCTACAATCCTGACAATGAAATTGTTTTTTATCTGAACCTGCCCTATTTCCGCCTCCAGAGTGTCCTTGCCAGGGATATCTCCGACATGATAGTAACGGTGATGAATTTTACCTTACTGCTGATTGTAATTGCAATGAGCCTCGCGGTGTTTATCAGCGGCCGGCTGACAGCGCCGCTGACGATCCTGAGCAGCAGACTGGCCTCCGTTGAACTTGGAAAGAAAAGCGAACACCTGCTGTACAAGGGGAATGATGAGGTGGGCGATCTTGTAAAACAGTACAACAGAATGGTTGATGAGCTTGATGAGAGTGCAAGGAAACTTGCTGTTTCCGAACGTGAATATGCCTGGCGGGAGATGGCCAAGCAGATTGCCCATGAAATTAAGAACCCGCTGACTCCGATGAAGCTTAATGTTCAGCAGCTGCTTAAATCATGGAAAGACGGGGTTCCCGGATTTGAAAAGAAACTGGAACGGTTCACCCGGAGCCAGATTGACTTTATTGACAACCTCTCTTCCATCGCAGGTGCCTTTTCATCATTTGCCAGGCTTCCGGAGCCAAAACCTTCCAAAGTTGACCTGGTGGAATCAATAAGAATGACCCTCGAACTTTTCAAGAACAGCGGGAACGTTACATTCAGGGTTAACTGGACCCACGGCTGGAAAACCATGATCTTTGCCGACAGGGAACATGTGAACAGTATTTTTTCCAATCTTATAAAAAACGCCATACAGTCAATCCCCTCCGGCAGGGAAGGAATTATAAGGCTGAATATGGAAGTTGAAAACCAGAAAGTTTTAGTTTCGGTGGCAGACAATGGAACAGGCGTGCCCGAATCGGTACGGGGCAAAATGTTCACTCCTAATTTCACAACTAAATCATCAGGGGCCGGACTGGGTCTTTCGATTGTAAAAAGATATGTCGAAAGCGCCGGAGGCAAAATCTGGTTTGAATCAGAACCGGATAAGGGCACAATCTTTTATATGGAATTCCCGTTATTTATGGACGATCAGACACCGGTAACCCAGCGGTAACCGGATTTTAGATTTTATGGATATAATAATATTAAATTAGTTTAGCTTTTCAATCAGCATACTGATGAAGCATTATTTCGCCCGTTATATTTTCATGCTGCATATATCTGTTTTGTCAACCATGTTTGGCCCTGCAGCTTACGTTCTTGACGGCCAGGAGCTTATCAGCGGAATTGTAAACAGCTATGCAAAGGTGGCCTCCATCAGCCCGGGTTATGTGATTGTCAGTAATCCTGCCCTTGCCGGGCAGTTTTCTCCCAACGACTATGTTCTGCTGATCCAGATGCAGGGTGTGGGCATTCAGACTGTACAGGGATCGTACGGGGAGAATGTGCAGTCGGTTTTCGGAACTCCCGGGGGTTATGAATTCCTTGTGGTCCAGTCGGTTAATTCCGTAACTGGCAGAATAGATTTTACCAGGAACAATTATATCAATGATTATAGCACAAACAGTAATCTTCAGCTCATACGGGTACCTTTCTACAAATCCCCGGAAGTTGTTGCCACGGTAACCTGTCAGCCCTGGAATGCATCAACCGGTACCGGGGGGGTGGTTGCTTTCCTGGCCGGAGGCAGGCTTACGCTGAATGCTGATATAGATGTGACCGGGCGGGGTTTTTCCGGGGCACAGGGTTCAGCGGGAGCGGGGGAATGCGTGTTTACGAATGAACATGCCAATAGTCTTGATTCGTATCCACTGTCGTGGAACAATGCCGGTTTAAAGGGAGAAGGCATTGCGTTGCATGATTACACCGGCGCGTTGTTGTATCCCAATCATGCCAGGGGACAGGGAAGGAACTTTTCCGGGGGCGGGGGTGGTAACGGCCGCTATTCAGGCGGGGGCGGCGGTTCGAATCGCGGGAAGGGCGGTGACGGGGGGCTTGAAAAATTCATACCCGGTCAGTGTGGTGACATGCCCCACGACGGAGGCTTTGGAGGCATGAGTATAACAGGCACTGCTGTGGAAGAAGGTATTTTTGCAGGCGGGGGCGGCGGTGCTTCCACACAGTCAGCAGGATCCGCCGCATCGGCCGGCGGGAGCGGAGGCGGGATAGTCATAATCATTGCTGATACCATCGACGCGAGGAATCATTTTATAAGAGCATCAGGGGCCAGTGCCCTGAATGCCGTTTCCGACGCAGGAGCCGGGGGGGGCGGCGCCGGAGGTTCAATTGCCCTTTCATTTCAGAATCTTTTCAGCCTGCTCGGGGTCGAATCAAAAGGAGGAAACGGAGGCACCAATCCAGGAGGATTTGGCCAGGGCGGCGGCGGCGGCGGCGGACTTGTCTGGATGAGCCCGGCAGCTCCGCCTGCTGCCGTCAGCAGTATTAACGTTGCCGGCGGAACATCCGGACCTCCACTGGCCGGCGGAGGGCCCGGGGAAATCAAATCCAATTTTTTCCCGGCGCTCAACGGGTTCCTTTTCAATTCCATCCGCCCGGCTGCAACCAATAACATGATCGATTCAGTATGTTCCGACACCAACTACGGACTTATTACCGGATCCCAGCCTGTTGGCGGAATACCGCCGTATACCTTTGAATGGCAGATAAGCATCACATCCCCGGCAAGCGGGTTCACTAGAGCTCCGGGCAACTTCTCGCAGAAAAATTATACTCCGCCCTCGGGGCTTTCAGTTACAACCTGGTTCAGAAGGGTAGTGAGGGATAACGGGGCCGCAATAACCGATATCAGTGTGCCGGTGATGATAGAGGTCCATCCTTCCATCAAAAACAATGTTGTCGGCGATCCCGAAATACTGTGCAACGGACAGATCCCGAATATTTTACATTCAACACTGGCTTTGCAGGACGGAACAGGCATCTATGATTTCAAATGGGAATCAAGTACTGATAACATTACCTACACTGAAATCAGCGGGAACGTGGAAAACTTCCAGGCTCCTGCCGGACTGACCCAGACTACCTGGTACAAGCGTACGGTTACTTCAGGGGCATGTGTAAGTACCAGCGATCCTGTCAGGATAAGTGTCCTGCCCCAGATAAGGAACAATACAATTTCATCAGATCCCCAGGAAATCTGTTTCGGCGGAACCTTCACAAATCTTCAGGGTAGCGTTGCACCCACTCTGGGCGGGGGCGACAATACTTTTCGTTTCAGATGGGAGAGAAGCACCAGCGGAACAAACTGGGTTAATGCCGACGGAACAAACAGTGGTCCGGATTACAATCCGGCCGAATCTGCTCCCTATTTCCCGGGTCAGCAATATTTCAGAAGGGTGGTAATGTCGGGCGCCAATAATGTATGCGTGAGCGAAAGCGCTCCCGTACTGCTCAGTTCCTATCCCCCGGTCACCAGTAATTCCATTCTTCCTTCTGATCAGACGATTTGCTCAGGAACTTCACCGACCCCGTTTACCGGATCACTGCCACTGAATGGCAAGGGCCCCGGATCCTATGTCTATACATGGCAGGACAGCACGCGCGGCCGCGGCTGGAGAAACATAGACGGTTTTACCAGTAGTGTGACCGCCCAGGGCTATGTCCCCCCTGTTCCGACAGATTCAATATTTTACAGGAGAATAGTGTATTCATCGGCGTGTGTCAGCTACAGTGAGGCAGCCGGGATAAATGTCCATAAACCGGTTACCGGGAATAATCTTTCTTTCATTACAGGAGGACCCTCAGACACAACCATCTGTTCCGGAGGATCACCCCACAGGCTGACCGGGTCGCAGCCGTCGGGCGGAACAGGACTAGCCGGCGACTATGCCTTCCAGTGGTCATATTCACCCGATAACAGGAACTGGACTGATATCCAGGTATCCGGCACATCCCGCGACTATCAGCCTCAGACCCTGACGGCAACTACATATTTCAGGCGCAGGGCAACATCAGGAATGTGTTCATCAGAGAGCGGATCACTGATGATCTCGGTGCTCCCGGTAATCAGTAACAATAGTATCTCGGGAAATCAGGCGGTTTGCAAAGACAATCTGCCGCAGGTACTGGGCCAGGCCCCGGGAGCGACTCTTTCAGGAGGTTCGGGAGCATATACCTTCCTGTGGGAGGAAAGCACAGACGGGATAAGCTGGATCCCGGCTGCCGGATCCAATAACAATCCTGATTACCGGCCCCCGGTTATGACAAAGGATATCAGTTACAGGAGGAATGCGGTATCGGGTAAAAACAACTGCTGTCAGAGTATCTCAAATACCATTGGGCTTGTGATGGAAATGCTGCCGGATGATTACACTGCTGACGCAGGAAAGGATACGGTCATCTTTTCGCTCGACAATATTTTTTCATTGTCGGCCGCTGTCCCAATGCCGGGAGGATCAGGCTTGTGGAGAGTGCTCCAGGGCTCGGGAAGCTTTCAGAATGAAACATCGGAAAAAACTGTGGTTTCAGGGCTTTCCCCGGGGCTGAACAGATTTCTCTGGACGGTAACCAGGGGCGCCTGTACGATTGACGATATTGTTGAGATTTATGTGAACGAACTTTTCGTCCCCGAGGGATTCTCTCCGAACAATGACCCTGAAGGATACAATAATACTTTTGAAATAAAGGGACTCGACCTTGAAAATCAGATTGCCGAACTAACCATCGTCAACGGTGCGGGCACCGGAGTCTATTCGGCTTCAAACCGGAACGGGAACATATGGAAGGCATGGGATGGGAAAAACTCAAAAGGCAGGGACCTTCCCGAAGGAACCTACTATTATCTCCTCAGAATAACATCAAGCAGGACCAGCCACCTTTATAAAAAGAGCGGTTTTGTAATTCTCAAGCGATATTGAACAATGGAAAAATTCCCTGGTATGATTCTGCAGAGTAATGTTTTACCCGTATGGTAAGATCAGGACTAAATACTGTTGCTTTTCTGTTTGTATTCTGTGTTGTTTCAGGCCAGAGTGTCCATGATTCGTCAAGGATCAATCTTGGTTTTCCCGTTCACAGCCAGTATCTGCAGAACGGACTGTTACTGAACCCTGCCTATGCCGGAACACGCGGAGTGCTTAGCAGTCTCCTTTCATACAGGATTCAGTGGATCGGAACAAAGGGCTCCCCGATGGTTCAGTCAGTCTCGTTACACTCACCAATGAAAAACGACAAGGTTGCTCTTGGATTGATGGCACAGTTCATGCAGTACGGGGCAACAAAATCAACAAGTATTTATGCACATTATGCCTACCATATCAAATTGAAAAAGGGGAAATTATCATTCGGACTGAATGCCGGGACAGATATATCAAAAACCGATTATGCCAGCCTTCTGCTGAACGATCCGGGGGATCCGGTGTTCAAATCGAACGATAAAACCCATGTGCTGCCGAATGTGGGAGCAGGTGCATATTATGTCGAAGACAGGTATTTTGCAGGGCTGTCGATCCCGGCTTTCCTGAATTACCGCCGCAACAGCAGCGGCACAACGGTTCCCTACCACAGCTTTGGCCAGTATGAATTCATGCTCACTGCCGGAACACTTATACCTGTAAGCGATATGCTGAAAGTGAAGCCCTCATTCCTGCTCGATTATTCATTAAGCAGCTCGAAGAGGATCTCCCAGTTTGATATAAATGCAAATTTCATTATTGCCGATCTTATCTGGGCAGGAGCTTCCTGGCGCATCTCAGAGCAGGTGGCCGTAGGTATTTTGCAGCTCCAGATCAATGATCAGCTTATGCTGGGTTTTTCATACGATTATCCCTTCGGCAGAATGAACACATACTCAAAGGGTTCAACGGAGTTTATTCTCAGATATGAATTCAGGTACAAGGTTAGTGCGGCAAATCCCAGGTATTTCTGACATGACCAAGAAACTGCACCTTATATTGCTTATCCTGTTTCCGGGCCTGTTCATGGAAAATTCAACAGCCCAGGAGTTAAATACATTTAAGGTCACCCGGCTACCTTTTAATTCATCCTATTATAATGATATCTCCCCTGTAATGTTCAACGAAGGACTGATATTCTGTTCCGACAGGCGATTGAGCGGGATCATGGAGCGAACCTCCTTTGACGGAAACAGATTGTTTAATATTTATTTCGCAGAACGCAGGGATACACTTGAGTGGAACAAGCCAAAAGAGATCAGGAGTGACAGAAGTGAACTTTTCAATAACGGACCTCTTTCTTTGGCTCCCGACGGAAAAACGGTTTATTTTACAAGCGAGATAGAAACCGGGGAACCATCAAGGAGAAGGAAATTCAGGAACAGAAGCGGGATTTTCATTGCCGACCTGAACGGATTTCAGCTTACATCAATACGCCCGTTTAAATATAATAATCCGGATTATAATATCGGGCAGCCTTCGGTAAGCAGCGATGGAAGGTATCTTTTCTTTGCTTCCGATATGCCGGGCGGCCGGGGCAGGTCGGATATTTATTACTGTGAATTGATTAACAATGAATGGAGCGCTCCTGTAAATGCAGGGCCGATGGTTAATTCAGCAAACATTGAGAATTATCCCTACCTGCATCCCGGCGGCAGGCTCTACTTCACTTCCAATCGCCCCGGAGGTGCCGGCGGCCTCGATGTTTACTATTCAGAAAGGAACGGCCCTGACTGGGGCGAACCTGTCAGGCTGCCCGAGCCTGTCAATTCAGCATCGGACGATTTTGCTTTTGTGGCAATGCCTGACCTGGAGAGCGGTTATTTTGCCTCCAACCGGCAAAGGAACGACGATATCTATGAGTTCATCATAACAATTGTAAGAAAGGCATCATGCGATCCTCTCCAGGAGAACATTTACTGCTATGAGTTCTTTGAGGAAAACGCAGTAAAATACGATACCATACCATTCAGGTATGAATGGCGGTTCGGAGATGGCAGCGCCGCTGCCGGAGAAATTGTGCAGCATTGTTTTGCCGGACCCGGCACTTACCTGGTACAGCTCGATGTCATTAACCTCGTTACCGGAGAGAAATCATTGAATGAAAAGTCGGAATTAATGGTTATCCGGGAAATTGAGCAGCCTTACATAACATCCCCTGATACCGCCTTCGCCGGCCAGGAAATTGAATTCAGTGCCGATAAAACAAACCTTCCAGGGTGGGAAATTGCAAAATATTACTGGAGCTTTGATGATGAAACGGTGGCAAAAGGGCAGAACGTGAGAAAAACCTTTACAAGGGCGGGTGAGTATAATGTTCAGCTGATTGTGTCGGCCAAGGCCGGACCCGGAGGTAAAATAAATGAAGCATGTGTTTCAAGGAATATTTTAATAATTAACAGGCCATGAATAATAAAATGATTATTTTTACAGATCAATGAAAGTGAATACTGCAATATTCAGGTTTCTGATCTTATCGATTCTTTCCCTTGCGTTGTTGGTGCCAGATGTTTATTGTCAGGCAGTTCCGGGGAAGGACGAGAATATCCCGTTTCTTGTAACCTTCGGGAAAGAAGGAGAAACTTCATGGGGAGATGATGATTTTTTCTCCCTCTTCTTCTTCACCATTCCCAAAGATTTCAATGGACAGTTTTATATAAAGGTCTTTGATCCTGATGTTGGTGGTGAACACGATGAACTCCAGGGAGTATGGAACTCGAAAACCATGTTTTCAGTGTACGGAGGTAAAGGTGTGGATCCTGAGAAAAACATTGAGTCAAGAGGTCTTCTGCCGGGGACGAACTACAAAACCGGAAACCTGCTTGCTTCAAGGGTTTTCGGGGATGATGCAAGGTACGACAACAAGTACTATGCGTTTGGTCCCTTCAACCCGTCGGAAGGCGATTTCAATGAAAAGTGGAACAGTTATATTTTCAAGATAGTATGCGAAGGAATCAGCGGTGATGACGGAAACCTTTACAGATATTATCTGAGCCGTGATGCAAACAGCGAACTTCCGCTGGAAGGCGCCAATGCATTCACCTACAAGTATACTTTCCGCATGTGGAATGATACAAAAAGCATCTCACATATCTATCCGTATATCGATACCGGGATCGTGTCAATAAAACAGAAGAATTTTGACTGGGACGATGATGGCGCCATACTTGTTGTTTCCACATATAAGCAGGGGATCTCAGTGCCGGTTTCCGGCGAAGATAACTGGGCAGAATCCAGGATCCCCGTTGAACAGGCAGAAATAGGGAAGTCGCTTGATTTCCAGTTTCATAAGAAAAAAGAAAACCTGGTCAGGAACAATAATGTGGTGATATCCCTTGAAAACCAGAGAGGTGACGCCCTCCAGTTCTTCAGCTCTCCAATCGGCGGAGTCCCGGTTTACCAGCCGGTTATCGGCATCAGAAAAGTCCAGAAAAAATAGGGGAAACAAAATTTTTAGCTTTCTATCATGCGCAAAACCGTGTTCAGCACCCTGGTGTGCATAGTCATTATTACGGAATTGTCATCCGGCCAGGTTTTCAGGTTCAGGAACTATGGAATTGAAAACAACCTTCCCAGCAGGGTGATTTATACCATCAGTCAAAGCCCCGACGGTTATCTGTGGGTGGGTACCACTGAAGGACTGGCCCGTTTTGACGGCTTCATGTTCTATCCTGCAGCTTTTCCCGATTCAGCGGCAGGACGATACCCCACTGCTTCGTTCACCGACAGCAGGGGAAACAGCTGGTTTGGCTGCAACGACGGAACGATTTTTTCCCTGAAGAAAAGAACCCTTCTGCAGGTCGGTTTGTCAAATTCCTCCGCAATAGCTGCGTTTTTTGAAGATCAGGGCGGATTTGTTTATGCAGTAGCACAAAGAAAATCAGTGTTCAGGATTAATCCCGAAAAGATTGATGAAGTGAGGGATATTCCTGTCATGTCTGATCCTGTTATGCTTTCCGCATGCCTTGATCCCTCCGGCGACCTCCTGCTGGGGACCCAGGAAAACCTCCTGGTGTGCCGGATAACTGCTGATTCAATACTGATTAAAAACAGGATTGAAGGATTTGATTATTCAAGCATTGTGGCAGTAAATAAACTGAAAGGAACACCTGATTTCCTCATAGGGACCGACGGCAACGGGATATTTCACCTCACAAAGACAGGTGAGGAATATGCACTGTCACGCTTCAGCGGTTACCCGCAACTTGAAATGCTGACGGTTAAGAACACGATGACGGACAATGACGGTAACCTGTGGATTTCAACCTCGGGAGCAGGCGCCGTAAAACTGGTATTCTCCGGTGCAGGCGGATCACCGGGGGAAGTGCATTTCTTCTCAAGATCATCGGGGCTTGCCGGAGACAATGTAAGCGTTATCTTTCAGGATGCTGAAAACAATATATGGCTCGGCTTTAACGGCGATGGATTATCAATGCTCGCCAACGAAGCTTTTCAGTTTTTCGTGCCCGGGAAAGAGGGCGAGCCCAGGAGCATAATCTATATTGGCGGTTCAGGCAGCAATTATTTGCTGGGCACAGCTTCAGGCTTTTATCCGTTCGATCCCCTGACCGGAGCATCCGGTGCTTTTGTGCCGTTTGCCGGACAGTCTGGAAAAGTTGAGATTGGATCATTCTTTGCAGATGATGAAAACAACATCTGGATAGGTACAAAGGGAGACGGCCTTTACTTAAGGAACAGGGCCGGCAAAACCACCAGGTTCTTCCGCTCTGGCGATTCAGGATCCGATTATGTTGCAAATATCAGTGTTGATGGTGACAATATATGGCTGTCGACCCTGAACGGGGTGATTATTGTTTCGAGGAAGACCGGGGCAATTAAAAAATCGTACAATATTAACACCGGGCTTCCGCATAACAGCATAAATCAGATCCTTGTTGCAGCCGACGGCAGCGGATATGTTGCAACCGAGAGCGACAGGCTCTACAGGATTGATCCCGCTGCAGGAATCAATGCATCCGGCATGCAAATGTACGGAAGGCTTCTTAACAAGATCATTTCCATTGCAAAGGATAATGAAAACAATATCTGGGCAGCGACGCTCGGCAACGGAGTGTTCAGGTGCAGCGGCGATTCGCTGAAGGGAGTGAACACCTCGAACGGACTTTTGTCCAATTATGCCTACAGTATTCTTGCTGACCGTGAGGGCCACATATGGACAGGGCACGAAAGGGGCTTCTCGCGGTATAATCCGGGTACCGGATTGGCCAGAACCTATTCTACCGATTTTGCAAAAGGCGGATCCTGCAATCCGCATGCAATGTTTGAATCGGACGGCGGCAAAATATTTATCGGCACAACCGAGGGCCTGGTGATATACGACGGGTCGAAGGACACCAGGAAACAGACAGCCCCGGTCAACAATATTAACTACATTGTCATCAATGACGTGGAATATGAGTATCAGCCTGTTTTTTCATTTCCATACAGGAAAAGGTACAATGTAAGGGTGAACTACACGGGCATTAGCTTCTCCGACCCGGAGGAAGTTTATTACAGTACATTCATGAAGAATTATGATGCCGACTGGTCGCCGGTATCCAGGACAAGGGAAGTGTCGTACAGCCTCAGGGACGGGAAATATACCTTCAACCTTGCATCAGTTAACGAAGACGGGCTTGGTCAGAGCGAACCCCTGGCCTTTGAGATAAATATTAAGCCGCCCTTCTGGAGGACCTGGTGGTTCATTCTGTCTGTGACGGCCCTGGCGGCCGGAGCCGTGGTCTTAATGGTCCGCGAGCGGGAGAAGGCCCAGAAAAAAATTCAGGAATACCTGGAGAACGAGCTGGCAGCCAGGACCCGGGTTGTTATAAAGCAGAAGGAAGAGATTGAATTGCAGAACCTTGAAATAACCGACAGTATCAATTATGCAAGAAGGATACAGTCAAGCATACTCCCGGATATAAATAAACTGAGGGAGCATTTCAGGGATGCTTTTATTGTGCTGCGGCCGCGCGACATTGTCAGCGGTGATTTTTACTGGTTCGACAAATTTGATGATGAACGGTTCATCCTGGTATGTGCCGACTCAACCGGCCATGGAGTGCCGGGGGCTTTCATGTCAATGATCGGCTCCACCCTTCTCCAGGATATCGTACTGAGGCAGAGGATATCCAGGCCCTCGGAGATACTGGCTATGCTCGACAGGCAGGTCTTTTCAACCCTTAATCAAAACCTGGAAGTCGGGATCTCCAACGATGGAATGGACATTGTGGTTTGCGAGTTCTCACTGAAAAACAAATATGTCAGGTTCGCTTCTGCCATGAGGCCCGTGATAATAGTGATGGGCGGGGAGATCTGTTACATTAAGGGAAACAGGTCGTCGGTGGGGGGCCAGTCGGTACTGGAGAAATATTTCGACGACCAGGAGTATTACCTGAATGAGGGCGACACAATATATATGTTTTCCGACGGCCTGCCCGATCAGTTCGGGGGCCCTGAAGGCAAAAAGATGAAGATTGCCCGGCTGAAAACCCTGCTTGGTGAGATATGGACACTTCCCATTAAGGAACAGGAGGAGAAACTGCTGAAATTCTACAATGACTGGAAAGGCAGTTATGATCAGGTGGATGATATACTCTTTATGGGTGTGAAGATATAAACTAATCGGGCCCGGTATACATACCGTTGTAATAAAGCGGAATGATACCCGTCGAAGCAGTATTGCTTACATTGCCGGCCCTGTCCTTCAGGTAAAATTCATATTTGATGGTGTCTTCCGCTGAATAGAACAGATACATGAAAATAACCGAAACGGTGCCTTTCAGTATTTTATTCTGACCGGGTCTTTCTATATAGGGGAGCCTGTAATTCGAAGGACGAAGGGGATCATCGCCGGTTGCAGGACTGACAACTCCGTTATTTATCCTGAACAGGGAAAAGAAAAGATTTGATTCATCAGCTTCCCCTTCCTCCTGAACGGATGGTTTAAGATATCCGAGATCACCGTCGCCGTCCTCAAAATAAAATCTGAGCTCACCGCCCTTGACACTGTTATGAAGGGTGTCGATGGTGTCAAAAACCCTGAAACTGGTGTATTTCACAGAAGGCTCGGGCGGCAGGGTCTGTATTTTGATGCAGGAAAAAATGGCCAGGACGGAGATAATAAAAACAATGTTGCGCGTGATTTTCATCTGTACCGGTTTAAATTTATCTTGCACAAAAACCACACCAAAGTAAGTTATTTTTTCCTGAAAAAGATCCTTACCGGAACACCCGAAAAATCATATTTCTCGCGCAGCCGGTTTTCTAAGTACCTTTTGTAGGGCTCCTTTACATACTGGGGAAGATTGCAGAAAAATGCAAACGAGGGCGAATATGTGGGAAGCTGCGTAACATATTTAATTTTCACGTGCTTGCCTTTGACCGACGGAGGCGGATTATTCCGCGTTATCCCGAGCATGATCTCGTTCAGCTCCGGTGTGGGGATCCTTCGCTTTCTGTTCTCATTCACACTGCCTGCAAGTTCAAGGATCTTATGGATCCTCTGCTTGCTTAAGGCTGAGATAAACAGGATGGGATAGTCGGTGAACGGAGAGGTTCTTTCGCGGATCTCACTTTCAAACCTCTTTGTTGTGTTATTGTCCTTTTCAATGAGATCCCACTTGTTGACCAGGACTATAAGCCCCTTGCTGTTCCTGGTAACCAGTGAAATGATATTCAGATCCTGGGCCTCCGCCCCACGGGTGGCGTCTATCATTACAAGGCAGATATCGGAATTCTCGATTGTCCTGACGGCCCTCATGACAGAATAATATTCAATATCCTCAGTGACTTTGCTTTTCTTGCGCAGGCCTGCAGTGTCAACCAGCAGAAAGTCATGATTGTACTTTTTATACCTCGTGTAAATTGAATCACGTGTTGTTCCGGGCAAAGGGGTAACGATATTTCTCTCCTCCCCGAGCAGTGCATTTACAAGCGATGATTTCCCCACATTTGGACGTCCTGCTATGGCAATCCTGGGGATATCCGGCAGCTCCTGCTGTTCACTGCCGGGAAGAACTGCCACAATCGCATCGAGCAGATCGCCCGTCCCGCTGCCGTTTATTGAGCTGATGCCAAAGTAATCACCAAGTCCGAGCCTGTAAAACTCAGCAGCATCAGCCAGCCTTTCATTGTTGTCAACCTTGTTTACCACAAGGTAAACTTTCCTGCCCGACTTCCTCAGAAGACCGGCAACAGAGGTGTCAAGATCATGCACCCCGGCGGTAACATCGGTCACCATCAATATTAAGTCGGCTTCATCAATGGCAATAAGAACCTGTTTGTTGATCTCACCCTCAAATATGTCATCGGAATTTTTTACGTACCCGCCGGTGTCAATAACCGAGAAAGTGATACCGTTCCAGGTTGCCTGTCCGTAAATCCGGTCGCGCGTAACACCGCTTTCACTGTCAACAATGGCATTACGCGATTCTGTCATCCTGTTGAACAAGGTGGATTTTCCTACATTCGGCCTTCCAACTATGGCAACAATTCCACTCATTTAAACGTATAATTAATGATCACCTGTATCCGAATTTCTTAAGTTCCGCGGATTTGTCGCGCCAGTCCCTGTTGACCTTTACATACATCTCGAGGAACACCTTTTTACCGAAAAAATCCTCCATATCCTTCCGGGCTTCAGTGCCTGTTTTTTTCAGCTTCTCTCCCCGGTGCCCGATGATTATCCCCTTCTGGCTGTCGCGTGCCACATGTATCAGGGCTCTTATCCTGAGGAGGCCTTCTTCTTCCCTGAAGCTTTCTATTTCAATTTCCACAGAGTAAGGAACCTCTCTCTGATAGTTCAGCAGTATCTTTTCACGGATTATCTCCGATGCGAAAAACCTCTCATATTTGTCTGTAAGCTGATCTTTCGGGAAGTAGGGAGGACATTCCGGAAGAAAGGAAATGACAGTGTCGAGCAAAGTGCCGAGATTAAAGTTGTTGATAGCGGAAATGCCAATTACCGGCGAATCAGTAAAATCATTTTTCCATTCGCCTGCCAGTTTTTCCAGCCCGGCCTGGCTGCCAAGGTCGATTTTGTTGATTGCAATTATTATTGGTATGTGCAATTTCCTTATCCTGTCGAGGATCACATTCATGTCGCCCTTCTCCTCAGTGACATCAGTCACATAAATGATCAGATCGGCATCTGCCAGGGCTGAGTTGACGAACCTCATCATCGATTCCTGCAGCTTGTACCTGGGTTTTATGATCCCGGGTGTGTCTGAATAAACTATCTGAAAATCATCACCGTTGACTATCCCCATGATCCTGTGCCTCGTAGTCTGGGCCTTCGAGGTAATAATGGAAAGCTTTTCACCGACAAGAGCATTCATTATTGTCGATTTCCCCACGTTGGGATTTCCCAGAATATTTACAAAACCCGATTTGTGTTTCATCTCCGGAAATTAAGAAAACCCTCTTTTCAGCATGCTTATTTCCTTTTCTGTAAGGAATCGCCATTTTCCCCTGGGCAGGTTCTTCTTGGTCAGTCCTGCGAAGTAAACCCTGTCGAGTTTCCTGACTTTATATCCCAGGGTTTCAAACAGCCTTCTTACAACCCTGTTCTGGCCCGAATGAAGCTCTATTCCCAGCTGGGACTTATCATCAGCGTCGGCATATGAAACCGCATCGGCAGATATAAGTTCACCGTCAAGCTCGATCCCTCCTGCAAGCCGCAGCAAATCATTTTTTATAACCGGCCTGTCGAGGAAAACATGATAGATCTTCTTCCTTTTTTGACTGGGATGCATAAGCTTTCCTGCCAGGTCGCCGTCGTTTGTAAGAAGCAATACACCAGTGGTTGCCTTGTCGAGCCTTCCCACGGGATAAACCCTTTCCGGGCAGCTGTCACGTATCAGTTCCAGCACTGTGCGTTCAGCGTGAGGATCCCTGACTGTTGTGACGTATCCGCCGGGTTTGTTGAGGAGGATATAAACCTTTTTCTCAAATGAAAGCTTTTTGCCTTTGTACTTTACACTGTCACGCGCAGATACTTTTACACCCATGTCCGTGACAATCCTGCCGTTGACCGTTATGTGCCCCCCGCTGATCAGGGAATCAGCTTCCCTTCTCGAACAGATGCCGCTGTTGGCAATAAATCTGTTCAGCCTGATCAGAACGGCCCCGTTGCCGGCGGGGGCCGACTCACGACCCCTTTTCACCGATGTGCCTTTTTTCCCGGGTTGCCTGTAAACCATTGAATTGAGTTTTCTGTGGCGGCAAAGATACGATTAAATAATCTAAGCTGCGAATCCACCTGCATGCGTTGTTGTAATGTTTGCTTCATGCAGTGAACAGAATGTTTAGCCCGGCTTTAATGAACAGGGAACATTACAGCCGCCTGTTCAGATCTCTTCTGCCTTGTTTGATCCGCTTTAAACTTTGCTCATTGATTGATTCGCCGGGAAATCATTTGGATTTTTTTTGCACATTTGCAGTCTTAAATTCAATACAATATGTCGTTGATAAAATCCATTTCAGGTATAAGGGGAACCATAGGAGGCAAGCCGGGAGAAGGACTCACGCCTCCTGATATTGTGAAATTTGCCGCGGCCTATGGCACATGGCTGAAAAGGCGCAACAGCGGCCGGCGCCTCAGGGTTGTTGTCGGACGGGATGCCCGGCGTTCGGGCCCGATAGTAGGCAGCCTTGTTATCAATACACTCCGTAGCCTCGGCATCGACATCATTGATCTGGGCCTGGCAGCCACCCCCACTGTTGAGCTTGCAGTGACAGGAACACAATCACACGGCGGAATCATAGTTACTGCCAGTCATAACCCCGCCGAGTGGAACGCACTCAAGCTGCTTCGCGGTAACGGGACCTTCCTGTCTGCTGATGAGGGCAACGAAGTATTAGGTATTGCTGCAGATGAGGATTTCTTTTTTTCCGCAATCGATGATACGGGCACTGTTGTTACTGATGATTCCTGGAACATGAAGCATATCGAAATGATTCTGGGCCTTGAGCTCGTTGCTCCTGACATTATTGCACGGGCGGGCTTCACAGTGGCGATAGACTGCATTAACTCGGTGGGAGGCATAATCATCCCTGACCTGTTGAAAGCCCTGGGCATAAAAAAGATCCTGGAACTGAACACAAAGGCTGACGGATTCTTTGCCCATAATCCCGAACCTCTTCCGCAGAATCTTAAAGACATCTCGGAGCTTGTTTCAGGAGAAAGGGCTGACATTGGCTTCGTGGTCGATCCCGACGTTGACAGGCTGGCAATAATATGCGAGGATGGATCGATGTTCGGAGAAGAATACACTCTTGTTGCTGTATCGGATTACGTGCTGAAACACACCCCCGGCAATACGGTATCCAATCTTTCATCAACAAGGGCCCTCAGGGATGTAACCGAGAAATACGGCCACCGGTATTACTCAGCAGCTGTCGGCGAGGTTAATGTTGTTGAGGAAATGATAAAAAGGGGAGCCGTGATAGGCGGGGAGGGCAACGGAGGTGTCATCTATCCCGAACTGCACTACGGCAGGGACGCCCTGGCAGGCATCGCCCTTTTCCTCACCCACCTGGCCCTGAGCCGGATGAAAGTGAGCGAGCTGAGGCGCCTGTATCCCGATTATGTAATTGCAAAAAAGAAAATTGCCCTTCCAGGAGGAACCGATTTCAGCCTGATCCTTAATAAGGTCAGGGAAAAATTCAGGGAACACCAGATCGACGAAAGGGACGGATTGCGGATTGAACACCCGGAAGGATGGGTACAGGTAAGGAAATCAAATACCGAGCCGGTCATAAGGATTTATGCTGAAGGTAAAACCGTTGAAGAGGCTGAGGATCTTGCAGAAGGAATTATTGAGATTGTTAAAAATTCATAATAGGAAATCTAATTTTCAGATTCTGCGGAATAAATGACAGGCTTAAAATGTCTTTTAGTCGCAAGACATTGAACATTGATTTATTAAATGTTGTTAAAACGTCAACCGGATGAATCGGTTTAGGTATTTTTGCCGGTTCTTAGTGACAAAATAAAATTTTATAATCAGCATAATTCGGATGAAAAGAACAATTATTATTACAGCTATCGTTGTTGTCCTGGCAATAATCATAATGATTATAATAGGAAAGGTAACAAAAAGGAAGGAAGTGGCAAATCTCTTTGTAGAAGCAAAAAGAGGATCGTTTGAGATCATTGTTTCCACAACCGGTGAACTGGAAGCTGAAAATTCGGAAGATATAATGGGGCCCGACTTCAGGCAGAGCAGAAGCCTGAGAGCCATGGACATCAAGATCACCGATCTTGTGCCCGAGGGGACCGAAGTGAAGCAGGGCGACTATATTGCCACCCTCGACAGGACCCAGTTCGACAACTCACTGAAGGATGAGAGGGAGAAGCTTATTACGGCAGGAGATAACCTTGAGGTGAAAATGCTTGATACCGCTGTCACCCTGAGCGGATTGCGGGATAATATAAAGAATCTCAGGTATTCTGTTGAGGAGGCACAGATAACGCTGCAGGAATCCAAATATGAGCCGCCGACAACTATCAGGCAGGCTGAAATAGCCCTTGACAGAGCTCAGCGTTCACTTGACCAGACGATAAAAACATACGGATTAAAGGTTGAACAGGCAAAGACGGAAATGAGGACGATCAGAAAAAATCTTACTGACCAGCAGGAGAGGGTCAGGGATTTTGAAACCATACTTGCAAAGTTCGTGATCACTGCCCCGTCTGATGGGATGGTCATTTATAAAAGAGACAGGATGAACGCCAAGAGAAAAATTGGTTCCTCGGTTTCTCCCTGGGATAACGTAGTAGCCACCCTGCCCGACATGTCTGCGATGATCTCCAAGACCTATGTCAATGAAATAGACGTCAGCAAGGTAAAGCCGGGCCAGAAAGTAGAACTGATGGTTGATGCATTCCCCGAGAAATCCTACACAGGTGCGGTCATGAGTGTGGCAAATATCGGGGAGCAGCTTCCAAACACCGACGCCAAGGTGTTTGAAGTTCAGATCAAGGTTGACGGTACGGATCCTATTCTGAGACCGTCAATGACCACGGGGAACAAGATCATTACCAAAACCATTGATGATGTGATTTATATACCCCTGGAAAGTGTTCAGGCCGGTACTGACAGCATACCGTTTGTATATATGAGGAATGGCAGCAGGCAGATTGTCCTGCTTGGGGAATCCAATGAGAACAATGTGATTGTTGAACAGGGCCTAAAAGCGGGTGACATGTTGTATCTGAGCACACCGGCGAAACCCGAGAATTTCAGGCTCACAGGCGGGGATCTGATTGCCGTTAACAGGGAAAGGGCAAAGGCTAAAAAAGAAGAAGAGGAGAGGGCCAGGCAGGAAGCAGCAAAAAGCAGGCAGAAAATGATGCCTGAACCTGGCGGTACCATGAATCCGGAGATGATGCAGAATATGAGGGGCAATTCCCAGCCAGGGCAAGGCGGCAGGATAGGAGATGCGGGAACAGCAGGCAATCCCGGCAACCGGACAGGCTCACGGCAGCAACCGGGAATGAATGCAGCGGCACGGCAGCGGAATTCTCCGGATCCGGCTGTTCAGCCTGGCCAGGGTACCCCTGCAGGAAGCAGGAACCCAAATTAAAAATGTCATAAAACCTTAAGGGCATGTTTAAATTCTTTTTCAGATATTTCCACGATATCGAAATAGCCGTGGAGTCTATTGTATCAAACAAGCTCAAATCGATGCTCACGGCCCTTGGCATAATTTTCGGCGTAGCCGCCGTCATAGCAATGCTGGCTATAGGAAAAGGTGCCAAGCAGGAAATAATGGAGCAGATGAAAATGGTTGGAGTAAATAATATAATAGTTAATCCGATCATCCAGGAAAAAACATCCTCTTCCGAAGATAGCGGTGAGAAGCAGCAGAATAAATTCTCACGGGGACTGAGCATGATGGATGTCGAGACCATCAGGGAAACCATACCCTCGGTAAAAAGGATAAGTCCTGAAGTATCTTTCAATGCAACGGCGATGATGAGCGGTGTAAAGTATACTGCAAAGCTTGTGGGTGTGTCCAATGACTATTTTGGGCTCTATAACCTTCCTCTTGTTGAGGGAGCTTTTTTCAACGATTTCCAGGCCCGGAACGGAATTCAGGTTTGTATCATCGGGGCCAATATCAGGGCCAAATTCTTCAGTAAAATAAATCCCATCGATCAGTATATTAAATTCAACGGAATCTGGCTGAAAGTAATCGGGGTACTTCAGAAGACAAACGTGAGTCTTACCGGTTTTGAAGAAAAGGGAGTGAATGTTTACAACGATAATATTTATATTCCGATTGAAACCATGCTGCTTAGATTTCAGAACAGGGCGCTTGTGAACACGAAGCTGGTTTCCTCGGCAAGCTCCAATGTAATGATGTTTGGAGGTGGCCCCGGGCGCATGTTTGGCGTTGCAAGCAGTTCTGATGCCGGATTAAGCGGCGAAACAAACTATAACCAGCTCGACAGGATAGTGGTTCAGGTTAACGAGACCGAAGAGATCACCCCCACTACCGAAATCCTGAGCCGGATGTTCACCAGGCGGCATTCAGGTGTTAAGGATTTCGAGATTACAGTTCCCGAATTACTTCTCAAGCAGCAGCAAAGAACCAAGGATATATTCAATATCGTACTGGGTGCCATTGCCAGTATATCACTGATAGTGGGAGGCATAGGTATCATGAACATAATGTTTGCATCTGTCATGGAGAGGATCAAGGAAATAGGGACCAGGATGGCCATAGGTGCAAAGAAAATGGATATAGTCGTTCAGTTCCTCTCCGAAGCTGTTCTGATAAGTATATCAGGCGGATTCGTCGGCATTTTCCTGGGTGTGATCATGGCCAAGCTGATTGAGGAAATCGCGGGGATAATGACGCTCATTTCATTCTTCTCCGTATTTATCGCCTTTGGCGTATCGGCTGCCGTCGGTGTCATATTTGGATACTCACCGGCAAAAAGAGCCTCGGAAAGAGATCCCATCGAATCGTTGAGATATGAATAATGTATTGAAAATGAAAAAAGTTTTTATTTACCTGGCAGCATTTTATTTTTTTTCACCCGCTCCGCGGACCCTGGCGCAGGAATTGCACCGGCTTTCACTGGATGATGTCATCAGGCTTTCCGAAGAACAATCCACCCAGGCTCTTATGGCCAAACACCGGCTCAGGGCCAGCTATTGGCAGTACCGGACATTCGTTGCCCAGTACAGACCCTCCCTCACACTGACCGGAACCACACCCAATTACAGTACCGCCTATGAAAGGGTATGGAACTCCAACGCGGAAACCTGGGACTATAAATCCACAAATACCCTGAGTAACCTGGGATCCCTTTCCCTTTCACAGAATATAGGTTTAACGGGAGGCACGATCTATCTCAATTCCGACCTCACGCTTTACAATGATTTTGAGAATGAGACCAGAAAGTACATCACCGTCCCGTTGAGCATCGGCCTTAACCAGCCCCTCTTCAGATATAACGACCTCAAATGGAAGAAAAGGACGGAACCCCTCAGGTACGAGGCTGCAAAAAGGACTTTCCTGTCAAACGTCGAAAACGTACATATTTCCGCCGTAAACTATTTCTTCTCTCTTGCCCTTGCGCAGATAAACCAGGAGATTGCTGAAATGAATTACTCCAATGCAGACACGCTGTACCGGATAGCCAAGGGAAGATACCAGCTGGGAACAATTTCGGAAGATGAACTGCTTCAGATGGAACTTACCTGGCTCAACACCGAAACATCCAGGCAGGAGGCAGCAATGAATCTCCGCGACAGGGAAATCCGGCTAAGGTCATTCCTCGGATTCAATGAAAATGTCAGACTGGAATTAATATTGCCTTCAGAGGTGCCTTCCATTCAGATCAACCCGCAGGAAGTTCTGGACCTGGCACTGGAAAACAATCCGGAAATGATTACCCAGGAACTTGCAGTGCTGACGGCAAGGAGCAACCTGGCCCAGGCAAAAGGAGAGAGAGGATTCAATGCCAGCCTTATTGCTTCCTACGGGATCCGCGACCAGGATCCTGTGTTCAGGATGGCTTATGAGAATACGGCAAAACAGCAAACAGCCAGGATTGGCTTCACCCTGCCAATACTTGACTGGGGCCTGGGCCGGGGCCGCTACAGGATGGCAAAATCCAGCCTTGAACTGGCACAGGTTCAGTCACAGCAGGCCCTGATCGATTTTGAACAAAACCTCCTGCTTGATGTGGAACAGTTTAACCTCCAGTCAAGCCAGGTGGCCGTTGCGGCTAAAAGCGATACAGTTGCAATGAAAATGTTCGAGGTGACGAAGCAAAGATTCCTTATCGGGAAAATACAGATCCTCGAACTGAATAATGCCGATACAAAAAAGGACCAAAACAAAAGAGCATATGTTCAGGCATTGCAGAATTACTGGAACTATTTCTACAATCTGAGAAATCTTGCACTGTATGATTTTGTTAACAGGAAACCCCTGAATACGGACTACGATAAGCTTATCGAGTAAAGTTTCCTGATCTGATCAGATTCACAGGGAATTATCGAACTGTTAAAACCCTGGTTCCCGGATTACAAACAGCCCTTTGCCAGGCCGGCAGAAAAATTCACGGAAAATGATCCGGCCTGGTGAGAGGAATATTCCATCTGACCACATAACGGTTGAAGATAATTTTTAAACAACCGCCTTATGTGAATCTTTTCTTTTAATATCCGGTCTGCGAATTTATCTTAAAAAATTATATATTTGCGCCTCAATCGGTCAGACTAAGAAAAGCATTGATAAAATACAAAAAAGACAGAAATGCAAAATAAAACAGCTATCACGACCCTGGCAATTGCACTGGCTTTGGTATGTGTTTACCAGCTCTCTTTTACATTTGCTACATATAAAGTAAGAAATGATGCAAAGGCATATGCAAAGGGAGATCTGGTAAAGCAATCAGCCTACCTGGATTCCGTTTCGGCACTGCCCAAAGAGGAGTGGAATTATTTCGGATATACATTCAAGGAGGTGCAAAAGAAAGAAATGAACCTCGGGCTGGATCTCAAGGGTGGAATGAACGTGATCCTGGAAGTTTCGGTTGAGGATATTCTGAGAGGCCTGGCCAATTATTCGACCGACAAGACTTTCAACGAGGCCCTGGCAAGGGCAAAAGCCGAATATCAGAGGCAAAGTCAGACTGATTTTCTCACACTTTTCGGAAGGGCATTTGAGGAAATAGACCCTGATGCAAAACTTGCAGCAATATTCAGCACTGTCGGGATGAGGGATAAGATAAATTTCAATTCGACAAATGCTGATGTTATCGGGGTGCTTGAAAAGGAAATTTCAGATGCGATGAAAAACGCGTTCAACATTCTCAGCACAAGAATCGACAGGTTTGGAGTTGTGCAGCCCAACATAACCCAGCTTTCAACCAAAGGGCGCATACTGATAGAGCTGCCGGGTCAGGATGATCCGGCAAGGGTGAGGGAGCTGCTGCAGGGAACGGCAAACCTTGAATTCTGGGAGACCTACGAGAACAGCGAGATCATCGGATATCTATCCCAGGCAAACTCCATTCTGAGGGAGATACAGGCAAATACAGCAAAGAAAGATACTGTTTCAAAAACTTCACCGGCAAAAGCAGAAGCTGATACAACAGGCAGGGAAAGATCGCTGCTTGACCTTATTAAGGAAGACACGGCAGCTGCGGCACCGGCAACAAGGGAGGAGTTCAATCTTCAGAATCCCCTCTTTGGGATGCTCAGTCCGAGAGTTACCGAGCAGGGCCAGCCATTGCCTTCAAGTATGGTCGGACTGGCTGCAGGAATTGATACGGCAAAGGTTAACAGGTACCTGAGAATGAACCAGATCAGGGCTTTGTTCCCGCGCGACCTGAAGCTGCTGTGGAGCCAGAATCCCTACAAATACGATCCAAAGCATTCACTGTATGAACTGCACGCCATTAAGGTGACAACCCGCGACGGCAGACCACCCCTTAGCGGGGATGTCATTACCTCGGCAAGGCCTTCCTCAGGTGTCAGCGGCTCTGAGGTAAAGGTGGATTTTTCGATGAATGCCGAGGGCGCCAAGACATGGGCAAGAATGACACGTGAAAATATCGGCCGCTGCATCGCCGTTGTACTCGATGGTTACGTGAGGTCATATCCCAGGGTGCAGAATGAAATCACCGGAGGCAATACCGAAATAACAGGCGACTTTACAATTGAGGAAGCCGACGACCTGGCAAATATCCTGAAATCAGGAAAAATGCCGGCTCCGGCAAGAATAGTATCTGACACCATCATTGGCCCGACCCTCGGAAAGGAAGCAATCAATGCAGGGCTGATATCTTTCATCATATCCTTCATTATCGTCCTCGGGTATATGATATTCTACTACAGCAAGAGCGCAGGCACCATCGCCGACGTTGCGCTCGCAGGCAACATATTCCTGCTCCTGGGTGTGTCTGCTTCACTTGGCGCCATAATCACCCTTCCGGGTATTGCAGGGATCATTCTTACCATGGGGATGTCGGTCGACGCAAACATCCTGATTTATGAAAGGGTGCGGGAGGAACTCAGAAAGGGAAAAGGAGTCAAACTGGCCATTGCCGACGGATACAAAGGCGCCATGTCAGCAATTCTCGACTCGAATATCACAACACTGCTTACAGGTATTGTACTGTACGTTTTCGGAACAGGGCCCATTAAGGGATTTGCCACAACACTGGTAATCGGAATATTTACCTCATTGTTCTGCTCAATCTACATCACACGGCTGATTTATGAGCGCCTTCTTAAGAAAAATGCAAACCCGTCATTCTCAATCAGACTGACGGCAAATTTCCTTAAGGATACCCATATCGATTTTCTCGGACTCAGGAAAATTTTCTACATAGCTTCAATAGCCATTACCCTGATAATGATCGGATCATTTCTGACAAAAGGACTTAATACGGGTATAGATTTTTCAGGCGGCCGCACCTATGTTGTGCGTTTTGATGAACCGGTTAAAACTGCAGATGTGGCCAGCCGCCTTGAAGAACCTTTTAATGAACCCCCGCAGGTTGTAACTTTCGGAAGTGAAAATCAGGTAAGGATCACCACAAAATACAAAATAACTGAGACTAATGTTGACGACGAGATTGAAGCGGCTCTTTATGAGGGACTTAAAGATATGGTGCCGGCTGGTGTGACCAAAGAGGAGTTCCTGGCCAAATACCGCGTCAGCTCTGAAACAATCGGACCGACAATTGCAGCTGACACCAAGCGAAGAGCTGTATGGGCTGTCGGACTGGCATTGGTCATAATGTTCTTTTACATCTTCATCCGATTCAAGAACTGGCAGTACGGATTGGGCGCAGTTGTGGCCATTGCCCACGATTCAATAATCGTAATAGGCCTTTATTCGCTCTTTTGGGGAATCATGCCCTTCTCGATGGAAATCGACCAGTCGTTCATTGCCGCGATCCTGACTATCGTCGGTTACTCGGTTAACGATACAGTTGTTGTTTTCGACAGGCTGAGGGAGTTCCTTCCGCTGCACCGTAAACGGCCGGTGAAGGAGGTCATCAACCTCGCAATGAATGATACATTGAGCCGGACCATCAATACAGGCATGACTTCAATACTGGTTCTGATCGTTATGTTCTTCTTTGCCGGAGCAACAATCAGGGGATTCCTTTTTGCAATGCTGGTCGGTATTATCGTGGGAACGTATTCGTCTATTTTCATAGCTTCTTCAATTGTTTACGATACAACCAGGAAAAAGGGATTTAAAACCTGAAAAAAAGTTATTTTTCCTACCTTTGCCGTAATTGTTGATGAATTTAAAGGAGAAAAAGGCAGATGAGCGGTCAGGAGATATTTGTAATTATTGTAGTTGCCCTTCTTCTTTTTGGCGCAGACAAACTGCCTGAAATTGCCCGTACACTGTCAAAGGGTATGCGCGACTTCAGAAAAGCCACCGATGACATAAGAAGAGAATTTGAATCGAGCACAGCCGAGCTGAGAAGGGATATCAATGAAGTTGCGGGTTCAGTAACCAGGGATGTGACAGATATGTCGGACAGCATCACCCGGGATGTGAATGAGGTGAAGGACAATATCAACAAGGAAGTTAATGAGTTTACCAGTGACCTCAGCAACGATGTGAACGAAATTAAAAGCAGCCTGGAAAAGGACGTGAGTGAGGTCAGGGAAAACCTTGAAAAGGACGTGAGTGAGGTTAGTGAGAACCCTGAAAAAGACCCGAAAGGCGAACCGGAAACTTCAAGGCAGGATACGACCGACCAAACCAGCAATCCATACACCGACACATATACGGATTGAATATTTCCGGAAAGATACATTCATGAATTCAGGCAACTGATCCTGATTTGTATAATAATCCCACATCAATAAAATGATCAGAACCAAGGGTATCAAAAAATCATACGGTGAACTTAAAGTTCTGAAGGGGATTGATATAGAGATAAAGGACAGGGAAGTGGTTTCAATTGTCGGAGCAAGCGGAGCAGGAAAAACAACTCTTCTTCAGATAATAGGCACGCTTGATCGTCCGGATTCGGGAACGGTGTTTTACAACGGCGCGGATACCAACCGTTTGAAGGGAAAAGCCCTGGCTGCATTCAGGAACATCAACATTGGATTTGTCTTTCAGTTTCATCAGCTCCTTCCCGAATTTACCGCACTTGAAAATGTATGTATCCCCGCCTACATTGCAGGAAAGGGCCGGGCCGCAGCAGAATCGCGTGCCCTCGAGATCCTGGGCTTCCTCAACCTGTCGGAAAGGGCCGGGCACAAACCCTCTGAGCTTAGCGGCGGCGAACAGCAGCGGGTTGCCGTTGCCAGGGCGCTTATTAACAACCCGGCAGTCATCCTGGCCGATGAACCCTCAGGAAACCTCGATTCTGAAAATAAAAATGAACTGCATAAACTGTTCTTCAGGCTCAGGGATTCATTCGGACAGACAATAATCATTGTCACCCACGACAGGCAGCTTGCCGGCATGTCGGACAGGATACTGCAGATCAGGGACGGGCTCATTGTTAATGATGCCTGAACAGGGTCAGCTTCCTTTTATCGCCTGAACCGGATTATTCAACTCCTGAAAAACATTTGATCCCTTTTTCCAGGCTGCTCACTGGCGGATCGACGGCAAGCGGGCCGCAGAATGATCACGTGATGCCATTTTATTTGCGCCGGGATCCCGGATGATTTTTACTGTGATTTGTCAGTTGTTCTCCGGCCTGATCCCTTCGCGGGTGTTTTTTGATGAGCGCATTTCCTTCATATCCCTGTTCCAGGTCACAACCTGAACATTGCGCCAGAGGTAATAAACAGGGTATACAATAAAGTGCATAAGCCTGGTAAATGGTATCAACCCGATAAACACAAAAGCCGAGACGGAATGTAATTTTACCAGCCATGGCATCTGGGTGATAACCGATATGTCGGGCTGCAGGATAAGCAACGACCGCAGCCAGGGGACCAGTGATGATGCATACCAGGAAGTTCCCCAGCGGTAAAGGAACGCAATTCCCAAACCTGACAGAACCTGGACAAACAGGATAATGTAAACAATGATGTCCATCCCTGAGGTTACCCTGTGTAACCTTGGAAACCTGATTCTTCTGATTATCAGTATAATGATGCCGGCCATGCTGAGTATTCCAAAGGCAAAGGCTGTGATCTCGATCACCATTGACCATAAAGGTCCGGAGGTAAGGATAATGATACTTTTAGGGATCAGGAATCCGATCAGGTGTCCGATAAGCAGTACCACGATTCCGGAATGAAACAGCCTGCTTCCCCAGTACAGGTAATTTGCTTCAAGCAGCTGGGATGAGTGGCTTGTTACCGAATATCCGTAATACTGGTTCCTGAGGAGGGAACCGATAATGAAAATGAAAATGGCGGCGTAGGGCAGTCCGATGAATAAAAATGAATTCATTATCTTGTGTTTATTGTTTTTTGCATAACAGTCTTGTACGATCCATTCCGCCGGCATAAATTCCGGCACAATCAGTTTCCTTCAGGTTGATCCTGTAAGGTTCAAACGCTGAATCTTTATAATCGGATTCCAGGATGTCAACCAGTATTTTCAAAATCATCCTGTAAATATTGGTTTCTGTTCTGAAATTCTCCGTCATATGCTTCAACGCCGGCAATAACATGGTGATGATCAGTTCTTCCCTGAACATATGATCCTTTATTTTCGGCAGCAGGGTAAGTATGTTTGGCAGGTGATCCGGCAGCTCACTGCCGCAGTCGTTATGCGCCCTGAGCTGTTCTTCCCTCATGTGAAGCAGAAATTGCGCGCGTTTGGATTCTTCACCGAAGAGTACATAGCCTACATCGAGGTAACAGGATGCATTGACGTCGAAGGTGCGGACATAGTATTCCTGCAGTCCGGTCAGGGGTGTCCGGGTAAAGTGATCGGATATAGCCCTGATATCATCCGGGTCAATCGCACTGTATTTCCCAAGTTCGTCAGCCAGTATGCCAATAGTATCCCTGAAATCGTTTTCAGGGTAATTCAGCAGTCCGGCCAGATGCAGGTATAATCCCATAGTCAAAATACCCTTTTTATTCCCGGTTTATTGCCGAAGCCCGTGTTCCCCTTGCGGTCGTCGGTGCTCTCAATCATTTCGATAGCTTCTTCCCTGTGAGCCGCAGGTATAACAAACCGTTCATCGAAACCGGCCAGTGAGGTCAGCCGGTAAATCGAATCTGAAACGGCAGCATTGAGGCCGGTGGCTTCAAATGCCGACCTCACAATCTTTTCATCAATGTCGCCGGCAGTTGCGTGCCGGCGGTGCCAGCGCACTGCCATGAGTATCCTGAGCACCTGCATGATCTTCTCCTTGTCGCCAACGGAAAAAAGATTGGCGAGATACTGGAGGGGCAGTCGTGAGTCTTCTATCCGTCCCCATAAATTCTCAGTGGTCGAATCGTATATGCCGTTCTGTACTTTGCCCATCACCGGCAGTAAGGGCGGTACATAGAACAGGCAGGGCAATGTCCGGAATTCGGCATGCAGCGGCAGTGCAATCTTCCATTCCTTAACAAACCTGTATACGGGTGATTTCTGTGCGGCTTCTATTGTTGAATCTGCTATCCCGTTTTTCCTGGCCTCCCTGATATGTTTTTCATTGAAGGGATTCAGGTAGATATCCAGTTGCCTGTCTATCAGCTGGTCATCGGGTGCCGATGCAAATTCCTTTATCTTATCCGCATCATAAAGCAGCACGCCAAGGTAGCGTATCCGTCCGACGCAGGAGTGCATGCAGGCGGGAGCCTGCCCGGTTTCAATCCGCGGATAGCAAAGCAGGCATTTTTCCGACTTCCCGCTTGTCCAGTTGTAATATGATTTCTTATAGGGACATGCGGTGACGCATAATCTCCATCCCCTGCATTTTTCCTGGTTGATGAGGACCACACCGTCTTCACCGCGCTTATATATGGCACCGCTGGGGCAGGCAGCCACGCAGGAAGGGTTCAGGCAATGGTTGCATATGCGCGGCAGGTAATGCATGGTCATCCGTTCGAGCTGGAACATTGCTTCCTGCTCCTCTGCACTGACAATATTCAGATTAATGTCGTTCCTTCCGTAATCGGGTGTACCGCTGAGATCATCATCCCAGTTGGGACCTCCCTTAATGTCGATGGGTTCACCGGTAACCAGGGATATCGGACGGGCAGTAGGCTGATCAGATACCTGCGGTGATTCAAACAGATGATCATAGTCATATGTCCAGGGTTCATAATAATCGTCCATCAACGGCATATCCGGATTATGGTAGAGTTTTGTCAGGCCCGTGGGCCTGCCTGCAACCCTGAGCTCAAGCCTGTCACCCTTCCTGACCCACCCGCCCTTATAGATCTTCTGGTCTTCCCATTTTGTGGGATAACCCGTACCAGGTTTGGTTTCAACATTATTCCACCACATGTATTCGGCGCCTTTCCTGTCTGTCCAGATATTTTTACAGGCAATGGAACAGGTATGGCAACCAATACATTTGTCAAGATGAAACACCATAGCTATTTGCGATCTGATATTCATGGCCGGTAATTAATATTTTAGAATTCAAGTTTTTTCATTTTCTGAACGATTGCAAATGTGTCGCGGTTCACTCCCACGGGGCCCCAATAGTTGAAATGATAGGTAAACTGCCCGTAGCCTCCCGCCAGGAGGTTGGGTTTAAGCCTGAGCCTGGTAAGGCTGTTATGTCCGCCCGACCGTCTTCCTCCCCTGACTTCCGATTTGGGCACAGTGTAAGTTCTTTCTGTTGCATGGTAAATGATGCAAATCCCTTTTGGAAGACGCGCGCTCACAATGGCCCTGGTGCTGTAAACTCCGTAATCATTGAACACCTCCACCCAGTCGTTGTCGTTAATGCCCAGTTCTTCCGCATCTTCCTCGCTCATCCAGCAGGGGCCTATTCCCCTTGAGAGAGTGTGCATGCGGATCGTGTCGGTATAGGTTGAATGGATTCCCCATTTCCCGTGGGGCGTGAGCAGGTTCAGGACCTTCGATTTTCCGGTGGCAACTGAGTTTTTCAGATCTCCCAGAACGCCAGGTTTGGGCGACGGTTTGTAAGTTGGCAGATTCTCACCGAATTTAATGTACAGTTCGTGGTCGAGGTAGAAGTGCTGCCTTCCCGTAAGGGTGCGCCAGGGTACCGATTTCTCGATGTTGTACGTGAATCCGGCATAGGCCTTACCCTCGCCCAGGATGCCAGACCATACCGGTGAATTGATATATCTCCTGGGCTGTGCCTTCAGGTCGGAGAAGGTGATCTTAACATTTTTGTTCCCTTCCGACAGATCAGTCAGCTTGAGGCCAGTGCGCCTTTCCGCATCCTCATATGCCCGGTGTGCAAGCACTCCGTTTGTAAGCGACGACAGATGCAGAATGGCGTTTATGGCTTCTTCATCCTCTCTCATGGATGGATACCTGAGCCCGTTGATTTCCACGACATGTTCTTCATCCTTCAGCATCTGATCATAGAAATCGTCGCATTTATAGGAGTTGCCATGGGCTCCCAGGCCGTTCCTTATGTTGGGGCCTAGAGAGATGAATTTATTGTATACCTGGGTGTAATCGCGCTCCTGGACTACTATGTTATGCATTGTTTTTCCCGGCACCGGCTCGCATTCACCCTTGCTCCAGTCCTTTACCGAAGACTGGGTTATCTCACCGGCAGAATCGTGTGTGATGGGCAGGTTTACAATATCCTTAACCGGCTGAGGAAGGTGAACCTTCGCGAAATCAGAGGTAATGCGGGCGATGTTTTTAAAAATATCCCAGTCCGATTTAGCTTCCCATGAGGGCCTCACTGCAGCCGACAGGGGATGAATGAACGAGTGCATGTCGGTGCTGTTGAGATCGTTCTTCTCATACCATGATGCCGTCGGAAGCACTATGTCGGAATACAATGCTGAGGTATCCATGCGGAAATTGATGTCAACGATAAGATCGAATTTGCCCTGCGGCGCATCATCCTTCCAGGCTACATCCTTTACAAGGTCCCTGGCAACATCTTCGGCAACGGAATTATGATGGGTTCCGAGGTAATGCTTCAGGAAGAATTCATGTCCTTTGGCGCTCGACATAAGGGCGTTGCCGCGCCATATATACCATACGCGGGGAAAGTTGATCTCATCATCGGGGTTGGCGACAGAATGGGTGATTTTTCCGGCCTTCAGTTGTCCGACGACAAAATCGATGATTTCCCTGTCGGTTTTTGCCCCGCTGTCAATGGCTTCCCTTACGATTTCAAAGTTGTTTTTGCCGTACTGCGGATAGAAAGGCATCCATCCGTTCCTCACCGCCTTGACAATCAGATCGGCAGTGTGCAATTGTGCCAGTTCGTTCCTGGGAACCGCGTTGTAATCGGATTGCATGCCGTCGTACCTCCATTGGTCGGAATTCATGTAATGCCACACGGGAGTTTGCTGTAAACGTGCTGAGCCCTGCCAGTCCCTTGCCGACATTATGGTACTCCAGGAATCGATCGGCGCCAGTTTCTCCTGGCCCACATAATGATTCATTCCCCCTCCGTTCCTGCCGATGCAGCCTGTAAGGGCAAGGGCAACCTGCCCCGCACGATAGATAAGGTTGCAATGGTACCAGTGATTAACCCCGGCGCCTATGATTATCATGCATTTACCCTGTGTGATTTCGGCTGTCCGGATCCATTCGGAAGCAAACTGGATAAGGGTGTCGCTGCCTATTCCGGTGAAGATCTCCTGCCAGGCAGGGGTGTAAGCTGCAGTTTTATCGCTGAGGTCTTTGGGATAATCACCCGGCAAGCCGCGACCGACACCATACTGAGCCATCATCAGATCATATACCGTGGTGACCGGGACTTTCCCGTCAGTGGTGTCGATATATTTCACCGGGACGCCCCTGAGTCGTTTTCTGTCCAGCCCATACTCGGTGAATTCCACCTGGCATATCTCATCATGCCTGTCAAGGAGTGTAATAAGCGGATAATAACTGCTGTCGTCCTCACCGTCAACAGTCAGCAGGCTCCAGTTGCCGTTCCTGCTGTCCCACCGGTGGCCCGCGCTTCCCCTGGGGCATACCAGCCTGCCGGTTTCCCTGTCAATATTCAGGAATTTCCAGCCGCCGTTTTCTGCAGAGCTGTATTTTTCAATCCTGCCGGCCCGGATCAGCTTGCCTGCAGTGAAGCCGTCAGTGGTCTTCTCAAGCTCAACCAGGTAAGGGCTGTCGGTATATCTTGCCGTATAATCGAGGAAATAGGGTATCTGTTTCTCATGATGGGCATCCCTGAGGATGATGTGGGTGACGGCGAGCCAGAATGCAGCATCCTGACCGGTGTTCACGGGTATCCAGGTATCGGCATATTTTGCAACCATGTTAAAGTCGGGGGCGAAAACCACCGTCTTGGTTCCGTTATGGCGCGACTCTGCGAAGAAATGCACATCCGGGGTCCTTGTCATTGCAAGATTTGATCCCACAACTGCCACATATTTCGAGTTATACCAGTCGGCACTTTCCGCAACATCGGTCTGTTCGCCCCACATCTCGGGGAATGACGGCGGCAGATCGCAGTACCAGTCGTAAAAACTCAGGTTAAGTCCTCCCATCAGCTGGAGAAACCTGGCACCTGCGGCATAACTCAGCATCGACATTGCCGGAATGGGAGAGAAGCCGGCAAGTCTGTCGGGTCCGTATTTTTTCACCGTGTAAATATTGGCAGCTGCCATAAGCTCAAGTGCATTCTCCCACGACACGCGCCGCAAGCCCCCTTTTCCCCTTGCTTTCTGGTATTCCCTGCGTTTAAAGGAGTCCTCCTGCAGGTTTTTCCATGCTTCAACCGGGTCGCCCGTGCGGTTTTTTTCAGCCTGATACAGGTCGAGCAGGGCACCCCTGACAAGGGGATACTTAACCCTCACGGGGCTGTAAAGGTACCATGATGCCGATATTCCCCGCTGGCAACCCCGGGGCTCATAGGGGGGAAGCTCCTTGTCAAAAACCGGATAATCGAGGGCCTGGGCCTCCCAAACAACAATGCCATCCTTTACATAAATATTCCAGCTGCACCCTCCGGTGCAATTAACGCCGTGGGAACTGCGAACAACCTTGTCGTACTGCCAACGGCTCCTGTAAAAATCTTCCCATTTGCGGGTTTGTGGTGAGATCAGATCTTTAATCCAGCTCATAAAATTTGATAAAAATGTATTATTCTGAATATCGTTCCTGTCTTTTGATAATGGCATGATTCACGCTCAATCGCCTGCGCCTGAACCAAAGGATAAAAATCGCCATCGCGGCAAAGACTCCGGCTGTAGAAGAGGAATACAGGAACCATGCCTTGTCTGCGCCTGTGTCTTTTTCGTTCTGTGCATCAGCAGCTTTCAGGAACAGCTGAATATATGCAATTTCTTCTACCGTGACTGGCCTGTTATTATACGTCTCCTGCATTGATGGGTAAGGAGGGGTTTCAACGATCCCCTTAATTCCGGCGAAGCCGTTAAGACGGGTAAATGCCTTTGTCAGGTCCTTTGCCAGGGTACCTCCCCGTGCAAGCCGGTTGTAGGTTGCATTATGGCATGAGAAACAGGGCGCACCGCCGTTTGTAAACCGTTCAAGACCGTTAAAAAGATCGTGTCCCATCATGATGTCCCGGCTTGAACCCGTGTTGAGCAGGGAGTCAATCTTCCGCTGCATCGCTGCCTGCTTCGGATCAGTAATTGCCGAACCTGTTGCCGGGGGCCCGTCAATAAAGGCCAGTATCTGGTTTATCTGTTCGCCGGTGAGATTATTGTCGGGCATGGGAACCCTGTTGTACTCCTCGAACAGGGCCTTTGCGTCGGGATCTCCCGAATTGATCAGACTGGAAGAGGATTGAATAAACTTAACCAGCCATTCGTTTGAACGGAGCGATGTAACTCCTTTCAGATCCGGTCCGATCATCCGGCCGCCGCCGACAGAGTGGCATGCTGCGCAGGTTTTGAAGAGGGCCTCCCCGTCCTGGGCCGTCGCCCTGCCCTCAAACAACAAACAGAGGATGCAAATGAACAAAGCCGGCATATATCCTCTTTTCATCAAATGCCGGCCCGATCTGATCTTAACAGGTAATTCCTGAGTCATTGGCAAGGTAATGTATTTCATTCTGTAAGTTCAAATTGTGTTTTCCAGGTTTTTCCCGAATCGCGGATTAATACGGTAAGCTCAAACAACTTCCTGTTTTTTGCCGATACCAGCTCCCGGCGCCCGATAACTTCACCGGTGCCATTTATTCCATGATTCACTGTGTCGCCAACCCGGGGCATGAACGGATAAATTATGGTGAGCTTGCGGTCCTCATCATCAACCAGCTTTAAAGCTTCATTGAAAAGAAATGTTTCGAACATCTCCGCAAATTCATTTTCCGGCATATTGATCCTGTCATTCTCCGGTAATCCTTTGAGCCATTCGGTAAATACATAACAGGAGTTCTCTTTCAGGCTGTCACGTATTTCAGCCGGAAACGGACTTCTGATATGCTCATGATTGCTGAACCAGTAATTCAGGGAAGTTTCCATAAATCCCGAAGAAATGAAGCCAAACATATCAGCCATGTTGTCATCAGCTGATTTTTCCATAGTCCCTTATTTTATGAAAACTTTACCTGCCTTTTTTATCCTGAGCATGCAATAAAGAACATAAATAATTGTACCCCAGACTGCTGCCAGTATTCCGTTCACCGTAAGTAAAAGCCATACAGGCGCTTTGTCACGGGCGGCCCAAAGTGCACGGCGTTTGAGAACCTCATCTTCGGCCTTCAAAGGAATGCCCCAGTTTTTTGAAACGGAGGTCTCGTTATCATTGAACAGAAAATTATTTTCAACCCTGGCTGTTATTGTGACATTGCCTTTCTGATCACCAATGATATTGCCGGGGAAATTCACGGTTACGTCACCCCCGGGGCCGGTGAAATTTGAGAAGCTGCCAAACTGCATCAGACCCAGGTCGCGCCTGACATAGAAATGGACATCAACCTCACTGAGCGGCTGTTGAACGGAACCGGGGCCGTAAACATGCGCCGTTACCGACCGCCTGTCGTCATTGGTCGTGATTCCGATCTGAACATCTGTTGCCGGGGGAACGGCAGAAGGATTGACCAGTATTCTCAGGTAGTTTATTACCGACCAGATTTCCTCCTCCTTTAATACCGACCTGAACGATGGCATGGCACTCCTGCCTGTGATGATCTTATGGTAAATTACCCCGTCTGTCTGACCCTGGAACTCACTGGTGAGAAAACTGGCACTGGCAATCAATCCCTTGCCGTCGGCTTTGGCACCATGACATGCAACACATGAATGGAAGTAGATGTTTTTACCGGCTGCAATGTTTTTGGGACTTATTGTTAATGGATTAACACTGCCGGCATCAGCTGCCGGCACCACCCATGGTTCATTCTGGGAGAATGCCGGATTAAGGATCGACCAGAACATACATGCTGCGGATATGATATACCTGGTCATGGTGTCAGTTATTGATGATCTCATTGTCAATGCCTTTCTCATGTGCTATTTCGCAAACAGGAAGTATCGGGAACGCCTTTATAAACAGGGAAATGACCAGAGCCACGCCGGCAATGCTGGCCAGTGTTATTATGCTTTCGGATAAGGTGGGAATGTAATGGTGATAGCTTTCGGGATAATTCTGGATTGGCAGAAACGGATTGAGCAGGGTGGGGGTTATGATAAGGAACCGTTTCAGAAATGCTCCGATTATAACGAATACCGAGATCACGGCAACCGGTCCCGGTTTCCGGAGTGGTCCGAACAGGAGCAATAGAATGGGGATAACCATTCCCAGTATCTGCACCCCCCAGAAAAGAAGGGCATAATCCCCCTTAAATATCTCCAGGAGATACGGGCTTTCGCCTGCCTCCATCTTGTAGGCGGGAACAAGGAATTCGTTGAGGTTGAAGTACAGGTAAAGCAGCGATGTGAGCACCAGGAGCTTACCCATCATGTCAAAATGGTGGTCGGTAATGTATTGCTTAAGATTGTATTCTTTCCTTAAAACGTACATTATCACAATTACGGAAGCAGCTCCCACCATGAATGCGCCTGCAACAAAATAAGGCCCGAAGACCGTGCTGTCCCATCCGGCCCGCGGCGTGGAGGCAAACAGCCATGAGGTTACCGTATGGATTGCAAATGCCACCGGAATGGTTAATACCATCAGGGCAAACACCGTTTTTTTCAGGATTTTATGCTGATCGTCTGTACCCTGCCATCCCAGCGACAGTATTTTATAAATCCTTTGCTGCCACGCAGGCCTGGAGGCTGAATTTTTATAAAGGAGCGCTATGTCAGGAACCAGGGGGAGGTAAAGCAGTAATATGCTGATCACAAGATATGTGGAGATAACCAGGATATCCCAGACAATCGGTGACTGAACCCTGCCGTACACAAAAATATGCCAGAGCCTGTCGGGGCGGCCCATGTCGATCACAATGACGAGCATGGCAGTAATCAATGCGCCTGCTGCAATTATTTCGGCTATGCGTGTCAGGGGTGTTGCCCATTTTATTTTTAGAAGCTTAAGAATGGCCGAGATCAGGGAACCTACCAGGCTTACTGCAATTAAAAAAACAAAATCGGCAATATACAGGCCCCATGAAGCAATGTCGCGCATTGCAGTGGTACCCAGGCCTGTCATTAACTGCCTTGCATACATGATCGTTCCGGCAAGGATCAACAGCAGCAGGAATCCGATCCATATCCTGAAACCGGTAGTGTTTTTGTTCATCGGAAGAGTAAGGTCGGCAATCAGATCCTGTAATTGTTCCTTTTTGAGCCTTTCTTCCTGTTTTTGCAGATCATTCATGGAATGAAATATTAAATGTTGATTTTGTCAGGATCGGGAACTGTCTCGCGGTCAACGGGAGGCAGAAAATACACGGAGGGAGCCGTACCCAGGTCTTCCATTAAGCGGTAACCGCCTTTTTGTTCAATTAATTCGGAAAACGATACGGTTTCACCGGTAGTGCCGTTGGTTACACTGTCCTCATAGATATTGCCAAAATAATATACGCCGTTCGGGCAGGCCGAGACGCAGTATGGCAATTCGCCTTTCCTGAGTTTGTCGGCGCTGAACGTGCATTTTGTTATGGTTCCCCTTTTCTGGGGAACGTTTTTTTCAATATCGTAAGGTATATCCTTAAATATTTCTGCATCCCGGGGGTCGAACCAGTTGAACGACCTGGCGGAGTACGGGCATCCGGCAATACAAAACCGGCACCCGATACAGCGTTCATTATCAATAAGGACAATACCGTCGCTCCTTTTAAAGGTTGCATCTACCGGACAAACCTTCACACAGGGCGGATTGTCGCAATGCATGCAGTGTTTCGGCATGAAGTAAGGGGATGAGTGTTCACTGTCCTTCATGAGAAGGACGTTTACATGATGCTGATCGGGACGCAGCTGATGGACAGCCTGGCATTTTTCCATGCATTTCCTTGCATTTTTGCATTTTGCCAGGTTGACCACAAGCACCCATTTCTTTCCCGGTAATCCTTTCCGGCCTTCCATATTGTGACCCGGTGGCAGATCCCTGTTTAAGCCGGCCAGGTAAGCCGAATCCACTTCAACCAGCTCGTTGCCGGTAGTCAGCAGCTTAACTTTTTTGCCCGAAGCTTCTTTCCCTGCATCTGCCGAACATCCTGTACCGGCGGCCGCCCCCGCGATGGTGCCAACACCAATTGTCCCGAGATTCTTCAGGAAATGCCTCCGTGTCTTTTTTTCTTCCTTCTTACCCATTGTCTCAGCAATTAGTTTTAAAAAATTGATCTCCGTTGAATTCCTTGCCCGGCCTTTAAAGCAAATATTCCAGGAACTTGCAGTAACTGTGTAATTCCAGGAACCCTCCGGGTTTTTTCCGTTCCCGGAAGGTTCACCAGATCCTTCACCTTTCACAAATATATTAATTTGGAGTTCATTTTTCTAAAAACTTGCATTAATGAGTTTTTTTGACATGAATTTCTGAAGCAAAAGAAAGTTACATCAAAAATAAAAGGACGGACGCCTCCTGTGAGTCACACTCCTTTTGAAAGCCATCAACAGTCTTTTAGAAAAACAAATACATATCGCAATAACAGTATCCAAAATATGGCGGCGCGGGGCCAGGCCGGACCGATCAGTCCCGCAGCTCAAGCCACGAATGTGGCGCTATGTGAATAATCTCCGAAGCCAGCCGGTGGGAATGGGATCTTATTATGCTGAAATTGCACAACCACTGCAGAATGTTGTTAGATCCAGAAATGATTACTCACAAAGGAACTGGTAATCCTGACAACAGGTAAATACTTCTTCCGTTCGTTTCAGGGTATTTGTAAATATCATATTAACCGTTGTTAAATCAGTATTTTTCAAACACACCCAGTCCAAACAATGCAAAGTCATATTTTACGGGATCCTGCGGGTCAAAGCTTCTTAGAACAGCATCAAGCCCGGCAACTGCCTTCGCGTCATTCTGTTTGCGGGTGATCAGGCCGAGTTTCCGGGCCACGTTCCCCGAATGAACATCGAGCGGACATGACAATACCGGGGGCGGAATGCTTTTCCAGATACCGAAATCCACGCCCTTGTCATCCTTGCGTATCATCCACCTGAGATACATGGTTGTCTTTTTTGCCGCCGATCCTTTAAATAAGGGGGAAATTGTTCTTTCCGCGAAGGTCAGTTGCGAAGCATCCGGGAAAAAATGTCATGTAGTTGCAGGATGTTCCTTCCGGAGCATCTCTTTACAAGGGAGTTCAATAATAGGCGGAAAGCTATCAACTTCAATATTATCTATTCCGAAAGACGGCAGTATCAAAGAGGTATGCGATGTGACAGGCTACCATCATCAGTATTGATCAGCAGGGAAAGTAGCATGACACCTTCGGTATCGGCCGGGGGGAGGTGAGTTACCATCATTGGTATTGTCCAGCTCCTGCGGAGCTGAACAGTCAGGGGGGGGATGCCGGACCTCCGGTTTCACCGTAGATTATTGTTGTCCTTCTCATTCTGAGAAGGTACCGTTTGACGGATGCTCCTTCGGAGCATGTCATAGCCAGAGGGTTATGTTATGGGGGAAAGCTATCAACTTCAATATTATTCATACCGGTGGATGGCAGTACAAGAGAGGTATCTTCTGAAGGGAAGTATGAGCTTCCGCGAAGATCAGATGCGAAGTATCCGGACAAGAGGGTCACGTAGGTGACTGAATATTAATAACCCCCGGTGTTAACCGGGGGTTAAAGTCACACCAATGATTTTGAGCCCCGAACGGGGCGACACAGACCCGGATTTTCCCTGGAATTTAGTATCTTGCTTTCGTCTCGTTGTATTATTAACAAAAACATCAATGCTATGTCAAGCTATCGGCAATTGCTGTACCATCTTGTTTTCAGGACAAAGCACAGTATTCCTTCCCTCGTCCGGGATCACTCGGAGCAGCTGTACTCCTATATATCCGGGATAATCAGAAACAAAAACAGTCACCTGTACATTGTAAATGGTACCGAAAACCATCTTCATATTCTGACTGATCTTCATCCCTCTGTTGCTTTGGCGGATTTTATGAGGGAGTTAAAAGCATCAACATCAAAATGGGTGAAAGAGAAAGGGATTTTTCCTTTGTTTGACGGATGGGCCGAAGGGTATGGATC
>CAYSXP010000014.1:0-109057 GCA_964435015.1 uncultured Rikenellaceae bacterium
TTCCTCGAACCGGCCGAGCACACTGGGCAGGGTATAAATACAACTGACAATATTCTCGAATCGCCTTTCAACCTCTTCAAGCACCCTGAGTATCTCGCCGGCGATCTCTTCAGTAAGAGGGTAATTTGACCCCCCGGGGCGTATCAGTCCCTTACCGAAGCGGTTGCCGCACCAGAACTGGGTGGTGTTTATCACCATTGTTCTCAGTGCCTCGCATGCAACCTGCCCGAGCTGGTAGGCCACATCGGCACACAATGCAGCTGTGTCGCCTATATGCACCGCGATGCGTTCAAGCTCGAGGGCCATGCAACGTTCAATCTGGAGTGACGCGGGCGGGCTAAAACCGGCAATCGACTCGACAAGCTGGGTATGGGCCAGCCCATGGCCAACGGCAGTGTCGCCGGCAATGCTTTCTGACAGTAAAACGCGGCGAAGCCCGTCATCCGTTTCTGTAAAAAGACTCTCAACACCACGATGCTGATAGCCGAGCTGAATCTCGAGATGCAGTACTTCTTCCCCGTTGCAGGTAAACCTGAAGTGACCCGGCTCAATCACTCCGGCGTGAACGGGCCCGACACCAACTTCATGGAGAGCTTCTCCCTTCATCATGTAAAACGGGTAATTATTCATCACGCTGAGCTTATCGGCCCTGTAACCCGGGTATCGCACCGGCTTTAACCAGGGATGACCGTCAAACCTTACACCGTGGCGTTCATGTATTTCACGCTCAAAAATATGCATTGCACTGCACGAGGGGGTCAGTGATTGCAGGGATATATCGTCATCTCCCTTCTCATGACTGAATATCCTGATAAGACCCGATGAATCATCCGCGATGCAGCAGATGAAACGAAAGCCGGTTTCAGAAGGGTGGCAAAAATAATTCAGGCAATGGCAATCTTCACGATTCAGCATCGCTGAAACTTCTTCCCGGAAAAGGGAATAATCAATCACCGGTATATTCGCCGTGTCGGCCGGGGTGGAATCGTTCCGTATTTCAAGGTATCTTCTGCCGTTCATTTTCACTTATTTTGGAAGTATGGCAATACTCTTGCTGATCATGTCGACCAGGAAAGGAGGCTGATAGAAGCAGGCCACAATAACCAGGCCCAGCAGGACAAACTGGCTGACCGTTTCTGCCGGGTTAACAGCGTCAGGCAGAGCCGGCGTTCCTTCACCCCGGGGCGATGAGAAGCTGATGTGCATTATACGGGTGCTCATGGCGTAAATTACGAAGGTGAGCAATATGACGGAGGCAGCCAGTACGAGCCACTGACCGCCGGTTACCATCGCCCTGAATATCATGAATTCGGGAATGAACATGCCTGAAGGCGGTATTGCAAGAATCGTGATCATCCCTGTTAACAGGACGACCCCTCCCGCCGGGTAAAGTTTCATATACCTCCCGCATTCATCAAGCCTGAAGGTATGAAGTATCCTGGAAAGCTGCCCCATCTGGTAAAAAAGGCTTGATTTTGCAAGCGAATGAAGAATTATCAGCAGCAATGCCGCGTAATAACCCTGTCCTCCAATTCCCAGCGCTATCGCAACCAGCCCCATATTTTCAAAACTGGAATATGCCAGCATGCGTTTCACGTGCTTTGCCTTAAGCATGTATCCGGCAGCAATGAGCAGTGACAATACCCCTGCAAGCATCAGCACGCTGTTCATAAATGGCAGAACCGGGGAAGAGGCGAAAAGCGAGTATACCCGGAAGATCCCCAGGAATCCGACATTCATCAGTGTAGTGGAAATAAGGGCGCTCACGGGAGGGGGTGCCACCGAATGGGCGTCAATGGTGACGGTATGCATCGGGAACAGCCCCATCTTGGTGCTGAAACCCACGACTACAAACACGAATGCGATCTTCAGGTAAAGCGGGTCGGCCTTTGCTGCCACCTGTGACAAGGATGAAAAGGAGAGGTTCGGTGTGTCGCCCCTGCCGTAAATGAGCCCGAGGAAAAGTATGCCAAGGTAGGCAAGGGCAATTCCGGTTGAACAGATAAAAATATACTTCCAGGTGGCCTCGAGGGCAATCTCAGTCCGGTCGTGATAAATAAGCACTGCCACTGCAAGCGTGGTGGCTTCGACGAATATCCACAGCACCGTCATGGTATTTGCAAGGTAGGCGCCGGTCATGAAAGTCATCAGGGCAATAAGGCCCGAATGAAAGATATTGAATTTTTTAAGGGTGTCGCCGCGCGTATAAATGAATCCATGGTAAACAGTGGGCACTGTGAGAATTGCCAGGACAGAAAGGAGGAGCACGGAAGTACAGTCGAAGGTAAAATATGAAAGCTCCGTACTGCCCGTGTTGATCCATGCATGTATTGCCAGGGCAATGAGCGAGGCAGAAAAGACCAATGCAATCCCCCTGGTAAGGGCCCTGCCCGGCGAGAGGAGTGCAAAGCCGGCAAGCAACAGCGATATAATGAAAAAAAACAGAAGCATCATATTTAATCTTTCAACATGGTTAGCTCATTTGTATGAGGTTTAAGCTTTAAGCCGAAAAATCCGAGTATCAGCGCACCCACGAACAGGTCGAGCAGAATGCCTATGTTGATGAGCATCGGCATTTCGCTTCCTACTGCCAGCGAGAACAGGAACACAGCATTTTCAACAACAAGGAACCCTATCAGGTGGGATATGATAAGCTGATGGGTTACGATCAGCAGCAGACCCGTGTATAGCGTAAATAGAGCGATGGCCAGATATATGGTGTTTATAAATGGATTCAGCAGGATTCTGGCAAGGCTCACACTGATAAGCAGCCCGGCAATCGAGAAAAGAAGCAGGTAAAACCCGGGAACAGACTGGCGATGCACCCTGGTTACTCCGGAGCGTCCGATTATCCTGGAAAGCAGCCAGGGCAATATCATTGCCTTGAAGAAAAGGGTCTCGGCAACAATGAACAGCAGGTTAAACCAATTGACCTCCTTCAGCTCAAACACAGCTATGCCGCACAACAGAAGGCCATGGAGTGCAATCAGCCTTACATATGTTGAAAGCCTCTCTGCAGAGGCAAAATAGATCAGTGTAATTGCAAATGTAACGGCAAGGTAGTTTACCATTTTCCTTCAGGCAAGTTTTTCAGTCAGTATCAGTATAACCATAAACGCGATAAGCGCGATGGTTGTCAGTGTAAGGATGAATTTCGGATTCTTGTTCATCTTGTTGCGCGCCCTGAACGATTCGGTAATACCGATTATCACGGCAAACAGTGCCTGAACGCCGAAAAACGCCCCGATCTTCAGTAAAGTGTTCCATCCTGCAGGCACAAGCAGGTTATATATCAGTGAGCCATATATTGCAAATTTCAGGTTTGTCGCCATGTGAATGAGAGCTTTGTCGAAGCCGCTGTAGTCGAGGATCATCACTTCATGAACCATTGTCAGCTCCAGGTGTGTTTTCGGGTCATCGACAGGAAGCCTGCTGTTTTCCACCATCGCGATCTGAATGAACAGATAAGCTCCTATAATGCTGTAAATAAACACATAATCATTTCCGGTAATATAAAAATGATTGAATATCACTGAGAACGAAGTATAGGAAGAGAACATTGCGAATGTAGCCAGCAGAATAAAAAAGGCAGGTTCCACCAGCATGGAAAACAAGGCTTCGCGGCTCGCGCCCATACCTTCAAAACTGCTTCCCGTGTCGAGCGCGGCGATGATCATGAAGAACTTTCCCAGTGCGAGCAGGTAAGCAAACAGGATAAAGTCGCCCTCGAAGTGAATAATGGCTTTATGCTCTGAAAAAGGAAGCAGGAGCATGGCTCCTGTCACCGACACCAGCGCCACTGAAGGGGCGATCCGGAATATAAGCCCCGTACTGGTGCTGAAGACGCTGCCCTTCCTCAGGAGCACTGAAATGTCCTTCAGGGGCTGGAATATGCCGGGGCCCTTCCGTCCGGAAGCAATGCTCTTTGTCCGGAGAATTATTCCCGGAAAAAACAAGGCTGCAATAACTATCAGAATAAACCCTGCCATTTTCAGATAATATTGAATAAGGAAAGCAACAGAACAAGGAGCATGAACAGGAAAGCGTACAATATGTAGTGTCTGATCTGTCCTGTCTGCATCACGGCAATCTTTTTCAGCAGCCCTGAGAGGCGGTTTGCCGGCCAGTCGATAAGATATAGCTTGAACAGGTCATGGTTCCGGGTAAAAAATTCGCGTTGGCGTGGAAAAATTTCATTTTCGCCAGGTAAATCAATCACCTTTCCCGTACGAAGCACCGGTTTTGCAAGCAGGCTGTAATTCCCGGAAAAGGAATTGGCCGTGTACTGCTGCCTGGGGGTTATGGCAGTGTAACCGCAACCCCAGGTGGGTCCGGCCTCGACAACCCTCCGGCCGAGATGATACCGGCGGTAAAGGAGCAATGCCCCCAGGGTTATAACAAAAACCCCGCCGGCCAGGCTGATCTGCGACAAATTATGGGATAAAGCCCCGGTAACCATTGGCATACCTTTCAGACCCCATGTAACCACAACGTTGTTGAACACAGGTTTTACTACAGCAGAGGATCCCAGTCCAACCAAAAGTATCAATCCCACTGTAAATATCTGGGGTATTATCATACCCGGCGCCGCCTCTGCCGCCTGCTTCATCTCTCCCGTCCTGGCTTCACCGAGGAAAACGGTGCCGAAGGCCCTTGTAAAGGCAAAGAGTGCCAGCCCTCCAATGAGTGAAAGGCCAAGAAGTGCCACGATCATGAGCAATGATATGAACAGGGTGGCATCGGAAAGACTGTAAAACATTCCCATGTAAATCAGGTATTCCGAAATGAACCCGTTGAAGGGAGGCAGTCCGCAAATTGCCAGCGACCCGGTGAGAAACATCATGGCGGTCCATGGCATCTTCTTCATCAGTCCCCCCGTCATTTCCATGTTCCGCGTATGGGTTGTATGATAAACCGATCCGGCATTGAAGAAAAGAAGCGATTTGAAGAGCGAGTGGTTAAACACATGCAGCAAAGCCCCCGCGAATCCAAGCAGGGCCAGCGACTGGTTGCCAATAGCCTGTCCGGTCGCTCCAAGCCCCAGGCCTATGCCAATGATCCCGATATTTTCTATGGTGCTGTATGCGAGCATCCTTTTCAGGTCGCTCTGGACCAGGGCCATCATGATCCCTCCCACCCCCGACATAAGTGATATTACCATAATGATTATCCCTGTTTCCAGGAGGTCGGACTGCATCGAAGCCAACACGCGCATTATACCGTAAATGCCCATTTTTATCATCACACCCGACATTACACCGGATACATGCGAAGGAGCCGCCGGATGCGCCTCCGGCAACCATGTATGCAGGGGAATGAAGCCAGCCTTGATGGCAAACCCAACAAAGAAAAGCAGGAATAACGGCAGGTTGCGCTGACCGGTAAAATATTCAGCCAGGGCATCAAAACTCAACCGCCCGGTGGCTTTATAAACCAGGAGAAAGGCAATCAATATGAAAAACATCCCGATATGCATCTGGATGAGATAACTGATACCGGTTTTCATGATCTTCCTGTCTTCCGCCTCAAAAATCACAAGGAAGAAGGATGACAGGGCCATGATCTCCCATGCCACCAGGAAGGCAAGACCGTCGCGCAGCATGACAACCATCAGCATCGAGAGCCACAGCCAGAAAAAGGAAAAAAAATGAATTGAAAAACGCAGCGCGTGGATCCTCTGCCGGTAAGGGGCCAGATAAGCCCGGGCATAAAAGAATCCGGTCAGCACTGTTATATTAATAACAATAACAAAGAATGCCGAAAGGCTATCGAGTGTCAGAACAAAGCCGGGGCCGTGAGCCGGCCGAAAAAGGATCAATTCCCCTGCCGGGGCCGTTAGTGCAAGTATGTCAAGGCTCCAGAGGGTTGTAAGTGCAGCACCGGCCAGCAGCAAAGCCAGGGTGAGATAATACTTAAGTGACTCAGAAACTGCAAATATCAACAGCGACAGGGCAATGATGATGATGAATGCAATGGAACCAGACATTAAAAATCAATTTGACCGCAAATGTATAAAATATCATATTCAAAAACTTGTTGATTTTTTCAACCTGCATTGGTGTTTTCATGCCCGGAGCAGGTAATCCAAAGCAAAGGAAGAAGCTTTCAGCGAAATCTCACACCCGTATCCGGATTGTATTCCTGTTTTTTAAAAATACATTTATAAATATCCGGAACTACAGATCGGTGATTTCAGAGAATTAATTTATTTTTATGTAAGATTAAATGAAACCTCAAAATGGATTTCCTGAAACTTTTCAAGATCCGGGAGTCTGTTTCTTCTGTCGGGTAAAATCGTAATTTACTTTCAGAATGTAATTGGCCCAAAATTCAATCTCTGAAAAACACCTTAACGTTGATGAAATCATTATTCAATTCTTTTAAAAAAGCAGGGGTCCTGTTATGTGCGCTTGCAATCTGTTCAGCCGCCTCAGGACAGATACCTGTAAAGGGTAAGGTCATCTCTTCCGAGGACAGGCAGGCAATGCCCGGGGTGAATGTCCTGATAAGGGGAACAACCCAGGGTGCGGTCACCGGCCAGGATGGTTCCTTCAGTCTGACAGTATCCGGGGCGGGTGATATTCTGGTTTTCAGTTTTATAGGCTACAAGACCCAGGAAGTGGCCGTAGGAAAGAACACAACTTTTAACGTTGCGCTGGAACCTGAGATCATTGCAATGCAAAGTGTTGTGGTCATGGGTTACAGTACAAAAAAACGTAATGAGATCACGAGTGCAGTAAGCACAATCTCCTCGGACAAGCTGATCGATGTTACTTCAAATGATGTCGGATCCATGCTTCAGGGCAAGGCTCCGGGCATTCAGGTGGTAAACAGTTCAGGTGCACCCGGGGCCGCTTCCGAGATACGCATCAGGGGGATATCATCCTTCAGTGCACCGCAGGGTCCGCTGTATGTTGTGGACGGGATCATTGGAGGAACCTTTGATCCCAACGATGTGGAAACCATTACCATACTGAAGGACGCCGGTGCAACGGCCATGTACGGATCACAGGCCAACGGGGGCGTGGTGGTTGTGACCACTAAAAAAGCCGTTTCCGAGAAACCCCTTTTTGAATTCAAGGCTGTTGCAGGATTCAGGATTGCCGATCACGGGCACACTTCCATGATGGACAGCAGGACGCTGTACAGTTATCACAGGGAGTTTTTCCGCGATCCGGCAACCTATTATGTGGATGACAGGAAATTCAAGGCTGCCAGGCCCGGGTCCCTGCTGGATGTTAATACCGACTGGCTCGCTGAAACATTCAAACCTGCACCGATCCAGAATTACTTTCTTTCTTCTTCCGGCAGAAGTGATAAGTTATCGTACTATATAGGAGCCAGTTACTATGATGAAAAAGGCACTTTTATAAATTCCGGGTTCAAGCGGATAAACCTGAGGGCCAATACAACCTATAATTTTTCCGAAAAGGTCTCACTCTCAAACAACATCAATCTCAGCGGATCCAGGAACAGGGGGGCCGACTATATGAACATTTATTATGCCTATGTAAGCATGCCCTGGGACGATCCCTATGATGAGGAAGGGAAGGCAAGAAGCTTTAAAACTGCCGGGGGAATATGGTCAAAAGACAAAATTAATCCGATCCAGGCATCGGAGAACTCAGAACTGAGCAACCAGGGTTTCAGCTTTGATTATGACCTTGATCTGAATGTAAAATTAAATAAGTGGCTCACTTTTTCCTCTACCAACAGACTAAGTGCCAATTCCTTCATGGATAAAACCTTTTATTCAAAATCGGCTGACAACATAGTCTATTATGGTATTGGATATGTCAGTTCTCAAAGCAATTTAAACTACGGAGGCATTACAACGAACTTGCTGAAGTTCAATCTGGAAGGCAGTATCCATTCGTTCAGCGGCCTGCTCGGATACGAGGCACAAGGGTCGACGGATGATTTTATTTTCGGCTCGGGCATGGGCATTCCTGAAGGGCTGAGGGTGCCTTCCGTGGCTTCGGGTTCCTACAAGATCAGCGGTGCTCCCGAGAAGTCAGTTATGCAATCGCTCATATCCCAGGTCAATTACAACTTCAGGCAGAAGTATTTCCTTTCCGCATCCTACAGGATTGACCAGTCGTCGCAGTTTGCCCCCAACAAAAGGACCGCAAAATTCCCCAGCCTTTCCGCCGCATGGATGCTGAGCAATGAGGACTTTATCAGGAACCTGCCGGCGGTTACAAACCTTAAGCTCAAGGCCAGCTGGGGCAAAACCGGGATGAAGGATATAGGACCGTACAGATACATGGAAATGTTCAGTTTCTCTTCGCAATATGACGAACAACCTGCGGCTGTCCCGATCCAGATGGGAAACCCTGACCTGACCTGGGAACAGACGGAACAGTTCAATACAGGTTTTGAACTGGCGTTGTTTAACAGGATCTCCGTGGAAGCTGACTTTTACAGGAACATGACCAAAGACCTCCTGGTTGAAAGAGCCCTACCTCCCTCAGGCGGTTTCAGAACCCAGTGGCAAAATATCGGCAGGGATCTCAACACAGGGGTTGATATGAGTATCAGCGCAGAAATCATCAGAACAACCAGTTTCAGATGGTCGCTTGATGTTTCTTTCGGAATAAACAGGAACAGGCTCTCCGGTTTCGCCTCTGACACCATAGTAACAACAAACAATTATGGTGTAATGCAGGTCTATCATAACGGAGCTCCGCTGTACTCATGGTATGCCAAGGAATTTTATGGCATTGATCCCGTCGATGGTTCAATACTGTGGGTTGGCAGAAATGGCGAAACGACCCATGAATACAAGGATGCAGGATATATTGAATATGGTTCGCCCATGCCAAAATACCAGGGAGGATTCGCTTCGGAGTTCAGATATAAAGCCTTCAGCCTGAAAAGCAACTTTTCCTACGTTTACGGAAACAGGATCTTCAATTATTTCAGGAGATATGTGGATCATGATCTGAATGAAACACAGTTTAATGTGATGATGCCGAGAGATGATTACAAGCTGTGGCAGAAACCGGGGGATGTCGCAACAAAACCCCTTCCCCAGAACGCGAGAAATTCCTTTGATCCGTCAACCCGGTTCATTGATGACGGAAGTTTCCTGAAAATAAGGAATATTACTCTTTCCTATGATTTACCTTCCGGAATTGTCTCCGGGTTAAAGCTGAAGGGCATCCAGGTCTCGGTATCGGCAAACAATGTCTACACTTTCACAAACTTCTGGGGCCAGGATCCGGAAGTATCCATCACGCCCGGTCAGGGTTATCTTCCCGGCTATGCTGAATTCAAATACCCGAATAACAGGCAATTTCTTGCGAGCCTGAATATCAGATTTTAAATTAGTAAAACCATGAAAGAAATATTGAAATATGCGGGCCTTATGCTCATAATTGCAGCAATGAGCGGGTGTGAGCTTGATGTTATACCTGAAGATGCGCTCACAAGCCAGCAAATGACAACAACCGGGGACGGTCTGCCCAGCCTGGTCAATGGACTTTATGCAATGTTCAAGGAATCTGCCGACTGGGGTAGCCATTGTTATATCAGGCAGTTCTATCAGATGAGCGATTTTTCAAGTGACGATATAGTCTGCGCCTATAAAACGGAGGATGATCTGATAAACAGCTTCAGATACCGTGACAGGACAGCTGAGAAATCAAACATCAACTATTTCTGGGAGATTTCATACAAAATCATTTATGGCGCCAATGTGGCCATCTCAATGGCAGACCTTAAAGGCAGTGATCCGCTGACAGACCAGCTGAAGGGTGAAAGCTATTTTCTGAGAGCTTATGCAACACACAACCTGCTGCGCTTTTTTGCCCTTCCATACAATACTGCCAACCGGCAGAAGCCCGGTGTGATCCTGCGCGAAGACAAGTCTGATAATAAACCCAAGGCAAGGGCAACACTGGAGCAATCGTACCGCTATATTATCAGCAGCCTTAAAATGGCCGATGCTCTTATGAGTGACGAGATGCCCCCGGAAAGAGCCGCGGATAATCACAAGTACGCCTGCAGGCAGGCAGTCTGGGCCCTGTTGTCGAGGGTTTATCTCTACAAGAATGAGCCTGACAGCTGCATTTTGTATGCGGGCAGGGTTATTGATTCAGACAGGTTCGCACTCGAAAGCGCCGAAAGCTATCCTTCATTTTTTCCGAATGCAAAGTCCTCACCTGAAAGTATCTGGCTGATCCCTTTCAACCCGGTTGATGATCAGCTTGAAGGCTCGGTGGCTTCAATGATCTATAACGGAAACAACTGCTGGGGGGAAGAAGGGGCCACTCCTTCCCTAATGAAAGATATGGGATTTGGCACAAGTATGACGGATATCGATCAGCGATGGAAATACATTCTCACCGCTGAACCGGCAGTTAAGAATGGTGTGAGATTGTATTATATAAGCAAATTTTCGGGGCAGAATGGATCGCCGACCCTCAGCTCTCCGGTGTTTTTAAGGCTCGCCGAGGTGTATCTGAACCGGGCCGAAGCTTTCGCGAAAACCGGTGATGTGCCGGCTGCGGTTGATGATATCAATATAATACGGGAAAATCGCTTTATTGCTCCTGATGGAGAAGACATTGACCACTATCTGTATGATGCAGGATCAATCGGGGAGGACGCGATACTTGAAGTCGTTCTCAGGGAAAGAAGAATTGAATTAGCCTTCGAGGGCCACAGGATATTTGACCTCCTCAGGAACGGAATGGATATTGTTCGCAATTACTGGGGGTTTCATCTCGACAGTTATAATGGCGTCCCCACCGGAACCGAACCAGGTCTGAGCACCGGAGGCGTGCTTTTCCATCCCGATGATCCTGATGTGATTTATCCCATACCCGGCAGTGAGATAAATACAAACAAACTTTGCGTTCAGAACCAATGAAAAAATCAGGCATATGAAATCTATAATATCCTTTAAATTAACCATCCTTGCGCTAATGGCGTTTTTCATCTTTTCCTGCAGCGAGGAAGGCAGTTATGATCTCGAGGAAACACCGCCCCTTGACTTCCGCTCCTACTACAATGGATTAACAGTCACCTTTGCCAATGCTACAAAGGGTGCAACGGAGGTCTCCTGGGATTTTGGAGACTCATCACCGGTTGTTCAGGGTGATTCAGTTACCCACACATACAATAAGATAGGTTACTACCTGATCACCATGAACGGAAGCTTTCAGGGCAATAACTATGTTTTCCGCACAATGCTGAGAGTTGATAAAGCATCTGTAGTCAACCTTGATGATGAATCATTTGACGACTGGAACAATGTCAATTACCCCGACTTTATACTCTCGGGCAAAGGGGCCGTCAACGCCGCCAGGGTGGATTATGATGCCAATTTTATTTACATATTTGTTGAATTTGATTCCGTGGAAGTCAATGCCGGGATGATTGATCACATTTACGGTATCTACATGGATGCCGACAATTCGGTATCCACGGGATTTGCCATGAAGGAGATGGGTGTGGATTACAGCTGTGAGGGAAACATATACAACGGCGGCTGGTTTGCTCCCGGCATTGTGGATCTTGAAAAAGGTGACCCCGGCTGGCCGTTCCTGGAATATGAAGCTGAGAATGCCATAAAGCCGGGATATATCGAGAAAGAGGGCAACAAAATCAGAATGGAACTCGGAATATCACGGGAAGCCTTTAAGATCAACTCCGATGCGATGTCCTTTTCCATGAGCATCATGAATTCTGACTGGTCCGATGTGGGCAATCTTGTAACCCCCCTCCCTGATTTCAGTGAGAAAATTGAAGTTAGAATGGACAAAACTGCAAAATGATATTAAATTATCAGGTGGTCTGAAACCCCGGACTCATAAAACAGGATAATAACCCGGCCGTAAACGACCGCCGGTTATTTTCGACTGGCGGGCATTGATTTTTTATTTCATCCGCATATAATATATTTTACAGGTCGGTTCCCTGTCTGACCCCCCCGGACAGGGAACCACACGCGATTGAACGCGATTTTATTCACTGGTGTTTGTTTTTTTGGCCAATCATACGGGGTTCATCAGTGCAGCTGAATGAGCGATACGGTATTGAAAAAAGAAGCGATCAGGGAGTTGAGCGGTTAAGCAAATGCAGCACAGCTCCCGCAATTCCGGGCAGAGTCAGGGAATTACTGCCGTGGGTCCGTTAAGCCAACCTTACCGGTCAGAGATACCTTATTAAGGTGTCCGCATGATGAATATCAGTGATCAGGCAGCGGGACGGTTCATAAACTTATGCTACTTTTACCGGTCACATTCCGGGCCGGATGAATGCAGGCAAAAAAGAAGCATGGGCCTACGCTGGCCTTACACTGATGACTTTGATCATCGGGTTTTCCTTCATTTTTGTCAAGATTGCCCTCAGGCACGCCCCTCCTTCCGACCTGCTGGCTCATCGCTTCACCACCGCCACCGCCGGATTAATCATTTATTATGCCTTTTACAGGAGAGAACGGCCAGGAATAGAAAGGAAAAACATTCTCCCCCTCCTGGCATTATCCCTGTTCTACCCCCTGCTACTGTTCGGTTTTCAAACTCTTGGACTCAAATACACGTCTGCCTCGGAGGCCGGGATCATCTCGGCGGTCACACCGGTAATCACCCTGATTCTCGCCTTCCTGTTCCTTAAAGAAAAAAATACCCCGCTGCAGATCCTTTTCGTGTTATTGTCTGTTTCCGGGGTTGTCTATATCATGTACAGGAACGGGATGACCGCAATAACCGGTGAAACCATGAAGGGCAACATGCTGATCCTCCTGTCGGTGATCTCAATAGCCATCTATTATATCCTGGGCAGGAAAGCCAACAGGTATTACAACTCCATGGACATCACCTTCTTCATGAGCCTCACGGCATGCGTGGTGTTCAATCTCGCTGCGGTCGTCATGCATGTAAAATCAGGAAGCCTTGCCCACTATTTTGATGCTTTTAAAAACCCGGGATTTCTCTGGCCCATTCTCTACCTTGGAATTCTTTCAACGTTCCTGACTTCTTTCCTCGGCAACAATGCCCTGTCGGTGATCCCTGCCGCGCAGGTGTCAATATTCAATAATTTCAGCCCGGTGATATCGGTGTTTGGCGGAGTGTTCTTCCTGAACGAGAGCCTTCATCCCTGGCATATTATCGGAGGGATAATGGTTCTGGCCGGAATTGCCGGAGTTAATTTTTTCCGAAAATAACATCATTCACATTCCCACAGGGATGGTCTGCTTGCTTTATCAACTGGATAAACGCATTGCTCTCTCCGGTATCCCTTTTGGGATTACTCCGGAACTCCTGGTTGAATGGCATTGTAATACAGATTCGTCAGGATCACTGAATAATCTCAACCCGGTTATGATCTGAATTCAGGGCAGCACTAATTTCCGACTAATCCGGCTGGTGAGGACAGGCAGCGGAAATCATTGTCACGGCACGAAAAGGAATTACGGTCCTCCCGTGGAAGCCGCATTCATGCCAAATCACCGGGCAGGCAGGAACAGCCTGTGAAAAATCAAATAACTTTGCCCGGAATTAATATCCTTTTTCAAGCAGACCTTATGAACACTGAAGAGATCATTGACAAACTCCATGAACTGAATCAATCGGGCCGTGAACTTGATATCCCGGCATCAGAGAGGATCGCCCTGTTTAAACTGGTTGCGGATTATACAAATGAGTTTATCGCCCGACTGAATGACAGTAATGTTTTCCATGAAAGGCAGCCTGGATCCCTGGAAATAAGCAACAATAAAAAAACAATGGCTGAACTTCTTGAAATTTACCAGAAAGAAGTAGCGGAAACCGGTATCAATGCTGCATCGGGCAAACACCTGGGGTACATCCCCGGCGGCGGGATCTTTACCGCGGCCCTTGCCGATTTTATTGCAGCAGTTACCAATCCGTATGCAGGCGTGTACTATGCATCACCCGGGGCAGCCGGAATAGAAAATGAAGTTATCAGCTGGCTGAAAAGAGTCTTTTCATTTCCCGTCAGTTCAGTGGGAAATCTGACATCAGGCGGATCAGTTTCCGCGCTGATCGCTTTCACGGCCGCCAGGGACAAATACCAGGTGAAAAACGAGTCAGTTCGGGAAAGTGTTGTTTATGTGACCGGCCAGGCACATCACTCTGTACAAAAAGCATTGCGGATCATAGGCCTCGAAGATGTGATCATCCGTTTTGTTCCCATGGATGGCAATCACAGGATGAAAACCGGTGAACTCGAAAAACTGGTGAAAAGCGACAGAACTGCCGGGCTCAGGCCTTTTCTCGTTATCGGATCAGCGGGAACCACCGACACGGGAGCTGTCGATCCCCTGAATGGGATAGCAGAAATCGCGGAAAACAACAACCTCTGGTTTCATGCCGATGCCGCTTACGGGGGATTCTTCATCATGACCTCAAAAAAGGAACTGTTCAGGGGGATTGAAAGGGCCGACTCAATCATTGTTGATCCTCACAAGGGCTTGTTCATTCCCTACGGCGTTGGCGCGGTTCTGGTCAGGGACAAGGCCAGTGTTTTGCATTCGCACCAGTATGCTGCAAACTACATGCAGGATGCCGCTACGGAAGAGCTGATACAAAGCCCGTCAAACCTCTCGCCTGAACTGACGAAACATTTCAGGGGTCTCCGGGTATGGCTGCCCCTGCAAATCCACGGGACAGAGCCCTTTATTTCATGCCTTGAGGAAAAACTTCTGCTTGTAAAATATTTCAGAAACAGGCTCAACGCACTGGGATTCAGCCTCGGACCCGAGCCAGACCTGTCGGTCAGCTATTTCTGGTATCCGTTTGAAACGGACGCAGATAAAAAGAACAGGCAGCTGATGAAGGAAATTCATGCCGACGGAGATGTTTTTTTAAGCTCTTCCGTTATTGACGGCCGGTTTGTAATCCGCGTGGCCATACTGGCATTCAGGACAAAAAAAGAATCTATCGACCGGGCTGTGTCAATGATAGAAAGATGTCTCGCAAAAATCAGACAGGGAACAGGATCCCGATAACACAATCAGTCATTCATGAGTCCTTTGAAAAAAGTTGTTTGTCCTGCCCTGATCCGGAATTCTGGTTGCAGCCGGTAAGCAGGTTCCGGAAACATCCGGTGCCCGGCAGGAACACTGCCTCACCGGTGCCAGGACCGAATACCGGGGGATACCGGGTCTGAACTGATGAATACCGGAGTCTGTCTCCGGATTGACAATAAAAGCTTATTTTTAACATCCAGAGTCTCCGGGAGGCTCCCTTTAACCGGATACAGGAATACTTGCCATGGGTAAAATAAAAATACGAGGGCAGGAACTCAAACGCATCGGCTATAAAAGTGACCGTGTCATTTCATTTGCCATAAATCTGGTAAAGAAGGACCTTAAAAGGAGCAGCAGGGAGGAAATTCTTGCCATTCTGGAAAAGATAAACCTGCAACCAGACAAGTATCTGAATGATCGGGTCTGGGGTAAACTGGCTCAGCTTTTAACTGAGAAATCCGTTAAAAGCAGGATGGCTGCTGACCTGAAAAAATCCGGGCATGATTTTAAAATATTCGGTGAAGATCTGATCGATCCTGAGGCCATAAGGCAGATGGAAATGGCAATGCGGCTGCCCATCTCGGTAAAAGGTGCCCTGATGCCTGACGCACATGTGGGATACGGACTGCCGATCGGCGGTGTGCTGGCCGCATACAATGCAGTAATCCCGTATGGGGTTGGAATGGACATTGGCTGCAGAATGTGCCTTTCGGTGTTTCCTTTTTCCCCCCGGAAGATTATTGATGACCGGGAACAGATAAAGAGGATACTGATGAGTGAGACCCGTTTCGGTCTGGCCGGATTCAGGGATGAACAGGATCATGAAATTCTTGGGAGAAAGGAGTTTAATGAAATAAAATTTCTAAAAACCCTTCATAAAAAGTTTGCGGCACAGCTGGGTACATCCGGCCATGGGAACCATTTTGTGGATGTGGGTTCTGTAATTATCCCTCAATATTCAGAACTGATACAGCTTCAGGCGGGTGAATATTTTGGTGTTCTGAGCCATTCCGGTTCGCGCAATTTCGGAGCCGAGCTATGCAGGCATTATACCGGCATTGCCAGCGGGAAGCTGGGGCTAAGGGGTGCAGAAGGACAACTGGCATGGCTCGGGCTTGGCTCTGAAGAAGGAGAGGAATATTGGGCAGCCATGAACCTGGCAGGAGATTATTCGCATGCAAACCACCGCATCATTCATCGCCGCCTGGCCAGGGCTTTTGGTGAAACGCCGCTGGTAATCATTGAGAATCATCATAATTTTGCATGGAAGGAGACCCTTGCCACTGGCGGGGACCTTGTCATACACAGGAAAGGGGCCACCCCGGCCGGCACTGGTGATATCGGAGTTATCCCGGGCACCATGGCCTCCCCGGCGTTTATTGTGGCTGGTAAAGGCAATGAGGAATCATTGAATTCGGCCTCCCATGGTGCCGGACGCAAAATGTCACGCAACGCGGCTGTTAAGGACCTGTCGGAAAAACAGATGAAGGAATACCTCGATAGCAGGAGAATAGAGCTGCTGGGTGCAGGCACTGATGAATCGCCATTCGCATACAAGGACATTCATGAGGTAATGGATCACCAGAAAGATCTGGTAGAGATCCTTGGCACTTTCCATCCGGCGATCGTAAGAATGGCCTAGGCCTTTGGGCCCGCATTCAGTTTACCTTAATCTCAATGTGCGTCAGCAAAATCGCTGATCACCGGATGGTGCAATCCTCCTCGGTGCACATTGGAAGCATGGAAGCGTTCTGACCCGAAACTGCCCCAGACGCTTCCCTCAATATAGCTTTGAAGATAAATGAGCCGGTATTCGGAAGGAAACCTGAACACAAGCTGCCGATGCCTCATTCTGCAACTGCTTTTTGCTTTGTCCAGATGAAAGTGGGGGCATTCGCATTATCCAGTGGGGTCCACGTCATGCTCTTGCTGTCCTTTTCCCACTCAACTTCAAAAGTAATCGAGTCTTCAGAATCTTTGGCCGGCCCGAGATCGGGTTTTTTAATGGTTACCCGGTTCTTTGATTCATCAATCACATACTCAGCCTCAGGCATGGAAACGGAGCCACCGCCTTCGGAAAAATGCATGGAAAGAATGTAGGTTTTGTTTTCGTTGATAAGAATCATAAAGGTCACCTTAGAACCAATCTTGGTTGGCCCGCTCTGAGTAATCTCCTGTGATTTCCAGGTTCCTACAACATATTCAGACAGTTTAATGTCGTCTTTGGTGCAACTGCCGGTTATAAAAGCCAGCAAAGCCACAACTGTTAAAAGCCGATTCCTTTTCATGTCAAATCCTTGTTGTTTTTCTGATAAAACCCGTAAAACAGATGCTTATTATAATATTTACGAAAAATATTCAATGAATGTTACACAAAGTCTCCTGAATAGCAAATACACGATCAGAATAGAATCTTCTTACCAGGACCGGGGCCGTTATCACCCGGTTATGATGCACGGTGCGTACAGTGTTTTCCTGGTCGGGGTTCAGCAATGGTATTTTGTTCAGCCTGAGCCGGCTGAACAGGATCCGCTTGAATATGACCCAGGGCAGCGGACCGGAACGGGATCTAGCGTCCGCCAAACAGGCTTTTCTCCGGCAGGTTATGTTTTCCGCGTGAGGTGACGGCAGGATTTACATCGAGCCTGGCAAGGTTTTTCATATTGCCGGTATCATATGCAGTCAGGTAGACAAGCCTGGTTGTCTTATAAAGCTTGTCATAATCAACGCGTTCAATGATATCCCACTCAGTATGGTAGTCATATGTGAAGCCGCAGAAGAACCACACGGACGGGATGCCCAGCCTGACAAACGGATACTGGTCGCTTCTGAAATACACCCTTTGCGGATGGGTCAGATTTGAGTACAGGTAATCGAATGTGAAGTTCACCCCGTATTTTCTATTCACTTTTCTTATCGATGCATCCAGTTCGGAGCTTAGCAGGTCGGAGCCCACAAGGTAAAGGCTGTCGGGATCATTGCGGCAGATCATGTCCATGTTCAGGCACACGCTGATCTTTTCGACCGGCACCGGGCAGTTGTTAACGAAATAGTGTGATCCGTTCATCCCCTGTTCCTCCCCGGTGAACCAGGCAAGAATGACCGATCTTTTCGGTCTTTCAGCCAGCAGGGCCCTGCCAATCTCCATCAGTGCAACGCAGGCGCTTCCATTGTCGTCGGCCCCGGCGATGATGGCCCCGTCGTCAATGCCGCGTGCATCATGGTGGCCGCTGATCACAATGTATTCATTCTTCAGTGCCGGGTCCGATCCCTCGATTTGTGCCAGCACATTGCGTGACACCGACGGGAAGGTTTCAACTTCCACATCAAGCCGGGCATTGATGCCGGGAACGGCGAATGACGGCACCTGCAGCCCCTGTTCCGCCTTTCTGAACATCCCTGCAATCTCATCTTTGGTGATCCCAAGCATATCAGCAGCCAGGCCGTGGCTTATCTCCGCCCTTTCAAAAGGCAGCGGCGGCCTTGACTGCTCACCTCCCGGCTGAACAGCCGCCGCCGGGCCGGAGTTGGTTCTTTGTGTATCATATACCGGCGTCATTCTGCCTTCCGGTATGTAGTCAAATATTTTTTGTCCACCGGCTCTCTTCATCTCCCTTTCCAGGCTCACTATTGACAGGACGGCAGCGGCCCCCCTGTTGCGCAGTTCAAAAATCCTGGGCATAAGCCTGCCGGTCATGGTGAATCCCAGCGGGAACACCGTTCCCGGACGCTGGGCATCGAGTATGACAACAATTTTTCCTCTCAGGTCAAGATCCTTCAGATCGTCCCACCCGGCTTCAGGATCGCTTATTCCCAGCCCGGCAAAGACAACTTCACCCCGGTAAGTGCCGCTCCGTGAAAAATTTCCGCCCAGTTCCTTCCCGAAATAGTAAATCTTGTCGCCGGCTCCCCCTGAAAGAGTTATCCGGGTACCGGGCTGAAAAACCGATGTAACCGTTACGGGCACTGTCTGGTAGAATGAGCCGTCACTCATTACCGGTTTTAGTCCTGCATGACTGGCCCAGTTGCCGATAAAAACAGTGGCTATGTCCAGTTCCGGTGAAGGAGTCTCCCTTCCCCGGAATTCAACTGCTCCAAGGAAGTCGAGATTGTATTTCAGTTCCGTCTTTGATATGGTTCGAAGGCCCTTCATCTGTGAAAATGAAGCGGGAACAGCACAGAACTGGGCCAACAGCAGCAGCACCAATGTATTTAAAAGATTCTTGTTCATGATATATGTCTGATTAGTTCAGGGTTACGGTAAAAAAGCCCGTGGGCGGCCGGTAATGCCATTGGTAAAGATAAATATTTTCAGTTCCCGGTCTGGCTTTTATCAAAAACTGTTTAAACATTTCCTGAAATAATACCGGTGTGAAGGAGATTCTGCAATCCTGCCGTTACCGGTCAGTTGACCAGCTCAACGGGTTATCCAGGCTTATCACAGGCAGATGTCCGGAAAAATTCAAGGGCCGTCTCTCGCCCAGGTTCCTTTAACGATTAAGCAAAATAAAAGGCAATTTTATGGAAAGCGACGGGATCAATGCAATTTTTGCCGTTCATTTCCCCGTTCCGCAGCACAGGATGAAAAACGGCATTGGTCAGGGTCATGAAATCCTGATTGTCCGTGATCCCGGTATCCCTGCGGGATGTTGCGCAACCTGTCCTGTGGGTAACCCAGATAAAAAGATTGTTTCTTTTTCCGGTCCCTTCGGGGCTTAAAAAAAGGACAGGTAAAAAAAATGCAGATAAATTTGTTTATTTAAACGTTTAAGCTTAATTTTGTTCAAAGAATTTAACCAACAATTTAAGATATGAAAAAGAAATTATTGTTTGGAAGCTTCCTGACAGCTCTTCTTGTCATCGGCCTGGCCTCATGCAAGAAAGATCCTGCCCCAAAGGATCCTCCCACATGTGATTTTACTATTAAGGCAGAGGGTCTGAAAATAACCTTTACAGCTGTTGCAACAAATACTGACACTTATGCCTGGGATTTCGGCGACGGACAGACAGGTACGGAGGCCAATCCGGTGCATACATATGCCGGCGGCGGCGAATTTGAGGTTAAGCTGGTTGTAACCGGAGAAGGCGGATCAGCCGAGAAGAAGATAAAGGTAACAGTTACCCCGAGCCTTGAAGATTACAAAGTAATGCTGACCGGAGGGCCGGGAGCTGCAAACGGCAAGACCTGGGTGCTGAAGACAGACAGCCCTGTAGATGGTGACGGAGCCAGCGCCATTGAGCCCAACATGCTTGTTCTCATACCTATACCGGCTGATTTCTACGGATGGATGGGCAAGGAAAGACTTGATGGCAAAAAGGAGGAATATACCTTCAAGTATGACGGCTCATTCAAAATTGACACGAAGAATGATACGGTACTGGCAATTTCCCTGTTTGCCTTTTTCAATGGGATCACCGTGGATCAGAGCAACACTCCCTATGGAACATGCCGGGCCACCGGTTATGTACAGCCGGCAGGAGCCACCTGGGAGATCAGGGAAACAGATATTACTGTCGATGCAATAACAAATCCTTCCGAAACCGCAGTACCCCCTGCGCATAAGAATGTGGTTTTTTCAGGAAAGAAATGGTTCTCCCTCTCGCCCGGTTCGTTTCTGGGGTTCCTCGACTTTTCAACTTCCAGTAACATTATTATCAAATCAATTTCCCCGACCCAGCTGAGAGTAGCCATAATGGTCTGCATGTATCAGGGTGCAGCGGCACCCGGAGGCGCTGACTTCGCAAACCTGCCGACACACATGTACCACATGACATTCATACCGAAACAGTAATGTCTGCTTATGCATTGTCATTGTACGGCCCGGAAACCGCAACCACAGGTCAGGCATTCCGGGCCGCTTTTTTTGATTTACCCGTCTGTGTTAAACTTCTCCCATTGCGTTAAACACCTCCTGTAATGAAGAAACATAGCAGGTTTCTTAAGGCTGCGGCAGTAATTCTTATCATCACGGGAGTGAGTGTGCTGCTGCTGATCAACAGGTTTAAGAGCCGGAAAACGGAAACCGAAATAACCATGAGCGACGGCACACGGCTCAGCACAACTTTCTTTCTCCCGGCCGGGAGAAGCAGATATCCTGCCGTACTGGTCCGCACACCCTACGGCAAACAAGCTGAAGAGTGGATGGGAAAGGCTTTTAATATTTTCGGCATAGCAGTAATAACCCAGGATGTGAGGGGTAAATACCAATCAGGCGGTGAATTCTATCCATTTATCAATGAAAGAAAAGACGGCCTCGAAACCATCCGATGGATAAGAAAGCAGCCCTGGTCCGACGGAACAGTGGCAGGCTGGGGTGCAAGCTATCTGGGATACACCCAGTGGGCCGTTTCAGATTCCCTCGATTTTATGACTCTGATGCTGACAGGTGCCAGGTTGTATGACCTGGTTTACCCTGATTCGCTTTTCTCTCTGCAGACAGCCGGAATATGGGGCTTTACAAGTGCTTCACACACCCTTAATGACCTTAATGAGGACACAATAAGGAAGAAGCTTTATACCCTGCCGGTTATGGCAGCAGATGATTCTGCAATCAGGGACATCAACTACTACAATGACTGGATCGCCCATGATAAATACGACAGCTATTGGGAGCAGATGGATTTCAGGAGCATAACCGATGCTCCCGTTCTTTCAATGGCCGGCTGGTATGATTTGTTCCTCAAATGCCAGATAGCAGATTTCCTGGCGCTTGATTCAGCCGGAAATAACCGCGGCAGGCTTGTCATAGGCCCCTGGGCCCATGGTGAACCGGGAGAAGCCAATCAATACGGCGGAACGGAAAAAACAGGGAATCCGAAACTGATCTTTAAATATGTCAGGCAGTATCTTAAAGGCAGGAAAGCCAGGCCGGGAAGTCCAATGAAGGATGCAAAATACAATCTGTTCATCATGGAAAGAAACGAATATGCGGGTTCAGATGTCTGGCCGCCAAAGGAAACCACGATGACTCCCTATCATCTCGGACCGGGCGGATATCTCGAACCTGGCATCCCTTCTGAAAAAGGCAGTCTGTCATACGAATACGATCCGGCTGATCCGTATCCCAGCCTTGGAGGCACTGCCCTCGGCAAAGGAGTGGGGCCGGCCAGGCAGAATCCAAACACCGGACGGAAGGACCAGTTGGTTTTCAGGAAAAAAATTGAAAACGGGCCCCTCATCCTCCTGGGTCCTTTGAGCGCAACTCTCTGGCTTTCCTCATCTGCAGGATGCACCGACTTTTATGTGCTGCTGCAGGATGAGTTCCCTGATGGCAGGATCATCAACATCCAGGAAGGCGGGGCAGAAGTTAAAATGACCGGGGATGGTCCTGAAAAAACAGAGATCTCAGTATGGGCAACAGGATATCAGCTAAATCCCGGGCACACCCTGAGGGTTGTGATAACATCCTCCTGGTTCCCAAGGTTCAACCGGAACCTCAATGGCTGTGAAAAGGCTGCAGGTGCAAAAACCATAAGCCGTTCAACACAGACAGTATGGTATGGAAACGAGACTCCGTCATTTGTCAGCCTTCCTGTTTATCTTCCTGATAATGCTAGGTATTGACGTTGATTATGCGATTGCCGGGTTTCCGGAATTCACTTTCTCAGCCACACAAAGTCGATTTGTGCCGTCTTTTTGCCGTCTGCGCCGGGCATGCTGATCATCAATTCGTTTGATCCTTTTTTCAGCCTGACCGTACCGGAAAAATAATTTTCGAGCAGCCTGTTTGTCTCCGTATAAATGCCGAGGGTATCACTGCCGCTGAATCGAACCGGCTCCCCGTTCAACCTGAAGGTCAGGGATCCGGAATCAGGGGTGCGGGTCAGGGTTATTCCAATGCGTGTTTCCCTGATCCCCTTGCCGGAAGGGATATTCAGTTTCAGGACATCCTGCCCGCTGGCAGGAATCCAGTTCAGGACACCGGAGTCGGCCCAGAAATCATCTTTTTCAAAACTGACCCCTTCATTGCCGCCCGCAAGTTCTTCGGCCTGAACAAAACGCCATCCCTCTGAGCCCTTGAAAGCTTCCGGCGTCCATGGTACATAATTTATCCCTCCCAGGTCAGCTGCGGTAAATAACCCTGTAACAGTATTGCCTCCGGGCAGCAGGTAATAGTATATGATACGGCCGTAGGAAAATCCCTTAACCTTTCCATGGTGTTTGAGTTCCATAAGAAAGCAGGCGCTTTCCCGGAAAGGGATGTCATCACTGATATGCCACCTGAAATTTGAAACAAAACCCCTGTTGCCCGGACCATCATTTCTTGGCTGTCCGCAGTAGGGATACGAGAATATCCGTGATGCCGACCAGGAATAGTTGAAATAATCCTCCGATCCGGTTCCAAAAAAGGAAGGAAAAGTATCCCTGTCAATGAATATTTTCTCATCCCCCTCTCCCCACCAATTGCCCCATGAGGTGGGAACCCCGCTGGGATTATGGATAAGCGCGGCTGCGCCCGCAATCCTTCCTTTTCCTTTGGCAACCAGGTAGGGAATGTCTGATGTCCGGGAATCAAGCTCTGAAGTTGTCAGCTCATGATCCATGCTCCACAAGGCATGGAAATGCATCGATTCACCTTTCTTCCAGTTGAAAGGGCGGATGGTCGCCTCCGCTGACACGTTGATACTTTCAGTGGAATAATTTTCGATCCATATTTCCGCACTCTCTTTAAACGGCATTTCAAATCTGCAGGTCATTGTACCATCATGAAGCACAGAAAAGGGAAGGGATTCGTAAGGGTTTATTCCCGGTGCGGCCCCGAAAAAATCACCGAGCGGAGCATTCACCTGTGCAGTTTCAGAATCATCGAACCTGATCCTCAGCACGGCCCGCCTGAGGGCATTCTCCATGTTCCCGGCATCTGCCCTCAGTCTGAACCGGGCAATCGAGGATGGTCCTTTCAGATCCATGAGCAGGGCCTTGTCTCCGGGCTCCAGTATGACTTCCTCATTCACGGAAGAGGAATGCGCTGCGGCAGGCCGGAGATCAGGATTCCTCATCAGTGAACCCGTTCTGATCATCGCTGCCTTGTACTTCATGAAATTTTCCCTGCTGAAGGATTCCACCTCCCGGTCATTGTCATAAAGGCGCAATCCCACCTGGTAAAAGTGAATGTCGCTGATCTTCCCCGTCCATTCCATCCTGAAGCCTTTTGAAAAAGGTATCGGGAAGTAAGATGCATCATACTGGTAAAATGATTCAGCGTATTTCCCGAGGCTGTTGTCACCTGTCAGTATCTCAACCGGTTTCCTGAAGAAATCCTCTGTCTTTCCATGGAAAAGAAGGTTGTCAGGTGAATCAATGAAAACCCTCAAAGTTCCAGATATTCCTGCTGTCCAGAGTCTTTGTACCACACCCGGTCCCCTTGCATCACATATCAGGTATGTTCCGTTACCCGATGAGTCGGGAGGGGTAAGCACTTTTTCAAATCCGGGGATGGGTTCTCCCCCGAAACCATCCTCATTGGCAAACCAGGTGCTGTCATCAGGGCTGACACTTCTTCGGTCGTATGATGAATACTGGACAGCCCTGTAGTTCATCCCTTTTGCAGACGGCAGCCTTGAGAGATCTGACATTTCCTCAAAAAGAGTATCCAGGGTGATCCTGCCGGGTCCCCTTGCGCACGAATTTAACGCAACGATGGTACAAAAAACAGGCAGGAGGTATTTAAGCGGATTCTTCATGATCTTCACTCATTTTCATCATCATGTTCGTGTCTGTTTACGGCCACTTTTTTCCGCACTGAAGGTATGTCGGGCTCAATATTTCTGATCACCGGATCAAAAAAGTAGTAATAAGATGTAAGGGCAATGTTCATTTCAATATCGGCCCAGTGCCACATTTCAATCCGCGAATCGATTGATTTCCTGAATGGTATGGCATCGAGTGCTCTGTGTCTCATATTTATTGTCACTCCCCTGCCCGTATTTCCGATACCCACCGGCTGAGAAAGGAAGGGATGAGAGAAGGCTTCCCGGCGTCCGAAGGAATATCCGTAATAATCCTCTGAACCTGTGCCAAATATTGACGGGAAAGGTTCGTTGTCGACAAAGGTTTTCTCATCACCTTCTCCCCACCAGTGGTATGTATCATTGAAAAGAGTAAGCTGATCACCCACGTATAGGCCCCTGCCTGTGAGTTTTATGAATGTCAGGTCGAACGGTGAGCCGGACGCGTCGCGTGTGCGCAGGCGGTGGTACTCATGCCATGAGGCCCCGAAGTACATGCTCCGGTCATTCCACCTGTAGGGGATCAGATCGGCCATGGCCGTAACATCAACCGTATCCTTACCGTAATTGACAAACGCGATGGAAATATTTTTTCTGTAGGGCATTATCCGGAAGGAACTCATCATCCCTGAGGAATCCCTGCTATTATAGAATGTCCGGTGGGTTTGTGACGTATATCCTGCTCCGAAGAAATCGCCGGCCGGAACCCACACTGAAGCAATCCCGTCGGCCCTGATGCTCAACACCACCGATCGCAGGGACTGGTTCGGGCGGGATGAAGAGATCTTTGCCCGGAGGGAGCCGACAGCCGAGGGGCCTGAATGATCCGACAACACCAGTGAGTCGCCCGGCAGAATCCGCATCTCACCTGAAACCTTCCTGCCGGATAATGGTACCCCCGATAACAGCAATGACCCTGCAGAGGCGAACTTATTTCTGCACCTTTCCAGTTCCTTCAGGGTAAATGACTTCACCCTGACGGTTCTATCATAGATCCGGTAGTTGATGTTATAGAATACATCGGGCCAGTAGTATCCTTCCGGCACAGCTCTTCCTTCGTAATCATAAAGGATCCTGAGGGAATCACACTCATAGGTTATTTTGCAGTGTGTTGAAAAAGGAATCGGAAGATACAGGTTATAATCATAATCGCGGCCTTCCTCTCCGAGCGGAGCGCCTTCCTGCACTGAGGCAGAAAAGGGATATGGGACCAGAAGCGGCCCGCTCAGCAAATCACCCGGAGCTCCCTGGATGACAGGATCCTGCGACTTATCGAGATAGATGCGGATTATGCCATCCTGCGCCCTGTAAAAGGTCATCCACCATCTTACAATCGCGCCGGGGCCGTCAGTGTCGAGCATTACAAACTCCCTGCGGCCCTGGTTTTCCTCAACCCGTATGAAGTGAGACATGTCATTGTTCTCAAACCACCCCGCGCTGTCGGGCGAAACGGATTTCCTGTTGTAACTGCCTGCCTGCAGGAGCCTGTAATCCGGGTAAGGATAATAAGACGCCGATCCGGCTGAAATCATTTCAGAAATAAGCTTCCCAAGGGTGACTGAGTTCACTGTGCACCCTGAAAGAGTAAGCAGAATGAATATTATTACGATTCTTACCATCCCGGATTCTGAGCAAGTTTTTTGTTAAGAGTCAGTTCATCGCTTGGTATCGGGGAAAGATAATCCCTTTCGGGGTTAAATCCCAAACCATTCGGGAATTTGACCTGGTACGGGTCAATCCGGCCGTCAGAATCCACAAAGAGGTTCTGTCCGATGACTATTGTGGGTTTGCCCAGGTAATCCTTATATTTCCCTTCGAGGTTGGAGCCGATATATTTTATTCCTTTCGGACGTTTGCCTGCAAACACCCTGTGGGCTCTCCAGCGGGCCAGGTCATCCCAGCGGCAGGCCTCGAATGCCAGTTCTATCCTTCTTTCTCTTCTTACCTCATTTATTACGGGAGAGAGTTCCGGGAAATCCCAGTCAGGATCGTTTTCAATACTGCTGATATCCAGATGTACCATTCCGACCCTGTCACGGATTTTATTGATCGTTTTATCCACATCATCCTGCGTTATTGTTCCCAGTTCTGCCCTTGCTTCAGCATAGATGAGTAAGGCTTCGGTATACCGGAAAAAAATACTTGCCATAGTTCCGCCCGAACTCTGCTGCTGGTAATAATCGAGGTTTGCCCCCTTGTTCATGCAGTAGCCCGTGGTGGCGCGGAACTGCTGGCTCTGGTCGAGAGCGGGCATCCACCATTTCTTGTCGAGAGATCCTCCGGGGGAATTAATAGTAACATCATCGCCTGGCAAAAGCATTGACTGGGCAAGACGGGGGTCTCTGTCCGCCGTTTCGGCCTGAATTGAATCATATCCCCTGAAAAGAGGGCTGACTGAAATTGGTTTGCCGTCGGAGCAAAGATAGTCGTCCATAATGCTTCGCGACACGCCCACGTTGCCAGCCCCAAATGGCAGGTACTGGCTGCACCAGTGATAAACGCCCAGGCCGATGTCGTACTTTTTCCAGAGGAGAACTTCGGAAATTCCGGAGTAATCAACCTTATTAAAAAGAGAAGAATACTCCTGCCCGGCTGGTCCCCTGTAAAGGTTTAAAGTACCTGTCTGCATCAGAAGGGCAGCAGCCTCTTCAGCCAGCTGCAGGAATTTCGTCCCGTCCTTTCCCTTCACACCGAAAGGGGTGCCTCCGTGATATTTTTCCCAGCATCCCTCATAAAGGCATACCCTGGCTTTAAACAGCAACGCAACTTCCCGGTTAAGCCGGAATTCTTCTGACTGGCGCAGAGGTTTCAGGTTTGCAATGGCATAATCAATACAGGCTATGATCGAATCTGCAACTATATCACGGCTCAGTCTCCCGGAATACAATTCCGGCGAATCGGGGTTAAGGGCCCTGGAAAACCACGGAACATCCCCGAAAGTTTTGAGCTTATCGAAATAGATCATTGCCTTAAACAGTCTGACTTCAGCAATATATATTTTTTTGAGGTCCTCCTCTCCCGGGTGAAGGGAACAATGATCGAAGAAATAATTAACCTGTCTTATGTAATCCCAGTTCCAGCCGCCTTCAGAAGAGGGTACGGTGCGTGTTCCGGCGAGGCGCATATCTTCTGTTCCCGGAACGAGATTATCGCTGTTTGCATCGACCCAGAAAGTTCCGCCCCCGTGCCCTGAATGAGACGGCAGAAGCGGATAGAACCTGTTGGCATATAGTTTGAGGTCGTTAGCCGTTCTGAAATAATCGGCAGGTGAGATCTCATCGAGAGGTGACCGGTTAAGGTAGTCCTCCGAACAGGAAACAAGAAGACCGGCCAGTATCAGTAATGTACAGAATTGTATTTTCATTTCTCTCATAATTGAATGATGTCTGGAATTCATCTTTAATGTTGCGATGATATCAGAAAGTTATGCTCAGGCCGGCCGAGATCACTTTTTGCAGGGGATAAATATATCCATGTGCTCTTTCGCCATCGGTTGCTTCAGGATCAAATGCTTCAAACAGTTTTGTAAAAGTTAGCAGATTTTCTCCCGATGTGTATATCCTTAGATTGCTTATGTACAATCTCTTCGTAAGCTTGGGGGGGATTGTGTATCCCAGCTGAAGTGATTTCAGTCTCAGAAAGGCTCCCGTCTGCAGGTATCTGGTCTGAACCTGCTTATTTTTATTCCCGTGGTCCATATATGGTCTTGGCCAGAAGGCATCGGTATTTTCGGGGGTCCAGTAATCCATGTGTCCTTCATACGCCGTGAGCCAGTAAATACCTCCGGCGCCCCAGAATATCGGGCTGTTGAGCCAGAGGTCACGCTTGCCTATCCCCTGCCATATCATGTTCAGGTCAAGGCCTCTCCACCCGGCATTAAGGTTAAGACTGTAGGCAAATCTCGGGGTTGAATTGCCTATTATTGATTTATCGCCCGGGTCAGCAACCGTGTTTCTTCCAATATCGATTTTCCGGTCGTTGTTGATGTCCTTATAATAAACGTCGCCTGCCCGCAGCACATCAGCAGAGAAATATGACTGGTCGACCGACCGGGCCTGTTCATCCGACTCAAAGAGGCCCGCAGTGGTGAACCCCCAGATCTCTCCCATTCTCATTCCTTCATAATAACTGGCACTGAGGAGCTTATCCGGGTTATAATACCGCGTAACAGTTGAGACAGCATCAGAAAGGACGAATTTTGCCCCGTATGAAAAATCCCTGTAGTGATCGCGCCAGTCGAGGGAAAGTTCAAAACCCCTTGTTCTGAGGGTAGCATTGTTTGATCTTGGTACGGTTGTACCCAGAACAGCCGGCAACGATTCAGCCGGTCCCAGCATATCGTATGTGTTCCGGATGAAATAATCAAAACTCAGATTGAGCCTGTTCATTAGAAATCCGGCATCGATACCTGCATTTTTCGTGTTCACCTTCTCCCAGGTGAGCCCCGGGCTTATTGATGCGGCCATCCCCACGTAATTGGGCCGTTCGTTGCCCATAATGTACGGGAGGTTGGTTGAAACCGGCAATCTTTCGATATAAAGATAATTGTCTACATTCTGATTTCCCAGGGAACCGAACGAGGCCCTTATCTTGAGCTGGTTCACCACTCCTGAAAAAAGTTCCCAGAAGTTCTCCCTTGAGATCAGGTAAGCCAGGGAGCCTGACGGGAAAATACCCCAGCGGTAACCCTGTGGAAATTTTGAAGATCCGTCGTAGCGTATTGAAAACTCAAACAGGTACTTATCATTAAACCTGTAATTGAAACGGCCGAAATAGCTTCTCGTGGCCGAATGACCCTTTGTGCCGGCTACTTCCTGCCGCCCGGTTGCAGTGCCAAGGGAAGGCACCTCATCACTTATGAGATCATATCTCTTTGCATACGACGACTCATAGGTAAAAAGCTCCTGCTCAAACCCTGCCATCACAATATAACTATGCTTTCCAAATGCTCCTGAATAGGTACTGTAAAGATTGGGGGAGACATAGTATCCGCTGTAGTTATTTGTTGAATAATTATTTTCGGGGCGCAGGTAAGTCATTGTCATATCAGCAAGCCATGCCTTCACTTTTGCTTCATGATTCGACATTCCCCAATCGTTCATTCTCCAGCGAAGGTTCGAATAAACAACCCATCCTTTAAGGGGTTCTATCTCGAATCCGGGTATTATACTCAGTTCATTGTTCTTTTCCTTGTACATTCCACCCTGTTCAAGCCAGACCTGAACCGCCTCGTAATTGGGGGTCCCGTTGGGAAAATATGGCGCATTGGTCGGCCATTGCCTTGCAAGACGGTCATACAGGAGATTGCGGTCATAACTGGGTCGCTCAATATTAACGCTGCTGAACTTGCTTGCAAGATTGAAGCGCAGCCAGTCAAGGATCCTGGTATTGATTTTCGTGTTCAGGGTATACCTTCCGTAATCGTCTTTTCCGAAATTCAGAAGGCCCGACTGATCAAACACTGAACCCGAGACATAATACTGGGTTTTCTGATCTCCGCCGCTGATGCTGAGATTATGAAGAGTATTGGGAACCCATTTTTTATAATTGATGTCATACCAGTCGGTATTGGCCCATGCGCCCTGGTTCAGGAGCCAGTATTGAGGGGCAAGCGGAAAGGGTGCTGTCCAGTAGTCGATCTCACCAGCAAGATACTGATCTATGTAGCTGAGAATTATGTTCTGAAACAAGGGAGGATTCCCGTCATTCGCTGAAGCTACGTTCAGATAAGTTGCAAATCTCTTTGAGTCGACAGAATGGGGCACTATTGTAGGTGCTGCAAAGGAAAAATTATTTGAATAACTGATTGAGACCCCGTCGTTCCGGCCCCTTTTGGTTGTGACAAGGACAACTCCGAAAGCTGCCCTGGCACCGTAAATCGCAGATGAGGCCGCATCCTTAAGGACCGAGATGCTCTCAATATCATCAGGATTAAGATTATTAATATCCTGCTCCAGCCCGTCGACAAGTATGTAGGGGGAGCCTCCGTTAATTGAGCCTATGCCCCTGATGTTGAGATTCATCCGGGCGCCCATCTCGCCGCCCGAATTACCAACGCTGACATTAAGGCTTGGGGAGATCCCCTGGAGCGATTGCGACAGGTTGGCTACTGCCCTTTTCTCAAGGGCCTTCGAACTAACCACATCAACCGCTCCCGAAACATTGATCTTTTTCTGTGTTCCATATCCCACCACCACAACATCATCAAGGGTCCGGGTATCGGGATTCAGTTCAACATCAACCGCATTTCTGCCTTTTACGGAAATTTTTTGGGTTATGTATCCCAGAAATGAAAACACCAGTACCGAGTTTTCGTCCGGTACCACAATTGAGAATCTGCCTTCCGCGTCGGTGTATGTGCCGGAGGTGCTTCCTTCAACCAGGATTGCGGCGCCGGGAAGGGCCTGTCTGCTTTCATCCCTTACGGTTCCGCTGATCTTTTTCTGCTGATCTCCGCTTTTCTGCCCAGTCACCGTATTAACGGGGCAGGCAAGCAGGATCATTAACAAATAAAGGGAGCAGTGCACAGGGAGGAAACGGCCGTATGACCGGCTGTTCTTCAGATTTGTTTTCATTATCAATACTTTTTGTACTTTTTCAGAATTTCCGTCAGTTCTGTATTCTCACGAAGATCTTTTCTTTTGAGCAGAGCGGGCCTCAGTTTCTTTTCAGACAGGTACTGAATCTGGTCGCCATAATGCCTGCTGCCCGGCTGTGAAGAGTTTCCATAAGCCAGCAACATCATTGCATGCGGTTCATCTCCAAATTCAACTACGGCATGGAAAGTGTCACCATGAACGGCCCTGAACTTATTATCCGTATCCTTTTCAAAACTCATTGACCTGAAGATACCCAGCAGGTCGCCGGATCCGCCGTTTGCCGGATAATCGATGCTTCCCCGCCTGAAGCGGTAAACTTCACCCCAGGGAACACTCAGGGATCCGTATGAGTTTTGTACAGCAGCAGCAGCTTTCCCAAGCAGCTCAGCCGCCTTTGCCGGATCCTTCAATCCCGATGGTGTGGCAACAGGGTCACCGGGATCCCACTGCCTGACAAACATAGCAGGCTCAATAAGCCGCCACCAGGCGTTGAACAGAACAGCACCGCGACTGCCGGTATCTGTTTTCCCGTCCCAGTCCCTGAGGACCCTGACTGCCTCCTGAACCAACGGATCGCCTGAAGGGGATGAAGCATCAATCAGATCCTTCTTAAACCTGTCGGCAGCCTCCATTCCGGTATTCAACTTAAGATCAACCAGTTGGTCAAAGGAGAATTTCTGCCGGCTCCTTATCAGGTTAATTGACCGTTGTGGTCTGAGCGTCATCCATGATGATGAGAAATAGGCAGGGTAATCAGACTGTTTCAGCACCGGCGGGTATGTGCAGAACCAGGGCGGTTCGTTGCAGTTCTGAACAAATCCGGTTTCCGGGTTCAGCAGCCTGGGAAGCTCATCGTAGCTGTGGTATCTGTCCCATAAGAATCTTGACGACGTACCGTCAATGGTCCCGTTCCAGAAATGAAAATTGCCTTCCTTCCTTACCGGGATATTTCCATTGAAAAGATAAAAAATGTTCCCGTCCCTGTCAGCATAAACAATGTTGAACATCGGGTTCTGGATCATGCGTATGGCCGACTCGAATTCACCGAAGTTCCCTGCGGCAGCCATTTTGTGGTATTGTTCAAATATCCTGAATTCCTCCAGTCCGGCAATCCTGACGGCCAATGCCTTATTTCCGCTGACTCCCGTCACCGGTCCGTGCACTGAATGTTTCACGTCAAAGGGAATTTCGGAATAAGATCCGTCTGGTTGTTTGACCCTTATAATATATTTTTTTTGTGTGAATTGTTTCACAGCTCCGTCAAAGACATATCCCCCGTCCTTTAATGCAAGTTCATAGCGGTCGGATGCATCGATGGGATTGACCGTATGAGCCCATCCCAGATTGTTGTTGAAAGCCAGTGTCAGAACAGGCATTCCGGCCAGGGCAATGCCATAGCAGCTGAAACCGGGGTAATTCAGCTGTGCTTCAAACCAGGTATAAAAGCCGTGCCACGGCAGATGGGGGTTTATCACAAGCATTGCCTTGCCGGTTGTGGTTTTTGAAGGAGCAAGTGCAATTGCATTCGATCCGGGGCTCATCATGCGTAAAGCTGTAACTATGTCTTCCCCGCCAAGGAATTCAAGCCAGAGAACCCTGTACGTATGAGCCAGGATATCTGCAGGGACAACAGGATAAACCTGCAAAAGCTCCTTATCCACCGAGTCGCGGTTCAGGTCAATGAAATCATTCATTCCTTTTACGAAAGCATCGAGGTATTTCCGGTATTCCGGATCCATTTTGCCTATCCCTGCTTCCGCGAGCTCCGGGATCCCGAAAGTCAGCATCAATTTATCGCTTTCCAGGCAGCTGCTTCCGAAATACCCGGAAGCGCGGCCTCTCGACCGGGCATAGAGCCCCAGTATAAGATCGTGGTGGGATCTCATCTGCGCCCATCCGAATGAATAATACATTCCGGCTGCATCATCTGCATATATATGAGGCACTCCCCATTTGTCCCAGATGATTTCAGGACTATGGCTGCAACCGGAAAGAAGGAGGAAGAAGGCGGCGGGGATCAGCATTTTCCGCGCCGGTGCAAGGATTAAGTACTTTTTCATGGATTTACTTTTTTAAAGAGGCTTTAATCTGTTCCAGTCTGAGGCCGAAAATCTTTTCAGTTATCCTGTTCAGTTCATTTTCACTGCCGGTAAAATGGAAGATCCGCTGCACATGCGTCATTTTTTCCCCGGGTTTGAGAAATGCTGCAGGAGAAGAGCTCTCAATTTCATAAAAGGGGCCCATTATTGAGCCGTCTTCCACAGGGCCGTCATTATAGGAATTAACAGCATCTCCCCTGAGCGGGTTGTCCTGCTTTCCCCATTTTGAATTGACATAGGGGCCGGGAGTTCCGGGAAGGGAAAACCACAGGATCGTAAGGGTTTTACCCTCAGGGTCGTAGCTGCCGGCAAAAGGAAGTGCCCTTTCGGGTGAGATACCGATTTTGCTCCTGAACCTGCCGTCGATACTGAAAAAGATCTTGTCATCCCTTACCACCAGCCTGTCGGGAGGAACTGTACCGAAATAATCGTCGCTGACAATTTTGCCCAGGGCGGCTACACTGCCTGGTTTAAATGGTAAGAAGACAATGCCTGATGATGAGGGCGTGAACATCGACAACATCCATATTGAAAGGAAGCCGGTCGTTTCGGTCCATGCATCAGTGCCATTGTTTGTGATTCTGTTGACTGACTCATATCCGACATATTTGACGGAACCGCCGGGGCTGAGATTGAGCGCTGCCATGGTTTCCGCCCCTGACATGAGCTTGACTGTCCGTTCAACACCAACGTTCAGGGTGGTGCCGGAGCTGTTTGTGACAGAGAAGCTTTGCAAGAATTCGGCTTTGCCCTTACCTGCTGAAACAATTTCAAAAGGCTGTGTATCGATGACCGACGGCACTTTCCAGTTGGCGTAGATCTGCTCATCGCCTTTCCTGAAATAGATTGAGAACGGTCCGCCTTCCGGGCCAAGCCAGAATCTTTCCTCACCGCCAAAGGGGTTGAACTGGCTGTTCGCTTCGCCGCTTTCAATTAGTTTGTAATTTATCCAGCCATGGCTCAGACCCGATTCACCATCCGCAGAAGAGGTCATCACCCTTCCCTGCAGTCCGGGAGCCAGCAGAACCCGGCTTCCGCTGATGGAATCAGTCAATTCAATTGTGGATATGTTATTCTTCTCCAGGAAGACTTTGTCATATCCATAGGTTCCTTTTGTGTATTCGTGTGTCATATCGGGTTTTTTATTACTGTCTGTCGTTCCGCAGCCTGCCGCCATGATCATTCCAAGGGCAGTGGCCAGAATCCGGCCTTTTCTGTACAATTCATCCTTTTTCATCAGTATATGGTTTTTAATTTTATACCCTGCCGCAGCCCGCATATCTGATAATTATACACATACGCGTTTAACTATTTTACAAATGCGGGGTTCAAATAAGCAGCTATAGTCCGTTAAAGAAGGCCGAATATTCTGCCGGCAGGAAAACACGTGTTCCATGATCAATGCTTAACATTATCTATTTTTCCGGCGGTCATTCTGTTTTCTGCCCTTTCAACATAGGCGACTAAACGATTAAGCATACTATTCAAAAATCAACATTTTCTGCTTTCCCTGATGACCAGCTCCGGGTCAAGCATGATATGTGACACTTTTGTCGAGCCGTTCATGAGGTCAGTCAGCAGCTTCACAACTTCCCTTCCCATCTCCTCAATGGGCTGCCTCACAAAAGACAGGGGCGTAGAATAGAGGTCGAAAGGTTCTCCTCCGTCAAAGCCAATAAAATCAATATCCTCGGGAATTCTGATACAATTCTGTCTGATATAATACAGACTGTTGATCGACAAGCCGTTATTGGCACAGATCAGCGCATCGATATCGCTGTGCCTGTTAAAGAAGGTCCTGAAACTATTCTCGAAATCCTTGTATGAATGAGAGAATTTTATCTCAGCCAGGTATTTTGTATGGTCAATTCCGGCTTCTTTCAGGGCTTCGGTGTAGCCCCTTATTCTTTCCTTCATGTGGACCAGCGACGTTTTGTAGGCAACAAGCGCTATCTTTCTGTGACCCTTTTCAATAAGATGCCTTGTTGCAACGCAGGTACCTTTATAATTATCAAGAATGATATGATTGCAGTTAACCTCCGGGAAATACCTGTCAAACAGCACAAAGGGCTTTTTCTTTCTAATCAGTCCGTTAATCTGCTTAACAGATCCTTCCGAGGGAATCACTATCAATCCGTCGACCTGCCGGTTAAGCAGGGTATCAAGGACAAAGGCCGATTTGATATCATCTTCATCCGAGCTTCCAAACACAACCGTATACCCGGCCTTGAATGCTTCATCCTCTACAATCCTCGCGAACTGGCCGAAAAAGGGATTTGCAATATCTGCCACAACAAGCCCGATGGTTTTTGTTGAGCCCAGCCTGAGGCTCCTTGCTATCTGATTTGGCTGGTAATTGAGTTCCTCCGCTGCCCTCCGGATCTTTTTAACCGTCTCAGGACCAACCCGTTTTTCTTTTTCCCGGCCATTCATGACATATGAAACCAGGGCTACGGAAACACCAACCTTCCTGGCAATATCGGTTATGGAAACCTTCTTTTCCATATGAAAACAGAATTTTTCACAAATATATGCTTAAACGTTTAAATATAAAAGTGGTTTTTAATCTTTTTTCAATTTAAATTTTAAACTCACTTTACATGCGTCATACCCGCTGGCCGGGGATCATGCTACAGACCACTGTAACCGGTACCCTGAAACATGGCGGAATGCCGCATCGCAACATGAATACAGGCTGACAGGCCCAAAAACCCCTCCGGGATGTGAAACAACAACGGGAACAACTATCATTTCAGGGAAATGTTTCCGGCCAGCCGTTAAGGCAGGTACCGCTCCGCAACCGGTTGCAGGGGAAATGACTCACATGACAGGCCGCGACAGGGAACACCCTGTTTTGCAGGGTGGAAAAAATAATTTATGCTAAATTATTCCTGATTGTCATCCCTGCATTATCTTTACCGGTCGCGTTAAAGATTGTTTACGGGATGAAAATGATAACAATAAAGTATAATTGAGACCTCTTTAAAATTATTAAAAAGATACCAGACGATGGAAGAGAAACTTATCTACAGCGGGAAATCCAAGAACGTATATGAGATCACCTCGGGCCGTTATGCAGGGAAATACAGGCTTGTTTTCAGGGATGATGCCACCGGTTATATTGAGGACGGCAAGGTTGTTTTTGATCCGGGTTACGATACCGTGGTAGGGCAGATACCCGGTAAAGGAGCCATAGCATGCAGATTTGCCACGTATTTCTTCAGGCTGCTTCAGAAACACGGTATCCCGTCACACTATATTGAGACAGTAAGCGACAACGAAATGATTGTGGAACCGGCCCTGCCCCTTGTTATGCCTGCTGACTCGCCGGAATTCCCCGGATCGGCGCCGCTTCAGAACCTTGAGTTTACCTGGCGGAACAATGCCACCGGAAGCTTCTGGAGAAGATATCCCTTTGTAAGGCCCTGCAGGAACATCCATAAAGTGGTGGAAGCATGGACAAAAGGTGATACGGATATTCTCATCACCTTTGAAGCATTGGAGGAAACAGGAGCAATGACCAGGGCTGAAATTGACCACAGCATTCAGCTGGTAAAAAGCATTGCAGAAATCGTTACCGCCGAATTTGGTTCAAAAGACCTGCATGTACTCGACGGCAAGTTCGAACTTGGGCGCCTGAAATACGGCGACAGAAAGATCGTGATCATTGATGAGATATCCCCCGATGTTGTACGGGTGTGCAGGGGATATTCCCCCGACAAGGACGGCAACTGCACCATATTCAAGGATTGTGCTGTAACCAATTTTGCAGAGGGAAAACGGACCATCAAAAACAAAAACCAGGTTAAGGCAGCTGATTTCATATCTGTCTTCCTGTAATACAGCACCTTCGGAACTTCTGTCGGGGTCCGGCATCGGAAATCTGCTTTAACCACCGGGAAGCCGGCATAAGCGCACGGGTTTCCCGCAAAGGTCTTCTTTCGCATCAGCCGGCCAAAAAACAACAGGCTGGGAATCAGTATGCTTCCTGGCAGAGACAGAAATACTGACCAACCCATGTGTTTTTTTTGATGCCAGGTTCAACCGGAATTGTTGCGGGAGTTCCGTGCCTTCACCCTCTTAAAACCCGAAAAAACTACATGGGGATTATTTCAATTTTTCTGCCTTCGGTCATTTCAAAGAGTTTTCTGGCAGCATCTGCCTTGTCGCGGCTGAATGAGTGATCGAGGGAATAAGCTTTCATATACGATTCGTAGGCTTTGTCATACATTTTCATATACATGTAATAGTCGCCCTTTGAGTCGTACACGTTTGGATTTCCGGGGATAAGCTCAATATACCTGTCGAAGGCCTTTTCCGCTTTTTCGCTTTGTTTGGCCGCCAGATATGCATATCCCAGCTGATTGTAGAATGGGGCCGGATCGGGAGCGATTTCCAGGGCTTTTGACAAAGTAACTATCATACCTTCATTGTCACCCTCAAGCGATTGAAAGGAGGCAAGATTATTGTATGATTCCGGATCAGCGGGATATAACTCAATCAGCTGCTTTCCCAGGTACGCCACTTCCGAATTGCCGGCCAGCAGTTTTTGCAGTGCCTGTTTCAGTATCTCCTCGGCACTGCTCAGCTTGTCCTTACATGATATCGCAGCCCTGGCATATTTGTAAAAATTATCTGCTTCGCGGTTGAGGAGATAATAAAGTGCGAGCTGGTAATTGGCCATAAAAAATCCGGGATCCTGAGAAAGGGCCTTTTTAAATGTCTCAATGGCCCTGTCGAGAAAAACATCATCATAGTATTTCCTGGCCTCGGCATAAACCTTTAATGCAGATCCGGAGCCTGTGGTGACGGGCATCAGCTTCCTCATGCCGGCCTGGGGATACAGAAGAAGCCCTGCTGAAATAAGGAGTGCCGTAAACAAAAATCTCTTCATAATTTCATTGTCTGGTTTCAATAAACAATTCAAACTCCCGATCAGTTCATTTCAGTGAGTTAACAAGTCAACGTAAAATACCATGCAATTAGTACGGGGAAGCGACCGGTTTTTCCGGGGGTTCTTCAGGGCGGCTCCTCAGCCGCGGGGATTGAAACTGACAGTTGTTACCAGTGCCATGATCCTTTCCAGTTCATTATCGGTAAAATTTAAATTTTCGAGTGCCCTGAGGTTCCCGGCAAGCTGGCCGGCCGAACTTACTCCGACTATTACCGAGGTCACCCGCTTATCTCTCAGCAGCCAGGCTATTGCCATCTGTGCAAGCGTCTGGCCCCTTTGTAAAGCCAACTCATTCAGCTTTCCGATAACGGAGATTATTTCGGGAGTAATGAAAGAAGGCTTAAGGAAGTGAGCTCTGGCGGCACGGGAGTCTGCCGGAATACCCTTAAGGTACCTGTCAGACAGCACGCCCTGGGCCAGGGGTGAGAATGCAACAAATCCGAGGCCGCCGGCTCCCGCAATATCCAGAAGGCCGGCTTCAACCTTCCTGTCAAGCATTGAATATCTCGACTGATGAACCAGGCAGGGGGTTCCCAGCCCGTTAAGCAGCCGTACTGCCTTTTCCGTTTGTTCCGGTGAATAGTTTGAGATGCCGGCATATAATGCCTTACCGCTCCTGACTATTTGATCGAGGGCTGTCATTGTCTCTTCGAGGGGGGTATCAGGATCAAACCGGTGGGAGTAGAATATGTCAACATAATCCAGGCCCGTTCTTTTCAGGCTCTGGTCAAGGCTGGCCATAAGGTATTTCCTTGAACCCCATTCGCCATACGGCCCTTCCCACATAAGGTAGCCGGCCTTGGTGGCAATTACCATTTCATCCCTGTAAGCAGAAAAATCCTTTTTAAGGATCGATCCAAAAACCTCTTCGGCCGATCCGGGCGGAGGCCCGTAATTATTCGCCAGATCGAAATAAGTTATTCCGCTGTTGAAAGCGGCTCTGATTATTTCCCTTGAATTATTGAAATTATCCGTAAAACCGAAATTGTGCCACAGGCCCAGGGATATGGCAGGAAGAAGCAGGCCGCTTCTTCCGCAGCGGTTATACTTCATGTTTTTATACCGATCGGTCGAAACCAGGTGATTCTCTGTCATACTTATCTGTTGAGGTGAATACGGACAGCTCCAAATTTAATAAAAATCCTTATCCGGCCTGCCTGCAAAGCATAATTCTGACGGCCAATGCATGTGAAGGGCATCTGCAACCCGCATTCCGTTAACAGAAGACGAAACCCTGAGTCTGCCAGCAATTCACTGCAAATTTCTGTTTCATCTGAAGCACCGTATTCAAATAAGTTTATTTATATTTACCGTAACTAACCTGACATCAGTGTGTGTGTTTTAGTATTATGTTAAAGCCTGAATCAGAACCCTGCTTTTGCATAGCTTTTTAATTATTAACTATTTCAATTTCAGGAGAATTTTTATCTGAAGACATGGAAACAACCAGTAACCCGGCCGAAGGGTCCGTTTCTTATGAAGCCTACAACAAGCTTCAGGACCTTTATATCGAATTGCTTGAAAAACACAAGGAACTCACCGGAGAAGTGCCGTTTCAACCTGCAAAACCAAAAAGGAAGAATCTGGCGGCTCCGTTTTCAAAGGCTGACTGGGCGGCGACCCTTAATATAGGAGGTGAGGAAAGAAAATACGATCTGAGTCCGATATTCAGAATGATTGAAAATGAGGGTCTGGAATATTTTGAAGATACTCTTCGGGCCATACACGAGAACTATGCGGTTTTTTATATCACCGAGCTGGAGCGTGTACTGAACACCCCGCCCGAGACTCACGACTGGTTCAGAGGCACACTGAAACATTTCCAGTCTGAACTGTCGCTGATCAAAAAGCTGGCTGACGCTTTCAGGGCGGTCAGGGAAGCTGAACCACAGCCCCGGGCCGGAACAGGATCTGACAATCCCTGAGCATTCAGGCTCCGGTATCAGTACGACTCGCCGTTAACAGTGTCATCGTTCCCCTGAAGCTGCAGAACACCCTGCCTTCGTAATGAACCGATGCGTTGCATGCAAATGTGCCCTCTTCCGTTTCCTTCAACAGGACATCAATGTCAAGTATCCGGTTTATTCCGGGATCAATGAACGACAGGAATTTAATGTTCTGCGCTCCTGAAAGCAGCAGATTCCTGCCCGATGCTTCCTCAGCAAGTTCCTTTATTATCTGTACCGTGCAGGCTCCTGGCAAAACCGGGTTACCGGGGAAATGCCCCCTGAAAATCTCATGATCCGGATTAACGGCTATCCTGAAGACGAAAGATCCCTCCCCTTTCCCCTGTGCGGCACTCTGAACTGCATAGAGATCACCGAGCAATTTATCAGTGTTTTTCATCTATCCTGGAGAAATGAATGTTGAGTTTTATATGCCCGTGCCTGATCTTTACCGAATCAGGTTCGGTTCCGCCTGAACCAAAAAAAGTGACAACTGCCTTTTTTCCTGGTCCGCCGCGCCTGATTATCTTTTCTGCCCTGTTGTCAGCATCATTGACAAGAATATACTTAATACCGTCTCCGTCTCTTGCCTTGAAGCCCGACTTACCGTTCCCCGGACCGCGAAACACTTTTATAACCTTCATCTGCCGGTTGTTAAGCGCAAGACTGATATCGTTCCTGAGAGTATTGATGATAAATTTCCTGTTCAGGAATTCAATGCAATGGTGGAGCACAAATCCCCCGCTGCTGAAAAACTCCATGTCAAAGATCTTAATGCCGAGTTCATTGATAAATATCACCCTGTAATCACTGCCTGGCAACGGCTTTATTACAAATATCCCGGAGTAGTGTTCCCTGAAGGCATCAATCCCTGAATTATACAGGTAATGATCCCTTTCACCGGTGAACCACGGCGCCACATCCGTTTCACGGGCATTTTCGGCGCCTTCCCGCCGCAATTCCCTGAATACGGACGGGGCGCAGCCCGAGAACGCTATAATAAAAATGCTACTTAAAACTAAATTTTTCAACGGGTATGTCTGGATTGAGTATTTTCCCGGTAAACAGTATCTGGGTGTAATCATTGCCCGATTCAACCATTTTCAGCTTCTCCACTCCCATATCGCTCCTGCTGAACCATATATGCACTTCATTAAGCATTTGCCGAACCTTATCCGATCTGGGAACAAGCTTAACGTAGTAGTATTTCTCATTCTCAAAATACTCTTTCGTGTAATCGTTATTGTTCCTGAGAATGTCGCCCTGAATGCATCCGCTGATGAATCCATTCATCTCCCTGAACATGGGATTCGACTGGATATCTATCTGTTTCCTGCTTTTATCGTCGCGCATGAACATCTGGTTATTGCTGATAATTATAAGATACCTGTAGGGCTCGGTATACTCCCAGCGGATATTGTTTTCTTTTTTGAACGCAAACCTGCCCTTTGAAATGATCTTTTCATTAAGTACGCTCAGGTTTTTTTCCTGCGTGAAGTCACTTGTTATACTGTTAACAGCTGCCGATGCCCTGATGAGCCTGTCGGAAAAGGAACCGGGATCATTCATTGGTTTCATGTTCTCCTGGCCGGCAAGAAGATATGGCACAAGGGTCATTACCAACCCTGACATTACATTGACAAATCTATTCATAAGCTTTGATTTTTAACAGATGATCGAGCCTTTCAAACCTGAAGTTCCGCTCTGCGGCATGCTGAATGAACCTGTCAAGTATACGTGCCGTGACATCCATATTATCGTGAAAGAGTATTATTCCACCGTTGGTGAGTTTGCGCCCGAGTCGTTGCAGGAGCAGGTTTTCATTTTTTATCACTGTATCCCTCGATTTCAGGCTCCATCCGATAACGGTATAGCCCCTTTGCTGAACGGCAGCAGCCAGTGGAGGGTTTGTGACCCCAAATGGAGGCCTGAACAGACTGATTTTCCTGTTTATAATATTCCCGATGATTTCATCGTATTCTTCAAGGTCCCCTGCAATTCTTTTTCTGCCTGACAAATCAAAGAAAAAATGATGTGAACTGGTATGATTGCCTATAATATGCCCCTCGTTATCCATTCTCCTTATTAAATGCGGATTATCAGCCGCCCTGCTCCCCACGCAAAAAAATGCTGCCTTCACCCCGTTTTTATCCAGTATGTCAAGTATCGCGGGTGTCAGGGTTTCATGGGGTCCGTCATCAAAGGTAAGTGCCAGAACCCTGTCATTTGCAGGGCCCGAACATATCACCCTGCAGTAAAAACCCGAGCACACCGATGCTGATCCGTAAACCAGCAGGGCCAGTGTTGCAATAACTATACCAATATAGAACCACAAACTGACAAAAATAAAATGATCCGCAAGCAGCAGCACTATGAGCAGGGAAAGCGAAAAAATGCATATTTTCCTGTATCTCAGCATGATGAAAGCAGCATAAGTGAATAGATACTGTTTCTCTGATGATTGCAGATCAGAACATTCTGTATTTTTCCGGCCGGTCTGGTATCAAGCTGCATAACCGGGGGCAAAGTCTGGTTCCTGATTATTTCAGCCGCCGCAAACATTGCAAAAGCTGATGAAGTGTCATATTCACCGCATAAATGCTTGTAGTATGCGCGGGGGATCCCTGAGAAGAGCCCGTTGGTGAGTTTATGGTAGATTTCATCATAATATATGTCACCGTTCAATCCCAATAAAACCAGGTCGATACTGCCTGACCGGCAGGCCCGCATGATAAAAGATCGTATTTTTTCCTCAGCCGCTGCCACAGTAGCCGGCTTATGAAACACTTCCGGCAATCCGGTTACCGCAAATGATCTTTCATTTTTTATGGTGCTGATCAGAAAAAATGCCATTCCTTCTCCTGCAAGTGATCCCCTGCTCCTGTAATCAAGGAGTCTGAGGCTCTCCACCGGCTCCCTTTTCCAGAATCCGAGCCTGTTGGTTATACTGAAGGAGTCTTCCGTCAATTCATCAACACCCCCTACAAGTATGTTTTCGGCAGAATTTTCACGCAGCAGGAGAATAGCGTCGGTCAGTGCGCTTTCAAATGAACTCCCGCGGTGGACATAGGTGCTGTTGTAACCGTTGCATTTGAGAATGATTGCAATTGCGGATGAGAGTGTATTATGGGTTGACTGGATAAACGGAGTTGGGTTAAGGAGTTTCTCTTCATTCTTATGCATTGTCCTGAGGAATTTTTCCGTATCATCAATGCAGCCAAGGCCGGTGCCGGTGATTATCGCGCCGGGACCGGCAGTGTCAGCGTTCCTGAGGCATTGAATGGCGGAACACACGCCGAGCCTAATGATACGGCTCATGCGCCTTGATATCATGGGATCGATGTATTCACCCACAACGGGTTCGATACATCTGAGATATCCGTTGGCAGAATAATTCACCGGATCGCCGGGAAGGCTGTTACCGGAAAATGTCTTCTGGGGTGATATTGCACTCAGCCCGTTAATAAATATCTTCATGTCAGCATTCAGAAAAAATCAGACTTGTATTGTTCCCGCCAAATCCAAATGAATTGGACATCAGGTGCCTGATCCTGGTGTTCCGGAGCAGTTCTTTTTCGGGTGTTATCCTTAGTTCGCTCATCTGCCGGGTGAAGCCGGGGTTGGGGTAGATCCACCTTCGCCTGATTGCCATAACGCCCAGTACGGCTTCGACGGCTCCGGCGGCTCCCAGGGTATGACCCGTAAAAGCCTTGGTGGAACTGAACCTGACCGGCAAATCCCCGAAAAGCCTTTCAATCGCCTTTCCTTCCGACAGGTCGTTGTTTCTTGTACCTGTGCCGTGAGCGTTGATATAATCAATCATGTCAGGGGTAATTCCCGAACAGGCAAGAGCCTGTTTCATTGCCAGGTATGCACCATCTCCTTCGGGCGAGGATGCGGTCTGGTGATATGCGTCACAGGCATTGCCGTATCCCGATATTTCGCACAATGGTTTTTTACCGGCCCTGGCCGCAACGCTTTCCGACTCCATCACAATGAATGCTGCTCCTTCACCCAGTGTAAGTCCGTTCCTGTCTTCATCAAACGGACGGCAGCCATTTTTATCAAGTATCATCAGGCTGTTAAAGCCGTTAAGGGTAAAAAGTGAAAGAGCATCCGTTCCTCCGGCAATCACCCTGTCGAGCAGTCCGTTTTTTATCAGTCTTGCACCCGTCAGTATGGCGTTGGCCGATGATGAGCATGCCGTACTTATGGTTGAGATATGGTCCGTGATGCCGAAGGTACCGGCTATTGCCTCAGTACTGTCGCCGCAATCATGGGTCACTATGTATCTCAGCCGCCCACGGGATCTGTGCTGCATATAGCTTTTGAAGAACTTCTCGGAACGGTCCATTCCTCCCACGGTAGTTGCTGACACAAGGCCGGTCCTGAAACTGCCGATATCATCATGCAGGCCGCTGCATCGCAATGCTTCCCCTGCAGCAATGATGCCCAGAAGTGCGGTCCTCGAACAGTATCCTCTTTTTCCGGCCCCGGCAAGATCTTCAAGTTCCTCATTGGATGCTCCTACCTCCGCGACAGGAATTTCGCCGGAATGGACCGAAACGAGGTTTTTCATTGTTCCGATGCCCGGCTTGCCTCTTATCAGCGAATCCTCAGTTTCATCACAATTGAAACCAATGGACGATATAATCCCGGTACCGGTTACAAATACTCGTTCTGCCACAATCAATTATTTTGATTTCCACTCTGTCAGGGAAAGCTGATCATGAGCACTTCAGGAATGAAGCGGGTAATAATCCTACGCCTTCCCGCCTGCAATTATACAATCAGCCATCGACTTAACCGAATGAAGGATTTTCCTGCCTTCGTCCGCAGTCTTAATTTTTATGCCATATTTTTTTTCCAGCAATACGGTCAGTTCAAGGGCGTCAATGGAATCCAGACCCAAACCATCCACAAACAACGGTGCCTCCTCATCGATGTCTTCCGGAACCATTTCAACCAGGTTAAGGGCTTCAATGATCTCTTCCTTTAGAGTCTTAACAAGCTTCTCCATACGTCAAATCCTTATATTATAAATATCCTGGATAACTGAAGCCTCAAAATTAACAAATCCTGAAATAGGTTCATCTGTTTTTTCAATTAAACACATCATTGCGTCATAATCATCCCCGTCAATTTCGAGCCATCCCGCAATGCATCTGTTAATTATTTCACAATCAAATAAATAGCTAATATAATCCGTCAGAAAAACGGGGTTGAACTTTTCATGAATAAAAAAGCAGCCTTCTCCGGTGATTTTGTTCCTTATACAGATCTCACCAATAACAATATTGGGAAGGGTATAAACAAAAACCGACGGGCTGGGGAAATACCCGGCACTGCTGCCAATAGTATCCTGATGCATCCTGTCGGTGTCGAGGGAGGAGGATGAATTGGCAAGGATCACTCCTGTATCGCTCCCGCTGAAATTGCCGCGGTTCCTGTTTCGCTCAAGAAGCAGCTCGGAACAAAGGAATCCGAGTTTGGACAGGTTGTCCATTTTATGGAATTTTGGATAATCGGCACCGAGCTGTTTATAAAAAGCAGTCAGAAATTCCCTGATATTTTTTCCGGGGGCGCCAAACTCATGTTTTCCGTTAACACGGGCCTCAGTATTTCTGATGGTGCAGTAACCTGTTATATAATAATTCCCCGTCATGCTTTTTGCATAAATAATGCAGAATTGCAGCCTCCGAAACCCGACGCGGTTTTAAGGCAACTATTCACTTCCCTGTGAGTGATGCTGTCAATAATATTCAGATTGTTCTTCAATCCGGCTTCCCGGAATCCTTTTGTTGCAAAGAGAACATTGTTTCTCATTGAATAAACACACATTGCCAGTTCAATTACACCGGCGGCACCGAGGGTATGTCCCCAGTACCCCTTGAAACTGTTCACGGGTATGTTCCGCAATCCTGCCCTGTCTAGTGCAATTACCTCCATATCATCGTTATACAAGGTTCCTGTTCCGTGTGCAGATATGAAATCCGGAGCTGCCGGGATATTCCCAATGATTTTGCTGACAACCTGGAACAATCCTTCGCCTGTCCTTGAAGGGCCTGAAATATGATTTGCATCATTGGCTGAAAATCCTTGGCCAACTGCTATCCGGCGGTTCTGCCCAAAGCTGCCGGGTTTATTGGTAAGAATCACTGTTCCTGAGCCTTCCCCGAGGGAGAGCCCGTCGCGGGTAATGTCAAAAGGCCGGCATGGCCCAGTACTGAGCGATTTAAACGAATTGAAGCCCGACACAACAAATTCTGAAATAATATCCGTCCCGTTTATTACGACATTGTCAAAACGGCCGGCCCTGATAAGGCGCGATCCGGCAATGACTGCCTGTAACCCTGACGTACAGGCGTTTGAGATCACCAGCGGCATTATCCTGAATTTGAATAAATCGCCGAGTCGTTTTGCCGTATGCCAGAGGTACAAACGGCAATCATTTTTGCCGGCCGCTCCTTCGAGCAGGTCTATATTGCCCTTGGTTGTTGAAAGGATAAAAAGCGTTCTGTCGCCGCTGAAATCAATATCGACCCCGGAAACAGCTGCTTTTATTGACAGGATGGCCATCTGCTCAAGACGTGTGAAGGCAGCCGGATCAAACATGCCGGAAAAGGAGTCCGTTAACCGGTCATTATCAACAATAGAAGCATAAAACGGAGACGGTGAAACGGCCTCATTTCTGATTAACCTTATGCCGGTGGCGCCGGCAGTCATATTTGATGCATTCTCACCGGTGGAAAATCCCAGGGAGGTAATTATATTTTCTGATGCAATAAAAATGTCAGTCACTAAACGGGTTATAAAACTTGCTGCAAATTTAAAAATTCTGAGTCAGATAAGGCCGTTCTCCCTTTTCCAGTCAAGAAAGAATGCAGGAACGCTCAGCAGCAGTTCCCTGTTAATGTCGAGAAAAACCTGGATACTCGACCCTGTGGCTGCAATTTCATTGTTTACACTGTTGTAAATAACATATTCATAACTGATCTTTGCCGATTCGCAATTCACGAATTTTGTTGTTATCCTTGCGATATCGCCGTATAAAAGCGGCTTTTTGTAATCGCATGTCATCCTTACAATGGGAATAAAGATCCCCTTATGGTAAAAGTCGAGATAAGTAAGTCCGTATTTTCGTCCGAAATCTTCCCGCCCGTCTTCAAAATACCTGATATAATTTCCGTGCCATACGATCCCCATTGAATCAACATCGCTGAATCTTATATTATAAAGAGTTTCCGCAATCAGCGTTTTTTTCTTCATGAAATCCCTGTGATTTGTTATTACATTCCTTCCCTTCAGTCAATAAATACAAATATATCCTGATCTGCCTCACTGGCAGGTCTGCCGGCTGTTCAAATTGCATTGCAGCTTGACCTGAGCTTTCCCGTCAGAAAAGGCTGAACTCATGTATAGGTTAAAGCAAGCGCTGCATGAAGCAGTACAAAAACACCCAGGGTGATTCCGATGTTTCTGTGCCATCTGAACGGGATCTTCAGGATTTTCAGGCCTCCGAGTATCTGAAGGGCAACAAGAATCAGATTGATTATTCCGAGTGGTAAAACCAGATAATACATACCGGTAACTATTGTGACTAATCAGCTTTTATCACCGTGCTTTTTGCCCCGGCGGTACCGTGAATATTGCAATGTCCCTCTGCTTCAAGCTTCAGATCACCAGTGACTGTTATCTTATACTCGAGGGTAAAATCACCGGCTGCCGGCAGATGTTCCTTACTGAATTCCCAGCGCTTCACCTCCTGCCCGTTAACCTTGAGCCAGACCCAGTCGGTGTGATGCATTTTGCTGTTCCCTTTATGTGTCACACTTATAACAACAGTGACCTCCGTTCCCTTCCCCGATACCGAAGGGGCTTTTATTTCCACACTGGTCTTGTTTGCCGCCAGTTCAACTGATGATAACAGGATAATCGCCGGAAGAAGTAACAACAGCTTTTTCATTTTCTGAAGGTTTTTAATTTGACATTCCTTACGAAGTAACTATGTAAAAAACACGAGCATTTTCTGTTCTGCCCTGTGGGGAAGCCATGATTTCTTCCTTTCTATTTTGCCGCGGCCCAGTTTTTCATGGCATTGTATACGGATCCTGCCCAGTAGTTCCTGAAACCAAAACCCGCGGCCTTTCCGGTTATCCTCTGGGAATCGATTATCTCATGCGACGCTATGTCAAAGAAGCATACATAATAACTTCCGGTCTGGGTTATCTTATTCAGGTTCTCCGCAACAAAGATCAGGCCCGTCCCTGAATTGCCGGGACCGCCGTACCTGCTTACGATACGTCTGACATCATCGGGTGTGATCTGAAAATCCTGATGGATAACCAGTTCTTTCGGATCAATTTTTGAATTATGTTCCGCAGCCGTTTCAATACTGGTGACGACTTCGCTCTTTTTAAAGAATTTCTTTATATCAAACTTCGCGGGTTCCTGAAGCACCAGTGAATTAATTGAATTCAGATACTGGCTGACGATAACCGCAGGATCTTCAGCAACGGAAGTAAATCTGGCGCCGGTAAAATCAATACCGAACCAGGTGCAACCGGGAAGGCTCAATGCTTTTGCCCTGTCCTGCCCCCAACCATGGCTCAGGGCCAGCATAATGAAAAGTACCACTGTGATAATTCTTTTTGCTTTCATTGTGAAATGTTTTTAATTCTGAAATATTTCTTCCTGTGGAGCATAAGCGGGAAAATCGCAATTGAGCCAAAACTGAATCCATTGCGCCATAACATTAACTGATATGCCAGACAGGTTCCATTTTATACTGCTGCTGGTTTTAAGCATACCAAATTACGAAATTCCATGCTAACTGGATATTTCAATTGTAAAAATCATGTTGCCGGGTTTTTCATGTTTTTTTCCATTTCCATGTAACTGCTTTCATCCAGGGTGCCGGACAGCATCTCCGTGCTGCGGGCCTATCTTCTGTCGATCAGTTTCACCGGTTTCCGGCTCATGCCAGGGAACTGCAGCTTTTCCACGTATTCAGCAGATTCAAATGTAATTGAAGGGGCCACTCTCAGCTTTGCCCTGAAATGGTCCTTTATGGCCTTTTCAAAGCTTTCGGAGAGGATATTTGTGCCGATCCGTATTAGTATCTCATCTGTTCCTATTGTATTTGTGTACAGTTCAACAACATAATTTTTCACACCGTCAATATTCTCCAGTATATCATAAAGTGCAGGCGGATAAAGTGTTGTGCCCTTATACTTTATCATCTGGTTCTTGCGGCCTATCACCGGCCCGACCCGCATCGACGTTCTGCCGCAGCTGCATGGCTCATAGTGTCCGCGGCAGATATCTCCCGTTTTAAACCTGAGCAAAGGCATACCCTCCACTCCCAGCGTGGTGATTGTAAGCTCTCCCTCTTCACCCTCGGCCGCCGGTGAATCGTTCTCATCGAGAAACTCAGCGATGAGCAGCTCGGGATGATGATGTCCTCCCACTCCGTATCTGCATTCGGTGAATGATGCAGCCATTTCCGTGGAGGCGTAGGTGGAGTAAAGCTTTATTTCGGGCCATCTCTCGGTTATTTTCCGTCCAAGCGTGTTGAATGTAAAGTCGGGGTTCCTCAGTGAATCGCCGATACATACTGCCTTTTTCACACTGGCAGCATGGTGATCGATCCCGTTCCTTTCTGCATAGTCAATAATATTGATAAGGAAAGACGGGACGGCGATCAGGGCAGTTGGCGAGAATCTCCTGATGCTGTCCCATTGTAATTCGGGGATCCCGTTTCCCACTCTTACCATTGCTGATTTCAGTCGTCTCGAACCAAGGAAATAGGCCATGCCGGCCATGAAGCGGCGGTCGATGGTGGTCATAAGCTGGAAAACTTCATTCTCCGTGCAGTCAGCGCATGAGAAACCCAGATATTCGTTGTATGCCAGCCTGTCCAGGTCATTCTCCGTCATGACGTAGATGACCGGTTCCCCTGATGTCCCCGAAGTAGTCAGATAATCGACAATCCTTTCATTTCTGACGCAAATGAAGTCGCGGGCTCTTTCCTGCAGGTCGGCTTTCCGGGTGGGAGGGATTGTTACCAGGTCATTTATGCTCCTGACCCTTCGCGGGTCAATTCCGTTTCGCCTGAAATGGTCCCTGTAGAACACTGAATTCTTCTCCAGGTACTGAAGCAACAAAGCCAACTTTCCTGACTGGAAGGCATTCACCTCCTTTCTGGTCATTTTTTCAATTTCGGGAACGAGCATTTCTTTGTTTTTTATGGGCTTTCTCCGTAAGTTTTAAAATCATTTTCCTTTCATCCGCTCCTGCAACCTCCTTTGACAATGCCATCTGAAAATAGTCAACTGCCTTTTCATATGAGCCGTTCTCATAGAAGTAGTTTCCAAGATTATAGTATGCAAGATACAGCAGGGGATTGGTTTCAATGTAGGCGGTTTCAAAGGATTCCGGCAGTGTTTCACGGTTCCGTGTATAATTAACCAGATCGCCGGTCATTTTAAGATATCTCTCATAACATGAATATTCGGGTGAAAACAGGAAAGAATCAGCGGGAATTGTCAGATCAGGTTCGCTAATCTCCCGGTTGAGGGCTTGCCCGGCAATTTCACCGGAAAACACCTTTTTCAGGTCATATGCCACATATTCACCCAGCTGGTAGGGGCCGGCTGATATCCATACCAACAGTTCGGAGGGGCTGAAGATTATAGAATGATGGGCAATAAGCTGATTTACGGCCAGCGGATTTCCCATTCCCGGGTCAGTTCCTCCCCTGCCCTTTCTGTCGCGTAGAATCGCTGCGGCATCATACACGCTTAGCCTGTCATGCCTTCCGAGCAGTTCACCCACTCTTTCAAACCGGTATTTGCTGTCTGATCCGCGGATGTTTTCAATGTTTCTTTTATCATCTGTGAAAGCACTGCCCTGGAAATGGTTAGCGCAAACAATCTGCTCATTTTCCGGTACGACCACATCGAACTTTTCAGGCGATTTTTCTATGATCACCGTTTTCCCGTCAGCTGCGGAGCTTATCATCAGCGACTCCGAGACAAACAGTTTCCGCTTTTCGGAAATACTGACAGCCTGGGCGATGTCACCGGCATACTGCAGTATTTCCCTTGCAAGGATGGTTACCGGTGTTGTCGCCTTCAGCGGGATCGCCGACCTTGCTGCATTAATGGTCACCGTAAGTCCTTTTTCATTCATGCCCGAAACGACCCCGGTCATGTCTGCCCATGTAACCATCATAAACCTGTGGCCGTTTTCAGGATTGCAGAAGACAATTATTTTATTCTCGGCAAATTTCTGTCCGGCATAGAAATCAAAGTTTCGTGCCGTTATGAGGGTTGAGTCCTTGCTTTTCCCGCCCCAGAACGAAAAGGAAGTGCAGCCTGTCATTTTCAAAGCCTGCAGTGCATGGCCAATGTCGTGGGCAGCATGATAATTGAGCTGCCTCTGGTAACCGGTGCCGATGAAATCAAAAGAGCGGGAGCTGGAAAAAGAAGTTCCGTAAATCTCAAGAAGATATTCCCGGGGAATATGTTTGTCGAGATCTCTCGAAAACCATCCCACAAAATACTTCAGGAATTTAAGGTATGATTCTGAGGGGACCAGCCTGCGTATCTGCTCAACAAATGCCTCTTCCTGGTAATAAAGAAGTTCGCTGGTCAGTTTCCCGAAAGCCACTCCCCGCTCAAAAGGGGCTCCTTCGATATACATTTCATACAGGCCCGATTTGCTTTTTCTCAGCCAGTTGTTGCCATAGCGGAATTCATTGGTGCCGGTCCCGATCCTTTTAAGCTGCAGGCTCGACAGATCCCCGGTCCGGGGAGGATGTTCCACCGAAGCACGGTAAAAACTGATGATAAACACAAGAATAATGAGGAAGAGGATTAAAAGTGTTCCCCTCAGTATTCCTCTTGTTATCTTCGAATTTTTATGCATGCCGCACTTTCTCCAGGACATATTGTGTTCCAAGTATTTCTCCGCACGTCAGCACCGAACCGATTGTGACGCCGACCACTCCGTGGACATTTATATTCTGGCCCGTCAGAAAAAGATTCGGAACCTTGGTTTTGGGCATTATCAGGGTTTTCAGGGGGCTGTTAAAGTCTTTCAGCAAGCCATATACCGATCCCCTGTAAGTGCCGGTGTAATCGCGATAGGTTAGCGGAGTGGACGTATAGTACGATTTGATCCTGCTCCTGAGACCGGGAAAATCATTCCCTGCCACGTCGAGGAGTTTTTCTGCCCTGTCGGCTTTGAAATCATTGTAATCATCACCCCTTCGTCCCGTGAAAGTGTTTTCCCATGGTGCAACTTCGCTCCAGTTCATGTAAGCAGTTACAATTATCGAACTGGTGTACTTCTCATTTTTTGATCCGGGGGAGAAATGCATCATATAGCTTTCCGGCCACCGGCCGGGAACGATCCTGTCGCCGTGCCATACATCGTCTGTCCTGTAAATATAATAATGGCTGTTTATGTATTCGTATGTGTTTTCCTTCATGGCAAGGTACAGTGAAAACATGCCATAGGTATCCTCGCTGCCGGAAATTCTCTTCTGATAGGCGGGCCTCACCGGTGCATTTTCAAACAGCGAAAGCATTGCCTTCGGATGGATATTTGAAATAAACCATTTTGCAGTTATTTCTTCCGAATCATTTATTACAACGCTTTTCATCGATCCCGAACTGAAAACGAATTTTGTCACTTCCGCATTCCTGATTATTGTGCCACCGTTCTCAACAATGCTGCCGGCCAGAAGGTCGGAGAATTGCGAGCCTCCGTCAACAAACCTGTAGGCGCTGTCGACATATGTTGAGTTTATGATCATTGGTATATACAACGGTGTCCGGTCCTTCACCCCCGCATACAGGGGGGAGTTCCCTATCAGCAGATTCTTCAGTTCCCGGTTGCCGGTCAGTGAATCGAGATAATCATTGAACCCGATGCTGAAGTAGTTGAAATATCCCGGTTTCTGACCCGGAAGGGTATCCATGTTGAGGAGATCGACCGATCTTTTTACCTCCTGCATCCTGGCAATGTAAGTACTGATTGCTGCTGACTCGCCCGGGAAATACGAAAGCAGCTTCTCAGAAAAATGATCATAGCCGTTGGCAAAACTGAATTCCCTGTCGCCTAATCTGATAATTTCATAGGCTTCTTCATTCATCTTCCTGATTTTCAGCCTTCCGTCGAGTCTGAAATATTTCAGGAACCTGTACAGGAACTGTCCTTCTTCAACGCTTCCTATGTAGTGCATCCCGGTATCAAACACAGACCCCTTCCTTTTGAAAGTCTGAAGGCATCCTCCCAGCTGACTGTTTTTCTCAATCAGGCATACCTTAAACCCTTCCCTGCTCATAATATAAGCACACTGAAGGCCCCCGAGCCCGCTACCCACTATAATCACATCATACTTCATCAGGGCATGCACATATATTGTTGATTTAACAATGCTGTAATGCTTTTGTTTGTTCGTCATTCAGTTCCCGCCGGCTTCTTAAAAACTTAAGGCCGCCTCCCGTAACCGGATCCATACTGACTTTTCGGGACAGGTAATGAAGAACAACCACAAAGAAGCCAAAAAACAGCTTCAAAGTTAAAATAGGATTATTGATAAATACTGTTACTTTTGAAAAAAAAGAACCGGATGTTCGTAGAAGAAGATTTTGAGGATATTCGCCCCTACCATGATGATGAAATAAATCCGGCCCTGAGAAGGATAATATCCAATCCGGTTTTCAATATGATCATTGATTTCTTCTTACCGGATGAAAATAAGGATGAGATCAGGGAATTACTCTCTGAAACCAGATCCGTCTTTTCGTTCCAGAAAAATTTTGTTTACCCCCTGGTGCGATCCATAATTTCAAAAAGCTCATCGGGCCTGACCTGCAGCGGTATTGAAAATCTCAAACCCGCAACAGCATATCTTTTCATATCAAATCACAGAGACATTGTCCTTGATTCGGCCATCCTTCAGAGCGTGTTGCTTGATCACGGTCACGGCACAACTGAAATCACCTTCGGCAGCAACCTGATGGTCAATCAGTTTGTAATCGATCTGGGTAAGTCCAACAAAATGTTCAGGGTGATTCGGGGAGGCTCAAGCAGGGAACTTCTTCGTAATTCGCAGCAATTGTCTGCTTATATCAGGTATACCATTGTAAACAGGGGAACTTCTGTCTGGATTGCCCAGCGGCCCGGGCGGACAAAGAACGGGAATGACAAAACAGAAACCAGCCTCCTCAAAATGTTGAATATGAGCGGCCGGGGAAAACCCGAGGATTCCCTCAATGATCTGAACATTGTTCCCTGCACGGTCTCATATGAATATGAACCCTGCTGTGCCCTGAAAATAAAGGAGCTTATTGCCACCCCGCTCACCGGAACTTATCAGAAGCAGCCCGGCGAGGACCTTAACAGCATAATACAGGGAATAATGCAGCACAAGGGCAGGATTCACCTTGCAATCGGATCTCTGCCTGGCCAAAGCCACGTTCAGCTCAGGAATGAGACAAGCTTCAACAAAAAAATAAACACCCTCGCCAGGATAATTGATGAAGAAATGTACAGGAATTACAGGCTCTGGCCCAACAACTACATTTCATGGGACATTCTGAACCATTCACGACAATTTCAGGAATTTTATACGTCGGATGACAAGGCAAAATTCCTGGAATACATGCAGAGCGAAACAGCCGGTCTCACAGGCGACAGGAACATGATAAATGATATTTTCCTGCGGATCTATGCCAATCCGGTTTCAAACCATCTTACCCTGAACAGCCAGGCCGCTGCCCTTTCAGCGCTGTTTGGCGATAAATGAGGCCAGCGACTTGCCAAGTTTTGCATAGGCCTCTTCAATCCGGTACCCTGTATCAAAATCATAACCGAAAGCGTCCCTGCCGGGGCAGTTCCTGACCTCAATCACAGCCGTTTCATCGCCCGAGGAAATATTCCTGAATGTAATTACCAGATCAATATATGCCGGCTTTCTTGTTATCCCGATATTAAAGCCGGGTTCGGTGAATGTGGTGTGAATGTTCATCTCAAACCGGGCATCAGTGATATCACGGTTGCCTGTCAGTCCGGTTTTTGCAGCATCCCTGTTAAACAGCTCCTCGAATTTCGGTTCGTACCTCGAAGCCCTGTCGCTTTTCCACGCCTCTTTCCATTTTTCACCCTTTCCTGCTTCTGATTTATTGTAATCCTCAACTTTTTTTGCAATGTAGTCATCCTCCCTGTCGAACTTGCCAACAGACATATTACTGTAATCAAACGTTACCAGGAGCGATTTCTCGCCCTTCAGGAATCCGAGATTCCCTTTCTTTAAGGAGATTTTTTGTGCATGAAGCACTGATCCGGCAATCAGCATCTGAATCAGGATCATGGAAAGGATTTTCTTCATTTTGGTATTTTTTATTTTTCTAAAGTTAAATATTTACAAGCTTAAAAACATTAATTTGCCAATATTGTTCATCGTCTATACTTTTAACTATCAACGAAAACAAAAGCAATAATGTATCTGAATGCCGGTAAAAATTTACTTCTTCCGATATACCTGCTTATTCAGACTGTCATGTCTCCCGGGGCGGCCCAGACAATTGTAAGGGGAAGAGTAACAGATCTTCAGACCTTCGAGCCAGTAGTCTTTGCCAACATTGTTTTCAGGGGAACAGCCATCGGAACCCAGACCGGGTTTGACGGGAGCTATGTTCTCAGCGGGGTTACCGGGAGCGACTCTGTGGTTATCTCATTCGTGGGGTATGATACAAAAACAATCGGAATAACCCCGGGCAGCGAACAGGAAATTGACATACAGCTAAGCCCGGCCCTGTTTTCAATTGCTGAGGTAACCGTCAGGCCGGGGGAAAATCCTGCAATCAGGCTGCTTAGGGAGGTCTTGAGGAAAATGCCCGAAAACCATATTGACAAGCTGCTGGCCTATCAGTATGTAAATTATTCAAGATCAACTTTATTCGTACGAAAGCCCGGATATTACAGAAAAAGGGCCGGGAGCCTGATAAAACCACCCTCAGAGGAGTTTGAGCGGTATTCGGTAAAAACCGGTGAAGAGGACATACCGGCAATACCTTCCTATTTCACTGAGGTACTGAGCGACAATTTCTATCTGAAATCAACAGGACAGAATTTCGTTCATATCAAGGCCTCCAACTCCGAAGGGATAGCTTTTGAATCAACAAGCCTGCCGGCCCAGCTGATCACAAAGCAGGAGAATTTTAATTTCATGGATAACACGGTGCTTATCATTGACCGTTCATTTATCTCTCCTCTTTCCCGCTCCGGTCCGTTTTACTATAAATACTACCTCAGGGATACGATGCTGATCGGGAACAGGTACCGGTGTTTCAAGGTCGATTTCATTCCGGGAAGGGAAGAAGGTCCTGTTTTCCGGGGCAGCTTCTGGATCAACGATACAACTTTCGCCCTGAAAAGGATCTCGGTTGAGATCGGGCAGAAGGCCGAACTGAATTTCATCAGAAGGGTGAAGATCCAGCAGGATTACGAACCTGCCGGCGGCGGCGCCTGGTTCCCCGTCAGCACAAGATTCATGGCCGATGCAGCCAATCTGTTTATTACCAACTTTTCCCGGAAAGCAGATATAGTCGTCAACAATCCGCGCCAGCCCGGATTTTACTCTTCGGAGTTGAAGGTCAGCTTTGATGTCAATAACCGGGATCCCGGATTCTGGGATAAAGCAAGGATGAACTCGCTTGAAAAAACTGACAGCCTGGTGCTTCACAAGATCGGGATTCTTAAAGAGAACAGAGGTATAGGCATCACTGCGAAACTCATTGAAGCGTCAATAAGAGGGTACTACGATTTCGGGAAATTTGAAGTTGGTCCCTACCTGCTTTTTTACGGCCGTAACGAAACGGAGGGCAGCCGGTTCAGGATCGGGGGCCGGACAAATTCCGATTTCAGCAGTCGGTTAACCCTTGAAGGATACACAGCTATCGGTACAAGGGACAAAAGGCTGAAAGGATCTGTACAGGCTGCTTATCTGCTGTCAGAGAAATCCTGGACCTCAGCCGGCCTTCAACTGCGTGACGACATCGAGTACGCAGGGGCAATCGATGAGTTCTATTCCCAAAGCAGCTTTCTGACTTTTGCTTCCACCTTCGGAGGATCGGATATGATGGCAAGAACGACAATAATCAGGCCATGGATCGGGTCCGATATCACCAGGGGTCTCCAGGCGAAGATGGTGTATACCCGCAAAACATTTGAGCCTGCGGGGCCTGATTATCATTTTGCCTGGTATTCCGGCAAGTCCGGAAGCGGGATGAAAGATTGTTTCATGACGAATGAGCTGGGACTTATACTCAGCTATCAGCCCGGGGCGGTATATGTTCTTGACGGGAACCGGAGGTTTTCCGTCAATTTCAATCAGTACCCCGTTTTCAGTCTTGAGTATTTCAGGGGGTTTAAGGATCCGGGAAAAGGCGATTTCAGTTATGACAGGTTCTCAGCCGGCATTAACCACAGGTTCAATCCGGGAGGGCTGGGAAGCGTGGTCTGGAACGCAGGATTTTCGAAGGTCTTCGGATCTCTTCCCTATCCGCTGCTTACCACATTTGCCGGGAACGAATCGATTTTCCGGACCGATCGCACCTACAACCTGATGAATCTTGGTGAATTTGTGGCCGATGAATCCCTTGAGCTCTTCCTGTCATATCATATGAACGGGTTGTTGCTGGGTAAACTGCCTCTGATCAGGAAGCTTGAATGGAGGACAGTGTTTTCCGGAAGGCTTGCATACGGATCATTCAACGATAAGTCAAACGGTTTCTTTGATCCTGAATCCAATCCTGGCGGAATACTGTCAAAACTTGACCCGGCGGGGTTACCTGTCACTGGATTCAACACTCTGTCGTGGCGGCACCCCTACGCTGAAATATCCTATGGAATAGAGAATATTTTCAAGTTCTTCAGGGTCGACCTGGTACAGCGCCTGACCCGGCTGGATAATCCCGGCAGCAGCAGGTATGCCGTAAAGATAAGCGGTGTGTTCAGGTTCTGATGCTGCCTGCCGGGCCCGATCTAACGGCTCAGTACAAACAGTTTATTTGATGTGAGCCGTGAATTGTCAACTACTTCAAGCTGCATGTTGTACCCTGTAGCCAGCTCGCTGATGAATCTCCCCGAAAAGAAGAACAGTTTCCTGTCAAGGCTCTTGTTGTATCCGAAGGTGGTTGAGAAGAACTCGGTGAATCTTGTGCCGACATGCCGTTTCTGAAGGTCGCTGTCGGCATCGCGGATTATTATTTTCCCTCCGGGTTTCAGCCGCCGGATGCAGCTTGCCAGCAATCCCGCCTGCTTTTCGCGGGGAATGTAGTGAAGGACATCGCTTAGCAGGAATATATCGGCATCAGGGTAATCGAATGTTACGGCGTCGGCAGCTACAAAGCTTATCCTGTCGTTCTTTGAGATGCAATTGATTGCAAGCTCGATCTTGTTTTCGTCATAATCGATTCCCAGTATCTTTCTGTTTTCCGATATGAATCCAAGCATATAGGAGATCATCCCGTATCCGCAGCCGATATCAACAATTGTTGCACCTTCGGGCACCAGGCTGTTAATGTATTCATAGTTCTTTTCCAGTTTAAGCTTTACCCTGGTATACCATTCAAGCACCGGCCCCTTGTATATATAATTGCTTACAAGCCTGCCCCTGAAATACGATGGTGTTTCCAGTTCCTTCCTGAGAAGCTTGTATTCATCCCTGTAAAATCTGAGAAATGCACGGGTGCGCTGATGATAGTCATTTCCCAGGTCAGGGTCCCTTGCTGCCACCCTTGGATATATTTTCATCGTGATGCTGCCCTTTCTGAGGTGATTTTCTCCCTTTCTCATGCAGTCGCCAGCACCGTGAATGATTATCGGTGTAACATCCAGCCCAAGTTTTTCGGCCATCAAAAATGCTCCCTTGTGAAAACGAAGGATGCCTGAATCAGGCGATCGTGTGCCCTCGGGAAAAACAAGAATGGAATAACCTTCCCCTACTTCCTTTTTAAGCTTTTCAATCAGGTTTTCATATCCCCATGTAACCGGATAGAAATGCAGGTATCTTATAACCAGGGCATAAAGCGGATTGTTCCATACCCAGTTGTTTGTAAGAATGATTATATTCGGATTGAGCATCAGCAGCAGGGGCAGGTCGAGATGCGACTGATGATTCGATATTATCAGTGAGGGGCGTGAAAAATCAGCATTTTCAGGGTTCAGAATGGTTTTTCTGATACCTGTGAGCCCGTAAACCGGCAATCTGATGCACCACATCAGTGCATGGTGCATGAATCTTTTCTTTTTCTTCCCGGAGACAGGAGCCAGCAGAACGGGTATGAGCAGAATGTTGAGAAAAACACACAGCACTAATCCTGCTGCCAGTGTTGCAACTGTAAGCAGAACTTCAGAAATTGTAAGGGGAAGGTAGCGGTTTTTTCCGTTTTTCCTGACCAGCCAGTTGAAAACAACAATTTCAAAAGTATAGGAGATCAGCACCACCGACAGTAAACCTACGATCGAAATAAGCGCTATGGATTTCAATGCGGGATGCTTTGCAAGAATCAAAACCCCGGTTCCCGATATTGATATCAGCACCGAAAGCAAAATGCATGTCTTGTATGAAAGGAGGTTCCTGGTCCCGGTCTTGTATCCCTGAACCAGGCCCTGCATTATGTAAATACTGTAATCGATCCCCAGGCCGGTGATGAACTGGGAGATGATGATGTTGAATATGTTGAATTTGATGCCGGTAATTCCCATGAACCCGAGTGTCCAGACCCAGCTTACAAGAATGGGAATGAAGGTGATGAAGCCAAGCTCGAAGCGGCCGAAGGCTATGATCATTATTACCAGAATGATAGACAGGCTGAGGTTTGCTATGAAATCGAAATCTTTTCCCAGCACCCTTACCACTTCCGACAGTATCGATTTCCTGTCTATCACAACCACGCCGTCCACTTTGCCCATTTCTTCCTCAACAAAGTCCTTGTTCAGGGCGTCTGTTTTCATTACCGAAACTATTGCGGTCAATCCGGTTGCATAGGTGATGTTCTCTGAATAAAAATGATCGGCCAGTTTGCGGAAATCGGCGGGATCCATCGGGGTATACTTCCTGTCAAGCAGATTGTAAAACTCTTCAAATGCTTCCTGCCTGAAACCCGTCCTGGCAGAATAATGCCTGAAATTTTTCAGGAAGCTGTCTTTTTTACTCTTGTCCCAGAAAAGGTTCCATCTTTCAATTCGTTTTTCCTGAAGTGAATCGGACGATAACAGGGCTCCCGGGGAATTGAATGTTTTTATTCTGTTTTGCGCCATCAGGGTTTTTCCTTCTGACATCAGTTTCTCATTGTTTTCCAGTGCTTCCTGCAGGTCTTTCCCATGAGCTATAACATAAACCGAGTTGAGCTTGTAATTGTTTATCCTGTTCAGGTTCTCCTCAGCCATGGCAAGTTTCTTCGACATGTAATTCATTTTCATCATATCGCTTTCGAGACCCACTTTGTCAAGATAGAACCAGCATACAACTGTTGCGATCACCATGAAGAGAAGAAGCCTTTTATTCTTATCGAATTCATAGTTGGTCAGCTTGTCGAGTATGCGCTCCAGATAGTTTTTTTCTTCCGTTTCATCATCCTCTCTCCTTGTAACATCCAGAATCTGAGGCATTACAATCATTGTAAAGAAAGCTGCGGTAATGACGCTTATTGCTGCAAGTATCCCAAGTTCATGCAATGATTCGGACGAGACAAAGACCAGGCTCATGAATTCGAATGCAGTTGTGAAGCCGCAGACGATTATCGGGAAGGAAACATCCCTGATTGTCTCGGCCACGGAATGCTTATGCTTGTAGTGTGCCGTTATGTGGAGGGCGTAGTCGACTGTTATTGCCAGGATAACCGTGCCGATGCTTAAGGCTATAATGGATATTTTTGCCTGAATGAGATAAATAACTGCCAGGGCTGTAAGTCCGCCAAAAACTGCAGGCAGAAAAATAAAAGGTATCAGTGCCTTCTTCTTAATTGAGAAGGCTATGATCAGGACCAGAAGAATTATGGTTATGGATATTGTAAGGCTTATATCCCTTTTCAGCCTGTCAGCATTGCCCGCTGCCACGGCTGCCGAACCAAAATATTCAATTCTGACCTCATTGCCGGCTTCCTTCGATATTTGATTTATTACATTGTCGAGCGATTTTACCAGCTTTGATGTTTTTGAAGTGACATTTGAAGAATATGTGGTGGTCAGGAACATCAGAAGGCTCTTCTTATCCCTCGAGAATATTGATCCGTCGATTATCAGGTAACTGATATCGTTCTGATAGGCTCTGAGCTTCCTGGTTACAATGCCTGTCAATCCTGCCGGGTCCATGAGTATGTTCTTTTTCATGGCGAAGGATGCCGGTGTAAGCAGGCTGTTGTAACTGTTTTCGAGGGCCTCCCTGATTCTCTGAGGTGCAATCAGCGAATCAAGTGTCTTATAGTCTTCTTCTTCCAGGAACAGCGGCAGGTTCCTGTAAACGATTGCCATGACATCTTCCATGATATCATCGGGGATCCTGAAGGTGACATCGCTTAAGTACTGAGGGAAGTCCCCGGTCAGCAGGGTATCATGGAGTTTTTTTCCATATAAAATCAGCTTTTCAGGTGCCGGTGGCGCGGAAGTGTCGGAAAGCGAGATGTTTACAATGATTTTGTCAAGGAATTTCGAGCGATTGAATATGGTTGTTATTTCAGTTTTCCGGTCAACGCCGGAGATCATTTTTGCGATGTCTTCCTCAAAACTGATCCTCGAGGCGACCAGGGCGGCTATCAGCAATATTGCCGCAACAATCACAAAGAACAGTACCCTCCTGCTCTTGAAATAACCGAAAAGAAAAAGAAAAAAATTTTCCATCTACAAACTGAATATCTCCGGTCCCCTCCTTACAAGCTTCAGAACGATGAATGAAACCAGTCCGGCAAAAACGGCAAAAACGGCTGCAAACACAAAGGCGCCTGTTATATACTGGAATAGGTTGTTCTCAAATGTCTTCAGGGTGATTTCACCGCTAAAGCTGATTCTGTTTCCGGTTCCGAGGACAATCCCTCCCGTTGCATAGCTCAGGTACAAAATCAGGGGTATCATCGGCGGAATGCTGATATTGGCAGCAACAGCAACCAGGAACTTGCTCAGTCTGAAAACATGGGCAAGAGCCAGTGCGGTTACAAGCTGAAAACCCCATACCGGTACAATACCCATGAATATCCCGAGAGAAATGGCAAGGGCAATTTTAAGATTTGTTTCGCGGGTGAGAAAGATGTGCTTATTCACAAATCCCTTAACCTGCTCCCTGTTCAGATGCCTGAGGGTTGAAAACGGCTTGATGTATAACAGGGCAGCAAGAACAAGGCAGGCATTCAGCAGGCTGATTCTTGCAAAATCCCTGAAGAACCTGTAATGGGATACACGTTCCTCGCGGGGAGGATAATAGACTCTCACCGGCACACTTCCGATTTTTATTCCTTTCCAGGCTGCCCTGACCAGGATTTCGGTCTCAAATTCATACTTAACGGTAAAGAATCTCATTGCTTTCAGCCGGCCGAGGGGATAGAGCCTGAATCCTGTCTGTGTATCCTTAAGTTTTATTCCCGTAAGGAATCTGAACCAGAAGTTGGAGAATGTGTTTGCGAACCTGCTTCCGCAGGAGATATTTTTTTCATCCAGGTTACGGTCGCCGGTGATCAGGCTGCCGGGTTCATTTTCCACAGCGGCAATAAAAGCCGGCAAGTCAGCAGGATCATGCTGTCCGTCAGAATCGATGGTTATGGCATAATCATATCCTTCCCTTATGGCCAGGTCAAACCCCTTTCTTATGGCATAACCCTTGCCCCTGTTTACCTGATATGCAATAACTTTAAGGGAACCGTTACAGTGAATGACATTGCCGAGAATCTGTGGAGTCCTGTCGGTCGACCCGTCGTTGACAACAATGATGTCTTCCGTGAATTCACGTACTCCGTTTATAACTTTTTCAAGTGTCTTGTCATTGTTGTATGTCGGAATTATCACACAATACCTCATCCCTGCAAATTATGTTTTATGAAGGAGGCTGCATGAATGATTTCAAAGGCAGTCATGCAATCATCATCCTTTGCAACCCGGCCCTCAAGCCCTGCGAAGTCAGTCATGCTAGTCCCCTTCATTCCATTAAGATCCATGATCGTACCATGATGAAATCCGGGATAGAAATCATCTGTTGTTAATACAGATTGGTTTCTTTTTTCCGGGGGTTGCAAGTTAGTTAAAAAATCATATCGGAATCAGGATTGTTCTTTTTGAAGATTTGGTTTAATTGTTTGTTTTTTTTACTTTGCGCAAATTTTTTCAGACCGGATAAACCTTTAATTAAGCTTTCAGATAAATTTGCTCTTATGGTGGTGATTGGCGAACATTTTTTAACGACTGAGGATTTCAGGAAGCTTTTATACGGCGGGGAGAAGATTGAAATATCCTCAGAGGCAATAAGCAGGGTAACCCGGAGTTTCAATTTCCTTCAGTCATTCCACAGGGATAAGATAATTTATGGCATAAATACGGGGTTGGGTCCGATGGCCCAGTACAGGATAGAGGATGAGGACCGGATCAATCTGCAGTATAATGCCATAAGGAGCCATGCCTCCGGATGCGGGCATCCGGTTGATCCTGTTTATGTAAGATCATCACTTATCGTGCTTCTGAACAACTTCCTGCAGGGTCATTCGGGGATTCATCCTGATGTGGTTGAGCTGATCAGCCGGTTCATCAACAACGATATGGCACCTGTCGTTCCGGAACATGGAGGCGTTGGTGCAAGCGGCGATCTGGTTCAGCTTGCCCATATTGCACTGGCTTTAATCGGGGAAGGTGACGTAAACACCGGAGGCCGGGTTATTACTGCTGCAGAGGCAATGAGAAAAAACGGACTTGAACCCCTTCAGGTCCACATCAGGGAAGGATTGTCACTGATAAACGGAACATGTTTCATGACCGGCACAGGGATGGTGAATATTATTCATGCCAGGAATCTTGTTTCCTGGGCACTGATTGCAAGCGCAATGATAAATGAAATTGTGCATTCATGTGATGACAGCTTTTCACAAGAACTGAATGAAGTGAAAAAGCATCCGGGCCAGCGTGATGTTGCAAGGGTTATCCGGGAAATTCTGGCAGACAGCAATCTTATCCGCAAGCGTGAGAATGAGTTTTACAACAACCACAATCACAGGGAAAAGATACTCAACGACAAGGTTCAGGAATATTATTCGATAAGGTGCCTTCCCCAGATTGCAGGCCCGGTGCTTGACACTATCAGGGAATCGGAAAAAGTTCTTCTTAACGAGGCAAATTCATCATGCGACAATCCGATGATAGACGATGAAAACCTGAATATTTATCATGGCGGTAATTTTCATGGGGATTATGTGTCGTTTGAGATGGACAAGGTAAAGATAGCGGTGGCAAAATTGTCCCTCCTGATCGACAGGCAGATAAATTATCTGATGAATGATAAGCTGAATAACATACTGCCGCCATTTGTCAACCTTGGAAAGCTTGGCGTTAATTTCGGCATGCAGGGCGCCCAGTTTACTTCAACATCAACGGTTGCGGAAAACCAGTCGGTATCATTTCCGAACTATCTTCACAGCATTCCCAACAACAACGACAACCAGGATATTGTCAGCATGGGAACGAACTCAGCCCTCCTGGCCAAAAAGGTGATAGACAATACCTACCAGGTGCTGGCCATTCAGATGCTGAGCCTGGTGCAGGCAATAGATTATCTCAGGATTGAAGACAGCATGGCTTCCCTGACAAAACAGGCTTACCGCAACATTCGTGATATTGTGCCTGTCTTTGTCGAAGACACGGTTAAATACCCGGAAATAAAACTGATCAGGGATTATCTTTGCAGCAGGTTCATGAGATTTATTGATTAAACCGGTTTTAGCCATGAGGTACGCGCTTGTAACGGGAGGGTCGAGAGGTATCGGAAGGGCAGTGTGTGCGGGCCTTGTCCCGCTGGGATATCATGTTATCATCAATTACAGGAGCAACGATGCCGAGGCAGGGAAAACCCTTGCCATGATAAATCAGGCAGGAGGCAGCGGGGAACTCATGAAATTTGATGTTTCAGACTCCGTCAGGGTTGATGAGGCGCTGAACAGGTGGAATGAACAACACGCCGATGAATATATAGAGGTCCTGGTCAATAATGCGGGCATCAGAAAAGATATGCTCATGATGTGGATGGAAAACGACAACTGGAGGGAGGTCCTTTCAACCAATCTCGACGGATTCTTTTATGTCACCCGCGCATTGCTCAGGAACATGCTTGTACGGAAATACGGCCGGATCGTAAATATTGTATCGCTGTCGGGAATCAAGGGGATGCCCGGGCAGGTCAATTATTCCGCGGCAAAGGCAGCAATAATCGGAGCCACAAAGGCTCTGTCACAGGAAATCGGAAAAAAGAATGTGACAGTCAATGCGGTTGCTCCGGGCTTCATCAGAACCGACATGACGAGTGAATTGAATGAAGATGCGCTGAAAACTTTGATTCCCCTTAACCGGTTTGGCACACCTGAAGAAGTTGCTGAAGTGGTTTGCTTCCTGGCATCGGCAAAATCATCCTATATAACGGGTGAGGTTATCTCTGTAAACGGCGGCTTATATACGTAATGAATAAAGAATATCTTCCATTCTCCGACAGATGAACAGGGTAGTTATAACCGGCATGGGCATTTACTCCTCGATCGGGAAGAATCTTGAGGAAGTGAATGACTCACTTTACCGGGGAAGATCGGGTATCATACTGGATCCTGCAAGAAAAGCTTTCGGCTATCAGTCGGCCCTGACGGGGAAGCTTGAAAGGCCCGTCCTGAAAGGAATGATCGACAGGCGTTCCCGTGTATGCATGCCCGAACATGCCGAATACGCATATATTTCAACTGTTGAGGCCCTGAAAACAGCCGGGCTGAACAACGACTACCTTGAACAAAACGAGGTGGGTATCCTGTTCGGCAATGACAGCTCAATGTATCCTGTGGTTGAATGTGTTGACATAGTACGCGACAAGAAGGACTCCACGCTTGTCGGTTCAGGCTCCGTGTTTCAGTCGATGAATTCAACGGTGACAATGAACCTTTCTGTCATTTTCAAACTGAGGGGAATTAATTTCACGCTGAGCGGGGCATGCGCAAGCGGCTCACATTCAATAGGGATGGGTTATTTCCTGATAAGGCACGGATACCAGAGCACCATTATTTGCGGCGGGGCACAGGAGGCGAATATTTATTGCGTGGTCAGCTTCGACGGACTCGGGGCATTCTCAAAACACGAATCCGAGCCTGAAAAAGCTTCCAGACCCTTCGACAGGAGGAGAGACGGACTGATTCCCAGCGGTGGCGCGGCAACCGTCATCCTGGAGAACCTCGACCATGCCCTCAAAAGAGGCGCCCCGATACTGGGTGAAGTGACAGGCTATGGCTTCTCGTCCGACGGGGTGCACATCTCCGTCCCTGATGTTGACGGCCCGGTAAGAGCCATCCTGATGGCACTGAAGGATGCAGGAATTGAACCCCGTGATGTGGATTACATTAACGCTCATGCCACATCCACGCCCCTGGGCGATCAGAACGAGGCCCGGGCAATAGCCAGGGTTTTCGGAAAGGACACTCCCCCCGTATCATCAACCAAATCAATGACCGGACATGAGATGTGGATGGCAGGGGCCAGTGAAATAGTCTATTCGCTGCTCATGATGCAAAACTCATACGTCGCCCCGAACATCAACATGGAAGAGCCCGATGAATACTCCGCTGCACTAAATATTATCCGGCAAACCACACCAATGGAATTCAATACCTTCCTCTCCAATTCCTTCGGCTTCGGAGGTACAAATTCATGTTTAGTAATCAGGAAATTTCATTAACTTTGCCCAAGTTTTTTTTAATCATGACAAGAGAAGAAATTATAGGTATTATTAATAACCTGCTTATTGAAGAATTTGAGATTCCCGAAGCCCGGCTTTTACCCGGCGCCCATCTGAAAAATGATCTTGGACTTGAAAGCCTTGATTTCGTAGATATCGCGGTAATAGTGCAGAAGGAATTCGGCCTCACCCTTAAGGGAGAGGAGATGACAACAATCACAACCCTTCAGAGTCTTTACGACCACATAACAAACCGCTACAACAGGAATTAACTGAATGTGACTGACTGGAAAGGAAAAACCCGCGGAGGTTTGACGGGATACAAAATCTTCGTCGCAGTTCTAAAATACTCCGGACTTCCTGTCGCATATTTCATTCTTTATTTCGTTGCTTTTTATTTCCTTTTTGCATCCCGGCATTCATTCGTCAATACTTACCGGTTTTACCGCAACAGGCTCGGTTACGGATTTTTAAGATCGGTCATCTGCGTTTACAGGAACTACTATACCTTCGGACAGGTATTGCTCGACAAGACAGCCTTTCTTGCCGGTTTTGAGAATAAATTCACCTTCACCTTTGATGGTGAAAATCACCTGAGGAGCATGGTTGAGTCGGGCAGCGGCGGGCTCCTTGTCAGCGCACATATCGGGAATTTTGAAATGGCCGGCCATATGCTTGAGAGGCTCGATACAAGGGTGAGCATAATAATGGTCGATGCTGAACATGAAAAAATCAGGAACTATCTCTCGGCTTTTACCAGGAAGAGCTTCAACGTAATTGTGATAAGGGAGGATAATTCACACATCCGCGAGATAAGCAGGGCTTTTGAAGAAAAACAGATCGTCTGCATTCATGGCGACAGGTTCATAAAGGGCAGCAAGGCCATCGCAGCTCCATTCCTGGGCGAGCGGGCATTTTTCCCCGGGGGCCCGTTCTATATGGCTATGAAATTCAATGTTCCGTTATCGTTCGTTTTTGCAATGAAGGAACAGGGGCAGCATTATCATTTTTATGCAACTCCTCCAAAATCCTGCGGACTGCCCGGAAGCCAGCAAAAAAGAGACCTTATCACCTCGCTTATATTAAAAGAGTATATTTGCCAGCTGGAAACAATGATAAGGCGATATCCCTTGCAGTGGTTCAACTATTACAATTTCTGGTCACCTTATGAGCAATAGGAGATTATTGCTGGTATCAGCAAACAGGTTTACGGTGCCATATCCGGTATACCCGCTCGGGATTTCCTACCTTAAGGCATACCTGAATGAAACGATGCCGTCACTGAAGGTTGACGTCTTCGATTTTATGACAGGATCATTTGATGATTACATAAAACTGCTTCATGAAACAAAACCCGATTTTACCGGAATATCCCTGCGGAACATTGATGATGTGAATATTTACAGGCAGGAAAGTTTCATTTCACACTACAGGCAGATCATAAAAACCACAAGGGAAAACAGCAGTTCAGTTGTAATCATTGGCGGCTCGGGATTTTCAATCTATCCGGAACTGCTTTTTAAGACCCTCGAACCTGATTTTGCAGTTTACGGTGAAGGGGAAGCAAGCCTTGAGAAATTGCTGACAGCCATTGAAAACAATCTCGACTATTCCTCAATCGAGGGGCTGCTTTACAGGAACCGGGAGGGGGTCGTTTTCAACGAACGCAAAAGCTTTTTTAATACTCCCATCCTGAGCTTTGACAACGGCATGCTGGATTTTTACTGGCAGAACAGCGGCATGCTGAATATTCAGACAAAAAGAGGTTGTCCGTATAACTGTATTTATTGCACATACCCGCTTATAGAAGGAAACAGGGTAAGGACGATCGACCCCGGCCGGATTGTGAAAACATTAACAGAGCTGAAGCAAAAGTTCAGTATAAATTATATCTTCTTTACCGACTCTGTCTTCAATATCAGCAACAGCTTCAATTACAGGCTGGCAGAGAAAATAATCGAAGCTGACCTGGATCTTCACTGGGGTGGTTATTTCAATTTTGCCAACATAGATTACAGGCTTCTCGAGAAGCTCAGGCAGGCCGGCCTGAAGCATATCGAATTTGGAACCGAATCATTGTCTGACCGGATGCTGGTAAATTACAGGAAACCTTTTTCCGTGTCTGACATCCTGAATATTTCCTCAGCATGCAACGATCTTGAGATCGATTTTGCCCATTTCCTCATTCTTGGAGGCTACGGGGAAACGGAATCAACCCTGGGGGAGACTTTTGAAAATTCGAAAAAAATCAACCGTACGGTCTTCTTTCCCTTTATCGGAATGAGGATCTACCCCGGTACAAGACTGCATGAAATTGCCATGGCGGAAAAGGTGGTTGAACCCGATAACCCGCTGCTTGAACCTGTTTACTATGTTTCAGGGGATATTGACATTGATGCATTGAAGGAAAGGGCAATGCTGACCCAGAAGCAATGGATCTTCCCCGATGAGGACATGTCGCCTGCAATGATGCGCATGAGAAAAAGAAACAGAAAGGGGCCGCTCTGGGAGTATCTGCTAAAATGACCCTTAAACCGTGAAACCATCTGATTACAAAATACCGGATCTTATTCCCCAGCGTCACCCCATGGTAATGGTCGACAGGCTTGTTACGGCGGGGGAAAAGACCGGGACCGGTACTTTTCTTGTCAGCAGATCGAATCCGCTCTGTTTGGGCGATCACCTGTCCGAGGCCGGAATCATTGAATGTATCGCCCAGACTGCCGCTGCATACACGGGTTATTTAAGGCTGTCGGAAAAAAAGGATGTCATAAGGGGTTATATTGGAGCGGTAAAGAATCTTAAAATTTATTCATTGCCCCAGGCAGGTGATGAAATCAGTACCGAAATAGTCCTGCAGGACGAATTGCTGGGATTCACCATCATTACCGGCAGGATCGTGTGCCAGGGTATCATGCTGGCTGAATGCGAAATCAGGATCCTCCTCGGGGAGCCGGCAGTGTCTGATTAACCTGAATGAACAATGTTTTATTTAACTGATGCCGTTTCATTATATTTGCAGCTCTGTTTTAATTTCGGGCGATGAAGGTAAATGAGGTTCCTCAGGATAAGGGTTATCTGATTGAAGGCAGGATAAGCGATCTGAATTATGCAATCGACAGCGACGGGCGGTATACATGCCGGCAAAGCCGGGGATGGAAGCCCAAGAATGAAGCTATCAAACTTGCCTGGGATCAGGTTTATTTACACGCCGGTGAACTGCAGCGGCAGATCCTTGAGGGAGTCCTTAGCCCGATAGCCCTGTACATGGAGCTTAACCTGATGGATGTTTCAATTCTGGCCGATTATACAGGGATCCCGAAAAGAAAAGTCAGAAAACATCTCAGGATGAAGGAGTTTCTTAAACTGCCGAAAGAAATGATCGGCCGTTATGCCGAAGCTCTTAATGTCACTGCGGGAGATCTTGTCAACATTGAAAAAATCAGGGAACTCAGATATGAAGATTGATTTTGAACACAGGCAGGCGGCTCATTGTGAGAACGGGGTAACAGCGGGCCTGCTAAGGCATTACGGGATTAACCTGAGTGAGCCGATGGTTTTTGGGACAGGATCGGGCATTTTTTTCTCCCACATGCTTTTCATTAAGGTGAATGGTATGGCAGTGACCTCTTTTCGTGTATGGCCCGGAGTTATTTTCAAGAGGGTTACCAAACGATTCGGGGTCAGTATTAAAAGGCGGAAATTCCGTGATCCCGATAAGGCAATGCAGGCTCTTGACAGTCTGCTCGATCAGGGTATCCCGGTAGGAATGCTTGTCGGGGTGTTTAATCTTCCTTACTTTCCCAAAGAATACAGGTTTCATTTCAACGCGCATAATATCACTGTTATCGGGAGGGAGGGCGATATATACTATGTAAGCGACCCCGTAACCGAGAACGTGGAGAGCCTCACATATGATGAGCTTAAAAAAGTAAGGTTTGCCAGGGGAACGGTCCCGCCCAGGGGCAGAATGTACTATATTACTTCCGTACCGGATAAATACGACTTAAAGCCGGCAATAATAAAGGGGATCCGCCAGGCTGCAAATGACATGATCAGCATCCCCCTGCCAATGTTTGGCGTCAGGGGTATCCGGTACCTGGCGGCAAAGATGCGGAAATGGCCGTCAGAACCGGGAGACAGGTCAGCGGTGATGAATCTGGGGCAGGTAATAAGGATGCTCGAGGAAATTGGCACCGGAGGTGCCGGATTCAGGTTTATTTATGCCGCTTTTCTCCAGGAAAGCGCACGGGTATTGCAAATGCCCGTTCTTGACGAGCTCAGTGCTGAAATGACCGGGGCTGGCGACAAATGGAGGGAATTTGCCTGGCAGGCCTCCCGCTGCTTCAAAAACCGTGATAACGGAGAAGTAACTTACGACATGCTTGCAGACATACTGACGGATATCGCCGCAAGGGAAGAAAAGATCTTCAGGCAGCTCGGCAAATTACGGTTCCAATGAACGTCCGGACAGCAATCGAAATAAAAAATCTGACAAAAAGATACAGGGGAAGTCCCCTTCCGGCTGTCAACAGGGTAAGCCTTGAAATAGGCGAAGGACATTTTTTCGGACTGCTGGGTCCAAACGGTGCAGGCAAGACCACCATGATAAAGATCATGTGCGGCCTGCTCGCCCCTTCAGCCGGCGAAGTGACCATAGGAGGCTTCTCACTCAAAAATCAACTGCCTGAAATTAAAAGATCAATAGGGGTCGTTCCACAGGATATCGCCTTATACCCTACCCTTACAGCCCGGGAGAACCTGAAAATCTTTGGCGGATTATACGGGATGCCTGCCAATAAGCTGAAGGAGCGCATTGATACGTGGCTCGGCATCTTTGGACTTGAGAAAAACCTGCGGCAACCGGTTGGATCCTACTCGGGCGGAATGAAGCGCCGGCTTAACCTTATTGCCGGCCTTCTTCATGATCCGAAGATCCTGTTCCTCGATGAACCTACGGTGGGAATAGACGTCCAGTCAAAAAAAGTGATAACCGAAAGCCTCAGGGAGGTCAGCCGCGGCGGTACAACAATTGTGTACACATCCCATTATCTCGAGGAAGCGGAAAATCTTTGCTCGGTCCTTGCCATCATCGATCAGGGTGTGATAATAATAAAAGGTACGATGGAGGAGATCAGATCGGAAACCAACAACATGTCGAAACTTGAGGATATCTTTCTTCAGCTTACAGGCAGGGAATTAAGAGACTGATATGAAAAAAATCCTGTCACTGCTGTATAAAGACTTTCTCATCCTGATACGCGACAAATGGGGATTGGGACTATTATTCGCCATGCCGATGGCACTGGTCCTTATCATGACTGCCATGCAGGACACCACGTTCAGGTCTCTGTATGAAACCGGGATCAACCTGGTGCTTCTGAATAATGATCCCGACTCCCTTGGCTATGCTGTTGAGAAAGAGATTTCCGGATCGGGCGTCTTTAACTGCAATACCACAATAAACGGACGTAAGCCTACGGAACCTGAAATACGTGAAGCCGTTGCTGCAGGCAGGTTCCAGATAGGGATCATCATTCCTGACAATACTACTCCCAAAATAAGGGAACGTGTCAAAGCCAGCATGGAAAACATTTTCTCGGGCAATACCGGCAACTCCGAAAAAACCGACTCCATTTACATTACTCTGTACATGGATCCGGCAATACGGTCATCGCTCCGCACTTACATCCGGAGCAAGATCAGTGAATATGCATCAAAGATCGAAACCAGATTTTTCCTGAATGAACTGACTCTGGAAATAAACCGGCAGATGATAGTATCGGTTGCAAACCTGAATCTTTTACAGCCCCAGACGGTAACCTGCAGGGAAGAGATGGTTGCTTTCGGCAACCGGACCGCGATCCCCAATACAGCTCAGCATAATGTTCCATCCTGGACATTGTTTGCAATGTTTTTCATTGTGATCCCTTTTGCCGGGGCAATGATAAAGGAACGTGAGGACGGGAACCTCGGAAGACTTCTTTCCATGCCGGTATCTTATGCTACCATAATGATATCGAGGGTTCTTGTTTATCTTCTGGTATGCTTTCTGCAATTTGTTCTGATAATGCTAATGGGAATATATCTGTTTCCGTTGCTGAAGCTCCCATCACTGGTCATTGCCGGAAAAATACCCGATCTTGCAGCAATGGCTGTTTTTGCATCGCTTGCAGCGGTAAGTTACGGTATAGCAATAGGAACCATGGCGCATACGCACCAGCAGGCTGCGGTTTTCGGGTCCGTATCCGTAATGATACTGGCGGCCCTGGGAGGCATCTGGGTGCCGGTGTTCATCATGCCTCCGTTCCTTAAAAGCCTGAGTGTGATATCGCCGATGAACTGGGCACTCAACGGTTTTTATGATATACTTGTAAGAAACGCATCCCTCGGCGGAGTGATCCATTACGGCATAGGGCTTCTTTTATTTTCACTTGCTGCCCTTCTTGCAGCAATATATTTCAACAGGATAAGGAAAAAACTCTCCTGAGAATGCGGCAATTACTTATCACCGGCCGGCTGATCCCAAATAAATATGCTGTTTGAAATAGATTTTTATAAATTTACAACCTGATGTCTTGATTTTTTTGTTTTCCCGGCACTTTCAGGGTGCCTTGTTTACAGAATTCAGATTTTTATGGAAGATTTAATTGCACAGATAAAACAGGATATAATTACGTCATTGTCGCTTGAAGATGTCAGAATTGAGGATTTCGGTGCCGACACCGATCTGTTTGTTACTGGCCTGGGGCTCGATTCAATTGATGCCATTGAACTGATACTTCTGATGGAAAAGAAATACGGGGTGAAGATCGAGGACCCTAAGGAAAGGCGAACCGTACTCAGGAACGTAAGGGCAATGGCCGAATGCATAACAAACCACAGAAACTCAGTCAACTGATGCAGCCGGGGGTTGTAGTCACAGGTATAGGTATTGTATCCGCAATAGGCACCGGCACAGAAGAGACTCTCTCCTCACTGTTAAATAAAAGATCAGGTATCGGGCAGATCAGATGGCTTGACACCATTCACTCCGATATTCCGGTTGCTGAAGTCGGCCACTCCACAGACGAGCTGGCTGAGATTGCAGGTACAGCCGGGCAGCCCGGGATCTTTACCCGCAACACTCTGCTGGCACTGATTGCTGCCGGACAATCGGTTGAAATGTCGGAGACTGCCGGCTCAGGACTCAATCGGGCCGGCCTTGTCATGGCGACTACCGTGGGAGGGATGGATTACAACGAGAAGCACTACCGGTCATTACTTGCCGGGGAAAGAACCGCAGGGGGCCATTCGGTACTCGACAGTTCAGACACTACTGAAAAGGTGGCCGCCAGATTCGGCATACATCGCAATGTAACCACAATATCAACCGCCTGTTCTTCTTCTGCCAATGCAATAATGCTTGCTGCCAGGCTTATCAGAAACGGCAGGCTGACCAGGGTTCTTGCGGGAGGCTCCGATGCACTGACCGCATTCACACTCAACGGGTTCAGGGGACTCGAATTGCTTTCGCCCAAAGGATGCCGTCCTTTTGATGCTGACCGCGACGGACTGACCCTCGGTGAAGGTGCCGCCGTTCTCATGCTCGAGTCTGACCGTACTGCAGATATGTCAAAAGCACTCTGCAGGGTATCGGGATATGCAAATGTAAATGAGGCGTTTCACCAGACATCAGCATCGCCTGACGGCGCGGGAGCTTTTATGGCTATGTCGGAATGCCTTGAATCAGCGGGCCTGGAACCCGGGGAGATCGGATACATCAATGCCCACGGTACCGGCACCGAAATGAACGACCGGGCCGAAGGCCTTGCAATTGACCGCCTTTTCGGCGAACCGGCACCCCCGGTAAGCTCCACCAAAGCATTTACCGGACACACTCTCGGCGCCGCAGGTGCAATCGAAGCAGTATTCTCAGTCATGGCATTAAGGGAACAGAAAATCTGGCCCTCCATCCACATTAATAAGATCATGCCCGGGATCTCCTTTTCGCCGCCAGATGAAATATTGTCATTGCCATTGAGGCATGTCATGTCAAATTCCTTTGGCTTTGGCGGGAACAACACATCCCTGATCTTCTCTCAGATATGAAGGCTTACATCAGATCAGCAGGAATCATTTCACCGCAGCAAACATATGACTGCAGGGGATTCCCGGATACTTTCAGGGGTGATTTTTCCGACAGGCTTTCCTGCATTGAACCCGATTACCGGTCGGTAATCAATCCTGTTCAGCTGCGCCGCATGCCCAGGATCATGAAAATGGGACTGGCAGCGGCACGGATATGTATATCAGATCAGGAGGATATCGCTCCTGAAGGAATTATCGCAGGAACGGGCCTGGGCTGCCTGAAAAGCCTTGAAATGTTCCTCGCCGAGATCCATGATACCGGTGAGCAGGTAAAAAGCGTGCTGCCTTTCATTAACTCTACCCACAATGCCGTGGCCGCGCAGATTGCCATGCTGCTTAAAAACAACAGTTACAATGTTACATACTGCCACCGCAGTTTTTCTTTTGAAAGCGCATTGGCAGACACTCTTTTGCATATCGAAGAGAAAAAAGACCTGAACATCCTCGTGGGAGGGATTGACGAGATTACTGATGATTTCATTAAGCTGCACGGCTACAGGGGATTCTGGAAAGAGCCCCTTAATACGCTTTCCCTTTTCACTTCAACCGGAAAAGGAACGATTGCCGGTGAAGGTGCTGCTTTTTTCCTGGTTTCGGGCAACAGTGGAAGCAGTCAGGCCGTAAGCATCGATGGTGTACGTACATTTCTGACTCCCGAAGGATCGGAGCCGGAGATGATCTGGGCGGAAACCGGCAAATTCCTTGAGTCGGCCGGATTAAGCACCAATGATATCGACCTGCTGATCCTGGGGATGAACGGAGATATTGAATTTGATGGTATCTATCATGATCTCGCCAGAGATTATTTTAATAAATCAGCAGGTATAGTCCGCTACAAGCATTTGTGCGGGGAGTATTACACCTCAACGGGTTTTGCCCTCTGGGCTGCAAAAACCATTCTTGAAACCCGGGCTGTCCCCGAAACAATGGTTTATAAAAAGACGGCCAGGAAGTCAATTGACAGAATACTCATATACAATCATTTCCGCAACAAGGAACATTCCTTCATTATTGTGGGGAAAGATTAATTGCATCCGATACAGATTCTGTTTCCTCTCAGGAGGAGTCTTTAAGTATCTGGTACTCTTCAACACCGCCGGTGTTGAAGCATCACAATCCTGCCCTTACCATGGATGTGACCATGGACATTGGACTTGCAGACCTCCGGTCTGCCGGGGATTACCTGCTGTCTCTCCTTATGTATGCAAAGGCAATGGACTTACTGACCTTCAGCATGAATAACTGCTTAATTCCAGATGCAACTGATATGACCAATGTCATTGGACTTACAGACCTCCGGTCTGACGGGGATTACCTGCTGCCTCTCCTGATGTATGCAAAGGCAATGGACTTACTGACCTTCAGCATGAATGACTGCTTGAAATATGGATCGCCAATTAAGATTGTCATCGCTATCCTGCCAGCAATCGCGGAGGAAGATTGCAAGCTTCCCGAAAGTTCAGGGTCCGCGGGAATATCCGCAGCAGGAGTGCCATATTGATTTCAACCCCGGAGGGTTTGCAAGTCCAATGTCCGCGGTAACATCCGCGGCAGAACAGTCGTAACTCTGGCAATCCCGGAGGGATTGAAGACCATATTTGAATATTATTTTGTAATTTTATTCCCGTGCTAAACGTGGAAAATATGTCAACTTATACCCAATTCCTTTATCAGCTGGTCTTCGGCAACAAAGACCATATCCCATTCCTTTCTTTACAAAATAAAGAAATCCTGTTCGCCTATATTGCAGGTATTCTTAAAAAGAAATCCTGCCATTCTTATATAGTTGGCGGAGCTGTCAATCACATCCATATTATCACGCATATTCATCCCACAGCCTGTCCGGCATATCTGATAAAAGATGTAAAGGAGGCAACCCATGCACTTATCCTCAGGGAACGATCCTTGTTTTGTAATTTTTCAGGCTGGCAGGTGGGTTACAGTGGATTCACCTACCATATCTCAAGCAAAAACGCATTAATCAGGTATGTTCAGAATCAGGAGGAACATCATAAAAGAATTACTTTCAAGGATGAAGTGATCAGCCTCTTGAACAAGAATAATGTTGATTACGAGGAGGAGTATTTGTTTATCTAGTGCTCTTCAACACCGCCGGTGTTGAAGCATCACAATCCGGCCCTTACCATGGATGTGACCATGGATATTGGACTTACAGACCTCCGGTCTGACGGGGATTACCTGCTGTCTCTCCTGATGTATGCAAAGGCAATGGACTTACTGACCTTCAGCATGAATAACTGCTTAATTCCAGATGCAACTGATATGACCAATGTCATTGGACTTACAGACCTCCGGTCTGACGGGGATTACCTGCTGCCTCTCCTGATGTATGCAAAGGCAATGGACTTACTGACCTTCAGCATGAATGACTGCTTGAAATATGGATCGCCAATTAAGATTGTCATCGCTATCCTGCCAGCAATCGCGGAGGAAGATTGCAAGCTTCCCGAAAGTTCAGGGTCCGCGGGAATATCCGCAGCAGGAGTGCCATATTGATTTCAACCCCGGAGGGTTTGCAAGTCCAATGTCCGCGGTAACATCCGCGGCAGAACAGGCGTAACTCTGTCAATCCCGGAGGGATTGAAGCATACTGTGGGCCCCCGACAGGCTCTGAATTGCTATTCAGGTACATGCTGAAAACAAAAAAAGGGCCGTTCCCGGCCCCTGTATTATCATATTAAAATTATTTATCAGAATTTCAGGGCAACACCTATCGTCAGGTAGGCAATCCCATAGCCGAGTTCAGCCATGGCTGCCAGGTTTTCCTGGAAATAATACCTTGCTCCGACAAAGCCCGACCATACCAGACCTCCGCTTGGCGTATAATCATAGCCCGAGTAAGCTCCGTATTCCTTGTAACGGACAATCCTGTAACCTGTCAGGACTCCGGCATAAGTGTCAAGCTTATCAACAAGCGGATAATGAAAGCTTCCCCTCGCACCTATAATGAAATTTGAGATCTTATACCCCCAGTCATAACTGGCATAATCCCATTTGTAGGATGCATATCCAAGATAACCGCCAACCCCGATAACTCCCTTTTCAATAATATTATCGACTATACCAACCTCAAAGGATGCGCTGAGAGGAGGTACCTGACTTTTATAGTACGATCCTGAATATAGTGTGCTACCAAGTCCAAGACCTATATTAAGAGCTTTATCTCCTTTTTCAAAAGTTGACTCCTGTGAAACAAGCTGACCCAGGGACAAACTTGCAACCACAAACACCAGAATTAGTTTTTTCATAGCTTTAGATTTTTACACATTAATTTATTATGTTATATAACAATCATTTTAATGATTTGTTCCGTAAATCGTTAAAATTTTGTTCAACAATTATGCATTACAAATAAATCACCGGAAATATTTACTTATGTAAATATCTTATTTCCAGAACTTATACAAGCGATAAAATTATACATTTTAATTCTAACCCCGTGATGCGGCGAAGGATTTTTTTACGGGCAGGTGAAATCAGGTGACAAACATGCCCTGAAGGAGTATGAGGACAGCCGGGGCCGCAGGGGATCCCGGTCTTCAGGATACTTTGAAGACAAGAAACATTATTGCGGCACACACTGCTCCTGTTACCGGCCCAAGAACAGGCACCCATGAGTAACCCCAGTCGCTGCTTCCTTTATTTTGAATGGGAAGCATGAAGTGCATTATCCTTGGGCCCAGGTCGCGAGCCGGATTTATGGCATACCCTGTCGGACCTCCCAGCGAAAGTCCGATCCCGAGTACCACCAGTGCAACCGGCAATGCATTGAGTGCTCCAAGGCCTACCTCGGGTTCAGCCATGTAAAGAACCGCCAGCGACAGGACATAGGTTCCGATTATCTCTGTAATTACATTGTACCAATAGCTTCTTATATTGGGGATGGTGCAGAAGACTGCGAGCTTTGCGCCGGCGTCACCGGTTGAGTCAAAATGCTTCTTATAGGCGAGCCAGGCCAGTGTTGATCCGAACATGGCTCCAAGGACCTGTGCCAGAATATAGGCCGGGACCATGCTCCATGAGAATTTACGGGCAATGGCCAGTGCAATTGTGATTGCCGGATTGAGATGTGCCCCGCTGAATGGCGCTGAAATCAGGACTCCTGTAAAAACTCCGATCGCCCAACCGAAGGTAATGACGATCCAGCCGCTGTTGTTGCCCTTGGTTTTACTTAACAGAACATTGGCAACGACCCCGCTTCCAAACACGAGGATTATGGCCGTTCCGAAAAATTCAGCAAAAAATGCGTTCATGAAATATTCCTGTTTAGTTGGATCCTTAAAACCTAAGCTATACCTTTATTTTACTTTAAACTTAATTCAGGATCAGCCCGCATCTATGCGATCTCCGGGTTTTTTCCCTTCTTCAGCGGACCTGCCGGTGTCCTTCCGCCCAGGCTTCAGCAGCTTTAACGGCCCTTCTCCATTCGCTGACAAGCGCGGCAATTTCTTTTTCAGGTATCGCGGGCATAAATTCCCTGTCAGGCTGCCACTGTTTTTTCAATTCATCCACACTGCCCCAGTATTTTACCGCAAGCCCTGAAAGATAAGCCGCCCCAAGGGCAGTTGTTTCGGTAATTCTCGGGCGCACCACCCTTGTGCGGAGAATATCCGACTGGAACTGCATGAGGGTATCATTGACAGTGGCTCCCCCGTCGACGCGCAATTCCCTGATCCCGGTCCCGGAATCATGCTGCATGGCCGCCAGCACATCCAGTGTCTGGAAGGCGATGCTTTCCAGTGATGCCCTGGCTATATGGGCAGAAGTGGTTCCCCTGGTAATTCCGACAATTGTGCCCCTTGCATGCTGGTTCCAATAAGGTGCCCCCAGTCCGGCAAAGGCCGGAACAAAGTAAACTCCCCCGTTGTCTTCAGCCGCTGCGGCAATTTTTTCCACTTCAGCCGAACCGGAAATTATTTTCAACCCGTCGCGCAGCCACTGAACCACAGCTCCGGCAATGAAGATACTCCCTTCAAGGGCATAGACTGTTTCATTTCCAATCTTCCATCCTATGGTTGCAAGAAGCCGGCTTTCAGACACCGGCGGCTTCCTGCCGGTATTCATCATCATAAAGCATCCCGTGCCGTAGGTGTTCTTGACCATCCCCGGCTCAGTACACATCTGCCCGAAAAGAGCGGCCTGCTGATCGCCGGCAATTCCTGCAACCGGAATCCCCGACTTGAACAATCCAGCTGTCTCTCCGTAGATATCGCTTGAGGGCCTTACTTCAGGCAGAATACTCTCCGGAACATCGAATAAGCGGAGAAGCTCCGGATCCCATTTAAGGGTATGTATATTGAACAACATTGTCCGCGACGCATTTGAAACATCGGTTATATGAAGTTCTCCCCTCGTAAGGTTCCAGGCGAGCCAGCTGTCGACAGTTCCGAAGGCCAGCTCCCCTTTTTCCGCAAGCTGTCTTGCTCCTTCAACATTGTCGAGTATCCATCTGACCTTGGTAGCTGAAAAATATGCGTCAATGATCAGGCCGGTCCTTTCAAGTACCATCTGCCCCAGGCCCTCAGCCTTAAGCCTTTCGCAAATGCCTGCCGTCCTCCTGTCCTGCCAGACTATGGCATTATATACAGGCTTGCCGGTACTCCTGTTCCAGATTACCGTTGTCTCCCGCTGATTGGTAATTCCTATTGCAGCAATATTGCTGCTTTCAAGCCGGGCCTTCTCAAGAGCTTCGGCGGCCACACCGGCCTGGGTCGACCAGATCTCGCCGGGATCATGTTCCACCCATCCCGGTTTCGGAAATATCTGCGTAAACTCCTTTTGTGCCGAAGCAACCGGCAGTCCATTGCCATCAAAAATAATTGCCCGGGAGCTTGTGGTGCCCTGATCAAGTGAGAGAATAAATTTATTCATCGGGGGGCAGGATTTTTTGTTTTTTTTATAGGTAACTCTCAATAAGCTGCCCGTAGGCTTTCATCTGTCCGGTCACCCACCTTTCATCAAATCCCATTTCGCCGGCCATCAGCCTGGCTGTTTCCGGAGCCATCTCAAGGCTTGCCCTTGCATCCAGAATAAGGGCTCTTGTACGCCTGGCAAGCATATCTTCAAGTGTGTGCGGCATCTCGTTTCTGCAGATCCAGATTATCTCAGCACGGGTATATGGCAGCTTCCCGCTGATCTGTGCGCCCAGCCCCGGGTTTTCATCTATCATATTTTCAATCTCACCTGCCCTGTTCCCGTAAATCTTCAGTCGTTCTGCCTTTAAAACCTGGTCGTTTTCATATAATCTCAGATTCCGCGTGACACATTTCCGGCGGGGAAGCATACCGGCTTTTATGCCCCTGTCAATGGTTTCTTCTGCCATCCGCCTGTAAGAGGTCCACTTGCCGCCTACGATTGAAAGCAGCCCCGACGCGGAAATAATTATCTTGTGGCGGCGCGATATTTCCCTGGTCGATCCCGGGTTGCCGGGGTCGGCGGCCAGTGGCCGCAATCCGGCAAAGATGCAAAGGACATCGTCTCTTTTTGGCATTCTGACGAGGTACCTGCCGGCAGTTCCTAAAATAAAATCTATTTCTGAGTCGAGGGCCCGTGGATCCTGAGATATTGCATCAAGAGGGGTATCAGTGGTACCTGTCACCACTTTCCCAAACCATGGAATGGCAAATAAAACACGGCCGTCGTCGGTTTTCGGGATCATTATTGCCGACCGGCTCTGAAGGAAACTGCCGTCAAGTACAAGATGAACACCCTGGCTCGGGCGGATCGTAGGCTTTGACACAGGATCGTCCATCCTGTGTATCTCATCAGCAAAAACACCTGTGGCATTTATCACAAGCCCGCCGCGGATGAGATGCTCCAGCCCCGTATCCCTGTCAGAAGTCCTTACCCCTGTTATCCTGTTGTTCCCGTCCTTTAACAGGCCGGTCACCCTGAAATAGTTAAGGGCAATACCTCCCCGGCCGACAAAAGCATCAGCAAGGGCAATTGCCATCCTTGAATCGTCAAACTGCCCGTCGTGGTAAACGATTCCTCCTTTTAGCCCGCCGGGGTTGATCAGGGGAAGCCGGCTTTTTACCTTTGAACCTGAGATGAAATATGACCTGCCCATACTTAAACTGCCGGCCAGGAAATCATAGAATTTCAGTCCCAGGGTATACAGTATGCAATCACCCCAGGTATAAACGGGTATGATAAACTCCTGATTTGCTGTAAGATGGGGTGCATTGTTCAGCATAAGCCCTCTTTCATGCAATGCTTCCCTCACAAGAAGTATGTCGCCCTGGGCAAGGTAACGGACCCCGCCGTGTACCAGTTTTGTGCTTCTGGATGAGGTCCCGCTGGAAAAATCTGACTGTTCAAGCAATACGGTCCTGTAACCCCTGGTGACTGCATCGAGAGCTATTCCCAGACCGGTGGCCCCGCCTCCTATGACAATTATGTCCCACTGCCTGTCATTGTTTTCCAGCAGTCTGTTCAGCAGTTCATTACGGTTCATAATGAATAACCCCGGTCTGGTGCATACTTTTGAATTTCCCTGATTGGATCAATTCTATTCAGGGCCTTAAGGCGCTATAAACTTAAGGCAAACCGGGCTTTTGGTATCAAAATTTGAAACTTGCGGCCCTGGTATTCCTGATTTCGGGTCAATCTTATGCACTGAAATATTATTGGAATTCTGGTTTCCCACCAGGATATACTTCCCGGAAGGATCGATTACAAAGTTCCGGGGCCATTCTCCCCCGCAGGGTGTAAAACCGGCAACGGCAACCCTGCCGTCGGCGGATATCCTGAATGTTGCTATTGAATTATCTCCCCTGTTCGAACCATAAACAAATTTGCCGTCTTTTGAAATGTGGATGTCTCCGCAGTAGCTTTTGCCGGTGAATCCTTCGGGAAGGGCCGACAATGTCTGAATCTCGGTTAAATCCCCGTTCTTTGCAACGTCAAAAACCGAAAGGGTGGAATTCAGTTCGTTGATCACATACATTTTTGATCCGTCCTTTCCGAAGGCAAAGTGCCGTGGGCCCGCGCCCTTGGCCAGTTGTGCATATCCGGTATTTTTAAGCTTTCCGGAAGATCTGTCGAGATCATAGATTGCGATCCTGTCGAGTCCAAGGTCGGTGAGGTAGATTTTTTTCCCGCCCGGACCGGGTGCTGTCATATGCGGATGGGAGCGGGTTCCTTCAGGTCCGCTGAAAACTATTGTGTCAGTCACCTCCGAAGGAATACCCTTTGCATCCAGCCGCACAACTGCCATGGAGCCGCTGCCGTAATTGGCAATCAGCAGGAAGTCTTCCCCGGGTGAGAGTGAAACATAGCAGGGGCCGCCATTGGGAACGGCAAGATCGGCAATCTTTTCAGCCGTTCCTTTTTTTAGGTCGAGTTTCAGAGTTGTAACACTTCCGCTTCTCTGGCCGTTGAATCTGCCGACCTCATTTATCGCATACAACATACTGAATTTTTGTGAGATGCAGAAGTATGAAGGATTGATGCCGGCATCATTCTCCGAAACAGCTGCAATAGTGCCTTTTGCAAAATCAACATCCAGCACCAGAAGTCCTTTCTCTCCCTGTCCGGCGTATTTCCCGGCATAAAGCCGTGATACCTGTCCGTCTGCTGCTTCGAAACCGATCAACATCACTATCAGAATAAGCAATGAATAAATTTTTCTTTCCATTTTTTATATTATCATTTTAACTTTAGCTGGCTCCTCAGCCTAAAAACTGTCACAATCCCTGTATGCCTGAATCACACTGGCTTCCCCTGCCCTTGTCTTTTCCCTTATCCCGTGTTCCATGCATATCACTCCGTCATAATTCCTGCTGTGAATATACTTAAACACGTTTTTATAATTGATCTCACCCGTTCCCGGTTCGTTTCTTCCGGGGTTGTCTCCGCAATGGAAGGCGCCTGTTTCATCCCAGGCTGCTTCAATGTTGGGAATGAGGTTGCCTTCCGTGATCTGCTGATGGTAGATATCATTTATGATCTTGCATGATTTCCTGTTCACAGCCCTGCAGATGGCATAGGCCTGGGGAATTCCGGTAAGGAACAATCCCGGGTGGTCATGAATGACATTGAGTGGTTCAAGTACAATGGTAAGTCCTTCCGGCTCAACAATATCACAGCAGTATCTCAGGTTGTCAATAACATTGGCGGTCTGGAAATCCCTGTGCAGCCTTTCGTCATAGCGCCCTGGAACGACAAGTGCCAACCTGGCTCCGGTGCGCTTTGATACCTCCACGCCTTCCTTCATCTTATCAATGAGCATTTTCCTGATCTCCGGCTTGTTCAGGACGAACGACGTCACCCCAAAATCAGCATACAGGACAAAAGGGCCAAAGTCCATTCCAAGCCGTCTGAGTTCGCCGGTCAGCAATTCCTGATCTGCTGCCGGCCTGCTCATCAGCCCGTTGTCGAACATTGCCCTGAAGCCCATATCATGGCAGAATTTAATATTGTCGGCAATGCCGGTACCCGCATGTTCCCTGAACATACCGATTGATGGCGCATACCTGAGCTTAAAGGGAACAACAGCCTCAGGAGCCTTTTTTGCGGCCTGTTTTTTCTGACTTCCCGACAGAACAGGAGCAGCCATTACGGCGGCACTTGTTACAGATGCTTTTTTAATGAAGTCCCTCCTGGAATTATTCATGAACGATCTATTTTCGGTTTAATGATCACCTTATTAAGCCTGGGGAATATATGGCAGGCCTGCAACAGGCACATCCTTCGGGATGTCAACCGGCCCGAATACAAACACCTTTGGACCGAGCTTCAGATCCGAGTTCATCATTTCCTCGTAGGTTGTTTCCTTGCCCGTGTAAGCCGACACGCGGCCCATTATGGCAACCAGGGTGGAGACTGCAGTGTTTTCCATTTCATTGAACGGTTTGCCTGTGCGGATTGCAGTTACGAGGTCGATATGTTCCTGGACATACGGATCAACGCTTACAGTGTTTGTAGGTTTCTTATCCTTGTCGAGAGGATATTCATATTTCCAGATTTCTTTGCCGTCGAGGCTGAGGATGGAGTTCTGGCAGTTTGTGGATCCCTTTGTACCCTGAAGGCGTTCCGAGACATTATTCGCACAGCCGTTTATCTGGCGGCACATGCTGTGAATATGAATTCCGTTTTCAAATGTATAGTCGACGCTGAAATTATCATACTGATCGCCGGTTACACGCCTGAGCCTCGATCCCATCCCGACTGCCCTGACAGGGTGCTTGCCGGTGAACCAGTTTGCCACATCAAGGTTATGTACATGCTGTTCGACAATATGGTCGCCCGACAGCCATGTCCAGTTTACCCAGTCGCGAATCATCCATTCCATTTCGGTCCAGTCGGGATTTTTATCGCGGTGCCAGAGTTTTCCTCCGTTCCACCATACATTTCCCCCTGTCAGTTCGCCGATAATTCCCTGCTGAACCTGCTGCCAGGTTGCAACATAATCGCGCTGGTGACGGCGTTGTGTGCCGGTCACAATACTCAGCTCAAGGCCCTCTGCTTTCCTGGCGGTTGCCATGACTGACCTTGCTCCGACGGGATCAACGCATACTGGTTTCTCCGAAAATATATGTTTCCTTGCCTGAACGGCTGCTGCCAGGTGTTCCGGCCGGAAAAAAGGAGGAGTGGCCAGGATGACAACATCAACGCCTGAATCAATAACCTTCTGATAGGCATCGAATCCCACAAAGCAGTTTTCGGCCGGCACTTCCTGCCCTTTTTCCTGAAGAATTTTTTCCCTGCAGTTATCCACACGATCCTTGAAGGTATCTGCCAGGGCAGTCACCTGAAGGTTGGGGCCCGCGCTCAGGAAATTGATCGCCGCACCGGTCCCGCGTCCTCCGCAACCGATAACGCCGGCTTTAAGCACCGCTCCGTCGGGAGCCTGATCAGGGAAATTCGGTATTGCAACAACTTTTCCGGGCTGGCTGCTGCATCCTGTAATAATTGTTGGCAATGCTACCCCTGCAACTGCAGCTTTGCCAAAAAAATCACGTCTTGAAATACTGGACTTTTTCATGTTGGAAAGGATTTATGGGTACTTTAATAATATACTGGTTATCAAGGCAACGGTGACTAATCAAATGTATATATACTTTTTCAAAAATTCATAATTACAGTCCGTTTTAAGGTTTTTTAACTTCCCTTCCCCGTCTTTTCATCATATTCACATACAACCCTGAAACCCACATTGAAACAATCTGAATACCACCATATGCTTTTTGGCATTTGCGGATCGGTTTTCAGCCATGCTTCGGTCCGGGTATAATCGCGGGCCGCACTGCGGACCAGCCCTGCCGGATTCAAGAAAGTTCCTCCCCTGACAACATGCTCCGAGCCGGCTTCCGGTCCTTTCGGATCCCGGATTATTCCTCCGGGATATCCTGAATATGCATCGGGCTGATACCAGTCGGAACAGAACTCAGCAACGTTACCTGACATATTGATCAATCCAAACGGATTGGGCTTTACAAAATCAGGGGGTTGTGTTCTGGACGGACTGTTCTCATTATAAACCACATAGCTGTTGATGACAGCTGTATCATTCCCGGATATCCTTGCCCTGAGGCCTGATTTTTCAAATTTCCGCGGATCGCCTTTAAAAAAGTAAGGTCCGCTCGTTCCAGCCCGGCAGGCATACTCCCATTCCGCTTCCGTGGGGAGCCTGTATTTTTTCCCCGTCACCTGCGACAGCCATTTGCAGTAGGTCTCCGCAGCATGGAACGAAAATGAAATAGCCGGGCGCTGCCCCATACCCCACCCCTGATCGGGCTGGCCGTAAGGCGGAGTGGCTCCGGAAATGGCATCGGTCCTGCTCCCTGCCGAAATTTCGTTTCTCAGCCCTTCGGTATCGGTTGATCGTCCTTCTACCGATGTCTGAACATAAAAAGCAAGATACTCATCCCAGGTTACCTCTGTCTGACCCATAAAGAACGGACTAATCTCAACCTCCCTCACCGGCCCTTCATCAGCCTTCCTGAAAGGTTCATCTTCGGGGCTGCCCATTTTAAAGGTTCCCCCGGGAATCGCCACCATCTCAAATGAAACGGATGAGGCAGGTATCTTTTCTGTGAAATCTTCAAATCCGGTAACAATCGCCGGCCCTGTAAAGATTTCCTTTGGTGCCGAGGATACTTTGCCGAACGTGACATTGCTTCCATGAGTGTAGCCTTCGATAAAGTGGCCGGCATTCAGATGACAGTTTATACAGTGAAGATCAGGGGTTTTCGGCTGCTGGGTATAGTAGAGGTGTGCATCCTCTCCCTCCTTTGTGAGCTTTGCAGGAAAAAGGTTTTCATGACATTTGATGCAGGAGCTTTCATAAACATGTTTCCTGGCATACTCAAGCCGACCTTTGGCTTCCCAGTCAAAGGAAGCCGAATCCCTGAAAAGATAGCTCCACAGATCACGCAATCCCGTCTTTCCCTTCTCCCAGAGATACCCCTCACCTTTTGGCGGCAGATGACACTCTGCACATCCGACCCGGTAACCGGATTTTGTATCGTAATGAACTGATTTTTTCCATTCAGCATCAGCAACAGGATGAATATGGCAGGAAACGCAGAATTTGTTGGTTGAGGTTACATTTACCGTCCTTTGGGCGCCGAGGATGACAAGGGCCCCGGCGATCAGCCCGGGGGTGAACCATAGCAGGAGCTTCTTCATAAATCTAAGAATGTGCGGGTCAAGATAAAAAATAATCTTATTCGTAAAACTGAGTTAATCATGATTTAGGCGGAAAAAGTGATTTTTGTAAAATTTAACCCCGGCCGTGACAAGCTTTTCTTATTTTTACGATTTATGAAAAAAAAACTGAAACCCGCATGATTGATCAAAACACAAACATGAATCAATATTATCGCGTTCAATCATGTGTCGTTCCCTGCCCGGGGGCTAAGGCAGGCACCCGGCCTTAAAAAAAATTTACATACGCATGAAAAAGTATTATTTTATTCCTGCATTCCTCATTCTGAATCTATCCCTGCTGGCCCATCCGTGGAAACCAGCGCATTATGTAATAATCGACACCGACGGAGGAATAGATGATATGAGGGCCATAACAATGTTCCTTGCATCACCCGATGTGAGGGTGCTGGCGGTTATCGCCTCCTCCGGCACCCTTTCCGCTGAAAACACCTACAGGAAGGTTAAGAGCCTTCTGAACTCATATTATCATGAAGGGGTGCCGGTGGGAATAAACAGCAAAGGCAGTTTCAAATCGCCTGATATAAGCATGGCACTGAATACAAAATGGGGAGATGAAACTGGCCTGACACCGCAAAATGCACCGGAGGCTCCTGACCTGATCAGCTGGGTCTTTTCCGAGGAAAAAACCAAAATCACATTTGTCTCACTTGGCGGGCTGACTACCGCCTGGTCGGCATTTAACTCAATTCCAACGTTCAGCAGGCAGGTGAAGGAGATTGTATGGAGCGCTGACGGATTTTCGGATACAAAGGGATTCAATTACAATATCGACAGAAGGGCCGCTGCAGGCATTCTGAAGGGCAGTATACCCGTAAAAATCATAAGATCAGCAGGTGAAAAGAATTTTTTTGACAAAGGACTTATTGAAGGCATATCAGAAATCAGTAATTCCTATGCAGAAAAGGTTTCCGGATTTTTCAGTTCAGCAGCAGACTCAGGTCATGATTTTATTTATGCTGCAACCGATGAAACGGTCCCTCTTTTTATACATTTCCCGATGCTTTTCAGTACAACCTCATCGGGAATAAATTCCGAATCGCGGGCGGCTGATGTAAATCTTCTGAGAGAAAAGACCAAGGCTATTCTGAAAGGGGAAACCGTTGAGCGGAACCAGGTGATTAAGGAATTTCCCGATAATCCGGCATTCTATTTCGACGATCTGAAGGATCATGTTTCAGAAATCATAAAAAAATACGGCATTGATGAATGGAGTTCCGGTGTTCTGGCCAATGAACTCCACAGGCACCTTGGGGTGTTTGCCATCATAGGTGTTAAAATGGGGATAAGGGCAAGGGAATATTTCAACACCGGCGTAGATGAATTCAGAACCACATCCTATGCCGGATCCATTACCCCGGTCAGTTGTTTCAACGACGGGCTGCAGGTTAGCACGGGATCCACTCCCGGGCACGGACTGCTGAAAGTGGTCGACGATGTACCGGCAAAACCGATGGCGGAATTCAGCTATATGAACAAAAAGATCAGACTCACCCTGAGACCCGATATTGCCCAAAAGATCATCTCCGAACTGAAAGAGATAAATTTTATTTACGGGCTCGACAGTAATATATACTGGGAACTTGTGAGGAAGAACACAATCAGGTACTGGCTCAGCCTCGACAGGCACGAGATATTTGAAATTGAGGAAATAATTTAGTTTTACTCCTTATTGTACTCGTCGAAGAAGTCATTGCCCTTGTCGTCGGTAATGATGAATGCCGCCATGTTTTCCACCCTTATCTTTCTCACTGCTTCCATTCCCAGATCCCCGAAATCGACCAGTTCGACCGATTTAATATTCTCCTCTGCCAGTATGGCGGCAGGGCCGCCAATTGATCCCAGGTAAAATCCGCCGTATTTCCTGCATGAATCAATCACCTGCCTGTTCCGGTTACCTTTGGCAATCATGATCAGGGAACCGCCCATGCTCTGGAAAAAATCCACATAGCTGTCCATCCTGCCTGCTGTGGTAGGTCCAAAACTTCCCGATGGTTTGCCTGCAGGAGTTTTTGCAGGGCCCGCATAATAAACAGGGTGGTTTTTGAAATAATCCGGCATTGGCTTTCCTTCATCTATCATTTTCCTGATGCGGGCATGAGCTATATCGCGTGCAACTATCAATGTTCCGCTAAGGTTCAGCCGGGTCCTGACAGGATATCTGGTGAGCTCGGCCAGTATTTCCTTCATCGGCCGGTCGAGATCCAGCTCAACGGGTTTCTCAAGCTCCGGTGCCTTCTCAGGCAGGAAACGCGCCGGATCCTTTTCCAGCTCTTCCATAAAAATACCATTCGCGTCTATTCTCGCCCTGATATTCCTGTCGGCGCTGCAGCTGACTCCAAGGCCCACGGGACAGGATGCGGCATGACGCGGAAGCCGTATAACCCTTACATCATGAACGAAATACTTGCCTCCGAACTGGGCCCCGACCCCGTATTCGTGACATATCTTCTCTATTCTTTGTTCCCACCCGATATCCCTGAATGCCCGTCCGGCCTCGTTCCCGGTCACCGGAAGATCATCGAGATACCCTGCAGAAGCTTCCTTCACGGCCTTCAGTGTTGCCTCAGCTGAAGTACCGCCGATCACCAGTGCAAGATGATACGGGGGGCAGGCTGAGGTGCCCAGATCCTTGATTTTTTCCTTAATAAATCTTTCCAGCGATTCTTCATTAAGCAACGATTTGCTTTCCTGATAAAGGAAGGTCTTGTTTGCCGATCCTCCCCCTTTTGTTATGAAAAGAAACTCGTATGTATTCCCTTCCGTTGAATAAATATCAATCTGGGCAGGAAGATTTGTGCCGGAATTCTTTTCTTCGAACATGGTGCGGGGCACAATCTGGGAGTACCGGAGATTCCTGTCCTGAAATGTCCTGAAAATACCTTTGGAAAGATACAGGGCATCATTGACTCCGGTATACACATCCTCCCCCTTTTTCCCCGTCACAATGGCGGTGCCGGTATCCTGGCACCAGGGCAGTTCCCCGCCTGCCGATATTACCGAGTTGCGGATCATCACATAGGCCACGAACCTGTCATTATCAGTAGCTTCAGGATCATCAATGATTTTCCTGAGTTTCCCGAGATGCGATGTCCTCAGGTAGAACGAAAGGTCCGAAACAGCCGCGGCGGCAAGAATCTCCAGCCCTTCCGGATCCACCTTAAGAATCTTCCTGCCGCCCGAATCGACTACACTTACAAAATCACCGGTCAGCTTACGGTACCTGGTTGAATCCTTTTCAGCCTGAAAAGGTTTTTCATAGAAAAAATCGGCCATGTTTGTGTTATTTGATTAACAATGAATTAATTGCAGGAAACTCCAGATTCTCTGTCAAATATAGTAACAAAACGGGAATGATGTTCTGCAAATTTTACCACATCAGAGAATAATCCCGGGGAATTCAATCATAACATCTTTTTCTGGCATGTAGTTCTCCTGAGCAGAGCGGGGTTTCTTGGAGGACAGTTATTTCAACCAGGTGAAACTCTTTATGTTCACTGCAGATCATGAAATATGTTCTTCAACAGAAGTGATTATGCCAATACCGTCCCTCAGGTATATTTTCTGCTTCCGGGAACTTGGGCCGCAGGTGTTATTTCTGCAAGATCTCATGGAATCCGAACTTTTTTGCGGGTCTGATACCTTTGGGAGTCATCTCAACCGTACAGCACTCCGTGTGTTCATCGTGCTGAAAAACAAATATATAGTTATTGTCAAGAGCCTCATTCATTATCCGGTTTTTTTCCTCTATGGTCCTCAGGGTCTCAATATCATAGCTCATGTTCCACAGAAGAGGTACATGGGCGGCGGTTGGTATAAGGTCGCCGGCAAATACAATGGTCCTGCCGTTATAATCAATCATTGCATACATCAGGCCCGGAGTGTGTCCATGGCAGATCCTGACAGAAAATCCGCTGAACAGTTCACACTCCTCATCGACAAGGTTAAGCCGGCCGTAGTGCATCAGGGGAAGAATGTTTTCCTCAAGGAAGGAATCCTCCTCGCGCGGATTGTTTTTTACGGCCCATTCCCATTGCACGCGGCTCACATGGCAGACAGCATTCGGGAACACCATTCTGATTGCCGGGCCGTTATTGTTCATCTCCGTTGCCCCTCCGCAATGGTCGGCATGCAGATGTGTGAAAACTATATCGGTAATGTCGCTTCTCGCATAGCCCAGCCTGGCCAGGCCCCCAAGGAGCCCTTCGCCTCCGCTCAGATTCAGGTGCCTGAAAAATTTTGCATCCTGCTTGTCTCCCCAGCCGGCATCAACAAGTATCACATGGCCGTCGGTTTCCGCAACAAGCGACCTGAGTGCAAGAACAATAAAATTGTTTTCATCAGGAACACAAACCCTTGACCATAAAACCCTGGGAATTACACCGAACATTGCTCCGCCATCAACCTTGAAATTGGTGATATTGAAAAGATTAAGCTTCATTTATCTGATTTGAACACAATAATGGCAAAAATAATGATTTGACCTCTGGAAAAACTGATTCAGGATGTAATTGCAATAATAAATACGTCAATAACAGTATTTGTCAGGGACCACGGACCGGTAATTTGAAAAAAACAAGTAATTTCAGGCCTGAATAATAAGCCATCCTGTTTTCCATAAAAAAACAAAATTCAGACTGTATGAAAAAGTTATTGCTCCCGCTGATTGTATTTTTAATCCCACACGTTATGCCAGCTCAGGCCGGAAAGGTCATGGACAATTTGTCGATGCCAAGCAGGATATTAAAAATGGACAGGAAGTTTGCCGTTTACCTGCCGCCCGACTATGAAACTTCACAAAGGGCTTATCCGGTGCTTTATCTGCTGCACGGTTACGGTGATGACCAGACCGGATGGGTGCAGTTCGGAGAGGTTCAGCATATAGCTGACAAGGCAATAAATGAAGGCAGGGCAACGCCAATGGTAATAATAATGCCCGATGCAAACACCGGGAAGGTGGGTTATGTCAACGATGTCAGGGGGGAGTGGCGATATGAGGATTTCTTTTTTGAAGAGCTGATGCCATACGTTGAAAAGATCTTCCGCATAAAAGGGGAAAAGAATTACCGTGCAATTGCCGGATTATCGATGGGAGGTGAAGGAACTTTCATTTATGCCCTCCGCCATCCGGAGTTGTTTTCCTCAGCATGTCCGCTCAGTGCCGCAACCGGTCCGGACAATATTGAGGCAACGGGCCAGTACATGCTTTGGCCCGCCGTAAAAGGGATAACGGGTGCCGGCCGCGAAAAGTACTTCAATAATTACAGTGTCCTGAATCTGATAAACAATATCCAGGAAAAAAACAGGAATGCCGTAAGATGGTATATTGACTGTGGTGATGATGATTTCCTTTTTGAAGGAAATTCACTTGTCCACATAGCCATGCGGAAAAAAGAGATCCCGCATGAGTTCAGGATCCGCGACGGCGGGCACACCTGGTCATACTGGAGAAGCGCATTGCCTGCCGTTCTTGAATTCATTTCGATGAGCTTCCATCAGCATTGAAAAAACGCTGTTTCAGGCATATCAGTTTGACGGCTTCTTTTTTCTGGAGGTCATCTGCGCCATGATCCGCATGAGGAGCCTGATCATCTGATATGACATCCATCCCCTGAGCTGCGAAAACCAGGTTCTGTGCCTCAGGTATTCTTCAAAAGTGATTTGCCGGCAATCGTGCCTGACAATTTCAGTAAGAAGCTTTTCGAATTTCAAGGTAAAAGCTGTGTCCATCACATCCACATTCATTTCTATGCTTCCGTAATCGCTGATATGATTGAGGTTGTAACTGCCGATGGTACACCATTTTCCATCAACTGCTGCCACCTTTGCATGAAGGTTGGCGGGCAGGTATTCGTAAATTTTAATGTTGTTCCTCAGAATATATTCATAAAGGAAACGTGTTGCCCGCTTGAACATGGGAGCATCCGATTCTGCCGTCAGCACAATTTTAATATCAACACCCCTAGTGCTTGCCTGTCTCAGCAATTTCCTTTCCAGGCGGCCCGGAAGAAAGTAGCTGGCAAAAATGATCATCCTGGTATGGGAATGCCGGAATGCATGCCGGTAACTCCTGAGAATTTCAATCTTGTTGCGGTACCAGTTGTTCTCAAGTACCCTGAGCCTGATATTCTCCTCACAGGTCTTTGTGTGATGCACAACTTCATGGGAACGCTCATGTTTTGAGATAAAGGTTTTGTTCCAGTGTCTTCTGAGAATGCTGTTTATGTGAACACACTCCGGTCCTTTCAGAAGTACCGCAAAATCGAGCCATTCCTTTTTTTGCGGTGTCCCGTGATAGCGGTCGGCATAATTCATCCCGCCGACTATTGCAGCTTCGCCATCAACAAGGAGTACCTTGTGATGAAGACGGAGGCTGAGCTGGAAGCCTTTCTTGATAAAAACCGGGGAGAAAAACCTGAAAAGGATACCGGAGCTTTCAATCTTGTTAATTAATCCGCCGGAAAGATATTTTGTGCCGAAAGCATCGAGAAGCAGATATACGCGTACGCCTCTTCCGGCAGCGTTTATCAGTGCATCGATCACTCTCAGGCCCGTCTGATCCTCATCCACAATATAAGTCTGAAAGTGAATGTATTTTTTTGCCTCATCGATCAGCCTTACATTCTCCGCAAAAAACTGTTCGCCGCTTCGCAGCAGTTGAAGTGAGTGCCCCCCGATATAATCGCGCTTCAAGGTTGTGTCCATAAAATACCTGCTTTTCATGGTACATCATACAAATATAACAGATTAACCTTTAGGCTCCAATTTGTTGTACAACCAACTTTTTTAAGGCTCCTCTCCCTGCAGATGCGATTTAAAATTTCCCGGCCGGCCACATGGCTTTAAATAACAAAAAACATCCGGCTGCGTTATACCTCTACATTTCAGCATTCACGGATGTTGCCGGAGCATTCGGACAACAACGGGATCACGGGTCACATTAATTCTTCAATGAAGAGAGGTATTTTCACTATCCTGACAAGCCTGATCCTTGTAGCTTCCTCATATACGCAGGAATACAAGACCAGCATGGGCATCAGGGCCGGTCTTCCCACAGGGTTGACCCTGAAACATTTTCTGAACCGGGATTATGCTGTGGAAGGGGTACTGGCTACCAGATGGGGAGGCTTTACACTCGCGGGTTTTTTTGAAAAGGAACACCGGGTAAAGAACTATCACGGTTTAAACTGGTTCTGGGGAGGCGGAATCCATACCGGGATATGGGATACCGGATACAATCCAAGGCTCAGCGGCAATTATTCGGGCCCGGTTTTTGGCATTGCCGGGATAATGGGCCTGGAGTACACCCTGGATTATCAACCCCTGAATTTTTCAGTCGATCTTTTTCCTTCGTTGAACCTGATCGGATCAGCGGGCTGGGGAGGAATAAACGGGGCAGTGTCAGTCAGGTATGTTTTTTAATGAAATATTTTGGATATCAAAAAAAACATTGTTTCTTTGCATCCGCATTTAAAAGTTCTTTTAATGGTCCATTCGTCTAGTGGTTAGGACGTCAGGTTTTCATCCTGGTAACAGGGGTTCGATTCCCCTATGGACTACAAAAAACCGAAGGGAGAAAAACAAAAGATCATGGCAAATCACAGGTCGGCAGAGAAAAGGATAAGACAGACCGAAACAAGAAATGAGAACAACAAGTATTACGCAAGGACGATGCGTAATGCACTCAAGAAAATCCGCAACACTTCAAACAAGGAGGAAGCTGCGACAATACTTCCGAAACTGAATTCCATGCTTGACAAGCTGGCCAGGAAAAACGTGATACACAAGAAAAAGGCTTCAAACCTGAAATCATCAGTTACCAGGCATGTCAATTCCCTGAAGTAAGCTGATCAAAATTATACCATTCATAAGGCGTGATCCACGGATCGCGCTTTTTTTTTGTTTCATGAATCAGGAAAAAATCGCCCGGTCCGGCTTAATCATCCGGGGATTTTTATTATTTTCATGAACAAATTACGTCGCTGCATGTCACCTAAAATTACAGACTGGGCCGTTGAGGACAGGCCCAGGGAGAAATTAATCAGGAAAGGCATATCCGCCCTGAGTGATGCCGAATTGCTGGCAATCCTCATCAGTGCGGGAACAAAAAAGAAATCGGCAGTTGATCTCGGCAGGGAACTGCTGGGGCTGGTTAACAACAACCTCAACTCACTCGGGAAACTGTCGGTTTCCGATCTGAGGAAGATCAGGGGTATTGGTCCGGCCAGGGCAGTGACAATTTCAGCCGCCATGGAGCTTGGACGAAGGAGAAATCTGGCTGAACTGCCAGAGGTCGCCCTGATAAAATGCTCGAAAGATGTGGCAGATATCTTTCAACCCCTTCTTTCCGACCTGTCACATGAGGAGTTCTGGGTGCTTTTCCTCAACAGGTCGAATAAAGTCATCGACCGGATGAAACTGAGCCAGGGAGGTATAAGCGGAACTGTTACCGACGTCAGGATCATCATGAAAAAGGCTGTGGAAAACCTGGCATCCGGGATAATCGTGTGCCATAATCATCCCTCAGGCAATCTGGTCCCGAGTGAATCCGACACAAAAATTACCCGGAAAATCAGGGAGGCGGGAAATCTTATGGATATTCAGCTGCTCGACCATCTGATAATATCGGACCGGAATTATTACAGCTTTGCCGACAATGGCCTGATTTGAATATGACGGATTTCCGGCACCCGGCTGAAATGTTGCAGGAGCCGGTCATTCCGGCTTCTCCCGGCGATGCTGCGTCAGGCGGATTTCTGCGTCCACTGCCTTGCCTGTATCGGGGCATTCCGTCAGCAGATCGGAAAAGGTTTTTTTCAGTACCGGATGTATTTCCCCCGGAGCCAGATCGCATAACGGCACAAGAACAAATCTTCTTTCAGGAATGAGCGGATGGGGAACTGTCAGTTTCTTCTGCCTTACCACCTGCTTGCCGTAAAGCAGTATATCCACGTCAATCGTTCGGGAACTATAACGTATCGGATCCCTCCTTCTTCCAAGTTTATTTTCAATTTCCTGCGCTTTTTTCAGAAGGGCGACAGGGGCAAGCCCGGTGCGAACCCTTGCAACCATGTTCAGGAATTTACTGCTGCTTTCAAAACCCCAGGGCTCAGTCTCATATACACCCGATACTGCCAAAACCTCTCCTATTGATTCATTTATAAGAGTAAGCGTCATCTTCAGGTTTTCAACCCGGTCACCTTCACTGGTGCCAATACCGAGAAAGATGATTGTTCCTGTTTTATTTTCGCGTTTCAAGCAATTAACTTAGTTGTTCCTGCACCAATTATTAAATCCCCTGTAATATCAGTTCCGGTAATGGTTCAGGCCATTACTCAGTACCGGTGATATAACCGGTCCATATCCCGTTCATCCCTGCAATTTACAAAATGAATAAGCTGGTTCTGAAAAAATTGTGGCTTAATGCGTGAATGATTTCAAATTTCCTATGCCTCATCATGGCGGTGATGATTAATATTTCTGTGAACCGGCACAAAGCAAATACAATGTTTTTTATATCTTTGACATTCATTTCCTTAATCTTTAACGACATATGAAAGAGTTTCTGAAATATACACTGGCTACAATCACCGGGATATTCCTTGCATCCATCCTGCTGTTTGTAATCATGCTTTCCATCATCAGTGCCATGGTAGCCTCAGGAAATAAACAGGCTTCAATATCAGGCAATTCAGTACTTGTTCTGAAAGCCGGGGTCACTATTCCCGACCGGGGAGATTCAAGCCCCCTGGCCGGATTTGACGTCATCAATATGACCATAACCCCTGCTCCGGGTTTGAACGAGATACTCCGGAACATCAGAAAAGCCTCATCCGACGAGAAGATAAAAGGCATCCTGATCGAGAACGGGATCTCATCTTCTGGCTGGGCAACCGCCGGAGAGATCAGGCAGGCCCTTGAGGAATTCAGGGCCGGCGGGAAGTTTGTGATAGCCTATTCGGATTATGTGCTGGTGCAGGAAGGCTATTACCTTTCCACCGCAGCCGACAGGATATTCATCAATCCCTCCTCCTCACTCGAATTCAGGGGACTCAGCGGGGAGGTTATGTTTTATAAGAAAGCCCTGGAAAAGCTTGGGGTGGACGTTCAGGTTACACGTCACGGTAAATTCAAAGGCGCTGTTGAGCCATTTATCCTTAATGAGCTCAGCAGGGAGAATGAGGAACAGATAAAGGCATTCGTCGGGTCGATCTGGAACCACGTTGTTGACGCAATTTCGAAGTCAAGGGGTCTTGACCCGGCGAAAATCAACGAGCTTGCCGACAACCTGTCCGGTTACCTTCCCACAACGGCCCTTGAAAACAGGCTTGTTGACGGGCTCATATACCGTGATGCCCTGATCGACACCCTGAAGATCCGTTCCGGCCTCACCACCGAGGACAAAATAACGCTTGTCCCCATGACCAGATACACCAAAGTGCCGGATCCCCAGAAAATGGTTTCAGCAAGAAACAAAATATCTGTTATATACGCATCCGGTTCAATTGCCATGGGAAAAGGGAGCCCTGACAATATTGGAGGAAACACCTACGGGGACCTGATCAGGAAAGAGAGGAAGGATTCGACTGTAAAAGCAATAGTTTTAAGGGTTAATTCACCCGGAGGGAATGCCATTGCCTCCGACATAATATGGAAAGAGCTCGAACTTGCTGCCAAAGTTAAGCCGGTGATAATCTCAATGGGCAATTATGCAGCATCGGGAGGCTACTATATTTCAGCTCCCGGAACCAGAATATTTGCCAATCCGGCAACCATTACCGGATCGATCGGGGTTTTCGGACTTCTTCCCAATGCCGGTAAATTTCTCGACCAGAAGCTTGGCATCTCTACCGAAAGGGTCAATACAAACAAAAATTCAGATTTCCCGTCAGTTTACCGGCCCATGAGCTCTTATGAGAAAGATGTTATGCAGGCCGGCGTCGATAAGATCTATTCTGATTTTATCAGCAAGGTTGCTGCGGGCAGGGGTATGAGCGTGGAGGCTGTTGACAATATCGGACAGGGCCGTGTGTGGAGCGGAGCCGATGCAATGGGCCTGGGGCTTGTGGATGCTGCAGCCGGCCTCACTGCATCAATCGACAGTGCCGCCGCACTTGCAGGTATTGAAAAATACTCCCTGAAAGAGCTTCCCGTACAGGAGGAACCATACGCGAGACTGATCTCGCAGCTCACCGGTGATGCAAAGATCCGCATTATTAAAAGAAATTTCGGAGAGTCTTTCAGATTCATTGAGGAACTCGGAACAATCAGGGAGCTGTCGGGCATTCAGGCAAGAATGCCATATTTTATCGATATCCACTAACGTATGTGCAAGAGACGAAGCTTCCTGTTTTATCCTGCTGCGCTTGTTTATGGTCTTGTCACTTCATTTAGAAACTACCTGTACAATTCCGGTGCCCTGGCTTCAGGAAAATTCAGTATTCCGGTTATCTGCACCGGCAATATTACTGTGGGGGGGACGGGTAAAACACCTCATGTTGAATATCTTATTGAATTACTGGGGAAAGAATACAGGCTGGCTGTCCTGAGCAGGGGCTACAAAAGAAAATCATCCGGTTTCAGGATCGTCCCGCCCGGTTCCAATGCATGTGAGTCAGGGGATGAACCGCTTCAGATCTCCCGGAAATTTCCTGAAATAATTGTTGCCGTCGACCGTGACCGTGTAAATGGCATCAATAACCTTGTCCGGAAATATCCCGGTCTGGATCTGATAATAATGGATGACGGTTTTCAGCACAGAAGAATAAAACCAGGGTTTTCAATACTGCTTTCAGATTACAACCGTCCGATGCATGAAGACCATATGCTCCCCTACGGAAATCTCAGGGAAAGCATAAAAAATATCCGCCGGTCCGACATAGTGGTTATAACCAAAACTCCACCGGATATCAGCCGGGAGGAAATCCAAAAAATAACCGGCAGGCTGAATGAGGTGTATAAGAAAAGGATCTTTTTTACTTCACTGTCATACGACCTTCCCGTAAAGTTGTTTGAGAGTACCCCGGAGAAAGGCAACGATACTGATGACATCAATCCGGGAAAAACGGGAGCGGTTTTAGTCACCGGCATTGCTTCCCCGGAATCATTTATCCGATTTGCGGAAAGTATGTTCCCTGAGATCATACATCTGGATTTTCCCGATCATCATTTTTTTGTTGAAAAGGACATAAGTAAGATTGACAGGGCCCGGAACAGCCTGAAATCGTCCCTCAGGATGGTGATCACCACGGAAAAGGACAGTGTGAGGTTCAGGGAGCTTGCAGGTATTCCGGATCATATCAGAGAATCGCTTTACTACATCCCGGTCAGGGTATGCTTTCCGGCCGGAGGAAAAAACGAATTTGACAAAATAATATATGATTATGCTGGAAAAAATAAACGAGACCACGGAATTTCTTAAGTCAGCAGGTATTTACGGACCCGAGGTGGGCATAGTACTGGGAACAGGGCTGGGAGGGCTGGCCGCAAAGATTGACAACAAGCTGGAAGTCGATTACAGGGAAATCCCGAATTTTCCTGTTTCAACTGTTGAAGGGCATGCAGGCAAACTTATCTGCGGGAATTTGGGCGGGAAAAAAATTGTAGCCATGAAGGGAAGGTTCCATTTTTACGAGGGATACGGGCCGGAAGATGTTGTTCTTCCAATAAGAGTCCTGAAATACCTCGGAATACGGCATCTCTTTCTCTCCAATGCGGCGGGCGGCGTGAATCCATCGTTTCAGATCGGTGATATAATGATAATCACCGATCACATCAACCTGATGCCCAACCCGCTCGCAGGAAGGAATGACGACAGGATCGGGCCGCGGTTTCCCGACATGAGCGGGGCCTATGACAGGGACCTCATAGAAAAGGCGTTACTGATAGCCGGGGAAAATGGTATCAGGATACAGAAGGGCGTCTATCTGGCAACCACCGGACCAACCTTCGAAACGCCTGCTGAGTACAAATACTTCCGCATCATTGGAGCAGATTCAGTAGGGATGTCGACCGTGCCCGAAGTAATTGTCGCAAGACACATGGGGCTGCCCTGCTTTGCAGTCAGCATAATTACAGATCTCGGAGTTGAGGGGAAGATTGAATACGTAACCCATGAGATGGTTCAGAGGGAGGCTGAAAAAGCCGAAGCCGGAATGACCAGGATCATGACTGAACTGATTTCGGCAATCTGATATACAGGGCCCGGTTTCGGGATTAAAATATGATCATTTGAACATCAGTGCAGTCTGCCATATATTGCACCGGGCTTCACATACAATCCCGGGGATCCCCTGGAACAATCGTCCGGTCCGGTCTTATTCCGTGGCTTCCCCGGGGCATTCTGTCCAGGTTCTTCAGAAGTCATAAACACTTATGGCTGCATTTGCCATCAGGCATGCCGGGTGAGCCGGAGTAAGGATCCCAATGATACCGCGGGTAGAAAAACGACTACCTGCTGACAGTACAAACCTTTTTCCATTTTTTCACCTTGCCGTTATCGTCAAAAACAGTTACAAGAAGGATATAAATTCCCGGATCGGCAAGCCTTTTATTATCAAGGGTGCAATCCCATATTACCGATGCCTCTGCCCCGGCCAGAAGGTTATCAGTCAGTTTCCTGACAAATCCGCCGTTTTCATCAAAAACGGTGACTGAAACAATATTCCCGTTGCCCCTGAATTTCATGCTGATCTCAAGCAAATCCTGATTTCCGTCGTTGTCGGGTGTTATCCTGGTCGTTGAAAGGAATATCTGATCGCCGGTGATCATATGATCGGGAACAATTGAATTTGGGGCCCCGGGGGTTCCCCATCCTGAAGCTTCGGAAGCGGAGTGCCAGAGGGTCCGGTCAGATGACAATCCGGATGATCCGGTTCTCTCAAGTGCAACACCTTCGGTGGTTCCGAGCAGGGGGAAGTGCATACCGTCATCGAAAAAGACCTCATCGATCAGATCAAGCTGCCGGTTGAGCAATATCAGATGACCGCCCTTGTCCGGCATTGAGGGCATTGAGGATACTTCAAAGATCCTTTGCGGTTCTGAGGAAATGAATCCGTCACAGATTGATCTTCTGCCGGTTGTTATTGCATAATATTCCCCGGGAAGAAGGCATCGGTGCTCCTGCGAGAGATAATACAGGCCCGATGTACCGGATGTTTCGACATCCGCCGAAACAACTGCAAGCCTTGAAACATCTATTATTTTGCCTGAGCAGTTATAAAATTCAATATAATCGGCACTTCCAGGCAAAGGATTAAAGAGCAGCTCATTGAAAATAATATCACCTGTCGCTGCCTGTTCAGGAATCCCCAACATGAAGGAACTGACTTCCATGCTATTGCCGGCAAAATCCCTGATTTTGTCATCGACCGTCAAAGAAAATACTTTCCCTCTTTCAAGCGGTTTCCCCGAAACAACTGAAAATCTTCTTTTAAGTTTATCGGTGGCGGTAAGTTTCTGAACATGTGAGCCGTTTATACCCATGCTTATCATTTCGGCTGAGAGCCCCGGTACACTTTCTGAAAATGCAAGGCTTATGTTCAGGCTGTCGTCAGGGAACACATTGGTTAAACCGGTAAAACGGGTGTCAGGATTATTGCCCGACACAGAGTTCTTCCTGCCCGGGGTACCCCCCTTCACTGAAACCGATGCCCGCCAGTTTTCCGCACCCGAAAAGGGATAAGTATTGTCAATGATTTCCAGCGCCCAGCCTCCGTCCGATTTTAAAACATCCCTGTACCAGTCTGATGAGTATTCGATACCATCTATCAGATCGCCTGAATTGCTGGTTAATGCAATTAATTTTCCGGCGTCGGTCAGCACGGGGAAGTTTTTCAGTCCTGCCACATTGCCAAAAGCCCTGAAAAGGGAAGTGTCCTGCATCTGACATAATATCAGATATCCATATGGTTCAATAACAACTGAAGGTAAAGGATGATCCTGTGTCTCCGTTGCAAGATTCCAGTTTTTCAGACTGACGGCGCCTGGCGTCCTGTTGTAAATCTCCAGGTATTCCCTTGCCGGAAGTGAAACGGCAGGAGACGGATCAGCCATTACTTCGGAGATAATTATATCGCCGGTGCCAGGCGGCAGGTAACTGAACCCGGCGCTGACGTTTACGGCACAATTATCCGACCTGTCACACAACGAACCTATAATCAGGGTATAGGCCTCTCCGCGGGCAAAATCATCTTCAAACTCCAGCAATACTGACCGCGAGCTTATCTTAATAACACTTATCACCTGGCTGGCAGAATTGCCGATGCGGAAATTACTGTTCTGCAGCATGGTTCCGGCGGGCTCTTCGCTGAAAGACAGAACAAGCGAATTTATGCCTGCAATTTCACATTTCAGCAATGCAGGAGGAGAAGTGTCATTCTGAAAAACTCCGTCGATCAGAATATCATCGATCCATAAAAGCCGGTCGCGGGCAGAGGTATATTTATAGCATATTACAAACCAGCCGCCGCTCACTGAGCCCTGGTCGGATCCTGAACAGGAATCTGCCAGGCTGCCATCCTGGCGGAAAACTTTCATATCCCAGCGGCCCGCAGGGGAACGTTCAACATTTATGGCGGCATACTCCGATGTTCCAATGCCCGACTGCCAGTCGAGATTGCTTCTGATCACCGGCATAAAAGCTCCTTCAGTTACTTTCCAGAGTTGCAGCAAGTCGTCATTACCCGTTTGATTTACCCCTACTGCGTAGCCATTACAGTTGCGGGAAGCAGTAATACTGCCGGGGTCAGAGTAGGAGATCAGGAAAACTGCCCAGTTGTTCGAGGATGAAGGATCAGTTCCATGCCGGATCTTAAAACTCCATTTTACCAATCCTTCTTCAGGGCGCAGGTCATCAACACGTAACCCGGCAAGGTCAAAACCAGAGTCGGGATTATCGAAAGCATGGTGGAATGAGCCGGTTCCTGAAATTGTGTTAATGTTATCACAATTCCAGCGTCCTTCAGGTGTCTGAGTCCAGCGGGAAATATCCCCGGATTCAAAAAATTCCGTAATCTGGCCGGATGCCACGACAGGCAACAGCAAAGCCAGCAAAAAAACTTTCTTCATGCAGCGGGACGAATTGAAAAAAAGGTTACTTTTGACAGCTTTTTCTTAACAGTAAATATAAAAAAATGATTTATAGTTAACAAATAAAAAAATGAAAGTAGCTGTAATTGGAGCCACAGGCCTGGTAGGAAAGACGATGATTCAGGTTCTTGAAGAAAGAAATTTTCCCGTGTCGCAGCTTATACCTGCCGCATCGGAAAAATCAGTAGGAAAGGAAGTACTATTCAGGGGAGAAGCCGTAAAGGTTGTAAGTGTTGCCGACGCAGTGAAGGCGAAACCTGTCTTTGCCATATTTTCCGCCGGTGCTTCGGCATCGAAGGAATGGGCTCCGGTATTTGCCGACAACGGGATTGTTGTTATTGACAATTCCTCCGCATGGCGGATGGACAATAAAGTTCCGCTTATTGTACCCGAGGTCAACGGTCATGCAATAAAGAAAGGCGACAGGATCATTTCAAATCCCAACTGCTCAACGACTCAGATGGTAATGGCACTGGCGCCCCTTCACAGGAAATATAAAGTTAAAAGACTTGTAGTTGCAACATATCAGTCGGTGACCGGTACGGGAGTGAAGGCTGTGCAGCAGATGGAAAATGAGCGCCGGGGGATCAGGGGTGAGATGGCATACGCCCACCAGATAGACCTGAACTGTTTTCCTCACGGCGGAGCCTTCCAGAGTGACGGGTACACCACGGAAGAGCAGAAATTGCTTGACGAAACACGCAAGATCCTTGAAGATCAATCGATAATGGTTACAGCCACCGTTGTCAGGATCCCGGTCGTTGGAGGACATTCCGAAGCTGTAAACATAGAATTCGAGAACGAGTATGACATTGAAGATGTCAAAACACTGCTGGGCCAGTTTCCGGGAGTGGTAATATATGACGACCCTTCCCAGTCAAAGTATCCGATGCCGGTTTTATCACACAACAGGGATGAGGTATTTGTCGGAAGGATAAGAAGGGACCTCTCAAGGGAAAAATGCCTGAACCTATGGATCGTCTCGGATAATATCCGCAAGGGAGCAGCCACCAATGCGCTTCAGATTGCAGAATACATGGCTGAGAAGAAACTTTATTGAACATATTTCCCTGTGCACGGGAAGGATCTGAAAATCATTCTGTCTCAAACTGTAAATCATTGTAGGGATACCGTGTGACATGTATCCTTCGCACCTCTTCAGAAAGCTGTTTTCTGAACTCTTCGGAATTCTCACCCGTTTTGGCCGAGATGAAGACGGTTCTGCCGTTTCTGTGTGAAGCCATCCAGGTTCTTTTAAGATCATCAAGGGAATAGTTTTCTTTCCCTGCCGGAGTCAGATCGTCTTCTTCCTTTATTGTCCAGGAAAAACTGTCGATCTTATTGAATACCATCATAACAGGCTTTTCTGTTGAATTAAGGTCGCTGAGTGTCTGACTGACCACCGAAATCTGCTCCTCAAAACCCGGATGCGAAATATCGACCACATGAAGCAGGAGATCCGATTCCCTGACCTCATCGAGAGTTGATTTAAACGATTCAATAAGGTCATGAGGCAGTTTGCGTATGAACCCGACCGTATCCGACAACAGGAAAGGCAGGTTTTCAATAACGACCTTTCTTACGGTCGTATCAAGCGTGGCAAAAAGCTTGTCTCCGGCAAATACTTCCGACTTGCTGAGCATATTCATAATGGTCGACTTTCCTGCATTTGTATAACCCACCAATGCCACTCTCACCATTTTTCCACGGTTTTTGCGCTGGGTTGCCATCTGTTTGTCAATCTTCCTGAGCCTGGATTTAAGAAGGGCTATTTTATCCCTGATGATCCTTCTGTCGGTTTCGATCTCGGTTTCCCCGGGTCCCCTGAGCCCTATTCCACCGCGCTGGCGTTCGAGGTGGGTCCACATTCCCGCAAGGCGGGGCAGAAGATACTGGTATTGGGCAAGCTCAACCTGTGTTTTTGCATGTGAACTTCTCGCATGCCTGGCAAAAATATCGAGAATGAGATTGGTCCTGTCAAGGATGCGGCAACCCAGCGCCTTCTCTATGTTCTTTATCTGGCCGGGAGAGAGTTCATCGTCAAAGACGGCAATGTCGATATCATTTTCTGACACATAAGCGGCGATTTCCTCAATCTTGCCTGAGCCGACAAAGGTACGTGGATCGGGTGCAGCCATTCTCTGCATGAAATTACTTACCGGGACCGCGCCAGCTGTTTTCGCGAGGAAGGAAAGCTCTGAAATGTAATCACGTGCCTGGTTTTCATCCTGCCCCGGACAGATCAATCCGATCAGAATGGCCCTTTCTGCCTTCTTTCCCGTTGCAATCATCTAGTTTATGAGCCTCCTGTTACTTTGCACTGCCCCGTTTATTGCCTGCTTCAGTGACTCCGAACAGCGGAAGATCATTTCCATATCGTCGGGAAAAGGAAGGGGTTTGGTCCTGGTTTTTTGAAGCTGGGAATTATTAAGAGCCCCGATATCTCCAACTGCGCGTGCGGAAATATTCTCAAATTGCGACCGGGCGCCCAGCGGCTCCTTTTTCAGGAGCTTCCCGGGGTTGGACTGCAGGATCTCAATATCCCCTTCAATGACGCAGGTCTTGGATTGAATCGTCTCGATGAGGGCACATTGCAGGGTCTTGTATCTTTTTGTTTTAATATCATTCCCAAGTGAATCCTTCATAACATTTCCCCTGCTGTCAAGCTTATAGTTGAACCCGTCTTCAACATCCCTTTTTATCACGGAATCACGCTGCATGGTCTGATCCGGGCTTACTGCAATGGTCTTCACATTGATATTGATGAAATAGTCGTACTTTAAATTGTTGTTATAATTCATAATGTGGTATTCAACCCACTCGCTGTTGAGCCGGGGAAGGTCAAGGGCCAGAAGGTCCTCTTCAAATTCCGGAGTGAATTTCAGTATTGATTTATTGATCAATGAAATCATAACCCTGCTCATTCCCAGATATCTTGACTCCTCAATCTTATTGTCGATGTTTTCATAATCGCCAACATATTCCTTTGCCCTCACAAACTCGTAATAAGCCTGCCGGAATGATTCCTTCAGGTTATTTTTCATAAGCTCGTTTCCATGTGCGTAATAATAGTCAGCCGACTTCCTTTTGGCAGCTATCATCTCGGGCATGTAATCAATATAGTCATACGAGATGGATTTCCCGTTAAGTTCCAGGGGGGTTACGGATCTGACAAGGGATTGCCTGTCGCTCAGCCGCTTGTTTAACAGGTAAATCTCATCCCAGCTGGCCGGGCGCGATTCCATTTTCAGGAAACGGATCCTTTCGTCATCCTGCTCATTTGCTATCCTGAACGACCTGTCGAGTATCGCAATCTGCCTGGCGTCGCGGGGATCTTTCCGAAGCTGCTTAACTGCCTTTTCTATGGCAGCATCATAGTTGCCCTTCTCAAGCTGTTTTTTGGATGAGCCGCACCCATGGAGGGAAATGATCATAACCAAAAAAACGGGAGCTGCTTTTTTCATGATTTTTTTGTAGAAATCCATATCTCATTATTTAAATACAATAAATTCAGATAATTAAAACTCACAAAGATTTAACTTATTACATTCTAATAAATAAAACTCAATGGAATCTGAAAACGGACCCTTACCGGTTGTCCCCGCTGCAATCCCGGGCTCCATTTCGGTGATTCGGATATAACTTTCACAGCTTCATTATCCAGAAGCGGATGAACTCCCTTCAGGATTGTAACATTGCTGACGGATCCATCCTTTTCAACAATAAAGGTAAGATGAACAGTACCCCTTATTTTATTCTGAATGGCAGCCTGGGGATAGTTTGTCCTTTTTCCCACCCATTCCCTGAATTTCGAAATATCGCCTCCCCTGAAGGATGGCATAACCTCAACCTGGAAAAGCGGCTCTTCAAGATCACCTCCTCCGGGCCCTGTACCTATGCCTTCTCCAAAGCCCGAGCCTGCCGCGTTCGCAATCTCCCCTTCAGCTGAGGAAAGGATATCTTCTGCCGACAGAAGCGTAGTCTCATTGGGCAAAATTGAATCAACCACAACCGGCGGCACATACTGGATGACCTCCTGGATTTTTTCAGGCTGAGGCGGAGGCGAAGATGCCGGCGGGATAAATATCTGCTCCTCCGGCGGAGCAAGGTTCTCCAAACTGATCAAAACGCCGCCCCTGCCTCCCCCGGATGCAAATTCCTGTTTTGACCTGAAAAGGAAGGGGATCATCACTATTGCAGTGACAATCATTATGGAAATGAGAATCCCGGCAAACAATACCCGGGGATATCGCTTTCGGAGCTGATAAGCGCCGTATTCCCTGTTCCTGTGCTCAAAGACAAGGTCATCGAAGGTTTTAATTTCAAATGGTCTGTCCGAGCCGTTATCTGTAAGGGTCCTATTGTGATTCTCTTTTTCCACCTGAATGAGTCAAACCCGCTGCGTTTTCATAGCCTGTGTCAATAATCAGACCAGTTTATAAAATCTGACCCGTTATTGAAAAAATTAAGTGCGAAGATATTAAATTACTGTTTCTCATCAAAGTTAAGACGGCACATGAGAAATGTTGTTTTTAAATTATCTGTTTTTTTCTTACATTTGGCCAGCCAATTGAGCCAGACTGGTAATATTGGTTTCGTCACCATTGACATTTTGAGGGGGTTTAGCTCAGTTGGCTAGAGCGTTAGACTGGCAGTCTAAAGGTCAGGGGTTCGATTCCCCTAACCTCCACATCCTTACATCAGCAAGCAAACCCACAGGGGTTCCCTGCCCGAATGCCAGAAGCCATCAGGCAGGCGGGGATTCCCCTAACCTCCACATCCTTACACCAGCAAGCAAACCCACAGGGGTTCCCTGCCCGAATGCCAGAAGCCATCAGGCAGG
>CAYSXP010000015.1:0-97020 GCA_964435015.1 uncultured Rikenellaceae bacterium
ATTAACTATTTTATTGACATTCAAACAATTATATTAATATTTAACGAAGTATTGACCTTAAATAAAAATCAATATGGCAAGAAAAGTATTTTTTAGCTTTCACTACAAAAATGATGTATGGAGAGCGATGCAAGTAAGAAATAGTTGGGTTACCAAAGACGACAAGGAAGCAGCAGGTTTTATTGATGCAGCTGACTTTGAAAAAATTGAAAAAGAAGGAGAAGATGCTATCAAGAGGTGGATTAACAAACAGCTTGATGGCACTTCTGTTACAGTTGTTTTGATTGGTTCAGAAACCAACAGCAGACCGTATGTAAAATATGAATTACAAAAGAGTTACGAAAAGGGAAACGGAATGTTGGGCATTTACATTCACAAATGTAAAGACAAGGATGGAAATACCTCGACAAAGGGTTCAAATCAATTTGGAGAAGTTGGGAAGGATGCAAAAGGAAATTCTGTTTATTTTAGCACTGACTATCCTTGTTATGATTGGGTTGATGAAGATGGTTATAACAATATGGGAAAATGGATTGAATCAGCAGCAAAGAAAGCAGGTCGATAATTTATTCAAAAATAAAATATTATGACAAAAGCAGACATCATTTCAGCAATCAACGCAAAGGTTAGTAGCACAAATTATTCAATCTGGACAATAGGAGTTACAGATGACCCAGACACTAGAAAATCACAGCATTCAAGTGATGGAAAAAATGTTGATTACTGGAAACATTGGAAAACTGATAGTGAAACAGTTGGTCGTGATGTAGAAAAACATTTTTTGGACAAAGGAATGAAGGGTGATACTGGGGGAGGCGGAAAAGCAGGATACGTTTATGTCTTTTAGGCAGAGACACACAAAAGCATACACATTTTGCAGCCGCAATGCAGCCCTCAAGCCAAAGCTGCAAAAAGAGTATGCTTTTCATCAGCCCGAGAAAAATTGTATTAAAAAAATCTCCTTCCCTTCTAAAAATTTTAAAAACGCTGACACATAAGCCAACGACTGATAATAATTTATGACAATAACAGCAGAAATGAAACTACATAACAACTTGACAGACAAGAACCGCCAGTGCATAACAGGCGGTATATTTTATTGCCGAGACAGTGCGAGTTTCAACGTTTCTGCATCTAATAAACTTTCGTGTCACTTGACAGGACAGTGCTTCGAAATCGGCAACAAAAACATACCGCCAAACCGGTCAATGTCATCCCTCTCGCACAATTTTTTCCATGCATCAGGCGAGTCGGTATACATTGCAGGATTGAAACCGGCCTTTACGGCAATTTCCCTGGCTTTTTCAGCTCTGTCCGGCAAAATATCGCTCAAAGCCTTTATTTCGACGCCTTCAATAATGCTCATTATCGATTCATGAAGGCGGCCCCTGCCTCCAAGGCCGATGAACCCTATCCTTACCTTATCGAGCCTGGGAGCAGCATAACCGCACATATTGAAAGTTTGAGCTGATCCTCCTGCCGGCCCCCCCTGAAAACCATTTTCCCCGGTTTTGTGATCCGCAGTTAGCGGAACTATCCCTTTAAGGGCATTTGATGCTGCCAGGCCGATTCCGGCCAATCCCGACAGCTTCAGGAAATTTCTCCGTGTTGGTTTCATTTTATTGTGTTTTTATGGTTTGGTTCAGAAACAATCGTTCCTCAATGTTAAGAAAATATTCTTTAAGGGAAATGATTACTGAGGAGGATGTGGTGAAATAAAGAATGAAAAAAAGATACTTTTAATCCGTATTATTGATTAAACTTGTAGAAGGCTTAATCCTGAAGCAAGATGAAAAGGATCCTGGTTTTACTTCTGAGCGCTTTATGTGCATTTGTTTCGTATTCGCGTGAATATCATGTGTCGGTAAGCGGGGATGACAGGTCCGGCGGCTCGTTTGGCAAACCGTTCAGAACCATAAATGCCGCCGTGCAGGCCGTATACCCTGGCGATACCGTAACTGTTCATGCCGGCACTTACAGGGAATGGGTCAATCCGGTAAGAGGGGGTGAAAGCGACAGCAGAAGGATATTGTACAGGGCAGCCCCCGGTGAGCGGGTTGAAATCAAAGGTTCCGAAGAGGTCAGAGGCTGGACGAGGATAAACAGAAATGGCGTTTGGAAGGTTGTAATACCCAACTCTGTCTTCGGCTCATATAATCCGTATCAGGATTCTGTTTCTGGTGACTGGTTCAATGGCAGGGGACGGTTGCACCATACAGGGGAACTCTTTCTGAATGGTAAGTCCTTCTATGAAAAGGAAACGTTCGGCAAAGTACTGGATCCTGTTCCCGACACCATGATCATGGATGCTGAAGGGTCAGTTTATACCTGGTATTGTGAGAGCAACGGCGATTATACCACCATCTGGGCAAATTTCCATAAAATCAATCCAAACCGGGAGCTTACCGAGATAAGTGTCAGGCCTACCTGCTTTTATCCCGAAAAACCGGGAATTAACTACATAACAATAAGGGGGTTCCATATAAGTCAGGCTGCTACCCAGTGGGGGGCGCCAACCGCCGGACAGGTCGGGATGATCGCCACGCACTGGAACAAGGGATGGATCATTGAAAACAATGTAATAAGAGATTCAAAGTGTTCCGGCATAACTCTCGGAAAAGACCACGGAACCGGACACAACGTATGGTCGGCCGACAAGGGAAATGTTTACAATGATGGCAATATACATTATATTGAAGTAACTTTCCGGGTACTGAGGAACGGTTGGAACAAGGAAACTACCGGTTCGCACATTGTGAGGAACAATGTTATATTCAACTGCGAACAGACGGGGATATGCGGCAGCATGGGTGCAGCCTTCAGCATAATTGAGAATAATCATATCTACAATATCTGGACCAGGCGGCAGTTTGACGGGGCTGAGATAGGGGGGATAAAATTTCATGCGGCAATTGATGCCATAATAAGAAATAACCGGATCCACAGCTGCGGAAGGGGCTTATGGCTCGACTGGATGACCCAGGGGACAAGAGTGTCGTCCAACCTTTTCTATGACAATGACCTGGAAGACATCTTCCTTGAAGTCAATCACGGACCTTTCATTGTGGACAACAATGTATTCCTTTCGCGGTCGGCCATAAAAACCCAGTCGGAAGGCGGAGCATTCGTTCACAATCTTATTGCTGGAACTGTGCATAACTGGCCCGAACCAAACAGGTTCACTCCATATTTCCTTCCGCATTCAACCGATATGGCAGGGCTTACCACCATTTATGGGGGCGATGACAGGTATTACAACAATATTTTCATTGGTCCCGGCACTGAAAAGGTAAGGGAAAAAGAAAAATATGGCCTGAAAGGGTACGGGAATGCGAAACTTCCGGTCCGGATCGACGGCAATATATATTGCAACGGAGCGATCCCCTCGGAAAAGGATGAAAATTTTATCTTTTCACCCTCGCCTGTCCATGGGTTTAATCTTTATGAAGAAGATGGACACGGATATGTCGTTTTGTCATATGACAGTTCTTTCATAAGGCACCGGGTTAAAACAGTCACCACCGGGATGCTTGGAAAGGCAAAAATCCCGAAGGCTGATTTTGACAACCCTGACGGGACCGTACTGGTCATTGACCGCGACTTTTTTGGTGATAAGCGGCCTCCGGACAGCAACCTTGCAGGACCGTTTATAAATGCCCTGCCCGGAGAAAACAGGTTCCGACTATGGTAAATGTTCATTAACCTGGTGATTTGATAAGATAATTTTATAATAAACAGCAAGTTATGAAACCCATATGATACAAAATCACAAACAAGCATGAAAATAAAATTCATGTGGGTTCCATGTGAACCACTTAATCTTCAGTAGTATATAAATCTATTTTCACATGAAACAACTATCATTCTTTTTGATTGTCACAATCACGGGCGGACTCCTTTCTGCCCAGGAAAGCAGGGTTTATGACCAGCTTACCATGCAAAGCAAGATACTGAAAATGGAAAGGAAATTTGCGATATACCTGCCTGCGGGATATGAAACTTCTCAAAGGGATTATCCTGTTCTGTATCTTCTTCATGGAGCAGGAGATGACCAGACAGGCTGGGTGCAATTCGGGGAAGTCAGACATATTGCCGACAAAGCGATTAAGGATGGGGTTTCAACCCCTGTTATTATCGTTATGCCGGATGCAAATACCGGCAGAAGGGGTTATTCCAACGATGTAAGGAATGAGTGGAGGTATGAGGATTTTTTCTTTGAAGAATTCATGCCTTTCATTGAGTCGACCTATCGGATCAGGAAAGACAAGGAATTCCGGGCTGTTGCAGGGTTATCGATGGGTGGCAACGGAACACTGATCTATGCCCTTCATCATCCCGAGCTTTTCGGATCTGCCTGTCCCCTGAGTGCCGGCGCCGGCCCCGTCAATCTTGCCAATGTGAAGAGATCGCTGGGTGCTGATTCCTCAAAGATTAAAAAAGAGCAGTATGATGCTTATTTTCAGAAATATGATATTCCGACCCTGATTAACCGGATACCGGATGACAGGAAAAAGGATGTCCGCTGGTATATCGATTGCGGTGATGACGATTTCCTTTATGAAGGTAATGCAATGCTTCACATTTACATGCGGAAGAAGGAAATACCCCATGAATACAGGGTTCGCGACGGTGCACACACCTGGACTTACTGGAGGGAGTCATTGCCGGAGGTGTTACGCTTTATCTCAGCAGGCTTCCACAGATAGACCGCCTCGAATACTGGCATGTAATTTGTTTTATTACAGCAGGAGTAATAAAACAATAAAACAATGAAAACAATAAATAAAAATACCGGAAGTCTTTTCCTGCTGACAGCATTCTTATTGATTTCCGTCACCGGTTATCCGCAGGATCTCAAAAACGGGAAGCTGAGCCGGAAGGAAAGGAAACAGCTCAGGGAAGCTGAACTGAACGCAAATTACAATTTGCTGAACGATCTTGTGACCTCAAGGAGTTTCGTTGTTGAGGCCGATTTTCTTGAAAACAAATATGGCGAGAAAGTTCCTGTTTCTTCATCGATTAACTTCATAATGGTAAATGCCGGTGAAGGAGTATTGCAGACAGGTTCAAACTTCAGGATAGGATATAATGGTGTGGGCGGAGTTACCGCTGAAGGTAGCATCGGTGATTACCAGGTAGTGAAGAATCCCAAAAATTTAAGCTATAACGTTAAATTTCATATCGTTACAAATATTGGTTCTTATGATATCTTCCTGACGGTCTTTTCGGATTTCAGGGCCAGGGCAACGATCTCGGGCGTGACATCCGCAAAGCTCACCTATACCGGCCGCTTTGAGGATTTGTCGAGATCAAAGGTTTACAAGGGAATGAGAACCATCTAGGATGACGGATGAACAATGTTATTTCCTTGGCATCAGTTCCCAGTGAAGGTTTGATCCCACATTTGGATTCAGGTCAGGGCTATCGGTAACAATATACTCACCATTATTGTTTGACCATGCATAGTTGTATCCGCTTGGCAGTTCCACTTCACGGCCCTCATGCGGATCGTAGTACCTGTCAATTCCTAGGGTATTGTCACTGAATTGACGGGAAACCCTGTCATAAACCTCACCGTTTGCTTCAAACCGGGCGAGGTTTTCTTCCCGCATCTGGTCGCTCATCCTGCTGAGCATGCGGCTGAATTCACCGATGTTCCTGATGCTTGTTATCTGTTGCTGAGCCAGGTAAACAATAGTGTTACTGTATTTTGCGTACCATCTGGGGTTAATCTTAAATGAAGAAACGATAGTCTGGAATATTTTTGTATTCTTCTCCAGGTTCCCGGCGGTGGCTTTGAATGAAAAGATATAGTCAAGGTACCAGAGCGTATTATAGGAGACTCCAAACATACCCTGGGTGGGGAAGGTCATTGTTTCAACCACCGTGTATATTTCTTCTTCGATTGGGACTCCGCCCGATATGTATCTTATCCTCAGCTTTGCCCCTGTGGCACCTGATGCAACCCCGGCCTGCTGTTGGCCCGCACCTAATGCAGCGGGAAGTTCAGGGACATTTTCATTCTTTAAGATAGTAAGTCCCTGAAGACCACCCCTCTGTTCCGGAAGAATAATTTCCTGAAGGGCAACCTGTGCAGTGACAGGTTGTTTCACAACATTTCCGTAGTAGCGGCTCCCAGGAGGGAAAAGGTTCATCTGCATTTTGTTGTCGGTCCAGTAAAAGCTATGGTTGGGAAATACTTCAAACTCTTCCCTTCCGTTTGGATTAAAAACCCGGAAGGCAGAGACTGAAGGCATCATAGGGTTGTCAAGAAGCCACGTCATTCCTCCCTCAAACATCCAGTCGGCAGGCATGAGAAAGCTGAATGCTTCAATCCCTGTTCCCTGCTGGTCGATATACCTGAATAACTTGAAGCGATGAAGTTTATCACTCACCTGCTCTTTTGATGAGAGCGTCTGTTTTTCCGGTATTGCGCCCAGTGCCTTAACTTCTTCTGCCTTCCGTTTGGATTCAGGCGATTGCTGTGCGCAATAACCATTGAAACATAATACTGATATAAAAGCAATAATTACCCTGAGCTTAGACAGATGTGTTCTCATATTCTTCAGGTTTTAGGCTATTATTCAAAATTAGGAAATATTTATACTAAAGGGAATTTTTTTTTTAGATATCCGGATTTTTTAAAATTGTAACTTTAACTGAAATTACGGCGATGAGACGTACAATCCTTTTTCCATTGATGATTGCATCAGGTTATTCACAGGGAACACAACAACATTCCAGTTCCATGCGCAGGGAACTATTGATTTGAAAGAAAAAACTCCCGTTCGGGCCCCGGGAATACCGGTTCCCCTGTACGGCCTCATTTTGCCGGGTTTGAATAAATATGAATATGATACCTTTTCAGGAACTGTTTTAATGATACATCAACGATTATACTTCCCATCAGCTGCAATAATATTTATAGCTGTATTAATTTCAGCAGGCTCATGTGCATTTTCAAAGAAAAGAAGCCTTGACCTCCTGAATGATGCACGGGATAAGAAATATGATATTGTAATAGTGCCTGGAGTGCCGTTCACGAACGGGAAGTGGAGCCCTGTGATGAAGGGAAGGGTCTGCTGGTCAAAATATCTGTACGACAACGGGATCACAAAGAATGTAATGTTTTCCGGGGCTGCGGTTTATTCTCCTTATGCTGAAGCTGAGATAATGGCCATGTACGCAGCGGGGATCGGGATACCCGAAGAGAACATTTATACTGAAACCCTGGCGGAACACAGTACTGAGAATGTCTATTATTCGTACAGGAAAGCCATGAAGCTTGGATTTCGGAGGATTGCCCTGGCAACCGATCCCTTTCAGGCCAGGATGCTTAAAAGATTTACAAGGAAGTATGTGAGCCCTCAGGTGGGAATTATACCCTTTGTTGTGGATACTCTGCAGGCTGTGCAGATACATATAACTGATCCTGAGATTGATTACCGGAAAGCTTTCCGGGAGAATTTCACAGCCCTGCCCGACAGAGAAAACATGAGGGAACGTTTCAGGGGCACAAAAGGGCTCAATATCGACAGGCATATTTACGAATAACATTTTGACCTTCAGATCTGACTTGTATCTGTCTGAATAAATCAGCATCTTCAGGAAATCAAAAAATCAGGATATGAAAAACCATCGGCTGATCAACAGGATTGTATCGGTTACAATAAGGAAATCACTTCATTTTTTGTTTACGGCAGCACTGATTCTCATATTGCCTGCCGGTGGCCGGTCCCAGTCCAGGGATGACATAATTGATTATTTGAAGGGTTTTGGGAATGGTTCGTGGATGTTTGGTCAGATGGCTACCTGGGTTCACAATGAGAATCCCGGTATTGAGCATCCTTCAAACTGGATCAGGAAAGTGTATGATCATACAGGCAGGAAGCCGCGTTATGCGTGCATCACCTATGATTTTGATGACAATCCCTTTCCTGATTCTGCATGGAATGAGGGCGTAAGGAAGGTCTGGCAGGAAGGGATGATACCAGGCGTTTATAATTTTTTTGCGAATCCCTGCGGAGGCCGGTGGAACGACCCGGTAAGCATAGATCCGGTGTTTGATCTGGATGATAATCCGGTAAGGGCGAATTTTTATGCCCAGATGGACCGGATGGTTTCAAACCTCAGGTGGCTCGGGGACCAGGGAATAACTGTGGTTTACACTCCGTTTGTCGAGCTGAATGACAGGAACAAGTGGCATGCAAGGGAAGGAAGTAAAAATGCAATCAGGCTTTACAGGCTTGTTCATGACTATTTTGAAGGAAAAGGATTGAAGAATATTATCTGGGCATACCATACCACCCAGGGAGAAGGAGCGCTGGAAGAATATTATCCCGGCGATGAATATACGGATGTTATCGGTAAATCAGCCTATGGGACCGGGCTTGTTTTCTCCGAATACGAGTGGGCGGTTGAGAAAAAGAAGAACCATGGAAAAATTATCTGGTGGGCCGAGCTTGGCATACGTGACCGCGAAGATCCCCCCAGGGATTGTTTTGATGTTCTGACAAAGCTCCGGACCGCTTTTCCCGAACTTGCAGGCTTCAGTTTCTGGAGCGATGCGGGTTACTATAATGTGACCGGGAACCTTAATGGCCCTGAATTCATGTCAGATCCGAGGATTGTAACACTCCTGAAATGACGGCAATCATTTCATGTCCGCGGCTTCAAAATATCGTTCAATTACATACCCGGGCTGATATTGATCCCGTATCTGCCTGAGTTTTTTGTAGTCATATTTCAAAGGGAGAATGGATTTCGGATTCAGTGTTGCAGTGTCATCTGTTTCCGCATGCCATTTTTCAAGAAGCTTCATCATTTCATCACTTTTTTCCATGAATTCCGGCCGGGAGGCAAGATTATTGATTTCAAGCGGATCCTCCCTCAGATTGAAAAGCTGAGTGTAATTGCGCTGCGGATATCTTATCAGTTTCCACTCTTCATCCCTCACGGCTCTTGCGGTGTTGCGATATACGGTATACAGCGAACCTCTCACGTTTTTCTCCCTGCCCGTGATTACTTTAACAAGATCCTTTCCGTCAATTTCGCCGGGGCCGGGTAATCCGCAGAGCTTTGCCAGAGTCGGAAACAGGTCATAGAGGTATATCAGTGAGTTCCTCAGTTCGTTTTTCGGAATACCGGGACCGCTGATAATTAGCGGCACTTTCATGCTGTGTTCATAAAGATTCTGCTTCCCGAGCAGTCCGTGACTGCCAACGGCAAGACCGTTATCGGCGGCGTAAATGATAATTGTATTATCAGCCAGCCCGAGCTCGGTGAGTGTCCTTACAATGTAGCCAACCCTGTCATCGAGGTGTGTGATGAGCCCGTAATAATCGGCCAGTGATGCTTGGATAATTTCTGTGGTTCTTGGCCATGGAGCGAGGGTCTCGTCACGTACGTTCATATCGTCGAATTCGAAGGGATGCAGGGGCATGAAATTCCCGGGCAGGGGGATCGCCTCACCCCTGTACCGGCCTGTGTAATCCGCTTGTGGCGATCTCGGGTCATGGGGGGCAGTGAAAGCGACATAGCAGAAAAACGGATTCTTCTTCCCCGATGAAGCATAGTCCTTCAGGTATCTGACGGCGGTTTCAGCAAATATGTCGGTGGAGAATCCTTTTTTTACAGGATCAGTCAGTTTTCCGGAGCTGTCCAGGTCCTGGCACGGCACCTGGAAATGATCACTCATTCCGCCCAGGAATACATTTTCCGCTTTCTGAAAGGTGGCGATAAGGCTGGCGGCGCCATTGTGCCATTTCCCGGTTGCGAACGTTTCATAACCAAACCCCGAGAAATATGCTGGCATAGTTACCTTTCCGTCAAGTACATCATAAACATGGAACAGATTTTTCCCCGTCATCAGCATGGCCCTGCTTGGCGCCGAGATAGCACCGTGATGACCCCCCATGACATAGGCATTGGTGAACCGTACTCCGTTTCCTGCAATGCGGTCGATATTTGGTGTTTTAATATATGTGTTTCCGGCGCATCCCAGGGCATCGGCGCGCTGATCGTCGGCAAACAGGAACAGGATATTGGGGCGTTTTCCGGAGTCGGTGGTTTTTCCGCATGCATTGGTGAGGGGAGCGCTTCCGGTAACGGCTCCCATAAGCAACAGGCTGGAAAGCGGTAATAAAGGGTTCTGCATTTTGTAATTGTATCAGGTTTGTTTGTAAAGCGGCCAGCCTGTAAAGTAAACAATAAAATCCGAAAGAACTTTAATGAAAACGGGCTCAGGAATCCGGCTTATTGGGGTTTAGTTCATTGGAATTATCACGCATTTCCCGGGGTTGAAACCAACCGTAATTGTTTTTGTGCCTGCCAGAACGCTTACAGGTTCGCGGTTTGATCCGAAATCTGTACGGCGGATAAGCACACTGTCGCCCAGGGCAAGACCGGAAACCACAGTCCCGGGGTCGGCCGGCACATCAAAAGTTATGGGTATCCCTTTTTCGAGGAATCTTCCGTACTGCTGCGCTGCAGCATAGACTTCATGCACGGGCCTGATCTCTTCGGCATATTCGCTTCTGTTGCACCACATGAAAAAGGTATCGGTTCCTCTTAAAAGCATGTGCCAGAGGAGTTCCTTGTAACATTCCAGGCTCATCTGAACCGGTTCGGGTTTCATACTTGCGACTTTAACGGTGTTCCAATGTACAAAACTTATTACGGGAATACCTTGAGGCGTGCTTTTACCAGCATTGCCTGCGACCTTCAGCATATTGTAGAACCACCTGTAATCAGTATTCTCAAAATCGTACCAGCCAAAGATCTGATCCCATGTATAGACAACAGGCATGGCGAAAGTGTAACCTGTCAGTGGAAAATCATTGAACCATTTCCGGTATTTTGCATTTTGGTCGGCAATGAAGGGCTGCCCGTCAACATAATATTCAAAATAGTCGTACCAGTACCTGTACCCGTCGTTTGGATAAACTGCGTAATTCCCTACCAGGGCATCGGGAAATCTGGATAATATGACCGAGCTGCAGGCATAATTCTGAAGGTAGGACCTCATCTCACGCATGGCCTTCTGGAATTCAGTGAAAGAAAAATCTTCGCCCAGATGCTGCCTGCACCTTTTGCATTTTTTCGATGCAGCAAAAGCACGATTGACCTCCAGGGGGCCGTCGATTTCCCAGTCAGTAAAAATGAAATCGACCTTCAATCCCTCCTTCCTGAATTTTTCCGTGAAATATTCAAAACGGGCACGGATTTCCTTTTTTCTGAAATCCAGTGCAAAGGGACAACCCATTTTATGATCTCCGAAGCTGTCATCAAAGAAGGGATTGCCGTTATCATCAATATGTGCGGTTTTTATGTCGCCGTTGAAGAATGATTCCATGAGAGATGTTGCTTCAATATTCACCCTCTGGCCCAGTTTAGTCTGGGCCCGGGCAATTACCAGGCTTGTTTCGAGTGATGCCTCCTTTTCCCCGGCCTTCCAGCGTGAGATGAGTCCGATCCCGCGGCTGTCGAGTTCCCTTACAAGCATTTCAGCTTCAGTATCGGTAAGCTTGCCCGGATCAATGGCAGGCCAGAGATAAAGGGGAAGCCGGTCGCCCCGGTTGAAGGTCAGGACAGTAGTGTTCTCAAGTATGACCTGAATGGTCTCCGGCCATTTTTTATTTTTCATTTCAGGGCCGGATCCAGTGCAATTTATCGCAAGGAGGCTCAGGCAGATTATTATCGGTTTGGTCTTCATAAAATACTAATGATTTCGCAAACTATGGGTTTATTTTGAAAATAAGAAAGGTTCGGACTTCATATCAAATATAGGATTTAATTCATTAATATTGGATAATAACAGCTTGCGGGACTGATTGGAAGAAATCAGTCTAAATTATTCATTCTGAACAGGATGATTTATAGTATTTTTTATATTTGTTAATATTAATTAAACGAGCTTGATATGAGAAACATGTTCCTTGTACTCCTGGCATTTATTATTTTATCAGGCTGCAGCGATGGGAAAAAGAACCTTGTTGTACTTTCTGCTCCTGCAGGGAAAATGTATACTTCCATCAATATGGGAGGCGTCACTGTTATTCCCAACGGACGTCTGCTCACACCGGCAGGAATGACTTTCTTGGTTGCACCGCATCCTTTCGGGCTGGCTCTGAGCAGTGACGGTGAAACTGCTGTAACAGCCAACTCAGGTACAAACCCGCTCTCAATTTCAATAATAAGAAATCTTTCATTGTCTCCCGAGATCATGCAGATACCCCCAGGGCATTCCACCGATGCCGGAATTCTTGAGTCGGTTTTCATGGGCCTGGCTATCACCCCCGACAATTCGAAAGTGTATGTTGCTGGCGGACAGGCTAATAAAATCTTTGTTTTCGACCTTGTCACCGGAAATAAGACAGACTCAATCGACTGCGCCATATCAGCAGATGGGACTGACTATCCGGATGGTTACATAGGCGATATGGCTATAAGCAAAGACGGCAGGCATCTTTTTGCGGTGGACCAGATGAATTTCAGGATGCTGATCGCCGATACCAGGATCATGCAGGTAACCGCGTCAGTTCCCGTGGGTCGTTATCCCTTTGGACTGGCATTGACAAATGATGGAAAAAAGATCTATGTTGCAAACGTGGGAATGTTCCGGTACGGTAAGATAGGCAGCATAGAAGCAGACTCAGACTATGGAAAAGCCTTAAGCTTCCCGCCATTTGCTTATAACACGGAGGAAATGATAAATGGCATAACAACTGATTCGCTTGTAGTTCCCGGCCTGGGAGATCCCAACAGCGATCTGGCATTCTCGGTGTGGGGTATTGATATTGAGGATATCTCAAAACCGGTTGTGACTTCCAGGATAAAAACCGGAAATCTTGTGGGCCAGATGGTTGAAGGTATTCCGGCAGTTGGCGGATCGAGCCCGAATTCAATGGCAGTTACATCTTCCTATGTATTTGTCAGCAACGGGAACAATGATAACATCACGGTTATCGATATAAGAAACGATTCAGTGGTTAAAGAGATCTATCTGAAGCCCGATGATGCGGTTAAGCATTTCAGGGGAGTCATACCTTTCGGGCTTGACGTATCCCCCGACGGCAGGAAACTATTCGTGGCCGAATCCGGAATAAACGCCGTCGGCGTGATAGATATACCTTCGATGAGGGTAGTGGGACATATACCTTCCGGATGGTTTCCCTCAAAGGTAAAAGTTACACCCGACGGAAAAAGACTGATAGTAACAAATGCAAAGGGATACGGTTCAGGACCCAACGGCGGAAAGACTTTCAGCGAGGGCCCTGAGGGAACCTACATCGGGAGCCTGATGAAGGGAAGCATTTCGATAATCGACATTCCTTCGGACAAAGAACTTAAAAGAATGACCAGGCAGGTGATCGCGAATAATTTCAGGAAGGATAAGGCTGCAAGGCTTCTGAAGGAGCGGAAAGGTAATCCCGTTCCCTTGTACGGCGGACAAAAGGAATCGCCGATAAAACATATAGTGTTTATTTCTAAGGAGAACCGGACATATGATGAAGTGTTCGGCCAGGTTGAAAAGGGGGAGGGCGATGCTTCAATTGCAAGATACGGGAGGAACGTCTCCTTTTCCAACAGGGATAAATCCATGAAAGTTGAGAATGCCGACGTTATGGCGAACCATCTGAAACTTGCATCTGAATTTGCGATAGCTGACAATTTTTATGTTGATGCCGATGTCTCAGCCGACGGCCACCGCTGGCTTGTAAACACATATCCGAATGAATGGGTGGAGACCAGCGTTGCGGCCAGCTACGGAGGCAACAGGACCTACAACCCTGCGTCGAAGGCACCGGGAAGCCTTGGTATGAACGGTTCCGCGGGCGCAATATATCCCGAGGATTACAATGAGTCGGGCTCAATGTGGGATCATCTTGAAAGGAACAATATCGGCTTCTTTAATTTCGGTTTCAGTATCATGTTCGAACCAGCTTTTTACCATGAATCATATAAGTATACGGGCATCAGGCAGTTTGCAAATTTCCCGGTTCCGACACCGATCTTCACTAGAACATCAAAAATTTACCCCACCTATAATATGATGATCCCTGACCAGTTCAGGGTAAGCCAGTTTATAAAGGAGTTCAGCGAAAAGTGGATGAACGGCAGCGACACCATGCCGCAGCTGCTGACGGTCATAATCCCGAACGACCACGGTGCAGGCGAGAGGCCTGAAGCCGGATATCCTTTCCGGGAGAGTTACATGGTTGATAATGATCTGGCAGTCGGGAGAATAATAGAATTTCTTTCGCATACGCCCTACTGGAAGAATATGGCGGTCTTCATTACGGAAGATGACGCCCAGAACGGCGTGGATCATGTGGACGCCCACCGCAGCATCCTGATGGTTATTTCACCCTATGTTAAAAAGGATTATGTGAGCAGGGTGCATTACAGCTTCGGGAGCATTTTCAAGACCTTCTGGAACATTCTCGGACTGCCCTATTTGAATCAATATGATGCGGCTGCCACAGATCTGTCCGACATGTTCACGGCTGCTCCTGATTTTACACCCTATAAGGCATTGCCTCCCGACCTGCGGATCTTTGATCCGCAGAAAGCCCTCTCGCCGCTTGATGAGGATTTTGACTGGAAATCACTGGAAAAATCACCAATCCTTGATGATCCCAGGGAGATGGTTGAGGATCAGAAGGAGAAACCCGAGTACCGGCTGGAGGATCAGAAGAGTGATCCGGTTATCCGATAAAAGGATTTCTGACTGCTGCTCCGGCAGGTTATCAAGATGTGCCCGGAAAGCTGATTCATTCAGTTTTTCTCTTTTTCAGAATCCATTGGTCAATAGATTCAGGATGTTCGTCAAATCCGGAGATATCTGCCTACAGCTGATCTGGTGTTTTGTAATAAGCAGAAATACAGTGTTATACAGAAACAGGTAGATGACTGCGGACGTGTATGCCGGTTTGAATCGGTCAATCGGGGTGAGTAATTCCTTCATTATCTTCGTTAAATTGGTTGAGAACTTAACCCGGATACAGTGAAAGGCTGAACGGAAAATGAGAACCCCAGTGAAACACTCAGGAATCATGGAAACAAACAACAGGAGATCGTCAGGGAAAACAGCAGAGGGATCTGCCGTGGATGGAAGCTTTGTTGGAAGGTTGCGGCTTTTAAGGGCACGGCACCTGCTCACATTCATTCTTCCGGTGTTTCTTTTAATGTGCGTAATGCCGGCTGAGGCATCAGAGCGTTCGGGGAACGGCAGGAACTCTTCATGCCATGCCAGGAAAACCAGTTTCTCTTATCCGGTTGTAGTTTCGAAAAAGAATAATCCGGTTATTAATGTTTCCAAAAAGCATTCAAAAAAATCCGGGAGGAGAAATTACAGTTTCCCGATATAGATTCAAAAAGGTTCGGCTTCAAAATATTTAAGCCTTATATCAGGTATTTTCTACATCGGAAGGGATCTTTGAAAAATATTTTTCAATCTATGTATGCAACACAGTCGATCTGGACCAGAACGCCGTCGCGTCCCATCTGGTCAATTCCTGCTCCGCTGAAGGAGCGAGCAGGTTTCGGGTCGGGGAAAAATCTGCCATAGACTTCATTGAGAGGTGCCAGATTCTTATTTGGATCAGCAAGTGTCATGTGTACTTTTAAAACATTGGCCATTGTAGTGCCTGCTTTTTCCAGCTGATTCTTCATGTCTGTCAGAGCGCTTTCAATCTGCACTTTTATGTCCCCCGGTTCGGCACGCCTGTTGGCATACCAGCCACCTATGCCGCTTAAAAAAACAAGATGACCCGAACGGATGCATAATGACAGGGGACTGGTTGTAGGGTAAACGCCGGGAACAGCCTCTTTTACGGGAGTCCATTCTTCCTTTGATTTATTTTTTTCAGGTCCGGTTATATCGTTGCCGATCACACCGGCGAGCGGAACCACGGACAGGTTTTTAAGAATTTCTCTTCTTTTCATTTAATATTGATATTTCAGTTAAAATTACGAAAAATAAGGTATCCTGATCTTAACTGTTTTGTAAATTTCATAACGCTCTTACCTGATATATTGCTGACAAAGCTGGTAATTCGGATTCCGCACAATTAAGCCTGGGACCGGATGGAGAGCCGGTGGAATATCCGGAGAAAGAAACTGAGCAGATCATTTACTCACAAGTTAAAACAGATGACAAGAAAGGTTCAGCGATACGACAAGCCTTACCGGCACATCTTCATCGTAAAGAGCATATTTAAAGTGAAAAAATGATTTGGGGTTGTTGTCTATGTGTCGGCTACCCTATAATTCGCTCCAATTATAATTAGAGACCATACACTATTGATGTCAAAGAATGTTGAGAGTTTCCACTTTCCATCATAAAAATTTAAAGATATTGTCAGAAAATACTCCAGAACCTGGCAAGAACCTGGCAAGAACCTGGCAACATGAAAAAACCACCTATACTTGAAATCGTATAGGTGGTTCATTATTAAGTTGCTCCGTCAGGGCTCCCCGAAAAACCTCGGAGGTTCGGTTTTCCGGGGTAAACTTCTCACCCTTCCGTCACAAAAAAAGCTGCAAATGCTTGCAGCTTTTTGTTGCTCCGTCAGGGCTCGAACCTGAACTTTTCTGATCCAGAGTCAGACGTGTTGCCAGTTACACCACGGAGCAGTTTTCGGGGGCAAAGATAAATATAAATGTAAAAACCACAAACAAGAATAACAGCTAACCGGTTGGGATCTGATGGCTGAATTGAAATACCAGCCCTCATCCTGCGGCTATTTGTTCATCTTCGCCCATGTGTCTTTCAATCCTACGGTTCGGTTGAAAACCAGATGGCCGGGTGTTGAATCATAGTCGATGCAGAAATAACCCAGGCGCTGGAACTGAAACTTGTCAAGATACCTGGCTGATTTCAGCGACGGTTCCACCTTGCAGCCCCTCAGTATCTTCAGGGAATCCTTGTTGAGGAAATTCCGGTAATCGTCTTCCTTCTGTCCTGCCGGATCCTCATGATCAAAAAGGCGGTCGTACAATCTCACCTCTGCATCCAGGGCGTGGGCTGCAGAAACCCAGTGGAGCGTGCCCCTGACCTTTTTGTCTGACAACTGGCCGCCGCTCCTGGTTTGGGGATCGTATGTGCAATGAACTTCCGTGATCTTCCCATCAGATTCCTTAATGAATCCGGTGCATCTGATGATGTAGGCTCCCTTTAGGCGGACCTCGCTTCCGGGTGAAAGCCTGAAAAACTTATGCGGAGGGTTTTCCATGAAATCATCCTGTTCGATGTACAGCTCACGGGAAAAAGGCACTTTGCGGCTTCCCATGGTTTCATCTTCAGGATTATTTATCAGATCAACCTCTTCAACCATGTTTTCGGGGTAATTGGTGATTACCACCTTCAGGGGATTCAACACACCAAAAACCCGCGGAGTCCTGAGGTTAAGATCGTCCCTGACTGCATGCTCAAGCAGGGAAATGTCATTTATTGCCTCATATTTTGTGTAACCGATAAGGTCGATGAATTTCCTTATTGATTCCGGGGTGTATCCCCTCCGCCGCAGGCCGCAGAGAGTCGGCATCCTGGGATCGTCCCATCCTGATACACTTCCATCCTGAACAAGTTCAAGAAGCTTTCGCTTGCTCATCACCGTGTATGTAAGATTAAGCCTGTTGAACTCGATCTGCCTGGGTCGGTATTCGTCTGTCTTAAGCTGATCGATGAGCCAGTCGTACAGGGGCCTGTGTACTTCAAACTCGAGAGTGCAGAGGGAATGGGTAATGCCTTCAAAATAATCGCTCTGGCCGTGGGCAAAATCATACATGGGATACACTTTCCATTCCTCTCCGGTTCGGTGGTGGGATGCCTTGATGATCCTGTAAATGATCGGATCACGCATATGCATGTTAGGGGAAGTCATATCGATTTTTGCCCTCAGAACCCTGCTGCCTTCTTCAAATTCGCCTTTGTTCATCCTTTCAAAAAGGTCGAGATTTTCCGGTACCGGCCTTTCACGGTAAGGGCTTAATATACCCGGTTGAGATGGTGTTCCTTTCTGGGCCGAAATGACATCGGCGGGCTGATCATCCACGTAAGCAAGGCCGCGCTTTATAAGGTCAATTGCAAAATCACTGAGTTTTCCGAAATAGTCGGAAGCATAATATTCCCTTTCCTCCCAGTCAAAGCCAAGCCATCTTATGTCTTCCTTTATTGATTCAATATATTCGACTTCCTCCTTTACAGGATTTGTATCATCGAAGCGAAGGTTGCACTTGCCACTGTATTTTTGAGCCATTCCGAAATCGAGACAGATAGCCTTTGCATGTCCTATGTGGAGATATCCGTTGGGTTCGGGAGGGAATCGGGTATGTATCCTTCCTCCGTTCTTACCTTCCCCGAGATCATCAATAATTATCTGCTCAATAAAACTGACCGGCGATTTTGATTCTTCCCCGGCGATAATGTCTTCTTCACTCATCTCTCAGAAATTTAAGATTACAAAAATAGGATGAATTTGAGACCCAACTATAAAAAAATAATTTTTTCCTTGGTGATACATTCGCCTCACCCCCTCTTATCCCCCGCTCCCAGGAGAGAAGGGGAGCGGGAACCACGCAGTCAACAGCCCCTCTCTTTTAGGAGAGGGGTTGGGGTGAGATAAACCAGTGCAGGGGGAGGGATTTTGGGAGAGCTAAACCAATCCGGGGGAGCAAGAATCAGTACTCATTGGTAATAATTTTTTTAGTAGTTTTCAGGGATTCAGATAATCCTTCAGCGCGTCCACGTATTCAACGAACTTCTGCCTTCCCAGGGGAGTGATCCGGCAGAGAGTCTGGGGATAATTATTGCTGAATTTTTTTTCCACGTCTATGTAACCGGCTTCTTTAAGCTTCGATATCTGCACGCTCAGGTTCCCGGCCGTTGCACCTGTTTGTTCCCTGAGAAAGGTGAATTCGGCTGCCTCCACGCCTGCCAGCAGTGAGATCACTGCCAGCCTGAGCTGGGAATGAATGACCGGATCAAGCTCTTTAAACGGTCTCATGGTCAACCTTCCTTTTTAACATATACCCGGGTAACAGATATCCTGTAAACATCGCCACCGGAACAGCAAGAGCCGAAATTTCATTCTCCGCGAAACGTGCAATCAGTGCAAATATCCAGAAAGTTATCCCCCCTAATATCAACGGCCTGAATTTAATGATGAATCCCGAAAGGAAAGTCGGTATGGCTGCAAGTGTAAGTATAAACGGAGCAACAAACTGCATTTTATCTGACAGAATGATGAAAAGAACCACCCCTGCAATTAAAAAGGCCATCCATGTCCAGACATAGATATTGTCGGCATAAGTATAAAACCTTGCTTTCCTGCCTGTTTTGAATCCATATATCAGGGAGACAAACACTCCCGGTATTACAAAAAACCAGACATACCAGTAAGATGATATTTCTGTGAATTTCCAGAGTATGTACTCTGAAAGGCTGCACGCAAGTATGAGCCAGCCCCAGAAGAGAAAATGAAAGCTGCTGTTGCGGATATTCACTTTTGTCCTGCTGATCATATCTGTAATGATCTTAAGACTCTCTTCTCCCGTCATTAATTTTTCATCAGTTTCCATAATAATTCTTAATTTTAATTGTGACAATTAATAATTATAAATATATTACAAATATAAAGTAGTTTATAATATAAACTTAAATTCAGACATAAAATTTTTAATATTTGCGGAACAAACCTCAAGCTATTGATTATTAATATTATAGTTGCAAAAATGAAACCTTTGTGACTCTCTGCGGATTTTCAGTACTCTCTGTTTATGTTCTTAAATCAGTTAAACAACCGCACATGAAGGGAGTATTTTACTAAGATTAGTTATGAAATAAAAAGACAGGTTTTTATGGGACTGATACAGATTGAGGGAATGGAGTTTTATGCCTATCACGGGCATTATAAGGAAGAACAGAAAGTCGGGAACAGGTTCATGGTTGACCTTGTGATGGAAACAGACATGACAAAGCCATCTGAATCTGATAATTTAAAGGATGCGGTGAATTACCAGGCGGCTTACGAGATTGTAAAAAAACAGATGGAGATGAAATCATATCTTCTTGAGAATATTGCAGGAAGGATTTTAAGCGCAATCCATGCCGAACTGGAAGGTGTGAAAAAAGTAATTGTCAAGGTTTCAAAGATAAATCCGCCAATGGGCGGCAAGATCAGCTCGGTCAGTGTGGTTCTTGAAGGGTAGCAGGGCTTTTTCCTGTCGGCAGGAAAAAAATATGTTTTAAAATATCATCCCGCATAAAAATAATTGTGATGAGACTATTGCTTATTTTGCTCAGTGTTATTTTGTTAACAGTAAATTGCACGGAAAGGTTTCCTGAAAATCATGATCCGGTGACTGTTCAGATGCTGAAGGATGGATTTGTAAGTCCTCCCGATTCTGTAAAGCCAGGGGTTTACTGGTACTGGATAAGTGACAATAACACAAAGGAAGGGATCACGAAGGATCTGGAAGCCATGGCTGATGCCGGTATCGGGGAAGCCATGATCGGCAATATCGGGTATGAGTGGATGCCTTATGGAAATAACCGTATTCTGGGCGAAGAATGGTGGCAGCTGATTGAGCATGCCATACGGGAAGGCAAAAGGACAGGAGTAGATATCGGGATATTCAACAGCCCGGGCTGGAGCCAGTCGGGCGGTCCCTGGGTCGGCACCGGGGAATCGATGCGATATCTTTACTGCACTGAAATGACAGTTGAAGGCGGCACGAAGGTGCGGAGAAAGCTGTCTCATCCCGTTGAGAACTATCAGCTGCTGAAAGTCCTGGGATTTCCTTCGCCCGAAACTGAGTCTTCCCTTCTCAACAGTGCAAATGCCGTGATTACCACTATTCCCCGGCTGGATAACGCTATTAATCTTATTGATGGGGATACGGGTACGGTGTGCCTCTTCAGGAGGGCAGGAAAGGCGTCGGAAATACTGATTGAACTTGAAAGCCGCGAACCGTTTGTTGCGAGAAGCCTGAAATTGTATCCGGCAGGCATCTCATTTGCCGCTGATGCAGAGATAATGGCCTTAACCGAAGACGGGTCCTTCAGGCCGGTCAGGAAATTCAGGTACGACCGGAGCAATCCGCGGGTAAATGTCGGGCCGGTCCCTGAAGCGCCTGTGGCGGTTGCGCTTCCGGAAACTTCGTCAACCAGATTCAGGCTGATACTGAATAACTTCAGCCTTAGCAACTACCTTACTTCCCGGCCCGGCAATGCCTCTGATGCCGGATTGTCAGAGATTGTCCTTTCAGGTGTACCGGTTGTTGAAAGCTATATGGAAAAGCAGCTTGGCAAGATGTGCCAGACTCCATTTCCCTTGTGGAACGAGTATCAGTGGGAGCCACAGGAGGAAAGCGGCACCGGGGAAATGAAGGTCAATCCTCTGGAAGTGCTGGATCTTACATCCGGAATATCGGCCGACGGGACACTTGACTGGGATGTTCCCGGAGGCAGGTGGATCATCCTGCAGATCGGGGCCGTTCCCACAGGTGCCATGAATGCACAGGCGGCACCCAACGCTGTGGGATGGGAAGTCGACAAAATGAACAGGGATCATCTGAAAAGGCATTTTGACGCCTACATCGGCAATCTTATACGAAGAATGCCTCCGGAGGAGAGGACAGCATTAAAGCATGTTGTTCTTGACAGTTATGAGCAGGGGTCGCAGAACTGGACTGAGGGAATGATCGGGGATTTCATGGAGAGGTATGAATATGATCCTGTCCCGTGGTTCCCTGTGCTGACAGGCAGGGTGGTGGGGTCAGCAGACCAGTCGGACCGTTTCCTTTGGGATTGGAGGAGGCTGGTCGCGGACCGGATTGCATATGATTATGTTGGAGGTTTCCGTGAACTGTGTGCAGCAAACGGACTGAGGATATGGCTTGAGAATTACGGGCACTGGGGTTTTCCTTCAGAGTTCCTGATGTACGGAGGGCAGAGCCATGATGTAGCCGGGGAATTCTGGAACGAGGGTGAACTCGGAAACATTGAATGCCGTGCCGCATCATCGGCAGCTCATATTTACGGTAAAAGGCTGGTCTCGGCTGAATCATTCACTTCCGCCGGGCAGGCATACCGGAGGTACCCGGCGATGCTTAAAAAGCGGGGAGACTGGAGCTATACCGAAGGAATAAACCAGGTTGTACTCCACCTTTATATCCATCAGCCCTATGAAGACAGAAACCCCGGAATCAATGCATGGTTCGGGACAGAATTCAACAGGAAGAACACCTGGTTCAGGCAGTCGAAACACTGGATCGATTACCAGCGCCGGTGCATGTTCATGCTCCGGAGGGGGCTTCCGGTAAATGATGTCTGTTATTTTATCGGGGAGGATGTTCCGAAGATGACGGGGGTCAGAATTCCGGAACTTCCACCGGGATATTCCTACGATTATATAAATGCGGAAGTGATCCTTGACAGGCTGACCGTTAAAGATGGCCTTCTTGTCCTTCCCGATGGCATGAGCTACAGGCTCATGGTGCTTCCACCGCTTGAAACCATGCGGCCCGAGGTACTCAAAAAGATCGGCATGCTTGTGGAAAAGGGGGCAAAGGTATACGGACCCCCGCCCTCCAGGTCGCCCGGCCTGCATAACTATCCTGAAGCAGACAGAACTGTGCAAAGACTTGCCGGAGAATTATGGCAGACCGCGAATGCTGACCGATCCCTCAGAGGCTGCGTTATGGATAACATGAGCCTGAGGGAAGCACTTGATATTGCGGGAGTGCAGCCCGATGTCAGCCTGCCTGAAAATACTCCGGTATTGTGGATCCACAGGAAGATGAAGGATTGTGAGATCTATTTCATTACCAGTCAGAGCGATGAAAGGATAAGTTTCGATGCGGGTTTCAGGGCAGGCAGGATGCAGCCGGAACTGTGGGATCCTTTGAACGGGATGATACGTGATCTTAGCGAGTTCACCCACAGGGAAGGAATGACGATAACCCCGTTGCAGCTTGAACCTTACGGAAGTGCGTTCATTGTTTTCAGAAAAAGTTCAGGAAACAGATCTGGAAAACCGGGAGCCCCAGCAAATTTCCCCAATCCTGTAACTCTTGTTCAGATAAACACCCCGTGGGAAGTGACGTTTGACAGAAAACCCAATGGCCCTGAAAACAGCATCATGATGGATATTCCTGAAGACTGGTCAAAGAGCCTGGATGAAAGAATCAGGTATTACTCAGGGAGTGCAATTTACAGGAACAGGTTTACCCTGAACGAAATTCCGGAAGGAGAAAACATTATTATTGATCTGGGGAAAGTTGGTGTTATGGCGGAAGTGAAAGTAAATGGCATATTTGCGGGAGGAGCCTGGACTCCACCATGGACGGCCGATATAACAAAAATGGTTAAGCAGGGTGAAAACACATTGGAGATTGAGGTGGTGAACAACTGGATAAACCGGCTTATCGGCGACAGCAGGCTCCCTGAGAACGAGAGGACCACCTGGCTCAATGAGAATCCTGTCAGGCCGGATGATCCTCTTCAGCCCTCAGGGCTGATAGGGCCGGTAGTTGTCAGTTCAGTTAAGTTCCGGTAATTGCCTGACTCATTTTTACCCCTTCCCTTATTGTTTAAGGGAAGGGGTCGGGGGAAGGGTTAAGAAACGACATGGAGAGGCTCGGGGTGAGAGTTAAGACAGAAGGATGAAGCATGAAGTATGCAAGAGAGTTAGTTTTGATAAAGAAATTTTTATTACTTTTGCAAACCAGATTTATTGGTCAGTTGTCCGAGTGGCCAGGAATTCCCGAGTCCTCGGGACAAAACCGGCTACGGCGGTTCGAACCGGGCGAGCGAAGCGATTAAGTTCGTGAGTCGCCAGGCGAGCAGCCCGCCACCGATCTTTGAAGGTTTTAAAATAGGATTATTACAGATTTATTGGTCAGTTGTCCGAGTGGCTAGGAATCGGTCTGCAAAACCGGCTACGGCGGTTCGAATCCGCCACTGACCTCAACAAAAATCCCCCTGCGCTGCACGCAGAGGGATTTTTTGTATCCTGGCAGTTTCACACTGTCAGTTTTCGCTTATATACCGGTCGATGAGTTTTGTCAGGGTCTCCTTTGCGTCACCGAGCAGCATGATTACTTTTTTATTCTTATACAGGGGGTTGTCGACCCCGGAATAGCCTGGCTTGTCGTCAAGATTGCAGACAAGCACCCGTTTGGCATTGTGTGCCAGCAGGATGGGCATGCCCGAGATAGGGGTGTTTTTAGTGGTCATGGCTGCAGGGTTAACCACGTCACATGCGCCTACAATAATTGCAAGGTCGGTTTTCTCAAATTCCGGATTTATGTCATCCATTTCAATCATCCTGTCATAGGACAGATCAGCCTCTGCAAGGAGCACATCCATGTGACCCGGCATTCTGCCGGCCACGGGATGGATGGCAAACTTAACTTCTTTTCCCGACTGTTCCAGCAGGGTGGTGAACCTTACGACATCGAACTGAGCCTGGGCAAATGCCATTCCGTACCCTGGAACCACAATTACATTTTTTGCATCCCTGCATACCCTGATGGCTTCAGACAGAGGATCAGTCACAGCCTGAGGTTCCGCCGGCAATTCATCTTTAATGCCGGCCAGATCATCCGGGGCGTTTCCCTCACCAAAAAATTCAGGGATCGGATCGGCGGAATCCTTCACCCTGAATCCAATGAAAACCTTGAGCAGGTTTCTGTTCATTGCCTTGCACATCACATGGGTAAGGATCGAACCTGAGGCTGCCACGGTGGCCCCGCAGGCAATGAGCAGCCTGTTATGGATTATCACCCCGCAGAAGGCAGCAGCCAGGCCGGCTGTTGCATTCAGGAACGAGATCAGGACAGGCATGTCTGCACCGCCGATACGTATTGAAAAAACCAGCCCCAGCAGAATTGATTCGACAACCATTACTGCAAGTAAGATGGTAAGGGGAGGTCCCTGCAGGTGTCCGGTGAAATAGCCGGTTAGGAATACAAGAATCAGTATTCCGATGGTAATGTGATTATGCATTGGCAATATGAGCGGCGGCTTTTTAATAATATTGGCAAGCTTTCCGCTTGCGATCATGCTTCCGCTGAAGGTAAGGGCGCCTATCGCGAGCCCGAGAAGTCCGGAGATCTTTTCGATATCAAATCCGGGAAGAGTGTTCCTTGTAAGCTCGATAAAGGAAACCAGGAAAGCAGCTATTCCACCTGCCCCGTGCTGAAATGCCACCATTGCCGGGATCTGGATCATATTCACCCTCATTGCGACTATCCAGCCTAAGGCCGAACCGATCAGCAGGGCAAGTATAACTATATGTGGCTGCATGATCCTGTGGCGGGCAATTATCACAACAACTGCCAGTGCGAGGGCAAAGGCAGCACTGAAATTTCCCTGACGCGCCCCTTTTGGAGTTCTGAACCTTGTAAATCCGCCAAGGAATATGAGTATGATTACCAGGTCAATAACTAAATCAAACCAGTTGTTCATCGGGTTAGGTATATACGGATTTTTACTCTTTTTTGTTTTTGAACAATTTCAGCATTCTCTCGGTAATGGTAAAACCTCCCACGACATTGAATGCTGCGAGGGCTATCGCAACGGCCCCGAAGACCGTATCCGTGATATCCGGAACAATGGCAAAAACCAGAAGGGCTCCCAGTATTGTTACTGCTGAAATGGCGTTTGTCATCGACATCAGGGGCGTATGCAGCAGAGGGGGGACTTTTGAGATAAGCAGGTATCCTATTATTATGGACAGGATAAATACGGAAAGCATTATCAATAACTCACTCATGGCTGTTGCATTAAATATTGTTTGTATCCCCCATTGCCTTAAGTGTACCCTGGTGCACGATCCTGCCATTGCGGGTAACCAGCGAGTTGCTGACGATTTCATCATCAAAGTCAGGAACAAAGCCGCCGTTTTTGAAAAGATTCTCTACGTAGTTGAACATATTGGTTGCATAAAGCCAGGTTGAATGAACGGCAACCCTTCCCGGAATATTCTGCAATCCGTCGATGATGACATTGTGCCTGACAACCTGTTTGCCGGGCTGGGTAACGGAACAGTTGCCTCCCTGGTCGATTGATACGTCAACTATCACGGAACCGGGTCTCATAGATGCAATCATATCCTCTGTGATCAGCACCGGAGCCACTTCTCCGGGAACCAGAGCGCTCAGTATAACGGCATCGGCATCTTCAACAAGGGGTTTGAGAATTTCCCTCTCTTTTTCAATCCAGTCTGCAGGAAGGCTTTTGGCATATCCTCCTTCGCCTGTCGCCAGGTCGGCAGGAATATCAAATCCGCCTATCTTTGCGCCCAGGCTTATTGCTTCCTCCCTGGCTTTCAATCTTATGTCGACGGCTGTGATAATGCCTCCCAGCCTTTTTGCTGTGGCAATTGCCTGAAGGCCCACCACACCGGCACCTACAACAAGAAATCTGGAGGGTTTGATCGAACCTACTGCAGTACTGATCATCGGAACAAACTTCTGGAGCTGATTGGCAGCAAGGAGAACGGATTTATATCCGGTTACGGTGCTCATTGATGTCAAAGCATCCATCTTCTGGGCATTTGGTGTACGGGGAATGCCATCCATGGTAAATGAGGTTATTTTCTTGTCTTTCAATGCCCTTATCATCACGTGATTGGATGGGGTTGCCGGATGCAGGAAGGTGACAAGGATGCTTTCATTTTTCATCATGTCAACTTCATGCCTGCCGGCTTTTACATTGTAATTGGGTTCCTTGACTTTAAGGATAATATCCGCTTTCCCGTATAAAGCGGCCACATCAGCAATAATCTCTGCGCCGGCAGATCTGTAATCATCATCACTGTAAAAAATTCCGCCGCCGGCATCTGATTCGACAATTACTTTAAAACCCAGTTTAATGAGTTTCTCAGTTGTTTCCGGAGTTGCAGCAACTCTTTTTTCTTCTGCCATGATCTCTTTGGGGATACCGATTATCATAATAAACCTCCCTTTTAATTAATTGAGTTATTTGAAGTTAGTTATCTAATAACAGATAAATAATTTCGACAATGTAACATAATTATTGATTATTTTACATGAGAAATGTTTCTTTTTGGAATTCAGACTTACATGAAGAGGACAGCCTGTTGCATTACATGGAAGTATTCGGCAGGTCCTGTTTTCCCGGGCTGTTACAGTTGGTTATTCTGCAAGGATGAATCTTGCAAGTGGCGCCATCCGGGCTTTATTCAGCGACAGGTATTTTCCGTCGGTTGACAGGTTGTCTGCCAGTTCCAGGACCTCTTTGAATTCGTCTTCAAGATTATCGGGGCAGGCCATCAGTGTTGAGAGACCCTGTCCGAACCTTACCTGAAGTTCATTTTTGATTTTATAGCTGTAGTTCAGAATGTTGCAATTAACTTTGGCAGAAACCCGCCCCTCCCTGGAATTGAAGATCATATAATAGTTTTCAGCTGTCCCCTCAACGGGCTTGCCGTAAATCTCCACTATCTGCCATTTCCTGTCTTCCACAAGCGGATTTCCGTTTTTCTTCATTATATAATGATTTTCGAGTTCACCCTTTACTATCCTGCCTTTCATATCAAGGTACCGGACCTGTCCTTCCTCCACCTTAAACCATGCGGATCTTTCATTTTTGGGGATCCCCAGCAGTTTGATCCTGCTTCCCTTCCATGTGAACTTACCCTGTACAGTGTCGGTGAAACTCTCTTCTCCCTTCATATAATTGTTCACCAGGACATAGGTGAAGTCGTCGTTCAGGGTCAGCTCTGTTTCAATCCTGTCGCAGTCAGCGCAGGGAAGAAACCCGGAATATGTTCCATGCCAGTCGGGGGATATTTGTGCAGTATGCCCGCCGGGAGCATTTGACTGCCTGTTCTTGTCAGTAAAGCTGCTGCATGAATAAGTCGTTAATGCCGTCATTATCAAAATGAGAATTGCCCTGGAATTTTTATTCGCCATTGATTTCTGTTTTTCTTACGGCAAATATAATGCATCAATCCTTTTGTGCCAATTCCCCACTGTATAATCAGGCTGAAATCGGTTGCGGTAAAAATTGTTGGCTCGCAAACATCATTCCCTGGCAGGGCAAATACATAAAATAGTAAGTTTACATCAGGAGATAACCCCGGTTCCATAAATAAAGGAAGGGATCCATGTAACAATTGTCTTGTCGTGATCACAGTGAGGCAATAATTATTAATTTTACCAAAATGCAGAACATATCTTCAGGTTCAGAGATCAGTTCCATACTGAATTTCAGGGATGCAGGAGGACTGAAGATCCCGGGAGGCGGCATAATGAGAAAAGGGCTCATTTACAGGTCAGCCAATCCCGACAGGGTCAATGGAAAAGATATCGGAAGGCTTAGGGAACTCGGGATAAAAACAATTGTAGACCTGAGGGGGCCGGGAGAATCCTCAAAACGGAAAAATGGGACTCCGGGCATCAGGGTTGTCAACTTTCCCCTCGATTTTGCAGGTGTAACACGCCTTAAACTCAGGCCTCTGCTAACTCGCCGCTATGATCCCGAAGAAATAAACAGGGTAATAAGTGATCTTTATGTTGAGCTTGTTGATGCTGCAAGGCCGGTACTGGGCAAAATGGCAGAACTGATACTTGAACCGGGAAATGTTCCTTTGCTTATCCATTGCCAGGCGGGCAAGGACAGGACGGGTATCTTGAGCGCACTCCTCCAGATGATTGCCGGCGCCGACAGGAAAGAGATCATTCGGGATTATCTGGCATCAAACGATTCATTGATACCGCACTTTGAAAGGCTCCTAAGGATCAGGAAATTCATTACGTTTGGATTATTTCCCTCCGAAGCAGTGCTCCATGCCGTAAAGCAGAAGCATGAGGATATCCTGACAGTTCTTGCCAGGGTCGAAAACCATTATGGCGGTATTGAGGAGTATCTTTCGGGCTCAGGTGTTGATGCCAGTCAACTCAAAAAACTCAGGGAGATTCTTACTGAGCAGCGGATTTCTGTTGACCGGGAATTTTGAAAACTCAAAAAATATGATTTCTTTTTTTGTGACAAGGAAAAACAGCTTTCGGAATGCATTTAACGGACTGGGTGCCATTATCCTGGGTCAGGTCAATTTCAGAATTCACCTGGCAATACTGGCTGTTGTTTTTATTGCAGGGCTGATACTTAATATTTCCATAACGGATTGGACCGCCATAATTATCGTTGCAGGGCTGGTACTGGCAGCAGAATGCTTCAACACTGCACTGGAATACCTGGGAGATGCATTTACGAAGGAAGATAACCCGTTTATCGGAAAGGCTAAAGATGTGGCGGCAGCAGGGGTGTTGCTGTCTTCTGTCACTGCAGCAGCCGTGGGTCTGATTGTTTTTGTTCCGGCATTGTTGAAATTTTTGAAATAGCACAGGATGGAAGATATATTAATAAAGGAAGTTGTTACGCGGAAAGATCTCCGTGATTTCATATACCTGCCCGAAAAAATCCACCGGAACGAGCCGGACTGGCTTCCACCCTTATACATGGCTGAGTGGGATTTTTTCAGCAAAAAGAAAAACAAATCGTTCCGGTACTCCGATACCCTGCTGCTTCTTGCTTACAGGAGAGGCAGGCTTGCCGGCAGGATTATGGGCATTGTCAACAGGCGATACAATTCCATTTCCAATGAACAGCATGGCCGATTCTGTTTCATGGAGTGCCATAACGACAGGGAAGTCTTTCATGCTCTTCTAAAAAGTATCGAAGACTGGGCAAGGCAAAAAGGGATGAAAAAGATTGTGGGCCCCCTTGGATTTTCCGATAAGGATCCCCAGGGATTCCAGATTGAGGGATTTGAGTTCGCACAATTCATCACCAGTCCGAACAACTCTCCCTATATGGTCAGCCTTATTGAGGGTGAGGGTTATGAAAAGAAGGTTGATCTTGTTGACTATCTTGGGAATATTCCAAATCAGTTCCCGCCGGTGTATGAAAGGCTCCTTGGCAGGAACGACAATACAGGTGAATACAGGATAATTGAGTTCCGCACCAGACGGGAATTAAAGCCGTTTATCAGGCCTGTCCTTGAAGTCATGAATGAAACGTTTGGCGAGATTTATGCATTTGTCCCGCTCGACGACGGTGAGAAATCGGAACTCGCTTCAAGGTATCTGCCCATTCTTGATCCGCGGTTTGTCAAAGTGGCTGAAAAGAACGGACACCTGGTTGGATTTGCCCTGGCGATTCCGGATGTGAGTCCGGCAATAAAAGCCAGCAGGGGCAGGCTGTTTCCATTTGGTTTTATTAAAATACTGAAGGAATCAAGGCGTACGGAAAAACTGCTGATGCTGCTTGGAGGGATAAAGAAAGAAAACAGGGGTAAAGGCATTGATGTCCTTATGGGGGTAAAGATCCTGCAGGAAGCAATAGCAGGAAAAATGAAAACCATAGAGAGTCACCTTGTCCTTGAGGAAAACTCCAGGATGAGAAAAGAGTACGAAAGAATCGGCTGCATCGTGATCAAGAAGTTCAGGATCTTTCAGAAAGATCTGTAAGGTTCCCGTATCTTACCTGAAACTGCCGGAATGCGTTTGGAATTTTAACTCAAAATCCTTTATTGATGAAACCCGCATGATTGACCAAAAACTCAGGCACGGCCGAATATAATAGCGTTCAATCATGTGTGGTTCCCTGCCCGGGGTGTCAGACAGGCGTCCGACCTTTATAAAAAACTATATACTTATGAAACGACTCACAAGGAGAAAATTTGTGGAAAAGGCGATGATCACCGGTGCCGGGGTGTCTGTACTGCCGGTGGTTGCATCTTCGGGAGAGAATAACCCTGACCACGCCGGTGATTCCCCGCCAATGAATGCCGGGCCCCGGGAAACTACAGGAAATATCGTCATTCAGCCGCCATCGGCAGCCAGGGATGCTGCTGAACACGATTTCGGCACCATGCGTCCATTGCGGATCAAAGCTCCTGTTGCCTTAACAGTTGGTCAGGATGAGGGGGATCTTCGGGGGAAGGATAATATTGTCCTTCAGGCTGCGGTCGATTATGTGGCAGGTCTGGGCGGAGGCACGGTACATATTCTGCCGGGTATCTATGAAATGCGGAATTCCCTGTTCCCCAGGGCAGGAGTGACAATAAGGGGATCGGGCGAAAAAACCATTCTGCGCAAAACCCCCAGTGTCAGCAGCAAACTGGTTCGCGAGGCTGACTGGTATGAATATTGTGTTCAGGTGGAAGATCCGGAGGGATTCACGCGGGGGGGCGGGCTGGCTCTGAGTGCCGATAAAAAAAATGATCAGGAAGTAAGCCTTTTTACAATCACCGCAATAAAAGACAATATACTGTTTCTCGACCGGCGGACGGAAAAAAACTTCTGGCCGGCGGATGATGCACGGGCTACCACGCGTTTCTCGATAATTCATGCTTTGAATGTTAATGATGTGAAAATTGAAGACATAATACTCGACGGCAACCGTTCCGCGAATGAAAGGGTGAATGACAATTACGCCGCAGCAGTTTTCATTCAGTACTGCGACAACTGGAGCTTCAGGAACGTGACGGCCCGCAATTACAACGGCGATGGCTTCAGCTTCCAGGTTTGCGATGATGCCTTTTTTGAAAACTGCCACTCACTGAACAATTTTGACCTTGGCTACCATCCGGGAAGCGGTTCCCAGCGTCCTGTCTTTAAAAACTGTACGGCACAGGGCAACAGCCAGGGTTTCTTCTGGTGCTGGGGCGTCTGCTACGGGATAGCCGAAAATTGCATAGCTTCGGGAAACATGAAATACGGGGTGAACTTCGGACACCGCGACACTGACAATATTCTCAGGAACTGCCTGGTTGAAAACAATGAAGAGATTGGAATCCTCTTCCGGAAGGAGGAAAATGAATTCCGGACAGGCGACCGCAATATAATTGAAAACTGCACGATCAGGGATAACGGGAAAGCCGGCCCCGGGACCGGAATCGATATCCAGTGGAAAACAAACGATATTACTGTCCGTGACTGTTTATTCGTGAACACACGGAACGGTCCTCAAAAGACCGCCATAAAAATAAGCGCTGATGCTCTTCGCATATCTGTCGAAAATAATAAGTTCTCAGGAGATGCCGTAAAAATTGAAGATCTGAGAAAGAAGAACTGACCATTGTTCTTATTCATGATACTTAAACAACAATAAAGTCGGATTCCCGCTTCCGCCTTCGTTGGTTATTACCATATCACCGTTACCGTAAAAGGCAATGCCTTCAGCATTGTTGAAGATCTCCGGATTCAGCATCTCGATGTGTTCGATATTTCCGTTCATGTCGGAAATAAAAAGCAAATAATCTGAAGATGAAAGGATGAAAAGCTTTTTTGTCACGGGGTTAATGCCTATCGCCGAAGTCATGAAATCAATCCGCGGCTCCGGCTGCTTCCCTTTCTTTTTCCCCTTCACGGGCAGATTTAATTGATTTCTTATGGCAAAATTCCTGATTGCCTGAAGATCAAATATTAGAACCGGATCTGCCGATAATTTCTTTGTTTTAAGATCAAAAGCATAGATTTCTCTTTTGTCCTTATCCGCCGAACCCTTTGCTGTTCTGCCTTTTGGTGCTATCAGAAGCCGGTTGCCGTCAGGATCAAAGCAGAGCCCTTCATTGTCCTTTGACGGGATATTTGTGTAGAAAACATCATGATTGAAATTCACTGACTCATGGCCGGAGATTCCGAAAAGCGCCCCGTCGCTCCTGAGCACGTATATTTCACTGCCCGCACTGGCTATACCTTCATAATCGCCGTTGATATGAAAGCGCAATTGTCTTTCTATCTTGTTTTTCTTTAGGTCATAAAAAAATACTGTTCCGTTCTCATCCTGGATGCAGGCAAATAAATCTGATTTCAGGTATGTTATACCCGATATTTCATGCAGTAATGCAGGAAGAATCAAAATGGCATCAGCTTTATTGAAATCATATCCCCTGGTGTATCCCACCGGTCGTTTCCCAGGGTCGGAGCCAGTGAGCATTAGAAATGCAAGTATCGATGCTGTTTGAAGAAAATTGATCATTAACCTGCTGTATTTTGTATCTTTATGTAAAATATATTCCGCTCTGAAAGCGTTTAATAAGCAATTGTACGAAATATTTGTAATTATCTGGTTACAGTCAGAAAAAATACAGGGTCAGAGCAGTTAAAGGATACCTGATCCTGGTCATAATGTTATTGAACGGAGATTTGAATTGAAATCTGCAAAACTTTATTTCCCGGCTTCTTGCAGCAGAGAAATGAATTGTGAAGGTATAAACCGGTTTAGGTAAATCACTCTTAATAATATCTGGCAATGTCCGACAATTTCTTCAATCTGAACCATTCCGATTTTTTCGGTATTCTGATGAGGTTTGCAATCAACACCATTTTCCTCATCATCCTGATACGTGTTATCTACTTTCGTTATTCCAGGAAGGAGAAGTTCCTTTTTACCTTCTTCCTTATGGGAATAACGGTCTTTTTCATCACTTCAATGCTTAAATCGGTTTTCATCGAATTCGGAATGGCAATAGGTTTGTTTGCAATCTTTGCCATACTGAGGTTCAGAACCAGGAATTTCAGCCTGAAAGACATGTCCTACATTTTCACCACAATAGGGATTTCGGTTATTAACTCATTGAAGTTGACGGGTTTTCCGGTGCTTGGAGTGATTATTTTCAATATAATCATTATGGTCTCGGCGGTTGTCCTCGAAGAATTCACTGTGAAGCACAATATTGTGAGCCATACCATCATTTATGAGGATCTGGAATTACTTAAATCGGCCAAAAAGCAAAAGATCATCAGGGAGCTGTCGGCTCTGACCGGGAAGGATCTTACATGCGTCAGGATCAGGAAAATCGACTATAAGGACAAAGTAGCCTATCTCGATATTTCATACAGGGATTAGGATATCCTTTTACCGGATGGTACCGGTTGCAGATCATTTCAGGATTTAATGCAGCATGAACAAATTTGCTCAATGAAAAATCACTATATTTAATGGTGTTTTAATCTGAAAAATCCGAAATTATGCAGATCGGCCGCAGGCGATTCATCAGGTCATCGGTGCTGGCGGGTGCCGGATTGATGCTCTCCCCCGACAGGGGCTTCAGTGATGAAAAGGCTTCAGATTACTTTGGGATCAATCCTTTTATCCTGATGGATCAGGATGCCGTTTTCATAATGAAAACAAATGTCGACGTTAAAACAAATTCCACCGCCATTAAAAAGGCAGGCCTGGATTTTGGCCGTTCAGTTTTTTGCATCACCGACGACGGGGAGAACGGGTTCCCCCTGACCAGCAGGATAGTGATTAAGCCAAACCTGACATGCCGGGCAAGAAACAGCTCTGCATACACCATCGAGAGTTCGATGGGAATTGTAACAGATGCTTATTTTGTTGAGGGTGTAATTGAAAGCCTGAAGGAACTAGGCCTGGCTTCCGGCCGGTTTTATATCAGGGAAGTCAATTGCCCCGATGATCTGGCTGACGGAGGCTATATTTCAATGGCTTCACGAACTGGCATTGATCTGCAGGGGATCAATACCCCTGTTCAATATCTTAATCCCGAACAGATTAACTGGGTAAATGTCCCCGATGGAGTATTTTTCAGGAGAATTCCGTATTTGTGGCCCGTTAATGCTCCCGGAACTTTTCTGATCAATATTGCGAAATTTAAAACCCATGGAATGGGAATGACCCTGTGTGCAAAAAATCTTCAGGGCACCATAGCGGCAAATTACCAGGCTCATTGCAGTGCTTACGGCAAGAGCATTTCCGGGGTGAATGCCTCTGATCTTAATCCTGCAGCCGACTCCGCTATTCTTGCCAATTACGGCAGGCACAAGGCTGCCGGAATACCGCGATGGGACAAACCCGGAAATGATGGAGGTTTATGGCAGGAGACATGGGCCACCCGGTGCCTTGATAACAATTCAGCGACATTCGCGGGTTTGCACATAATAGAAGGAATATATGGCAGGGACGGTGATTTTATGACAGGGCCGGCACAGAACGGCCTGGCAACCGATTATATGACCAACCTCATAATTTTTGGGAGAAATCAGTTCCATGTCGATAACATTGGTCATTACCTCGGCGGGCATGAACCGGGCAACTTCGGGCTGTTCCACCTTGCACTCGAGAGAGGCATGGCAAAGACCATAAATCCCCGGGAAATACCCTTGTACGAATGGGACCCCCAGACCGGAGCCAGTCCTGTCAGTCTGGACAGCCTGCAGCGCTTCAGTCTGAAAACCTGCTATCTGCAAAGGAATTTCAACGGGCACGATGAACCCTACTGGCATCTTGTGAATGAACCCTATGAATACGGCACTGAAGGAGTGAATGACACCGGTTTCAGCGGAAGCGGCTTTTTCCTTCAGCAGAATTTTCCTAATCCCGTCCATGCCACTACAACTGTCCTTTTCAGGCTTCCTTCACGCGGAAACGCACGGGTTGAAATTCTCAGTGCCTCAGGTTCGCTGATTGATTTGCTTGCAAACAAGAGCCTTGACGGCGGAACTCATACTCTGACCTGGGATAGCAGGAGTATCCCTTCAGGATCATATATCTGCCGTGTCAGTTTCAACAACATGAAAAGATCAATATGGATGATGGTCATACATTAGTGAAGTATCTGCCTGGCTTCACCTGAAGTATGGAAATAAACCCCGGATGAATGCTTTCTGTCCCGGGATGGATTTGAAAAACATTTGCCTATCTTTGGTTTATTAACCTGATCTCTAACCCAAAAAAATATCTGTTATGAAATTTATTCCGGTTCCTTTCCTGTTGCTGCTGCTTGCCGGCACAATGTTCTGTTATTCGTGTAACAGAACCCCCTCCTACGGACCTGATATTTACGTTCCTGATACCACTTTCAAGGTTGTGGGCTACCTCTGGACCGGCAATTTTGACAAAATTGATGCTCTTGAGCTTGGCAAGCTTACCTACCTGAACATTGCATTTGCCAATCCCGATGCTGAAGGGAATCTTGTTGCCGAGCTCAATGCCGACATTAAGCCTGTGGTGCAAAGAGGTCATGACCTTAATCTGAAGGTTTTTATATCCCTTGCCGGAGGAGGCAGGCCCGATACTGCAATCTGGAACAACCTGCTGCAGCCCGGAAACAGATCAGCATTCATCAAAAAGCTGGTTGCATATGTTGAAGAACATAACCTCGACGGCATAGATGTCGATATTGAAGGAAACCTGCTTCCATATCTTGACAATAATTATAACCCTTTCGTTCTTGAATTGCGCAAAGCACTTCATGCCAGGGGAAAAGGAATGACCGCCGCACTCGGCGCCGTCGGCTTCCATGAGGCTGTGGGGCAGGAGGCGCTTGAAGCCTACGATTTTATAAACGTAATGGTTTACGATAAAACCGGGATCTGGAGGCCCGATGATATCGGCCCTCATTCACCGTATTCCTATGCAACGGATGCCATTAAATTCTGGACAATCGACAGGAAAATTCCGCCTGAGCGCATCACACTGGGGGTGCCGTTCTATGGTTTTGATTTTACTCCTCCTGCAAGATATATCTCATACGCTGAAATAATAAAGGAAAGCGGAGGATATGCCTATCATGATTCTGTTGGCACAAGGCTTTACTATAATGGCATTCCCACAATGGTGAAGAAAACGGAACTTGCAAAGAAAACCCTTGGCGGTGTAATGATCTGGGAAATTGCCTATGATACGGCAGGTGATCTTTCATTGATGAAAGCGCTGTCCCAGACGCTCGAAGCAGGGAACTGCCCGGTCAGAACATTTTTCAGGGATGAGGACGGTGATGGTTTCGGAGATATGTCCAGACCGGCCCAGGCTTGTGAAGCACCGGAAGGCTATGTGGCAAACATGGACGACAGGGATGATAAAAACCCCGGGGTGCATTAGCCGGATTAAAGGTTCTCCTGTTTTCGGCAGGTCAGGCAGGCATCCGAACTTTAAATAATAAATTATATTCTGATGAGGATATTTAACTATGAATTGTGGTTTGTTACAGGCAGTCAGTCACTTTACGGTGAAGAAACCCTGAAACAGGTTGCGGAAGATTCCCGGACAATTGCGGCGGCTCTCGATACTAATCAGCTGCTCCCGGCAAGGATTGTTTTCAAGCCTGTGCTTACAACATCAGAGGCCATCACAAAACTATGCCTCGAGGCGAACGGTGACCAGCTGTGCGCCGGAATAATAACATGGATGCATACGTTCTCGCCGGCAAAAATGTGGATTGCCGGACTGAGCCGGCTCCATAAGCCAATGCTTCATTTTCATACCCAGTTCAACCGCGACATCCCATGGAAGGAGATTGACATGAATTTTATGAATCTCAATCAGTCTGCCCATGGCGACCGCGAATTCGGGTACATTTGCTCACGCCTGAGGATGAACAGGAAGGTTGTAACGGGCCATTGGCAGGACAACAGTGTAATCGGTGAAATAGCGGCATGGGTAAGGTCGGCAGTTGCCTTTACAGAAGCCGGATCCCTGAAGGTTGCAAGGTTTGGTGATAATATGAGGGATGTGGCTGTAACAGAAGGCAACAAGGTATCAGCACAGCTTGAGCTGGGGTACGAGGTCCACGGATTCGGCGTTGGCGATCTGGTCAGTGAGGTCAATGCTGTTTCAGCCACAGCCGTTAAATCGCTTGTTGAACAATACGGGGATGAATACATGGTGCTGCCGGAAGTCCTCAATTCACCACCGGTAAGAGAGGCTGCACGCATTGAGCTTGGCATGAGGAGCTTCCTTGAAAAGGGGAGCTTCAGGGCATTTACAACAACGTTCGAGGATCTTCACGGCCTTACCCAGCTTCCCGGCCTTGCGGTGCAGCGGCTCATGGCCGGCGGCTATGGCTTTGGCGCCGAAGGCGACTGGAAAACAGCCGCACTCGTACGAAGCATGAAAGTTATGGCTTCGGGTCTTGAAGGGGGAACTTCCTTCATGGAAGACTATACCTACCATCTCGATCCGGAAAATCCGGCCGTCCTTGGAGCTCACATGCTGGAGGTATGCCCTTCACTGGCCGGCGGAAAACCTTTATTGCAGGTTCATCCGCTTGGCATCGGGGGGAAAGATGACCCGGCAAGGCTCGTTTTCAAAACAAAAACCGGAGAGGCTCTGAATGCTTCACTTATCGACCTGGGAGACAGGTTCAGGCTGATCGTGAACAAGGTTGAAGTAATTGACTGCCCCGACATGCCAAAACTTCCGGTTGCCAGCGTTTTGTGGAAACCCCGGCCTGACCTGAAAACTGCCGCAACCGCATGGATCTATGCGGGAGGCGCCCATCATACTGGATTTTCGCAGGCACTGAGCACCGGGCATCTTGTTAATTTCGCCGAAATAGCCGGTATTGAATGTGTTGTGATTGATGATGGATGCAGCCTGGATGAATTTAAAAGGGAACTTCGCTGGAACGACCTGTTTTATCATATCTGAAAAAATGTTACAGAAACTTAAGGAAGAAGTGTATCGGGCCAATCTGAGCCTGGTTGAGCATGGCCTGGTAATACTGACTTTTGGAAATGCCAGTGCGATCGACCGTAAGACCGGTCTCATGGTCATTAAACCGTCAGGGATTTCCATGAGTGATTCAGGGCCCGATAATATGGTTGTTACCGATCTTTCCTGCAATGTGGTGGAGGGAGATATGCTCCCTTCAACCGATGCTCCGACCCATGCAGCACTGTATAAATCATTCGGCGCAATCGGCGGAATTGTTCATACCCATTCTGCCAGCGCAACAGCATGGGCTCAGGCCGGCAGGCCGATACCCTGCCTCGGAACCACGCATGCCGATTATTTCCATGGAAGCGTACCTGTAACCCGTTTGCTGACCAGTGAAGAGATCGCTGACAATTATGAGCATAATACCGGCCTGGTGATAGCTGAACGATTCAAGGGAACTGATCCTCTCCGGATACCTGCTGTATTGGTTGCATCCCACGGACCATTCACCTGGGGCAGTGATGTGACACAAGCTGTCCTGAATGCCGTTATCCTTGAAGAAATTGCCAGTGCTGCTGCTCTGACTCTTTCAATTGCCCCTGTGGGGCCGATTGATCAGAAACTCCTCGACAGGCACTTTTTCAGAAAACACGGGCGGGATGCATATTACGGACAGAAAAAATAGCCGCCATTCGTTATCTGCCATCGAATACTCGATTTGCTGACTTTATCCAGGCTTGCCGATTGCGCTTCCTGCCGTTAAATGAATGACAGGGAAAGGAGAAAGCGGAAATCAGATTTTTTTAAAAATCCGGATATTAATTTCTAATTTCAGGCCGGTTAAGGACAACCCTTTATCAGAATGGCATTGATTGAGACCCATAATCTTGTAAAGAAGTACAATAATACCGGAACAGTGGCTCTGAAAGGGATAGATATGTCGGTCGGCAGGAATGAATTCCTGGGTTTGCTTGGTCCGAATTCAGCTGGTAAAACAACCCTTATTTCAATTATCTGCGGGCTGCTCAGGCCCACTTCAGGCAAAGTAATGCTCTTTGGAAACGATGCGGAGCAGGCATGCCGGGATGTAAACAGAAGGATAGGACTTGTTCCCCAGGATATTGCCTTATACGCCAACCTTACGGTATGGGAAAACATCCTGTTTTTCGGGCATCTTCAGGATTACCACGGAAAGGAGCTGAATGAAAAGGCTGAACAGCTTCTGGAAAAATTCAACCTTCAGGCACACAGATACAAACTGATCTCCCATTGCTCGGGAGGAATCAAAAGGAGAGTGAACCTGATAGGAGGAATAATTCACAAACCCGAACTGCTCATTCTTGATGAGCCCACGCTTGGTGTGGATACACAGCTCAGAGAGATGATATTCGGGTTCCTGAAGGATCTGAACCGGAATGGCACAACAATTATTTATACCACGCATTATATGAAAGAGGCGGAGCTCCTTTGCAGCCGGATTCAAATCATTGACAACGGACTTGTAATTGCCGACGGGGAGCCTGCCGGCCTTATAGCTGCCAGTGAAGGCTGCACGGACCTCGGACAGGTTTTTATGCATATGACCGGGAGGGACCTGCGGGATTAACGACAACAGATGACATTGAAAAAAATTCTTGCAATAATAAAAAAGGACCTGCTGATCCTGGTGCGTGACTGGCCCGGCCTTGCAATTTTATTCATTATGCCTGCTGTTTTGCTTGTCATCATTACATTCATCCAGGAAAACAGCATACCGATGAAAACTTCCGGGACAAAATTGGCAGTGGCGGATCTTGACTCATCCGGGTTCGGAGCGGCAATGACAAAGGATTTGAAAGAATCAGGATTTTTCACAATTACCGAAGTTGCGGATGCCAGGGCGGCTGAATCTGACTTATTGGCCGGGAAATATCAGGTGGCTGTCATTATTCCTGACAGTACAACGGAAAAACTGTTCAGGCTTGCTGATTTACAGCAGGCATCTCCCGAAGGATCCGGTACTGTTTATCCGGCTATTACCTTTATTTGCAATCCCGCACTTCAACCCGGATTCAGGGACGCTATTACGGCCCCGGCGGGCCTGCTGGCTGAGCTTTCGGCTCTGAGGATCATCATGGACAGGATGACCGGAACCATGGCTTCCAGCCTGGCTAAGCAGAACGATCAGTTTCTGAAGAAGATAACAGAAGGAGATCTTTTCAGGAATGTTCCTGACTTTCCCTTCAGGAAGGAAGTTGAGCGCAGCTTCAGGAATGAATTGCAGAAAGGGGCCAGGGATGAAGCAAATAAGATAATGATTTCGGGAAAAATCTCCGGCGTTAACAGGGTTTTAAATATCGATGAGCATGTGGCAGGGAGCGGAAACCTGAAATCAGGAGCCGAACCCCTGCAAAACAATGTTCCGGCCTTTACCCTGTTTGCAATGTTTTTCATAGTGATTCCCCTCGCCGGAAGTCTGATAAATGAAAAGACCTCCGGTACGTTCAGGCGGTTAATGACATTCCCCGTTTCCTGTTTTGATATTATGCTGTCAAAGGTTGTAGTCTACTTATTTATATGCGTTTTGCAATTTGTCTTTCTCCTTCTTATTGGCATTTACCTTATGCCATTGATCGGGGAATTGTCGCCGATTAACCTGGATATAAGCATCCCGGTACTGGCTGCAGCGGTACTGGCAAGCAGCCTTGCCGCAATTGGCTTTGGCCTTATGGTTGGTACTTTTGCTTCCAACCACGGTCAGGCTGCCACTTTCGGCTCGGTTATGGTAGTTGTTCTGGCCATGATCGGAGGTATTTTTGTTCCATCCTTCATGCTTCCGGATTTCCTTCAAAAACTTAGCATGGTGTCACCCCTTAGATGGGGGACGGATGCGATACGCTCAATCTTCACAGGGACTGACGGCTTTACAGGGATATTGCCGCAGCTTTTTCTTCTGTCGGCTTTTTTTACGGTTTCTGTTTTTATCTCGGTAAAAACCTTTAACGGAAGGTGACAACCGGAACAATAAAAGCATTACATTTAATGTTCTAATTTTTTAAAACCGGTAAGTTACCCCGGGGAAGCCTTATAATATGAAACCCTCATGTATTCCATACACAAGTACGCGGAAAGATAATTTTCAACAGGCGGGCTCACTGCCCCGGGGGTCAGGCAGGTTTAATGCCATTAAAATCAAAATTATTTTATGATGAAGGAAAAAGACCTGATAGTTGACTGTCCTTCCCAGCAGGTAATACTTTATGCCGAAAAGAATGACGGCACATACGGACCGGTACAAACCGGATCATATACAACCGGAAACCATATCTCAGAACATTTCAAAATTACTGATCACCTTTCCGGGGCGCTTCTTGAAAAACTCAGGGCAGGAGAAATAAGCCCTGTTTATTTTTATATGATGATGGAAAGCCTTACGATTCCCGAACTGGCTGCGCGTGTGAGATTGTCAAGGAGATCTGTGAGGAGGCATCTCGAACCGGAAGGATTCCGGCGGTTAACAATTGATACACTGAAGCGTTATGCAGATGTTCTGAATATACCTGTTGCCAACATGTTTCAGATTATCCAAACTGTTGAAGACAAAAACTGGAACGCCGGGTTCCGCGAGGGATCAGGCTATGCTGACCCGGTCCGTATCACCCAGAAACCAACAGCCAATCCCCTGGTGGTTGAAACAGAACTAATTTCGGATCCGGAATGACACAGATACCATTTAACCATGTGATGGCTGCACACTGCGAATCAGGGACCGTTGCAGCGTTACTAAACCATCACGGGCTGAAAATCCCGGAACCCCTGGTATTTGGTATTTCCGGCGCCATCTTTTTCGGATACTTCAGAACCCCGATGATCGATTTCCCCATTTTTGTTGTAAGAAGCAAACCGGGCGACATCCGGAAAAAATTCGCTGAAAGGACGGGAATCAGGTTTTATACCAAAACATACAGCGATCCCGGGAAAGCCGGTAAGGAACTTGATATGCTGCTGGAGAGGGGACAGCCTGTTGCCGTGCAGGTCGATTTCTTTTATATGAACTACTTCCCTTCCTGGCACAGGGTTCACATAAATGTTCATTTTGTTACAATCATTGGCAGGGAGGGGAACAAATATCTTGTAAGCGACAGTTATCATCCGCAGATTACTGAGCTGGACAGGGATTCTCTTATGAAGGGGCGGTTTGCCGGGGGGGCCATGGCGCCGAAGGGCTTTATTTTTTATCCTGTCAGGGTTCCTGAAAGAATTGATATGAGGCAGGCTGTCATTGGCGGTATAAAGAGCGCCACATTCAACATGCTGAAAATACCGCTTCCTTTCCTGGGAGTCAGAGGTATCAGAAGATTTGCGGACAAAATCACTGAATGGCCCGGCTATGCCCGGGATGAAAATCAGCTTGCAGACAAGATGTTCAGGATAACCGTACTGCTGGAAGACCAGGGAACGGGAGGAGGAGGCTTCCGGTTCCTGTATGCCTCCTTCCTGCAGGAAGCAGCAAAAATTCTGAATTATCCCGTATTGAATGATTTTTCTAAAGAGATCATGAAAATAGGCGACGGGTGGCGGGAAATATCCCTGGCTGCTTCAAAAATTGCAAAAAACAGGGATTTTGGCAGGGAAAAATTTCTGGAGCTGAGTAAGATGATTAGCCATAAAGCGGATCTCGAAGAGTCTTTTTTTAGAAATCTGCGGAAAGAAATTACAGCCACCAGGTAAGAATTAGAACTATGTCTTCAGAGTCACTCGAAAAAATTAAACTTGAAGTCAAGGAGCTGGTAATTTCCACTCTGGGGTTTGAGAATGTGAAGCCCGGGGAGATTCTTGATGATGTCAGTTTCTTCAGCGGGGAGAATACGATAAAAATCGATTCAATTGATGTGCTTGAACTTGTTGTTGCGGTTCAAAAGAGGTTCAGCGTGAAAATCGACGATCAGAATCTTGCCAGAAACATTATCAGTACCGTTAATACGATTGCTGAATTTGTGTCTTCACATAATAATGTGAGTCAATGATGCTGGTTATAATTCTTAACCTGAAAGGATTTCATTACCGTTAATCAATTTCCCGGCATCAGAATTTCTGCAGCAATTCCTTCACAGCATCCCTGTGGACCATAAAGTCCATCATTTTCAGTTTTACATAGTCTTCCGAAAAGAAATAATATCCGAATTCAGCGGCTTCGGGATCATTGTTCCGGGAACCGGAGCCGGAGTCTTTTACCAGGTACCAGTCCCTGCCGTCTTTTTCGAGGTATCCTACCAGGTGCATCCCGTGATCGTCGGTGGTTGTACGGTTGGAGAACCTGAACTGACGGGCGTCATCATTGATATATGCCGAAGGGATGTCAAAATCCGGAATAACGGCGCATTGGGTCACCCTGTCAAAACCCGGTTCGGAAACGTCGCCTCCAATGCTGACAGTGAATCCATTCCTTACGGCATTTTTCAGCGCCGACATGAAAACATCGAGAGGAACATTGTGATAATCACTGTTATGCCACCAGTTGTCGGGCACCTGGTATTCGACCTTCTTATAGAATGGTTCCTGGGTGTACGATAGAATGTCGACATAATCGCCGGGATTGATCTTCAGGATATCCCTGAGATATTGAACAGGAGTCATTTTTTTCCCGTTAACTGTTATTTCTGCCGGCGGTTCGCCCATATAATGATTCATTATTGATTTGATTGCAGCCAGGGCAGCAGCCTCATCCCATGAAGATGATTCCTTCACTGACTGCAGGTAGCTCTGCATCTCTTCCCTCATCTTGTCGGTATTGTGGAATTTCCTGCCATTCAGCAGACCGGTGTAGTCTTCAAGCGGAACAATCCCGTATTTGCTCCACATCCTCGTTACGGCATTGGCTTCTGATCCCTCGTCAAACAACGAGTTGCCCCTTTCTCTTATGAAGCGCCTGGCTTTTTCAACATATTCCCAGTAAACGGTATACATTTCCGATAATTTAACCTTCATTTTATGGATCCGGTAAATTTCCGACTCAAGGAATGATGTGGTACAGAAACACCAGCATGTGCTTGTGCTCCCCTGTGAAACGGGAGGATTATGCCATTGCTGATTCCTGTACATTGCAAATTTGTTGGGCAATGATGAGTTTGTGAGGTCTGCTGAAAACATTTTCATTGGCTTTGCAGGCTCGGCCCTTTCCCTGGCTTCCCTGTCATCCCGCAGGATCGAATTCTGATAAAATCCCGGAGGCAGTGTCCTGAACACCGCCTTATCCTTGTTCTGTGCATTAATGACAATGGGTATTGCACAGATTATTGCTGCAATTGTGAAGAAGATTTTTCTTTTCATGTCTGTATGGTTTTTATGATCAGGAGTTTGAACTCACGAAAAAAATAATGGTTTCCTTCGCTGAAAGCGATGATAATTAACTGTCTGTGCATGAACGCTGCTCTTTGTCTCCCTTTCGCAGAGGTCCCTTTTCCCGGGGCATTTAGGCCCCTGATATATATCAGACAAGATACTGATAAACATCTTTAAACAATATGACATATGTCAATATGACAATTAAGATATATCAATTGATTTATTGCGACCATTTTGTAGGCACCCTGTTCCATCGGTGATTTTCAAGTTCCTTCATGAGTTTCGCAGGCAGAGGGCCTTTTTCGCTCGCTGACAGATTGGATCTTACATGGCCGGGTTTTCTCATTCCGGGGATGATTGTAGTGACTGTCGGTTCCCCGAGTATGAATCGGAGCGCCATCTCCGGCATCGACGTACCTTCCGGGAGGAGAGGCCTGATTGCATCGGCCCTTTCGACACTCGCGGTCAGATTTTCGGGAACAAAATATGTATTTCTCCAGTCTCCTTCAGGCCATCTGGTTGTTTTGGTCAGGGTTCCTGTAAGGGTGCCTTCATCGAAAGGTACCCTTGCAATCACGGCGACATTCATTTTCCGGCAGGCCGGGAACAGTTCATCTTTGGGATTCTGGTCAAAGATGTTGTAGATTACCTGGACCGAATCGATCAATCCGCTTTCAACTGCCCTGATTCCGTTCCAGGGTTCCCAGCGGTTCAGGCTTATTCCTATGGCATGAAAAAGCCCCTGTGATTTAAGGTCTGACATTTTTCTGATTCCGCGGTCATCGTCGAGCCAGCTGTCTTCCCAGGTGTGGAACTGCATCAGGTCAAAAGAGTCAAGTCCGGCGTTTTCCAGGCTTTTTGAAACATATTCCTCGATATGATCGGGCGGGAAGCAGTCGTCGAGGCTGAATTCCCGCGTGCTGGGCCATTGGAAGTTTTTTGGCGGCATTTTGGTTGCAGTGTAGATTTTTTTATCCCTGTTTGCCCTGATGAGTTCTCCCAGGAGATGTTCACTTTTTCCTGCGCCGTATCCCCAGGCAGTGTCGAAGAAGTTGCAGCCCAGATCAGCAGCCAGCTGCAGCGATCTGAATGATTCCTCATCGTCCGAACCTGTCCATCCCGCCATTCCCCACATGCCGCAGCCAATTTCACTGATTCTCCAGCCCTTTTTTCCGAATAGTCTGTGTTTCATGGTTTATATATGTTTTATTCAGCGTCTGTTATCAGGCCCTTAAATTAAAAAAGATCAGGATTCGTTAATCAAAAGTCAGATAATGATTTCATAATTAATTTACCGGCGAATGGAGTCAGTCATTTCGCCGCCATGCGGTTAGAGCCATGCCACCGCTGCGCGGTTCGGGAATCGTCGGGGGGTATGCCATTGGTTCTACAGGTATGTCACCGCTGCGCCATTAAGAACCGTAAAGATATTCTGTTTGCAGTCAACTCGGGGCACAATGTCTGTGATCCTGATGAAGTACGATGTTTGTAGCCCCGTTGGGGCGCGATGTTTGTAGCCCCGTCGGGGCGGCATGATTTTTAGATTCAGTCAAACAAATATCTATGATCATAATCAACCTCATATTTTTCAAGCAGATTCAGGTATTCATCTTTAAATGATGACATTCTATGATGTTCCTCCTGGGTATTTATATATTGAACCACATCAGGTATTTGTGAATGACTATAGGAAAATGCACCATATCCTTCCTGCCAGGAAAATCTTCCGGATATCCATTTCCTTTCATGAATGAACCTTGACGTGTTTGCTTTGATATCCCTGACCAAATCAGGTAATGACTGAGAAGGCTGGTAGCCAATAAAAATGTGTACATGGTCGGGCATGTATTTAATGGCCAATAATTTATGTTTAAGGTTTTGTATAATACCCGTTGTATATTTTTGAAGTTCTTCCTGATGTTTAACGGGTATTACATTTGCGCGCCCCTTTGGTGTAAAAACCAGCTGGATGTAAATTTTAGTGTAAACATTTGCCATAGCACTAAGGATTAAATGATTAATAAAATAGAAAATTGAATAAAGCGAGACGTAAGAATTGGCGGTAACATGCCGCTACTACGTAGCTCAAATATATTAATATTAACTCAATGATACAAACATATCGCCTCTACGAGGCTACAGACATGCCGCCTCTACGAGGTTAAAAACGGGTAGTTAAATTGTGATTCAAGAACTATGTATCAAATACCATCTGAGTCCCGTAGGGACGTCATGTCTGTAGGCCCGCATCCGGACAAAGATTTTTAAGTCCCGTAGGGACGTCATGTCTGTAGGGCAATGATTTTTGAGTCCCGTAGGGACGTCATGTCTATCCTCGACTATTCCAGGGATTTCAGTCCGGAATATACTTTTTTCATGGTTTCAGTTTTTGCGGGATTCTCTGCGGCTGCATTGGCCGTGAACATCATAATTCCTGTCGCCCCTGAACCTGAACCGTATCCCAGCACTTCCCCGAACTCCTCGGGCGAAATCACACGGGGATCGTCATAGGCCTGCACTATCGGCCAGACCTTCGGAAAAGTGCCCGGCCTGATGTCCATCCTTTTGCAGAACCATTCAATATTATCCTTAACCCATTCCGGCTTCCTGCCCATCCGGCCATGATATACCATAGGGGAAAAAACATCCGTCAGATCTTTCAGCAGATCATAATCCAGTCCCAGGATCCGATACCTTGCTCCATTGAATTCCCCGTCATCCCACGGACAGTGAAAGATTCCGAGCAGTGCACCCGGCCTTTCTTCCTTCACTATCTCCCTTGTCTCCCTGACCCAGTCTGCAATTACAGAACACCGCCATTCACGCCATTTCCCGTCATGCCGGTCAAGGATCCAGTCCGCCTGCAGTGATGTTTCCATGTCAGGCACATTAATACCTGTTGAAGTTTCAAATGTTCTGATGCAATTATCACAGAAGCAGGTTTCGGGGAGGATAGGCTCCGGCTCCTCAAACTGTGCGTGCCAGTGAAGATAGTCCATCCAGATCCCGTCAAGTTCAAATCTTTTTAACAGCTGCCTCAGTTCAGTCATCCTGAACTGCCTGAACCCCGGCTCAGTCGGACAGACTCCCATGAACCATGAAGCCGGTTCAACTTTCTTCCCGTCACTGCCAACCGCCCAGGCCTCGGGGTGTTTCTCAACATATCCCTCGCCGTTGAGCACCGGAAATTCAGCATACACTTTCAGTCCTTCCTTTCCTGCACGCTCCATGATCCTGTCATTAATGGCCTTCCAGTTCATAAAAACCGAATTCACGTTGAGCCGGTTCAGTTCTATTCCCTTGTTCCAGAAAGCATCAGGACTCCCGTAAATTGCCCTTGCCTGAAAGTGACCGGTTTTCCCAGGCGGATCAGTCTTTGACAGGGTAGTGACGGGCGAAAAACAACATACTGATATGGTAATCAAGGCAGGAATGGGAAAAAAGCTTTTCATTACAGGGAGATTTATGTACAATTTTAAAATGCAATATAGGAATTTGCTTCTTCGCAGCACATTCTTGCGATGCATTTGCGCAGATACCGGTAAAAGACATTTGGGTCTAAGATGATTGGTCCTGCACTATGGAAGATAAGCGGGATCTCCTGTCAATCCTGAAAAGCTGCAAGCAATTTGGCCGCAATTAATATTTATTTGTAATTTTAATACGGCCTGGGATAATTCCCGGCCGTTAGCCGTTGAACCCGGCTTACGGCCGGTATGCATGAGGTCCGGGACGACGGGGAAATAATCCTTGTTCCCGGGCTTCTCTGAAGTCAGGAATTTGCCGCGGAAGGAAAACCTAGTTATGGTTCAGGCTGAAACAAACGGCAGGGAATGGAGAAGATCCGTTATAAGATACATGTCAGGGGGCGCGTTCAGGGAGTCGGCTTCAGATACAGTGCAGTGAGGGCGGCCAATCATCACGGCATTTCAGGTTTTGTGAGGAATATGCCGGATGGAAGTGTTTATATGGAAGCAGAAGGAACGGAAAAGGAACTCCTGGATTTTATTGAATGGTGCAGAAACGGGCCGGGCCATGTGGATACGCTGACTGCCGACCCTTGTCCCCCGCGTAATTACGGGGATTTCAGAATTGTATATTAAACTCAGCCGTATCTGATAAGTCAATATTATTCAATGTTGAAAAATAACTTTCCAATAAATCAAACTCCGATGAAGAAGCTTCTGATATTGGTTATGTCAGTGTTTGTCAACCTGCCCGTTTCATCACAGAAATATGAAATCCGTTCTCCTGACGGAAGCCTGACAGCCGGAATTGAGATCGGTAACGGAATTGATTTGACCATTTTTAAAGGAAGCCTTCCCGTCCTTAAACTGGAAAATATCGGACTCGTGGCTGCCGGCGGCGAAAATCCGTTCAGTGAGCTTAAAGTGCAAAAAACTGTCAGAAGGACGGTTAACGAGGTTGTCAGGCCGGAGATCAGGGAAAAGGCATCAGAATTGATCAATTCCTTCAATGAGCTTGAGATCAGATTCAGGAGTAAGTTTGCTGTTACTTTCAGAATGTTCGATGAGGGCCTGGCGTACAGGTTTTCAACCTCATTGAAGAATGAACTGATCATTTACAAAGAGAACCTTGAGCTTTGTTTTGAAGAAGGCGATTCGGTCAGGTTTCAGTCGTCAGAAACTTTCAATTCTGCCTACGAAACGCCTTATGAACATGAAAAGCCGGCAGGCATCAGGGAGGGAAAGCTGTGTAATCTGCCTTTTCTTGTGGAGAAAGATGACGGATCGTTCATTATGGTCACGGAAGCGGACCTTTACGACTATCCGGGATTATGGCTGAAAGGGACCGGGCAGGCACGCTTGTCGGCAGCGAATCCGCCTTACCCGAAAACATTGACAGCAACCGGATCCCCCTATAACCTGGGCCAGGTAGAGGAAGCCTGCGGTTACATTGCCAGGGTGGCAGGTACGAGGACTTTTCCATGGCGGATCTTTGCCGTTGCCGGCGATGAGAAGGAGCTTGTTTCAAACAATATGGTTTACCTGCTTGCCACACCATGCGCCATCGGTGATGTTTCATGGATAAAACCCGGTGTTGTGATGTTCGACTGGTGGGCAAAACATAATATTTACGGTGTCGGTTTCAAATCAGGGATCAATACGGAAACAGCCAGGTACTTTATTGATTTCTGTGCAAATCACGGATTCAGGTATTTTCTTTTTGATGACGGATGGAGTCCTGGTGAAGATTTGCTGAAGACTGTCCCTGGACTGGATATCAGGGAAGTTACTGACTATGGCAGGGAAAAGGGGGTGGATATAATGCTCTGGGTAATCTGGCACACGCTTAGTGTGCAGTGGGATGAGGCTTTTAACCAGTTTGAGAAATGGGGGATAAAGGGCATCAAGGTGGATTTCATGAACCGCGACGATCAGCCAATGATTGAATTCTATGAGGCTGTTGCCGCTGAAGCAGCAAAGCGAAAAATGGTGGTGGATTTTCACGGGGCCTGCAAACCTGACGGTTTGCGGCGTAAATATCCCAATGTCCTGACCCGGGAAGCACTTATTGAATTTGAATTCAGCGGGTGGACAAACCACGATGATCCCGTTCATCACAATCTTTTACCCTACATAAGGATGTTCACCGGTCCGATGGATTATATTCCTGCCACAATGCGCAACTCCACGGGAGGGAGTTTCCGTCCTGTGGGCGATTACCCGATGGGGCAGGGGACCCGTGCTCATGCCATGGCATTGTTTGTGATACTGAACAGCCCGATGACAATGCTGCCTGATTCGCCTTCCGATTATTACCGTGAGCAGGAATGCACCGGCTTCCTTTCCGGAATTCCGGTTGTCTGGGATGAGACACGGCTGCTTGAGGGCAAAATCGGAAAATATACGGTACTTGCCCGCAGATCGGACAGGGAATGGCACCTGGGAGCCATTACAGACTGGGACAAACGCACAATCAGTCTGAAAACTGATTTCCTCGAACCGGGGCGGTACTGGCTTGAGGCTGTCGAGGACGGCATAAATGCAGATAAAAGGGCTGAAGATTACAAAATAGCCGGAAAGGAATTTCAGGCAGGCGATTCGTTGGTACTGAATCTTGCGCCCGGCGGAGGCTGGGTTGCAAGGATTATGCCGGTAAATCAGCACACCTCCTCCGGTAGCGGTAATTAATCACGGAGTTCCGCCGTACTTTCGTGCAGCGGAACCCGGAGACCCGTTTCAGCATCTATTTCAGCTCCTGTTCGGCTTTTCTTATGTTCCAGCCGTCAATTGCAAGCACCGGCATTTCACCTCCCAGGTCTTTATCCGAAAATTCGACTTTGATGCTGCGTTTTTCCTTTGGCAGAAGTGCAAAATAGTTGTCTTCCCAGAAAACCGGCAAAACAAGGTCTCCCGTTTCGCGTCTGATGATCTTCGGGTTCACTGAAAAAGCAAGGAAGGCCGAAGGATTCTCAATCTCAATCACTGCCCTGTATTTCCCGTTTTCCTTATTGACCGGGGAGACGGAGCAATTGAGTTCAACCTCCGGAAGCCTGTTCAATGCAGTGAAATCCGCATTCTCATCCCCCTTTGATGAAAGCCAGTAAAAATTTGAAGACAGTTCCCTGCCTGAATCATCGTTCAGGGTGAGTTTGAGGAATGTAACACCGCTTCCGGGTGCGGGCCTCTTCAGGAACATGACTTTGGCACTTTCATCTGCCTTTATCGCAACCGGCACTTCTTCGGAGTGAATTTCATTCATCTTCAGATCATAGAGCTTTGCGGATGCTTTCAATCCTGGGAAATCACGGTACAATCCATTGACGACTCTTACTGAGTGATCGTCGTACGAATACTGGATATGGAGGTTCTCGCAAGCTTTCCGTGTCCCGTAGAAAGCTCCGTTCGGGGCAAGGAAGTAGTCATACAGCTGCCAGTACATAGTGGGCCATGCCGAATTATACATCCAGTAGATAATGCCGCTGGATTTGTACTTGTTGCCGGCATAGGCTTCGAACATTGCCCTGCTTGCTTCATACTGGAGAACCTGCGATTTCATGCTGTATTCATTGAGGTTTTCCGGTTTGCCGTAGCGTGAAAAGAGGGCTTTACGGGCGGCAGGTGAAAAAGCTTTGTTGAGCCTGATGTTCCACGAATCGCTTATAGGCCAGAGATCCTGTTCCGGCATCATTTTCCGCATGCTTTCAACCGGAGGTATCTGTTCCCCTGACGGACCGGCTTCAGTGTTGAATTCAAGCTTGCCGTACCAGTATGACGGGGGCATGTAGGAATAAACATCGGGATATGGTCCCATCCACACACCGGTATTACCCGTAACTGTACTCGGGTCCTGTGTGGCTGATGACTGGAACGGTCGTGTCTGGTCAAGCTCGTTGAGCACGTTCAGGTACATTTTCTCGATCTTTTCTGTCGGATGCATATCGCTGCCGTACAGCCAGTCGAATACCGAGGGATGGTTTCTCAGCCGGAGGATCAGGTCTTCCCAGCTCTTTTGTGCGACCACCTCCATTTCAGGGGTCCATCTGTCCCACATTTCCCATGAGCTGCAGCAACACCAGCCGACCATCAGGAGTATCCCTTCCTCATCGCATTTTTCGAACAGGTAATCGGATCCCCTGGGCGCTTCAAGTCGCAATGTGTTCAATCCCATGTGTTTTGCATACCGGATATCTGCATCTATTCTCTCATCCGAGGGTCGCAGCAGCATGTCCTCCACATAGCCTCCCCCTCTGATCACGATATTTTTCCCGTTTATCTGGAACACCCTGGTGTGCCTGCCGTCAAAATCATTCATCCATGAAGATATTTCGCGTATGCCGAAACGGACCTTTTTAATGTCGGATACAGAGCCTTTGGTTTCAAAAGTCAGGTTGAGGTTGTAAAGGTTCTGTGGGCCGACGGTGTGGGGCCACCATAAACGGGGCTCCGATATCACCAGCTGGCTGAAGTCAGAAGGATCAAAAACTACTTTCTTTGATTCCTTCGGTCCGAGTGTTACTTCCTGTGAAAAAACAATATTGTCAATGGTGCCCTTAAGTTTGCCCTTGACCTTCCTGTCAGTAAGGTTTTCTACTTCGGATGCAATGGTCAGGCGGGCCTGGTCAGTTGAGGGAAGGTTGAGTTTGGTGATCACCTGCGGGTTTTTCACTGTCACCGGCCCTGTTGACCGTACCGTAACATCATACCAGATCCCCATTCCCCTGCCCGGAGGCGTGGGATTCCAGTCGACCCAGGCAATTGTAAGGTCGAATCTTTCGGGGGGAAATATTTCAAGTGCAAGGCAATTGATTTCCCCCGGTTTTACATAATCAGTAATGTTCAGGTCATGGATGCGGTAGGCTCCCTGCACTGAGGCGGTGTCTGCTATAAGGCTGCCGTTGAGCCATATATTTGCCTTGTAGTTAATGCTGTGGAACCTGATCCATGTGTTTTTCGCTCCGTTATCGGCCGGAAGGGGAAATTCGGTCCTGTACCACCATGAGACTTTAAAGGGACTATCGTCAGGAACAATAGGGGGCCATTTTGTAATGTAGCCCGGGATTTTGAGGATGTTTGTGCCGAAATAAGGATCGGGATAAACTTTGTTCTCCACAAGGGTTCCAAGCACAGTTGATGGAACGGTTGCAGGGTACCAGTCCTCCGGTTTGAATGCAGTTGTCGAAATAACGCTGCCGGATTCCCCGGCAGCTGCTGATGACTGTATCGCCCAGTTCTCCCTCAGCAAAAGGGATTCCTGCGGATCAGGCGGCCGGGAACAGGCAAAGGATACAATTACTGAGGCAAGGAAAACTAATAGCAGGTTATGTGTTTTCATGGTTGTTATGAGGTTTTTACTGGTCTTCCGCGGTAAAATAAATCCTGAAAAGGGGGCCTCCCTTTACGGGAACAAGTGAATCGGGTGTAATCTCAATGACACTGAACCTTTCAGCGGGTATGTTCCGTTCGGTGACAAGGTATTTTTTCAGGTATCCGGCATGTCCTGCTCTCAGGGAATCGAGAGATGAACTGAGTACATCTTCGCCAATATATTTCCTGGAAAGGGCTGTCAGCGGCAAGCTGTCCGTTCCGTCCGGGAGGGTTAATTTGTTCCTGAGATATCTGAACAGGGATGAATCGGCTATGTTACTGACATCCTTTTCCCGGAGGGTGCCTGAATTCATCAGTTCTTTCCTGGCCATTATGCCAGCCAGTGTGTCGGCTGCCCTGCCTCGATTGATGCAGTAGATAAAATCTGCTTTCAGCATTGGCTTCTTGTCGAGGATGCCTGCTATTGCGTCAAGTGACCGGAACGCTTTTTCGTCCGGCTGAATCTCTGTCACACTTAGCCTGACAGACTGAAGTGAAGCCGGATCAGACTGAATCAGGCCGGAAAGCAGATTTATGGGCGAAACGGCTGCTTTAACAAAGAGATTTCCAATTATCCTGAAAATGATTTTCCCCAGATTGACAATCCTGACCTCTTCCCCTTTCATCCTGACGGGAGCTTTCAGATCGATGATCCCGTTCCTGTCGCTGAGCACTCCCAGCGCCAGGCGAAGGGGAATATTGAAGCGGGTTTCATCCGCGATTTTTTTGCCAAGGCTGAATTTCCTGAAATAGACTTCATTATTGCTTACAAGCGATCTTTCCTTCAATTTGTTGCCGGTTCGGAAATTCATTGTTCCGCCGGTAACCGGAAATCCCAGGTAATGTCTGAAGTATGCATCAAGATCCTTCATCCGGAGCCTGCTGATATCCAGTGTAAACTCCACATCGCTGCCTGGGTTTTCATGGCTGAACACCCCCTGTGTCATCAGTTTGCCGGTTCCGTTCAGTCCGGCCGAGATATCGAATGATATTCTTCCGGGTTGTCCTGTTATTTCCTTAACATTTAGTTTGAGGCTGTCGATTTTGTACTCAAACGGATAGCGGAGATTTTTATCCGTAAACAGGATCGATCCGCCGCTGACCGATACTTCAGGGATGTTATACCCGAAACCTCCTGCTGTAGCGGAGGTGTCGGCGCTGACCGCGGCCGGATCCGCAATTTCCCCGGTTTTCATCAGGGCGGTCCAGTTGTTTGCCGAGTCCTGCAGTTCCATAAGCACGAACGGATGTTTAAGGCTGATACTGCCGATATGCAGGCGGCCGTCAGAAAGATCAAGCGTGTCAATCTTCACGGAAAGATCGTTGAATGAGAGGATGGTTCTCCCAAGGGTGTCCTGCAGTCCGAAGTTCCTGACATGGCTGGTTCCCTGAACGGAAAGGTCAAGTATGCTGCTGATACTCCCTGTTATCATCAGGTCGCTGGTGAGGTGGCCGGTGAGGGTTGACACATTCAGATAATTCCTGACATAGGGTTCTGTGATCCCCAGGTTCAGGCTGTCGATCATGAGGCTGAGCCTGTAGGTGCTGTCAGCCTGGTTGATCTCAAGGTCGGAACTTATGCCGCCCCCGTCAACGAACCTGAAACCTGCGCCGAGCTTAGCCGAGTCGCTGTTCCAGGTGAACCCGGGGATCGTAAGGTCAATGCTGTCGAGTGAGATGGTATGCTGCAGGGGGACATCGGTGTATTTCACGAAACCGCCGGCAATCCTGATATTATGAATTACATATTTTGGCGGCGTTTTCCGGATATTCTCCTTTTCACTTTCTGTTGAGTCCGTGGCCACCAGGTCAGAGAAGTTGAACATGCTGCCATTCTGCGTCACCTGAATAAACGGATCATTGAGCGATATTCTCCTGATCACGAATTCGTTCCTTAGAAGAGGCAGGTAACTGACAGAGACGCTGAACTGCCTGAAGCTTGCAAAAACTGTTTTTTCGTCGGCTTCAAACATTTTAAATCCCCTGATCCTCAGGGTGCCCGTCAGATAACGGATCCTGATTTTGTCAATTGTGATCCGGCGCCCGATCAGCTCCCTGCTGTTTTTCTCAATATACCATCGGGCGATCCCCGGAGCTGCAAGAAGCAATAAGGCAACAGAAAGAAATATGCAGGCTGTTATCAGATATCTTTTCTTTAAAATCCCGGACTTCATTCTTAAGGCTGTCTTGTTATGGGGTTGGACCCGGAGTGCTTATATCCGCTTAAGGGATGTGTCATAAACGGGTTTCCTGTCATACACAAAGGTAATTAAAATCTGAAATAAGTATCCGGCCTGTTAAGCAGCTTTCTGACCTGGTTATCCGGGGAAAGATGCGATCCGGATCTTTTTTTAGCTTTATAGCCATATTTCCTGACCGGACTGAGATCAGAGATTCGGTTTTTGATGTTTTCCTTTCATATCTTAAACTTTTATTGGATTTTGCAACAATTCATTATAACTTACAGACTCTTCTTTTGTCTATTATGAATGAAACTTAAACCAGATAAGAAATGAAAACAAGGAAATTCACCCGCCGCCAGGTCATTGCGGCAACATCGGCAGGCTTCTTAGGTTCAATGCTGAATTATTCGTTCAGACCTTTTACCGTGGCAGGTACAAGCCAGTCGGTACTGGCAATCAACGGAGGAGAAAAGGTCCACAAGGGACCATGGTCCGACTGGCCGTTCTGGGACAGGAGTGCGGAACCGGGTATTCTGGAAATGTTCCGTTCCGGGCGATGGTGGAGAGGTGAAGGTGAACATGTTGCCGTGTTTGAGAAAAAATACGCCGAACTTATGGGAGCCAGGAGCTGTCTTGCAACCGCCAGCGGCACAACTTCCCTGATTGTTGCCATGGAGGCGCTTGGCGTCGATGCGGGCGATGAGGTTCTGATATCGCCGTACACATTCATTGCCACATACAATTCTGTATTTGCTCACAAGGCGCTGCCGGTATTTGTTGATTCAGATCCCGCGACCTTCCTGATGGATCCGGCAAAGATTGAGGAAAAGATCACCGACAGGACCGTGGCCATAGTACCCGTTCATATTTACGGTCTGCCTGTTGATATGGACAGTGTCAATTCCGTTGCGCGGAAGCATGGCATTAAGGTTATTGAGGATGCCTGTCAGGCATGGCTTGCGGAATACAGGGGGAAAAAAACAGGTACCCTGGGTGATCTGGGATGCTTCAGTTTCCAGAACTCCAAGCACCTGCCTGCTGGAGAAGGCGGGGCCATCCTCAGCATGGATGAAGCCCTTATCGACAAGTGCTATGCGATCCATAATTGCGGCAGGGCAAGAGGCGCCATGAAGCCCGGTCCGGGATATCCCTACCGCGGAAGAAATTACAGGATGCAGCAATCGCAGGCTCTGATCCTGTTGTCTCAGATGAAAAGGATAGAAAAAGATAATGATGTCCGCCTTTCAAACGCATTGTATCTTGACGGAAAACTGCGGGAAATCCCCGGGATAATACCTTACCGGCCGGCAAACGGAGCCACGAGGGCAGTCTATCATCTTTATCCGTTCAGGTATGTTAAGGAAGAATTCAATAATATTCCGAAAGAAAAACTCATAGAGGCACTTAACGCCGAAGGAATTCCCGCTACCGGCGGTTACGGGAAGCAGAATAAGGACGGACTTATGGAAGAGGCCCTGACCTCCAGGGGCTATAAAAGACTCTTTTCGGAAGCAAGGCTCAGGCAGTGGAGAGAGCAGAACAATCTTCCTGGAAATGACCAGCTTTGCGATCAGGCAGTAACATTATACCAGAGTATCCTGCTCGGATCGAAGGCCGACATGGATGATATTGTTAATGCAATAATAAAGATCCATAAGCTCAAAAACACACTCAGGCCGTGATTTGTTATATTTGCAGAATCACACCGTGAGAATGAAGATTTTAAGGTCCGTTGCTGTAGCAGCAATACTGGTATCATTAGCCGCATGCAAACACTCCGCTGACCGGAGCACCCTGTATGAACGTATGGGAAGGTATCTGGAAAAAGGTGAATTTGCAGAACTGGAGAAACTGGCGGATTCCCTTGAGACCCTGAGCCCGTCAGACAAAGATCTGGTTGCCAAAGCTGATTCCTTTGTTCAGATTGCCGGCAGGATAGCAATTGATTTTTCAGTGCCGGAAGCTGATTTTATTGATGATCTGAAAAGAAGGGCAGGGGACTATTCCCGGGATGAATTCAGATTGTGGGAGAAAAATAACTGGCTCGAAAGGAGGAAAATAAATGGCGAAACAAGATATTTCAGGCGGGCGGCCTCAAACCTGGTCCGAATCAGGGATTTTAACCTGCACAGGGCTTATTTTGATTCGCTGAATTCCGTATCTCCTGAAATCAGGTTCAGATTGAAGCATATTGAATCGGTCATCAGGGCGGCCCGGGAAAATTCCGGACCTGTGGTTCCCGTGGAAATGGCAATTACCTGTTCTCTTACTGTAAAGCCCGATGCTGTGCCGGAAGGAGAAATTGTCAGATGCTGGCTCCCCTACCCGCGGGAAGATCATCCCCGGCAGCAGAAGGTGAAACTCATTTCAGCATCACATGAAAATTATATTGTCGCTCCCGATTCAGTTACCCACAGGACGATCTTCATGGAAGGAAGGGCCGTAAAGGGAATACCCCTCGTATTCAAAGTGGAATTCAGCTATCAGTCCGAAGCGCAATATTATGATCAGGATGAGATAAATAAGCTGCCTTCTGCCGGTTATTCCGGGATCTGTGATACATATACCGCGGAGCAGTTGCCGCATATCTGTTTCACGGAAAGGGTGAAAAAACTTGCCGACAGCATTGCCGGGAATGAAAGGGAGCCCTTCAGGATACTTAAAAAACTATATTACTGGATCGACAGCAATATTCCCTGGGCAGGAGCGCTTGAATATTCGACGATTCCCTGCATACCTGAATATGTATTGACCAACAGGCGGGGCGACTGCGGTATGAAGACTTTCCTTCTGATGTCAATGCTGAGATACAAGGGTATTCCTGTCAGATGGCAGAGCGGATGGATGATGCCCCCGGACGATGAAAACCTGCATGACTGGTGCGAAGTTTTTATTGAAGGTGCAGGATGGCTGCCTGTCGATATGTCGTACGGGCTTCAGTATTCGGATGATAAGAAAATAAAGGAATTCTACATGTCAGGGATAGATTCATACCGGCTGATTGTGAACAATGGCGTTTCGGGCAGGCTGTTCCCTCCGAAGAAATTCCTGAGAAGTGAGACTTTGGACTTTCAAAGGGGTGAGGTTGAATGGGAAGGAGGGAACTTATATTTTAATGAGTGGACCTATAACATGGAAATTGAATATACGGCAAAAAGCAGTCATTCCGAAAGAAGGGCCCGGATGCTGCTTACCCCGTAAAAAACCTGAGACGAAATGAAGCAAACAAGTTTACCCTTTCTTTTGTTGCTGCTTGCCGGCGGACTGCTGTCAGGCGTTTCATTGCCGGGATGCCGGCAGGACTCGTTGGTTTTGTTGTCGGAAGGACTGGATTCGATAGGTACTTCAGTGGTTAAGGATAAAAGGGAAGGGATCTTTTACATTAATCTTTACAGGGAAGGGAAAAAAATAATTCTCAGCGGTGAGACTGACAGTCGTGATGCCCGAAATTCAGTATTGGGCTACCTTGAGGGAAAGGGAGTTCATTTTATTGACAGCCTGACGCTTCTGCCCGACACTGCGGCACTTGGAGCTCAGTGGGGTCTGGTGAATGTCAGCGTGTGCAATATGCGGCTGGTCCCGTCGTATGATGCAGAGCTGATTTCACAATCCCTGATGGGAACGCCTGTCCGGCTCCTTAAAAGGGATCACGGCTGGTTTCTGGTGCAAACCCCCGACCGGTATATCGGCTGGGTCGACAGCGACGCCATTGCGGTCTTAACCAGTGAAGAATATCGAGATTGGAAATCGTCGGAAAGGATTTTCTTCACCGGCAAAACAGGCGATATTTACGGAGATCCTGAAAAAAAGACGACTGTATCCGATATTGTTGCGGGATGCATTTTAAAGGTCAGCGGCATCAGCGGCAGGGATTACCGGGTAATACTGCCCGACGGCCGCAGCGGATTCATCCCGGCTTCCGGCGCAATGATACTTGATGATCTTGATCCAGTCAGGCTGCTTACACCCGAAACACTGATATCACGTGCGGAATCATTCAATGGTATCCCCTATCTCTGGGGAGGAACATCCGTAAAAGGATTCGACTGCAGCGGATTCGTAAAAACAGTGTATTACCTGAGCGGGATTATCCTTGCGAGGGATGCATCGCTGCAGTTCAGGCACGGGATTGAAACGGACACCGTAAATTTTCCCGCTTCGCTGAAGCCCGGCGACCTGCTGTTTTTCGGATCAGTCAGGGAAGGCCGGCCCAGGGCCACACATGTTGCCATGTATACCGGCAATACAGAGTATATTCATGCTTCGGGAATGGTCAGGACCAACAGTCTCGATCCCTCACGTAGCAATTTCAGCAGATACCGGAGAAATACATTCATTGGAGCAAGAAGGATTATCGGAACAGGGTATGGCGAGGGAATCACTCCTGTTGCCTGGCATCCGTGGTACAAATAGAAGATGAACAAAAGGACTTTCATAAAATACTGCACTTCTCTGGCAGGAATATCATTGGTTGGCAGAAAATTTGCCGGCGCAGCAACTACTTTCCCGGTAAACAGGTACAATATGAAAAAATCAGGCACCCTTAAGTTGCGGTATGCTCCGTATACACTTCAGATGAAACATGCATTTACGCTTGCAACAAGTTCAAGGACCACGACTCCGGTTGTACTTACAGAACTGGAATTCGAAGGTATCACGGGCTATGGAGAAGCATCTATGCCCCCGTATCTCGGGGAGAGCCACGAATCGGTGCTGAAATTCCTTGCTGAAGTTGACCTTTCCCGGTTTTCTGACCCGTTCCTGCTGGAGGATATTCTGATTTATGTTGATAATGTGATGCCTGGAAATTATGCTGCAAAGGCATCAATAGATATTGCACTCCACGATCTTATCGGAAAGATCACGGGACAGCCCTGTTACAGGCTGTTCGGGCTCAATCCGGCAAAGACCCCGCTGACAAGCTTCACCATAGGTCTGGATTCCCCGGAAATTATAAAGCAGAAAGTTGAGGAAGCGGAACCTTACAGGATACTGAAGGTAAAGCTTGGCCGTGACAATGACAGGGAAATGATTGAAACCATCAGATCGCTGACCGGCAGACCATTGTGTGTTGATGTAAATCAGGGATGGACCGACAGGAATCATTCGCTTGACATGGCACACTGGCTTCATGAAAGAGGAGTGATATTTCTTGAGCAGCCTATGCCCCGGTCAAGAAAGGATGATTTAGCCTGGCTGACGCAAAACAGCCCTTTGCCCATAATAGGAGATGAGGCTATTCAGCATGCTGACGACATTGTCAGTCAGAAAGATGTTTATTCGGGTGTCAACATAAAGCTTATGAAATGCGGCGGGATGCATGCGGCCCGCAATATGATCGGCCTTGCAAGGGCCCTGGGCTTGAAAGTCATGATCGGTTGCATGACCGAAACCTCATGTGCCGTATCGGCTGCGGCACAGCTCTCCCCGCTGGTTGACTGGTGCGACCTCGACGGGAACCTGCTTATCAGCAATGATGTGTTTGATGGGATGAAGATCACCGGCGGTAAAGTGACCCTACCTGACCGGCCGGGTATCGGGGTGATAAAACTGACCTGAAAGCCGGGAAAGTATTCCCGCATTACAGCCTATTTCAGCCACCTGTCGAACCAGTCAAATGCTTCTTTCTGCATCTCCGCATCGAATTTATGCGGCCCGGGATAAAATGAACATTTGTATTTTTCCGGAGCGCCTGCCTTAGCATAAATTTCCCTGAGAATCTCATCAGCCTTCTTCATCTCAGGCAGGGTGTAAAGATCATCATCATTGTCGTTCAGCACCATTGTTGGAAGCGGCACCCTGAGCCCAAGTATTTCAGGAAAATCGAGTTCGCTGGGCAGCAGGGGCACATAGGTCATCCAGGTGTGTGTGAACGATTTATTCAGTACAAAATCGCGCCAGGTTGTCATGAATCCCACGCAGACTGCGCATTTGATCCTTTCGTCGGCGCCCCCGGTGAACACTGTCCTCATTCCTCCTCCTGACAGGCCAGCGCATCCGATCCGGCTGCTGTCCACATCCTTCCTGGAACATAGGATATCGAGGGCCACTGAGTCTTCAGCCATGAACACCCCGGGCCATGTTGTGCCAGCGCTGAAAAGCGACTTGGCCATTATGTGCTCATGCTCACGGGCCCAGTTATTATAGGCATTTACGTTTGCCGGATCCTCCGGATCATCATCAGTCAGTCCCTGCCTCAGATGAACCGGCACATCCTGCATCATGACCCTCCTGCCCGCGAAAGGGAAAGCATCGGAAATAAGCACGGCATAGCCTCTTTTTGCTATCTCATTTGCCCATGCCCTGCCTTCATAATAGTGCTCCTGGTGATCTTTCATCAAAGGGTGCTGATCCTCGGAGGTTTTTGTAATTTTCCTGGTACCGAAATACTTGTTGCCTCCGTGATCGTGAAAGGCAAGAATCCCCGGCAGCTTTCCCCCTGCCCCTGCCGGCTTCAGGAGAATGGCGTCGGTGGGCCGTCCGTACGGAAGCTGCCATCTGAGCTCCTCGATATGGAGACCGTCGAAAGTATAGCTTTTTAACTGCTGAACTTCAGGGCTTCTACCGGTTTCAGGCATGGCCACGCGCTCAAAAAGCCTTTCCTTTGCAACAGGTTTCCACGATTTAACATCTTTCCATTCCTTGCGCCTGAAAGACTGCCGGGGAAGATTTTTCCCCGTAAGTCCGGCGGCCCAGCTGCCATACACACCGATAAGACTTACCTGATCCTGCACGGTTATCGGCTTTTCCATATTCGTACTTTCCGTTTCGGAATCCATATATATATCATTTGATTCGTTATGCCGGCAATCGCTATTGATTTTCTCCGGAAAATCAAAACCCGCCATCCCTATACCAAGGGCCCCGGCAGCTTTCAAAAACCCCCTCCGGTTGCTTTTCATGTCTTTGGGATTGTTAAATTGCTTAAATTTACATTAATTGTTTTTTAATCATGATTTATTCGGATTGAAAAAAGAAAAATACTCCCTGGAAAGCGTATTAACCAAAAAAACAAGTCATATGAAACGAGCATGTCTTGCAGACACAACCATGCGTGGGGATCTGAAATGCGGATCCCGGTTTGATCCGGGAATCAATACTGGCAGCATGAAAAGGATCTTCACCCTCCTGTTCTATACAATGCTTTCACTATCGGTGCTGGTTTCATGCAGGGAAAAACAGTCTCTTTCCGGACTTGTAAATGTTTTTATAGGGACCGGCGGGCATGGTCATACTTTCCCCGGGGCAACCGTTCCATTCGGGATGGTTCAGCTCAGCCCCGACACAAGGATTGATGGCTGGGATGCCTGCTCAGGATATCATGATGACGACAGGACAATAATAGGTTTTTCCCATACTCATCTGAGCGGGACGGGGATCGGTGATTACGGTGACATCCTGATCATGCCCGTATCAGGAAGGAAAGCCCTGGTAAGGGGTGATGAAAAAGTTCCCGGATCGGGATACAGGTCAGGCTTTTCCAAATCCAATGAGAAGGGCTCTCCCGGCTATTACTCCGTCATTCTTGACGATTACGGCATCAGGGCTGAACTTACTGCTACAACCAGGGCCGGGTTTCATCGTTACACTTTTCCTGAATCAGATGAATCGGGAATGATAATTGACCTGGATCATACCCTTCAGTCGCATGAAAACCTGCTTCTCCGGATAAAGGTGATCAGTGATACGGAAATTGAGGGTGTAAAGATCACAAGGGGATGGGCGAAATACCATCCGGTATATTTTTATGCGAAATTCTCAAAACCATTCAGTTATGTTCTTGCTGCCGACAATGTTCCGGATTCTTCGTTAAAGGAAGCGGAAGGCCGGAATCTCAAGGCCATGATTTCATTCGGTACAGCAAAGGATGAACAGGTACTGGTCAAGGTTGGTATTTCTTCCGTTGATATTGAGGGAGCCAGGAACAATGTCGTGACGGAGATCCCGGGATGGGATTTTGAAAAGGTCAGGCTTCAGGCTCAGGAAGCCTGGGACAGGGAGCTGGGCAAGATTAAGGTTGAAGGCGGGACGGATGATCAGAAGGTGATTTTTTACACTGCCCTGTATCATTCAATGATAAGCCCCAATGTTTTTTCCGATGCTGACGGGCGTTATTTTGGCATGGATCACAAGATCCACAGTTCGGACGGTTCGCTCAATTACACTGTCTTTTCACTATGGGACACCTTCAGGGCCGAACATCCGCTCCTGGCGCTCATCAATCCCTCGCGCGATGCCGCGATGATAAGGTCGCTGCTGAAGAAATCTGATGAAGGCGGCCTGCTGCCCATGTGGGATCTGGCTTCCAACTATACAGGTACAATGATCGGCTATCATGCGGTCCCGGTCATCGTCGATGCATATGTAAAGGGAATCCGTGATTTCGATGCGGAAAAGGCATTCAGGGCCATGGTTCGGGCGTCTGATTTCGACACAACCAATATCAACGCCGCTGACAGGGATATTCTGATGTTGCTGATGCCGCTGGCCAAATACTATAACAACACACTGGGGTACGTTCCTGCCGACAAGGACAACCAGTCGGTGGCGAAGGCCCTTGAGTTTGCCTACGACGACTGGTGTATTGCCCGGATGGTCAGGGAACTTGGAAAGGAAAAGGAATATGGGATTTATTCGGAAAGAGCGTTGCGCTATAAAAAATATTATGACCCGGTTACCGGTTTTATGAGAGGCAGAATGTCGTCGGGGGAATGGAGAACCCCGTTTAATCCCAGGTACTCTGATCATTTTCAGGCTGACTATGTTGAGGGAAATGCCTGGCAATGGACATGGTTCGTGCCCCATGATCCGGCCGGGCTGATTGATCTTATGGGAGGAAGGGAGAGATTCACTGCCAAACTTGATTCCCTTTTCACCGTTGAGTCCACAATTGAAGGAGAGAACAAGTCAGCCGATATTTCCGGGCTTATAGGGCAGTATGCCCATGGGAACGAACCAAGTCATCATATAATTTATTTCTACAACTATGCCGGCCAGCCCTGGAAGACCCAGAAGCTTGCAGATCAGATCCTTAATACATTGTATTTTAACAATCCTGACGGTTTGTCGGGCAATGAGGACTGTGGTCAGATGTCGGCATGGTATGTTCTCAATGCATTGGGATTTTATCCGGTTGCGCCCGGCGACCCTGCCTATTCAATAGGCCGCCCCTTGTTTGACAAGGCTGTTGTCAGTCTGGAAAACGGCAGGAAATTCTCTGTAACTGCAATAAACAATTCCGCTGAGAATATTTACATACAAAAGATCACGCTGAACGGCAGGCCGCTGGATGTTCCTTTTTTCGCGCATAAGGATATTGCCGGTGGCGGGGAGATGGTTGTTGAGATGGGTCCGTCACCCTCCTTTACCTGGGGACTAATGGAGAAGTAAAAGACATTCAGATACATAACCTCCCTTCGGAATATTATTTTAATCCGAAGCGGTAACTGAATTTCACAAGAAACACATTATTGTAACTGTCGGTTCCTTTGCTGAAAAGATTTTCCAGGTCATTGTAAAAATGCATTCTGCCTGAATTATCGTATCCCTGCCTGTTCTGGCTCCAGACCAGATACACGGTTGATCCAGGCGAAAACTCCCACCTGAGAACGAGGTTGGAGAGGAACTCCCGTACATTGAAATCGACCCTGTCAAACCTGTAATCGGCAATACCGTCAGAGTTCTCATCAATGTCAAAGTAATCAGCTCCCTGTGTTGCCTGCTCACCGGTGTAAGTTCTGAACCTCCCGGTGAATGTATCAGCAAGAGGGTTTGTGATGTATTTATATGAATTGTACCTGCCGGTTGCTATGAACGGCTGGCCCCAGTACTGAAGGGTAAGATCGGGTTTCAGGTTGAAATTGATCCTGAAGGAAGCGCTGATCGTTTCCCTGTTGATGCGGGCAAAAACATACCTGTCATTGTTGTTGAACTGCAGCGTTGTGACATACTGAAGTTCAGTGAATGATCTGTTGTATGCCGGACCGAGGAAGAATGAAAGATAATTGGCTGGTTTATAAGATAATTCCAGGCTGGTATATGTGCTTCTGCTGTAATCCCGGAAGCCCTTGTTGTAATTTGAGAAGAATTGAAGGCCGAGCTTTTTACGGCTGTCGGTTGAGAAGCCAAATTGCCAGCGAAATCTTCCGGGCAGTTTCATCATCGGGCCGCCCCTGAGCATGTCAGCACTTAATGAAGCGGCCTCTATGTTACCGCCTGTCCACAGGTTCCAGTAGTTCTTGAGGGTCATGCTGGCGTTTGTTTCAAAGCCTTTGCCGGCGTTGTTTCCGCCGAAATCCCAGAAGGAAAAGACATCCGCATTGATATTGTATCTCCTGTATATTCCCCTGGGTTCCCATTCGTGGTAACCGGCCCAGAGCACAGCCATTATCTGGTCGGAGTTCTGGCTGTAGCCGAGGTCATTTATTTCAAAGCCAGGAGTTTTCCAGGTCATCACCCCCATAAGGTTGAGGTGCCCGTCGAGTTTCATAAGCTGCAGCCTGCCGCCTGTTCCTGCGAGTGATCTCCTGTCAGGATCAAACCTTGCATACTCCTTGTCGGGTCTCTGGAAGTAGCGGGCTGAAGATTTTTGTGTTTCCGCAATGGCCTCCCTCGTTCCGCTGACCTGGCTGAAAGCCGTGCTGACACTCAGCATCCAGCTTTTGTCCCTGAAATACCGGGTGAAATCGAGCCCTCCGGTATAGGCTGATTTATGCATGAATGCTTCAGGATTGCCGTCAAGATCCCTGTTGGTTCCGGTAAAGATGCCGCCAAAAATGGTTTTCCCCTCATTCAGGTCTTTCTGAACCCTGCCGACAAGGTAATTGGTCAGTGGTTCCACGGTCTCATACGAGCTTTCGCCTGACCTGGATATCTCAGCCTTTTCTTCGGCTGTGACTGCCTCGATGAATCCGACCGAGAGCCCTTTGCCGGTTTTGCCGGTAAGCTTGGCTGCTCCGAGGATAGTTGTAAATTTCGGGATATCGGCATACATGCCCTCGTCCAGATCAGGATTTCCCCGCGGTCTGCGGCCTATCCGCCTCGAATAGAACAGATTGTCATTTCCAACATCACCGTCGCCAATTCCAAGGTTGAAATTGGTTATATTGTTACCCTCAATAAAGAAAGGTCGCTTTTCCCTGAAGAATGTTTCGTAGGCAGAAAGATTCACTTCTGACGGATCGGCTTCAACCTGACCGAAATCGGGATTTATTGCGAGATCCATTGTCATGTTGCTGGTGACGCCGATTTTTGCATCTATGCCGCCATTGAAGCCGTACCTGCGTCCTTTTTGCAGAAATGGATTCGCCGGGTCGGCCTTATAGGTTTCCCCCCGGGCAACCCCGTATGGAGTTATATCGAAGATCTTTCCGGGTTTGATCTCCCTGAGTCCGGTCAATTCTCCCAGGAGATGAATAAGTCCGGGGGCATCTTTGGGTATGTGCTGCCAGAAGCTGGTTTCGCGCTTCCTGTATAAAACCCTGGCAACCTGCAGACCCCATATATCTCCGGAGTTTTTTTCGAAGCGGAGCTGGCTGAAAGGGATCTTCATTTCAGCCACCCAGCCTTCAGGGTTAACCGAAGTTTTGACCCACCAGTTCGGATCCCATGAGGAATCTTCAGTCTGACCGTCATTTGTGAACACCTGGTCATATTTGACACCGGCGGAACTTATTCCAAAAAGGAAGCCCGTCCGGAGGTCATGAAAACTGTCGAATATTATGGCCACCATGTCACCGTCGGAATTGTCGCGCCTCGTAAGGCGCCGTACAATGCTGTCGGGGCTCGTGTCGAAAGCCCTTATGGCTGCATAGATGTTATTATTGTCAAAAAGTATTTTGAATTCGGTCTTTTGAGACGATCTGCCTCCGTTGTAGGGTTCATATTGGGTGAAATCATCTATCCAGGTCCCTTCATTCATCCAGGCTTCATCATCAAGTATTCCGTCGATCACGGGTGCTGCCGAGAGCTTTTCAGCCCTGTATTGCTTTTTCCCGGATGTCTGTCCGGTCACACCCGGGAAGATCAGCAACAAGCTGAGAAAATATATCAGGATTCTTTTCATGGAGAATTTTACAATCTGTTTACTTTTTACTTAATGACGTCCCGGATCAGAAAATGATGCAAAGCTAAGCTATTTGGAATCATTCTTGACAATAAGGTTAAAAACCCGTGCACCCCCTTCGTTTACCGGCATTTTCCCGTGTTTTCGGATTTTTTTCATCAGAGGGTATATCATGAAAGCAGATATCCCTGAGCTGATTAATTTTATGCCTGATCAGACAATTGTGGTTTTACCGGGATGGCGGCAATTCAAATTTTGCTATCTTGGTTCAAAAACTCAGGACAATGTTATCCAGAAGATCATTTTTATTGAAAAGCGCAGCGGCTGCATCTGCAGCATTGATGGCACAGACTTCATTGGCACTGGCCGTGACTTTGGCCGGATCTTCACCGCTCACAGGCAAGAAAGTACTGTTCGTCTGGGGAGGATGGATGGGGCATGAGCCTGACAAGTGCCGTGATATATTTGTTCCATGGCTCCGGTCCGAGGGGGCGGTTGTAACGGTTTCCGACACCCTGGAATCGTATGTTAAGCTTGATATGAAGAATGAAGCCGACCTGATCATCCAGGCCTGGACCATGGGGCAGATAGAGGGAGAACAGGAGAAAGCTCTTCTTGAGGCTGTCTCGTCAGGGACCGGTATTGCCGGGTGGCACGGGGGGCTGGGTGACTCGTTCCGTAACAATACCGAATACCAGTTCATGGCAGGCGGTCAATGGGTGGCGCATCCCGGCGGGGTGATTGATTACAGGGTCAATATAACGGATCATGACGATCCTGTCACGAAGGGCCTTGCTGATTTTGACATGCATTCCGAACAGTATTACATGCATGTTGATCCGAATGTCAAAGTGCTTGCAACAACAACCTTCAGCGACAAATATGCCGGCTGGATAGGCGGAAGCGTGGTACCTGTTGCTTGGAAGAAATACTATGGAAGGGGGCGCGTTTTTTATTCGTCGCTGGGCCATGTTGCATCCGATTTCTCTGTTCCCCAGGCGCTTGAGATCATGAAACGCGGAATCCGATGGGCCTGCATGAGCCGGTATGAACCGGTTGAACAATGGCAGCAGCCTGTCTACGGAAGGCTGCGCTGAGATCGCGGGTCAGCCTGCCCGGGAGGAAAATCAGTCAGGTCAGCCCTGATTCAGAAATGCAGTCATGAGGGATTTTGTTTTTTCATGCAGCGATTTTCCCGGCGTTCAGGAGTGTGTGTATCCGTGATGTAAAAAAAGATCCGGAGATTGAATAACTACAGGTCATAGAGTTTAATAAACTCATAGGTGTTGCCTGTATGATCGAGGAATTTCAGGAAATCAGTTTTTGAAACAACGATCGAAGCAGTATTGACATTGGGATGAAAGGCAAGCCTGTCATATTCCAGCAGCTTTTCATCCATGAAAAGGTGGACATGCTTATCAGGATCATTGATAAGCCCGAAGGGTGAAACCGATCCGGGCTCAACCCCCAGGTATTTCATGAGCCTCTGGTCCGAGGCAAATGTAAGCTTTCCCTGCCGGAGTCTTTTCTCCAGATCGTGGATATCAAGCAGCCGGAGATGTTCAAGAATAACCAGGTAATGCCTGTTTCCCTTATGATTGCGGAAAAAGATGTTTTTACACCTTCCGGAGTTGTAATCTTTCCAGTGGATCTTCGCATCCTCAATTGTTGCAAGCGGCGGATGTTCGTGATAATCAAAGCTTATTGACAATCTGCCGAGCAGTTCATAAAGCTCTTTCTGTCCTCTCATATCGTTGGATCCTTAAACAGTTCATCATTATCGCTGGCAGGCGTGTACCCTGTGTCTTCCGGCAGACCGTCGCGCCTGGAGGCCTCCACGGCCAAACGGTCGCACAGCTCATTTTCAGAATGGTTATTGTGCCCCTTTATCCAAACAAACCGTACATTATGCTGCCGGTAAACCTTAAGAAACCTTATCCACAGATCAGGGTTCTTTTTCTTCCTGAATCCTTTGGCCTCCCATTGGAACACCCATCCTTTTGTTACAGAATCAGCCACATACCTTGAGTCAGTGTATACAACAACCCGGCTGCCGGGTTTCTTGAGAGCTTCCAGTCCCGTTATTACGGCCAGGAGTTCCATCCTGTTGTTGGTTGTCAGCCTGAATCCCCCGGATTTTTCAAGTCGGTGTTTCCCGGAAACCAGGACTACTCCGTAACCTCCCGGTCCGGGGTTTCCGCTTGCGGCACCATCGGTGTAAATTGTTATTTCATTTGCCATTGGCAATAATTATTCCGGTGTTGGTCAGGAAAAGCTTGATGGCGATTGACAGGAGGATCACGCCAAAAATCTTTTTCAGTATCTGAAGTCCCCCTTTCCCAAACAGCTTTTCAAACCTCGATGTCAGCCTTAAAACAAGGTAGATGACCACCATATTCAGAACAAGTGCAATGAAAATATTGACAGTTGCATATTCTGCCTTTAATGACACGATTGTAGTAATCGACCCTGCTCCGGCTATCAGGGGAAACGCGATCGGGAACACTGCTCCGGTTGCATGCTGATCGTGCTTGAACAACTCCACCCCAAGGATCATCTCCAGGGCAATCAGGAAAATTATAAATGAACCTGCAATTGCAAATGAAGAAACATCGACGCCGAATATCCCAAGCAAGGGACTGCCCACAAGGAGGAAGGCAAGGAGAATAAGGAATGAAACAATTGTAACCTTCATGGGATGAACGTCGCCCGATTTTGCCTTGATATCGACGATAATCGGAATGGACCCTGTTATATCGATAATGGCGAACAGCACCATGAAGGCGGCAAGGATCTCCATCAGACTGAAATGCATTGGCTGGAATTTTTATGCAAAGGTAATTTTAAATTCAGAGAAAACCGGAATGTAAAAAACACGGGATGTAAGAATGTTAAGTTTCAGAACCTTCTTGTTGTTCCATTTCTAACCAAACTTTTTAAGCATATATTCGTATGCCGCCTGTTTTTCTGACTGAAGCTGATTTGATAACAGGGATCCGCCAATATTAACGCGCTGCAACTCCGGCGCCTGGCAAGCCTTCAGTATTTCCACCCTGTAATTGTTTCTTGCAAAAATGATACTCTTCTTTTTTCAATCAGGGCGGAGGCCGCAGGCTTTGGGAGCATTCTGTTGCAAGCTTATCCGGGTAACTGATGAAATAATATTGTCAGATGTCAGTTTTGTTGCTAAACAATTGTATATTTTACTTCAATATCAACATTCCCTTTGATCATTGACCACACAGGGCAAAAGGTTTCTTCTGAAAGTTTAATCACTTTATCAAGATCTTCAGCTATTACGTCAGGGGATTTGATTATAACCTGAAGCTTAATGGTTTTAAATCCGGTCGGATGTTCTTCCTTGCGAATCCCGCTGCCAATAATTTCAAAGCCTGAAACAGTTTTTCTCATTCTCCTCAGAAAAATCACGACTGAGCTGCCAAGACAGGAAGAAAGACTTAGGAGAAATAACTCGAGGGAGGTATATCCGAGGTTATCTCCCAAGGGTGGTATGTAGTCAATTGATATTGGGTCGTTACCATTTACTGTTGCTTCAAAATGAAGTTTTTCGTTCAGAAGATTAATCGAGGTTGTTAATTCTTTTGATTTGTCAGGAATTGTGTTCATGATATCAGGGGTTTACATTAATATCTTTTGAAAGGCCGGGGAATAATTGCAAAGGTCATTATCCATTTATTGAAGTTTTTCCGGATAACGGGGAATTATGGTTCAAAACAACCTTTTTGATGGTATTGAAGTATTTTTTCAATCCTGCCCGTTGGTTGATTTCTCCCGTAAAACCGTAATTACAATGCCGGTAATAAATGTCAAAATTACCCAGATCCAGTACCGCGGCTGATTGATACTATCCTGCATATTGAATGTCGGCATCACCGGGACGATAGCATTGGCAAGCCCATGGGCATACAATCCCGAAAATGGCCTGTTCCCTGAGATCTTCCGGATCCAGGAAAAGATGAAGGAATACCCGGTCATCAGGAGTACAAATCCTCCGAAATTCATATGACTCTGGGTTGTGCCCGTTATGAACCATGTGGGGATATGCCATAAAGTCCAGATGATCCCCAGGATTATGTTTGCAGACCATAACCCGTACCTGTTTTCCAGGATAGGAAGAGCATAACCCCGCCACCCGAATTCTTCCTGTCCGCCGCCGGCAAGGATCATGAATATCAGGCATGGAATAAAAATCCAGATGGAAGGCAGCAACATTGGCAACCTTTCTTCACCGGATAATTCCGGAAAAAACCAGGCAATAAATGTGCTTCCGCCAAAAATTAAAACAGGAAGAATATAAGCCTTCCAGCCCAGGTTCAGGTCAAGAAAACCCTGGAGGTATTTTCCTGCTGAGCCTTTGCCTCTTTCGTGACGCAGTGAGTAAAGTGCACCTGCCAGCGGACCGAAAGCCCCGAGCATTATAACCGGGACCCTTGCTGCTGACAGAAGCTCTCCTGAAACAGGAACTATGCCAAGACTGCCCAGGACAAGCGGGGTCCATATCACCCATGAAAATAAGAAGGTGACCAGGAAAAAACGAGCCGGGAACTTTACATTTTTATTCATCGTTCAATCATACCGGATAGATTCCTCCTGAAAGAGCAGGGCACAGGCTCCGCGCTTTCCTTCGGAAGCGGAAGATACGAAATTCTTCATTACAATATTCCCGATGAACCTTCACATACCTGGCAGGCCCATTGAAGCTGTCCAGATTCCGTCACCTTTTGACATCATCTCTTTCTCGCTGAAGCGCAGCCAGCTGACAAGCTCGCTTACAAACTCCCTGTTGCCGAATTGCAGGCTGTTTCCCTCAATAATATAAGGAGTCAGGGAATCAATCTCCTCCCCGGAAAGAAAGAGTTTTACATGTACACCTTCAGTCAGGCAAAATCTACATGTTCCGCAAGCCTATGCCACTTTTTATCGTCTCCAGGAACTGGTTCATGAACCGTGCCGCGGGCGCCCCGTCAACAATATCATGATCAAAGGAGCCGGTCAGGCACAGGAACTCCCGCTCCTCATGTCTCTCCCCTGTAAAGACCATCCGCTTTTCGATGCTCCCGGTCGTGATCAGCACCGTTCCGCTGCCATGGGGGATGAACCATACCGGCTCGCGACTGAACATCCCCACTGCCGTTACCGCCACCTTGCCGTACCGCTTAGCCAGGCTTATGTTCCTGTCGGCGAGCCTTACAAATGCCTTCAGCAGGAAGCCGGGGATATATTGTATCCATGTCATGCCCGAAAATCCTCCCAGCGGGGAATCTTTCCGGTCTTTGGCTGACCTTATCATATCATTGATCTCCCGGAAGGTGAGGCTCTGCGCCGCCTCTATCGCCAGCGGCTCGGGCACCCTCTCACCGGAGATCTCCCGCTCCACCAGAACGCTTACGGTTACATCTCTAAGGGTGATGAGCCTGTTCCCCCGCCTGAAGGCGTTTAGACCAGGATGCTCCTTCACCACCTGTGCCAGACAGTAAACGATATATGCCGTGAACGACAGCTTCTCGCCGGTACGCTCCTGGTGCTCCCGCATCATCCGCCGGGGCACGGTGATGTCGGTCTCGCAGAGCGAATGTATGGTGCTCTTGCGTGCCGTGACAGCCGCCGATACGGCCACCATCTTCCTGTTGAAGCTGATCCTCTCTGAACTGAACTCACTCTTCATATCTGCTGCTTTAACCTGATCCATGTGTCAAAATCGGTCGCAGGCCTTCCCAAAAGGGCAGGATCAGCCCCTGGTATCTCCGGCTCATGAACCTTTTCGAAATAGCCGAAGAGTGAGGCCGCGAACTTCAGCTGCCTGTTGCGTGTCAGGAAGGCTATGATCTTCAGCGGCAGGAGGGGAGTCTCACTAACGGTCATGATTTCAGGGTGGAGAGCCTGGCAGTATCTCCCGAGCATCTCCTTCATTGTGTATCTCTCCGGGCCGTAGACATAATATATTTTGTCCTCTGCCCCGGCAGTTGAATAAGCGTTTGCAACCATTGATCCGAGGTCATCAGCGGCAACCCAGTGATACCGGTCTTTCAGATTGCCCAGGACTGATGCCCTGCCGTTCCTTACAAACATGCCCAGCGACTCGAAGAACCAGGTGGGACGGAAAATATACCAGGGTATGCCGCTCTGCATGATCATCTGTTCCGTCCTGAACTTGTCGTCTGTGAACCTGAACCACCGGTTCTCTTCACACACCGTGCATCCCGAGACCAGGCTTATCTTCCTGACCCCGTTCTTCTTAGCCGCACCGATTGTGTTTGCGACAGCCCTTACATCATCTGCCGAGGCGAGTGATATATGCACGGCATCGCACCCGCTCATTGCCTTTTCAAGATCAGCCGTGTTAAAAACATCTCCCCGGATGATGTCATAATCATTGATGAACATCGACGGTTTAACCGAACGGGAGAACAGACGCAGATCATAACCTTTTTCGTCCAGTTTTCTGATGACCGGGCCGGCAAGCAGTCCGCCGGCACCGATAACAAGAATTTTCATTTTTTCCATAATCAATAATGCTTCATTGGTTTATGAGGCAAAGTTACCCCCCCGGTTTGGGAGCGTTGTTTGACAAAAGTCAAAAAATGAGTCAGATGGATTTTCTTATCCTGCTGAGGGTGGCGATATCGATACCGAGGTACGATGCAATATGTTTCAGGGCCACTTTCTGAAGGATGTCCGGGTGTTTTTTAATGAAAAGCTCATACCGTTCCGATGCCGTCAGTGTCTGGAGCTGTATTGAACGGTTCATGAGGGAGTTGTACATTGCCTCATCAACGTCCTTGCCTATCTGCCGCCATGCCGGCACCTCGCGGATCAGCTCCTGCATACGGTCAAATGTGATCACGTCAATCTCGCAATCCTCGATGGCAATTATGTTTTCCCTTGACGGTACCTGGTCATTGAAACTTTTCATCGAGATCACCACTGAGCCCTTTTTGAAGAAATGTGTCGTGATCTCGTTTGCCCTGTCGTCGTGGAAGAATGACCTCATCATTCCCGACCGCAGGTAAGCCAGCCGTGTGGCTACTTTTCCCTTCTCAAGGAAGAGTGATCTGGCAGGAAGGGTCTCCGGCCGGTAGCGACTGACTGTCTCATTCCAGTCCCTTTCGGTAAAACCGTAATGCTCTGTCAACCTGTTCCTGAAGTCCATGGTGTGATAAAGATACGGTTGTTGCAAATTATATCAAAGCAAATCTGCACCGCTTTGAGGATCATCCTGAAAGTCTGGTACGGAACTCTCAGGCTGATTATTGGATTTATGGAGAAATCTTTTTAGACAGATTTTTTTATTAGTAACTCAAGTTTCGCAACCTATAACAATGCACAAATAATTAATCGTTTATTACCCCACATGCCTGTCATCCTGAATGAGCAGAACCTGAGCGTGCGAAGGATCTGCGAAATGAAGGATCTCCCTGAACAGGCAGAAATCTGAAAAGAAACAGGCATTAAGTTAAAATCCGGTTCAAGCCACCTATAGAAAAACTGTTTCTATTTCCGGAATTGCAATAATATCTTTACCCTGGTGCATGATCATGCAGATGAAATCACTCCTTGGCCGTAAATCTATCAGTAAGCTGGAATAGTGCCGGGTTAATTACTGCCGTTGCTTTCCGCCATTTTCTTCCTGGCTTTGATTTCCATTGGTAAGATACAGTTGTAGACAAATCTGTTGGCCGGAGTATCCACACCGTATTTCTCACCGAGCCTTACCACGGTTCCGTTCTGGTATTCAATCTCGGATGGCTTACCGTCCCACACATCCCTGGTCAGTGAAGAGGTGGTTTCGTAAGGGTAGGTATCAATTGTTGATATCAGTTTGTCAGGGAACTCAGGTTCAATATTTATTTTCAGGTGCTGGGATAATACAAAAATTTCCCGGATCAGTTCTGTCATAAGCTGGCGTGTTTCCTTCAGTTCCCTCAGTTCGCCGTAATTGGTCCTGGTTATTGCAAGTAACCCGCTGACACATATCCCTGTGAACTTTTTCCACAGATCCGCGGTAATGTCATCCGAAATATAAGAAGTGATCTCAGCCCTGTCAAAGACCGACTTGAGCAACTCAGTCCTTTCGCTTCTTCGGGAATCGAATTCCCCGAAGATGACAGTCGGTTCCAGGGCAAAATGGTTTATTACTCCCGGTGATTCAACCTTGCTTATTATTTTGCATAATCCCCCAATAATGTTTTCTGACGGAATATTCTCAGCCAGTTCTGCTGCTGTAAGCACGCCATTCTGTAACGGCAGCACAATTGTATCTTTTTGTATTACCGACCCAAGTTCGCGGGAAATTTCAGGTACCTGCCAGGCTTTTACGGCAAGTATGATTATGTCTGCGATGCCAATCTCCCGGATGCTGTCAGTTGCCTGTGCGTTTTCAACAACAAAATCGCCGTTTACACTCTTCACCATGAGGCCGTTTTGCTGAATTTTTCCGAGATGTTCTCCTCTTGCGAGGAAAGTGACATCAAAGTTCGCTTTGGCGAGTCTTCCACCGAAGTATCCACCCACTCCGCCGGCACCGATTACTGCTATTTTCATAAAAATAGGTTAAAATAAAAATCGGAATATAATTCTATATCTGTAAGGGAATCTGAGTAGTTATTTAAACGGATTGTTCTGTTTTTCAGGGCAGTCCGTTTTTATCAATGAACGTTGACGATCGGCCGGTATGGGGCGTGGCGGCTTGAGTAGATATCTCCATCGATTGGTTATGATTTGACATTATGTTTTAAATGCTGGTGTTAGACGAATGACGACCACGCCCTATACCGTTTGTCAGGCAAAGTGATTATTTAAGAATTTATCTCGAGGCATCCGATCTCGGAGTAATGTGAATCTGTTAAAAATGTTTTAATTAACTCGAAATTATTCCTTAGTACTTTTTCAATATTTTGAGTACTTGTATTTCCAATCCTTAGCCATATAACTTTTGGTGAAGATCCTTTCACAAGCCCGAGATCATAAAAATCTGCATCAAACGTTACAATACAATATTCATTTTGTTTGGCATAAGTATAGATAAAAGAATCTTTAGAATTTTCAAGTCCCAGTTCTCTAACTTGCCTGGATCCAGGATAAATGTCCTGGATTTTTTTTGCAATACGAAAAGATATATTTTGATCAAGAAGCAGTTTCATCAGAGGATTTGAAGTTTACGTTCTCTGTCTGCTGCAAACATTAAACAAGCTTTAATATCTTCTCTTGTAAGCTCAGGGTAATCAGAGATTATCTCATCATTAGTCATTCCAGACCCCAGCCAACCAAGAATATCAAATACTGTTATCCTTGTATTTCTTATGGATGGTTTGCCAAACCTTTTGTCTGGACTGATTTTTATTATTTTATTATAAGCTTTCATAAAGCAAAGATAATATTATTCAGTGGTCAATATTCTCAAAAGTGGAACATTTTGCCTGACAGAATATATGATTGCCCGGGTAAGTATTTCCGGAATTTGTTATTCACCGGTTTCTCATTGTGGCAAGGATCTACTGAACCAGGGTCATTTCATCAACCAGGTGGCCCGCTCCTGCATAAATATCCATCACCCACAGGACATACCTGATATCCACGGCAATGGTTCTCTGAAGATCCGGTTCATATGCCACGTCGCCGCTCATTGCCTCCCAGTTGCCGTCGAAGGCCAGGCCGATGAGCTCGCCACTGGCATTCAGGACCGGGCTTCCTGAGTTTCCGCCCGTAATATCATTTGTTGTCAGGAAGCACACCGGCATATAACCTTTTGGTGAGGCGTACCTGCCGAATTCTTTCCCTGCATTCAGATCGAGGAGCCTTTGGGGAACATCGAATTCATAGTCTCCGGGCTTGTATTTCTCAACAACACCCTGCAGGGTTGTGTAAAATTTATAGGTAACTGCATCTTTCGGATCATAGTCGCTGATAGTGCCGTAAGTCAGGCGCATTGTGGAATTGGCGTCGGGGTAGAGGGTTTTTTCTGGGATCATTTCTCTCAGGGCAGCGATCCACAATCTTCTGCCGGTTGCAAGATCCTCATCGTAACGGCTGAGGTTCCTGGAAACTGAAGTGCCCATTTCACTGACAGAGGCTGACATGATATAAACAGGGTCATTCTCCAGCGTTTTAAGGACCGGGTTGGCAAGGAACGCATTGAATCTTGACTCGTTTGCAAAAATTGATTTTGAGAAAACACCGGCTGTGAACCTGTCGGTACTGCCCTTGTATTTTTTATCAATCAGGCTGCCGAAGAAATCAGGATGGAATTTCACGGGAACATCCTTCCTGTAGAGCTCAATCATTGCCTTTGTTGCTTTTTCATCGGTTGGCGGGTTATAATTCCTGTAAAATGATTCGGCATAGCTCTGTATCCTTGCGATATAACCTTCAGTTCTCTGCTTGTCGCCCGACCTGAGAGACGGGGTAAGCATTGAAGTCAGGGTGCACAGGTTTAAAAGTTCACATCCCTGCAGGAAGCATTCATTCAGGTATTGCTGCGCGTTCAGATACTCTGCCCTTTCCTCAATGGCCGATCTTATCAGGTTCAGGCTCTCCCCGTATTTCAGCTTCCTTTCCCCGTCAGCTGCGATCCAGTCGTTGAACTGTTTTTCGGTCCGTTCCTTCTTTTCCCTGACTTTAAGTCGCTCGAGGCCGGCCTGCTGACCAATTGAGTATTTCCAGTAATTTGATGATCCTGAGTATTTTGAAGCATACTGGATGTTTATCTTCGGATCAGCCTGCATGTCGGCCATCAGGATCTCCTGTCTGACACCGCGGATCCTGATCCTGTTGGGATTAGTGATCTTCATCAGTTCATCCACCTCAAATGATGTGAAATAGCGTTGTGTTCTTCCCGGGTACCCGAGGATCATGGCAAAATCGCCGGCGTTGAGGTCTTTTATTGAAACAGGCAGCCAGTAAGACGGTCTGAGGGGAATATTATCCTTTGAGTATTGTGCGGGTTTCCCGTCGGGACCGGTGTACACCCTGAAAACACTGAAATCGCCGGTGTGCCTGGGCCATTCCCAGTTGTCGGTATCGAAGCCGAATTTCCCTATTGATGAAGGAGGCGCCCCTACCAGCCTTACATCAGTGTATCGCTGGTACACCAGAAGGTAGAAATAGTTTCCTCCATAGAAGGAAGATACGGTTGCCATATAATCATTGCCTTCCGTTGCCTTGTTTTCAATCCGGTTCCTGGCCATGCTGATTTTTGAATTCCTTTCCCTTTCGTTCATTTCAGGCCCGACATCTGCAAGTACCTTATCAGTGACATCTTCGATACTGACCAGAAAAGTGACCGAGAGGTTGGGATTTGGCAGTTCCTCTTCCATTCTCATAGCCCAGAAACCATTTTTCAGGTAATCATTTTCAAGTGAGCTGTGCGCCTGGATCTGACTGTAGCCGCAGTGATGATTTGTAAGGAGCAGCCCCCTGGAAGAGACGATCTCCCCCGTGCATCCTCCTCCGAAAATCACTATGGCGTCCTTTATGCTGGCTTTGTTCAGGCTGTAGATATCTTCGGCTGACAGCTTAAGTCCGAGCCCGGTCATCTTTCCCATGTTCATTTTCTCAATAAGCGGCAGGAGCCACATGCCTTCATCGGCCCTGACCCTTAATCCTGCAACGATGACCAGGATGGCCATCAGGGATAATAATCTCTTCATATGCGGTGTATTGTTTTTGGAAATTTGCATGCAAAGATAGTTTTTTATTCTCCGGCCGGATCAGAAATCCAGTTTCATCTGGGTATTCAGCAGGTTGAATGACTTTCTGTGATACCGTGTGATGCCGAGCCTGAATATTGCTTCCCTGTGCTGCCTGGTGGGATAACCCTTGTTCCTGTTCCATCCGTAATCAGGGAACTCGTTATGGATCTTTTCCATGAACTCGTCGCGGAATGTTTTTGCCAGCACCGATGCGGCAGCTATTGAAAAGAACATGGCGTCGCCCCTGATTATGGTCCTGTGTTCAATGCCGGAATACGGAAAAAACCTGTTTCCGTCGATCAGCAGGAACTGCGGCTTCCGGTCAAGCTCTCCGATAGCAAGGTGCATTGCCCTGATCGATGCTCTCAGTATGTTCATTACGTCTATTTCCTCATTGCTCACTGAAGCAACTTTCCATGCGATTGCAGAACGGGTTATTTCATCCCTCAGGCGGAACCGCTGAAGTGAGGTGAGCTTTTTTGAATCATTCAGCATGTCATGCCTGAAATTCCTGGGCAGGATAACGGCAGCGGCAAACACCGGACCTGCAAGGCAACCGCGGCCGGCTTCATCACAGCCGGCTTCGACGAGGTTATGATAGAGAAATGGTTTCAGCATCGTGAGATATCAGAAAGGTCATATAACCGAATACAGGCAACAGGTAAACAATTAAATGGAGTTGAGAATTTTTCTGCTTAAAGGTAAGGGAATAAGGCGTTAAATGAACATCTTTTCAACAGCGATGCTGACAGTTTATCAACAGCCGGCTGTTTTTATGCAATTACGGCTGTTCAGATTAATGCAATTCCGTTCATGGATTGCCAAAGCATTAAAAAAAGCATAATCCTGATATAAATAAAGAAACTGTTGCATAGAAGCAATAAATATATATTTTTGTTAATATGATCGGTTCGCCGGGCAGGAGTCAGTGCGGGGCAGGTTTACGGAGTATTATTGTTCTTAAAGTCTGCTATTTATAAATCTGGATTTTGGAGCAACAAATCACTTTCTGGCCATTTATCGTTTTTGCAGCTATTGTTGTTGCCCTGGCGGCAGTGATGATTGGTCTTTCTCATGTCCTCGGGGAGCGGCACAGTGAAAAGAAAACCGGTGAACCTTACGAATCAGGGATACCTCCCACGGGTGATGCCAGGCTCCGGTTCTCCTCCGCTTTCTACATAATAGCAATGTTTTTCGTCATCTTTGACCTCGACGCCGCCTTTATAATGCTGTGGGCCATCTCGTTCCGGGAGCTTGGACTGGCGGGTTACATCGGGGTCTTCATCTTCATCGTTTTACTTATCATTCTTCTTGTTTATGAACTAAGGATCGGGGCGCTGGATTTTGGCCCTGACGGTAAAAAGATTCTTAAAAATATTCCCCGACCCCAAAAAGATACTAAATGAAAAAGACTGGTGCGATAAATACGGGTGTTGAAAAAGAACTTTCCGGGAGGGGCCTTTATGACTCGTTTGTTTTTGCCAGGCTTGATGAATTGCTGGCCTGGGCAAGAAAAAACTCCATCTGGCCCTTCGGTTTCGGCCTGTCGTGCTGTTTTGTCGAGATGGCCACCTCGCTCACGAGCCGGTATGACCTTGCCCGCTTTGGCGGCGAGGTGATCCGCGGCACTCCCAGGGAAGCTGACCTGATGGTTGTTGCCGGGACCGTGTTCATGAAAATGGCCCCCATAATAAAGAGACTCCACGAGCAGATGATGGAGCCCCGCTGGGTGATCTCGATGGGATCGTGTGCCAACTCGGGAGGTATGTACGACATTTACAGCGTGGTGCAGGGAGTTGATAAAATTCTGCCGGTGGATGTGTACGTCCCGGGCTGCCCTCCCAGGCCCGACGCCCTTCTGGAAGGAATCGTGCTGCTGCGCGATTCGATAGGCAGGGAAGAACGACCCCTGAGCTGGGTTATTGGCCCGAACGGGGTTTATAAGGCAGAAAAACCTTGCATGAGGGATCTGAAAAAGGATGAGAGGTCAAAAATGACAAACATAAGACCAATGAATGAGGTTTAGCGTGTGTTCAGGATAGTGTAGCCAATGAGCAGTGATAATTCAGGCATATCAGATGTTTTGATTGAAAGGTTTGGCAGCCGGGCCGGCTTTGTCAGGCAGGAAACAAAGGACGGTGTAACAACCCTTTGGACAGAAAGGGAATTTATCGTGCCGGTTTTAAAATACCTCAAGACAGAAGCGCCCGGACCTTTCAAAATGTTGTACGATCTTACAGCCATCGATGAAAGGGCCAGGGAAAGTAATCCGGCACAGCCGGGCGGCGATTTCACGGTTGTTTATCACCTCACCTCCCTGGACAGAAATGAAGATATCCGTCTAAAGGTTCCCCTGAAGGAGAATGATCTGGCGATACCCACCCTGACCGGTGTTTGGGAATCGGCCAACTGGTATGAACGTGAGGTGTTCGACATGTTCGGGATCCGTTTTGACGGGCATCCCCGCCTTGCAAGGATACTGATGCCTGAAAGCTGGAAAGGGCACCCGCTGAGGAAGGATCACCATGCCAGGGCAACGGAGCAGGATCCTTTTGTACTCACGGAGCAGAAACGTGATCTGGAGGATGAAAACCTGAGATTCAGGCCTGAGGATCATGGACTTGCCCGTTCGGCTGAGGACAGCGATTTCATGTTCCTGAATATCGGTCCCCAGCATACCGGCACGCATGGTCTCCTGAGGCTCGTCGTTCAGCTCAACGGGGAGGATATAGTGAACATCGTTCCAGAGATAGGCTTTCATCACCGCGGAGCTGAAAAGATGGGCGAGAGGCAGAGCTGGCACACTTTCATCCCTTACACCGACCGTATCGATTACCTTGGAGGCGTGATGAACAACCTTGCCTACCTGTTGTCCGTCGAGAAACTGGCAGGCATAGAGGTTCCCGACAGGGCTATGGTAATACGGGTAATGATGAGTGAACTGTTTCGGATCGCCAGTCACCTGGTGTGGCTGGGTACCTTTGCCCAGGACCTGGGGCAGCTTTCACCGGTCTTCTATACGTTCAATGACAGGGAGCGTATTTTTGACATTGTTATTGCAATAACAGGAGCCCGCATGCACCCATCCTGGTTCAGGATAGGAGGCGTGGCCCATGATTTGCCCGACGGCTGGCAGAAACTAATGCAGGATTTTGTCAATTATCTTCCCGCCCGCCTTAAGGAGTTCGATAAAATCATCATTAAAAACCGGATTTTCAAGGCCAGGACCGTCGGGATAGGTGTTTACACCGCTGAGGAAGCCATTGAATGGGGCCTTACCGGCTCGGGCCTAAGGGCCGCGGGGTATGATTGGGATTACCGCAAGAAACGGCCATATTCCGGGATCGACAGGTTTGATTTTGATATCCCGCTCGGCAAGAACGGCGACTGTTACGACCGTGCCGTGGTAAGGATGGAAGAGATGCGGCAAAGCCTGCGCATTATTCAGCAATGTATTGACAACATGCCGGCCGGCCATTACAAGTCGGATCACCCTCTCGTGATACCTCCCAGGAAAGAGAAAACGATGACCGATATAGAAACCCTGATCACTCATTTCGTTGGTGTTTCGTGGGGACCGGTCATTCCTGCAGGCGAGGCAATGGTGCCGGTTGAGGCAGCAAAGGGGAGCAACGGTTATTACCTGGTAAGCGATGGCAGCACGTCATCATACAGGTCGAGGATCAGAACCCCGTCCTTCCCTCACATGCAGATGCTGCCCTTTATCAGCAGGGGATACACGATCCCCGATTTGCTGTCGATACTTGGAGCAATGGATTTCGTGCTTGCTGACCTCGACAGGTGAAACTTAAAATTTTAAAGATGCTGACTGAGGAAGAAAAAAAGGAAATACTTGAGGAGGCAGAACTTTACCCTTATCCCGCCGCGGCCTGCATAGATGCCTTGAAAATAGTTCAGAAGCACCGCGGGTGGGTCTCGGATGAATCAGTAGGCGATATCGCTGAAATTCTCCGTATGTCGGAAGATGAAGTTGATGGCGTGGCAACTTTTTACAGTCGGATCTATCGCAGGCCGGTTGGCAGAAACGTGATCCTTATATGCGACAGCATAAGCTGCATGATCATGGGATACAAAACGCTGTATAAATATATTTCGGAAAAACTGGAGATCAGCTTTTGTGAAACGACTTCCGACGGGCGCTTCACCCTGTTACCGGTATCCTGCCTGGGCGATTGCGATAACGCCCCCGCGATGATGATCAACGATGATCATTATAATAATCTGACGGTCGAAAAAATTGATGAACTGCTTGAGAAATATAAATAATCCTGATGGAAAGGCCTCTGACCGGACATATTAAAAAAGGAGAAGCTCCTCCCGGCTTCAGGGAATATTATCGTGCCGGCGGCTACAATGGAACCATTAAAGCGCTGAAAGAGATGACTCCCGCCGGGGTGACTTCCCTGGTTAAGGCATCAAACCTGCTTGGGAGGGGAGGCGCGGGTTTCCCGACCGGGGTGAAATGGAGCCTTGTCCCGATGGAGGGCGAGAATATTTTCCCGAAGTACCTCGTGTGCAATGCTGACGAGATGGAACCCGGCACTTTCAAGGACCGCCTGCTGCTTGAAGGTAATCCTCATCAACTTATCGCGGGGATGATAACTGCAGCTTATGCCATACAGGCTGAAAAAGCCTATATTTTCCTCCGCTGGGCCTATAAAAAAGCTGAGCGCGAGCTCAGAAAAGCGATATCGGAGGCATATCGCGAAGGTTTCCTCGGGAAGAATATCCTTGGTACCGGTTTCAACCTCGACATACACGTGCACACGAGTGCCGGCAGGTATATTTGCGGTGAAGAGACCGCGCTCCTGAACGCTCTTGAAGGCAAGAGAGGGATACCCCGGACAAAGCCGCCTTTCCCCGCGACAAGCGGTTTGTTCGGGAAGCCGACAGTGGTCAATAACGTGGAGACACTATCGTGGATATCGCATATAGTTGAAAAAGGAGCCGACTGGTTCAAGGGCTTGAGCCTAACCGGCACTGGAGGCACAAAACTGTACGGGGTGAGCGGCAGGGTTAAGAGGCCCGGCCTGTGGGAACTGCCGCTGGGGGTAACCATGGGCGAAATAATCAATGAGCACGCCGGCGGGATGCACGATGGTTACGCTTTCAGGGGCGTCCTGCCAGGAGGAGCTTCAACGGATTTCCTGGTAGAAGAACACCTCGATGTGAAGATGGATTTTTCAACTGTCGCCGCGGCGGGGAGCAGGCTGGGAACCGGAACCATGATAGTGCTTGATGACAGGACCTGCCCGGTCGCCTTCCTCCAGAACGTCGAGAAATTCTATGCCCTCGAGAGCTGCGGCTGGTGCACACCATGCAGGGAAGGCCTGCCATGGGTTGAGAAAATGCTTTCAGCCATTGAAGATGGCAAAGGGAAAATGGAATACCTGGATATTCTGAAATTCCATACTTCATACATGGGACCGGGCCACACGTTTTGCGCTCACGCTCCCGGGGCCGCTGAACCACTGCAGAGCGGACTGAGGTTTTTTCATGATGACTTCAAACGACATATCGAGGAAAAAAAATGCCCATGGGAATGAAAGTGGTTAATATCCGGATTGACGGGAAACCGTACGAGGTTCACGAAGGGAAGAGTCTCCTTGATACCGCTCTTTCACTGGGACTGTACATACCACATTTCTGTTATCACCCGGCTCTTGGTTCTGTTGGGGCCTGCAGGTTATGTGCCGTGAAAAAATTTCGCGACACGAATGATACCAGGGGCAGGATCGTCATGTCATGCATGGAACCTGTAGTTGATGGACTTATTGTATCAATCAACGATCCTGATGCAAAGGCATTCCGGGCCGCGGTGATCGAGAGCCTGATGACAAATCACCCGCACGACTGCCCCGTTTGCGATGAAGGAGGTGAATGCCATCTGCAGGATATGACAGTGATGAGCGGGCATAATTACCGGCGGTTTGATTTTAGAAAACGTACCCATAATGATCAGTACCTGGGCCCTTTCATCAGTCACGAGATGAACCGCTGCATCCAGTGTTACAGGTGTGTCAGGTTTTACAGGGACTATGCCGGCGGCCGCGACTTCAATGTTTTTGCAACTCATAATAACGTGTTTTTTGGCCGCCACGAGGACGGCACCCTGGAAAATGAATTTAGCGGGAACCTGGTGGAGGTTTGCCCCACTGGCGTGTTTACAGACAAAACATTCAGGGGACATTACACCAGGAAGTGGGACCTGTCAAACGCGCCTTCCGTGTGCGTTCACTGCAGTGTTGGCTGCAATATAATTGCAGGCGAACGATACGATACCCTGAGAAGGATAATGAACAGGTACAATGGCGCGGTAAACGGTTATTTTATATGTGACAGGGGCAGGTTCGGATACGAGTTCGTGAATGGGGAGGACAGGATATTATCCCCGCGTACCCGTGGCAGCAGGGATCTTGAACAGGCAGAGATGCCCGCTGATCAGGTTTTTACTGCCCTTGAGCCCTTGTTTTCAAAGGACAGGAAGATCATGGGGATTGGGTCTCCAAGGGCTTCGCTGGAATCAAATTACGCGTTGTTGAGGCTTGTCGGGGAAGAGAATTTCTTCCACGGGATCTCCGGGAAAGAACAGTCGCTTACAAGGGCAGCCCTGCAGTTTATGCAGAACAGCGGCATCGTGGTACCTTCTCTTAAACAGGTTGAGAAAGCTGATGCCGTGATTATCCTTGGCGAGGATCTGACAAACACGGCACCCATGATGGCCCTGGCAGTACGTCAGGCTGCAAGGAACATTCAGATCACTGAAGCTCTCGCCAAAGGGATCCCGTTCTGGAACGACCTCCCCGTTCGCCAACTCGCGCAGGATAAGAAAAGCCCGGTTTATATAGCAACCCCGGTGAAGGATTCTCTTGATGATGTCTCTGAAAGATCATTCAGGGGCACCCCGGCCGGGATATCAAAGCTGGGCTTTAATATCAGCTCTGTTATAAAGGGACAGGCAATCGTGCCCGGGGATAACGATGACGAGATCCGGAACCTGGCTGAACAAATAGCACGGACCCTGCTGAATGCTGAAAACCCGTTGGTTATTGCAGGTATAACATGTCTCGACGGGAATGTTCTTAACGCGGGAATGAGTATCGCTTCTTCCCTTCTGTCGTTGAATAAAAAAGTCATGTTCATCCCCGTGCTTCCGGAATCCAACAGCATGGGACTGGCTCTCATGCCTGGCAAATCACTCGATGATGCTGCTGACACCCTTTCCGTTCAGGGAACCGACACTCTTATCATTTTGGAGAATGATCTTTTCAGAAGGGCAGACGAGGATACCGTGGCAAACATGTTCGGGAAATCCGGCAGGGTGGTTGTCCTGGATTACCTTAACAACCCCACGGCGCGGGCAGCCGACATACTCCTTCCCGCCACTGCTTTTGCCGAATCGCAGGGAACTATCGTGAACAACGAGGGAAGAGCCCAGAGATATTACAGGGCTCTTGCCTCCGGGGAAGGGATAAAGGAAAGCTGGCAATGGCTGAACCAGGCTTCAGGAATAAGAAGCGGCAATGTACCAGCGTCCCCGGGGCATTTCGATGATATCGTGGCTTCAATGGTAACGGCATTGCCCGTGTTTTCAGCGATTAAGGAATATATCCCCGATGCTGATTTCAGGATGCTGAATGCAAAGGTGCCACGACAAACTTTCCGCTATAGCGGGAGGACCGCGATGAATGCACACAGGGCTGTCAGCGAAAAACGTGTCAGGCAGGATCCTGATTCTCCGCTGGCATTCAGCATGGAAGGCCGCCGGGAGTCACCTCCTTCTTCACTGGTGCCCTTTTACTGGACACCCGGGTGGAATTCGGTGCAGGCCTTCTATAATTACATTGATCATCCGAATGGGTCAATGAAAGGCGGGGATCCCGGGATACGGCTGATCGGGCAGGCAGAACGGGTGAATTCCGGCAGCTTTGAAATGATACCCGGGTATTTTGAATCAGAAGGAGACGGATGGCTCATCGTTCCCCTCTACCGGGTATTCGGAAGCGAGGAATTAAGTTCGGCTGCCTCTTCCCTCAGGCAACTGGTTGATGATCCGGCTATACTCGTCAACAGGCGGGATGCTGAAAGGTTAAACGTTGATGATGGGGATTCGGTGCGACTTGAAACCAGTGGAAAACGACTGGTTGTTAAAGTGAAAATTGAAAACAGCCTTGTAAGCGGGGTGGCAGGCCTGACTGTAAACCTGCCTGGGATGAACTTCGTTGATCTTCCTGCCCGCGGGGAAATATTGAAAATTTAACCGGGTTACAATGAATTATCTGTGGATCATTTTGGGGGTAATTTTCATAGCCCTGTCAATAGCGGCCGGGCTGATATGGGTTGAAAGAAGGCTGCTTTCTGTCTGGCAGGACAGGCTCGGACCAAACCGCGTTGGCCCTTTTGGCCTTGCCCAGGTTATAGCCGACACCCTGAAGCTTTTTTTCAAGGAAGACTGGGTGCCGCCGTTCTCTGACAAAGTGGTCTTTACAATTGCCCCCGGCATCCTTATGATCACTATTCTCCTGACCTTTGCCGTGATCCCGTTCGGCCCGGAGTTTTGTGTTTTTGACTCGAATATCGGAGTGCTGTTTTTTCTTGGAAACTCATCGCTTGGAGTCTACAGCATCGTTCTTGGCGGCTGGGCATCGAACAACAAGTATTCCCTGATAGGAGCAATGCGCGCCTCGGCCCAGATGCTGACCTATGAAGTGTTCATGGGGCTTTCGCTGATGGGAGTCGTGATGATGGCCGACACCTTCAGCTTTAGTGAAATCGTCGAGGCACAAAGGGGCGGTTGGTTCATCCTGCCCCAGTTTCTTGGTTTCGTGGTCTTTTTTATAGCAGGGATAGCTGAAACACACAGGCTGCCTTTCGATATCCCCGAAGCCGAGGGAGAGCTGATTGCCGGCTATCACTCAGAGTACTCGGGTATGAAATTCGGGATGTTTTTCGTAGGCGAATACCTGGGGATAACACTCATCTCGGCAATAATAGCCACCATGTTTTTTGGAGGATGGCTGGGCCCTTCATTCCTGCCCCCTGTTTTCTGGTTTTTGCTGAAAACGTTCATTTTCATTGGTGTTTTTATTCTTCTAAGGGCTTCCCTGCCGAGGCCGAGATACGACCAGCTTATGAAACTGGGATGGAAGCTCCTGTTCCCGATTGCTTTGCTCAACCTGCTCGTTACAGGTGCAATACTTATATTTTTAGGATGACAAAATAAAATGAACCTGATATGATCAGTATCCTCCGAAGTATATGGCTGACATTCCTTCACATCTTTCACAAACGGGAAACGGTGGAATACCCCGAGGTGAAGCCTTATCTTGCTCCGCGCTACCGTGGCAGGATAGTATTGACCCGCGACCCGGATAAGAACGAACGCTGCGTGGCCTGTTACCTTTGCGCGGCGGTTTGCCCGGTGGATTGTATCTCGTTGCAGGCCGCGACGGGCGAGAAGGGAAGACGCCACCCTGAATTTTTCCGGATAAATTTCTCGAGATGCATTTTCTGCGGGTTTTGCGAGGAAGCCTGCCCTACTTACGCGATCCAGCTTATTCCTGATTTTGAGATGGGTGAATACGTCAGGCAGAACCTGGTTTATGAAAAGGAACACCTGCTGATAAGCGGTGAAGGGAAATATCATGGATACAATTTTTACAAACACGCCGGGGTGGCCATGGGTGTCAAAGGAAAAGGAGAAGGGGATACGGAATATAAACCTGTTGATGTAAAAGATCTTATGCCATAAATTCGTGATGCTATGAACTTTTTCTTTTACCTGGCCGCGGCAATCGCCCTGATATCAACGATAATGGCTATCTCGGGAAGGAATGCCATTCATGCCCTTCTGAACCTGATCATATCGCTCCTGGCAGTCTCGGTAATCTTTTATCTTCTCGATGCACCGTTCATAGCTGCCCTGGAGGTGATAATATACGCGGGCGCCATCATGGTGCTGTTCATTTTCGTGACCATGATGCTTAATATCGGGGCGGAAAAAAAGATGGAAAAAAGATGGCTCAATCCTCGCGTGTGGATTGTACCTTCTATCCTTGCCGCTCTTCTCCTGGTTGATTTCATCCTGATTATAAACGGGCTGCAGATTCCGGAGCCTGTTGATGAAACTCTTAATACAAAACAGGTTGGGATATCCTTGTTTTCTACCTACGTTTTGGCCGTGGAGATAGCAGGTATTCTTCTGATGGCCGGTGTCATCGGTGCTTATCACCTGGGCAGCCAGAAGAAAAAAGTGACTCACAGGTTTTTAAAATAATAGGAGATGCTGACTGTTCCGATTGAAACGATGTTAATTTTTGCCGGGCTCCTGTTCCTTATCGGCCTGGCAGGGTTACTTTCACGCAGGAACCTGATCTTCATGCTTATGTCGATAGAGATCATGTTCAACAGTGCCGGCCTCGTGTTCATTATAGCAGGACGGCACTGGAAGCAGGCCGACGGTCAGGTCATGTTTATTTTCATCCTTGCAGTCGCTGCAGTTGAGGTGGCTATTGGCCTTGCGCTGCTGCTGCAGGTTTATCATCATTACAAGACCCTTGATGCCGATTCTGTAGGGAAACTGAAGGATAACAATCAATAAAGCGATGATGGAAACTTGTATTGCCCTCATACCCCTTGTACCCCTGCTTGGTTTTCTGATACTGGCTGTTGCCGGGGGAAAGTTCGACAGGAAAACCGCCGGGTATATCGGTGCAGGTTCGGTTGGTATTTCACTGGTACTTGCCCTGATAGCCGGCGCATTGTTCCTCAGGTCATTGCCGGGGGTAAGTTCCTATAGTGTCAGCTTATGGGAATGGATTAGTGCCGGGGAGCTTAGGGCAGACATGTCATTCAGTCTTGATTCCCTTTCGCTGGTTTTCTGCATCGTGATCACTTTCGTGGGTTTCCTGATACATGTCTATTCCATTGAGTTCATGTCGGGTGATGAAGGATTTTCAAGGTTCTTTGCCTATATGAACCTTTTCGTGGGTTCCATGCTGATCCTTGTCCTCGCTGATAATATCCTGCTGCTTTACTTTGGATGGGAGGGTGTCGGACTGTGCAGTTACCTGCTGATCGGTTTCTGGTACAAGGAGCCGGAGAATGGGTACGCGGCAAGGAAGGCTTTCATAGTTACCCGTATAGGGGATACGGCCATGATCATCGGGATCTTTATTCTGTTTGTGAATTTCAGGACCTTCCACCTGGACGAGCTGATGCTGCAGGTCAATGATAAATGGTCAGTCGGGTCACCCCTCGCGGTTATTACTGCTGCCCTGCTTCTTTTCGGTGCATTGGGTAAGTCGGCCCAGCTGCCGCTGCAAACCTGGCTGCCCGATGCCATGGCAGGCCCGTCGCCAGTGAGCGCCCTTATACATGCCGCTACCATGGTGACAGCGGGAGTGTACCTGATTGCACGCTGCCACGTGCTCTTCAATCTTGCCCCGGTTGTGATGACAGCCATCGCCATTATAGGCGCCCTGACATTGCTGATCGCTGGCTTCAGCGCCCTGGGTCAGCATGACCTGAAACGAATCCTGGCGTATTCCACCATAAGCCAGATCGGGTACATGTTTCTCGCCCTGGGAGTGGGAGCATGGTCGGCGGCAATATTCCACTTCATGATACATGCCTTCTTCAAGGCACTCCTCTTCCTTGCCGGAGGCGTGGTTATACTGGTGCTTAAAGAAGAACATGATATTTTCAGGATGGGCGGGATGAAAAAAGAAATGCCGCTGATCTTTTTTACTTTCCTTGCCGGCTCCGCGTCCCTGTCTGCCCTTCCCCTGGTAACAGCAGGGTTCTACAGTAAGGATCCTATACTGTGGTACTCGTTTTCTTCAGCCACTGGAAATTTCTGGTTGTGGATAGCAGCTTTCACCGGGGCCTTCCTCACAACACTCTATACCTTCAGGCTGGTTTTTGTCGTGTTCTTTGGTGAAACAAAATTAAAACCCTCATTCCAGCCGGGTAAACTGATGACAGTGCCCCTGGCAATACTGGCCTTCTTCTCAATCGTGGCGGGTTTTATCGAGCTGCCTGAATCATTCGGGCGCCTGCATCTTTTTTCCTCGCTCGCGGAGAATACTTTACCAGCGGTCACGGTAAGGGAAACCGGTTACCCCGAGATACTGTTCCAGCTTTTGTCAGCATTGATAGTGTTTGCAGGGATTTACCTGGCTTATTTGGCTTACTACAAAAAGCCCTCGATGTCGGAATCATTTGAACACGGCCGTATTCATCGCTTTTTCGAGAGCGGGTTCGGCTTCGACCGCCTTTACGACGTGTTGCTGGTAAACCCGCTGGTGTGGCTGTCGGCAATTAACAGGAATGACATATTTGACTGGCTTAATATTGGTCTTGCACGCCTGACTGTTCTGGGGAACCGTCTTTTCAGCCTTACCCAGAACGGGAAGCTGCGATGGTACGTGATGTCCTTTACAATCGGTATAGTATTGATCCTGACATACATGATATTGAGATGATACTGGCATACCTTATACTTATCCTGCTGGCAGGGTCACTGCTCGCGCTCCTGGCCGGGAGAAAGGGTAACCTCTGGCCGCGCGTTATTTCCGTCGCTGCCATTTCCATTGATCTCGTACTGCTGATTATTTTCAGTTCCCGTGTATCAGGCACTGACGGCAAATGGATGATGGACCTGCAACTAGAATGGATACCCCGGTTTGGCATCAGCCTTCACCTGGCGCTTGACGGGTTGAGTCTTGTAATGGTATTGCTGACATTGTTCCTTGGTATCATATCGGTCGTGATTTCCTGGAAGGAAATTAATTCCAGGGTCGGGTTCTTTCATTTCAACCTTCTTCTGATACTGGCGGGGATCATCGGGGTGTTCCTGTCGCTCGACCTGTTCCTGTTTTATTTTTTCTGGGAGATGATGCTGGTCCCCATGTATTTCATGATAGGGATATGGGGTCACGAGAACAGGACAGCAGCTTCATACAAGTTTTTCCTGTATACCCAGGCCAGCGGCCTTCTGATGTTTATTGCCATACTGGCTCTTGTTTTTGTTCATGAAAGCACTTCAGGCACATTAACATTTGATTATGTTCAGCTTTTAGGGCTGGAGATACCGGCGGCGAAGGAACTGTTGATAATGTCGGGTTTCCTTGCCGCTTTCCTGGTTAAACTGCCGGTTGTTCCCCTGCACAATTGGCTGCCTGATGCCCACAGCCAGGCCCCGACTGCCGGCAGCGTCATACTCGCGGCCCTGCTCCTTAAAACCGGGGCATACGGGTTGATACGCTTTGTCGTCCCGTTATTTCCATCGGCATCTGCCGCTTTTGCCCCTGTCGGGATGGGACTGGGGGTTATCGGCATCCTTTACGGCGCCAAGCTTGCCTTTGCACAGACGGACCTCAAGCGGCTGGTAGCCTATACCAGCGTGAGTCACATGGGTTTCGTTATCCTTGGAGTATTTGCCTTCAACGTGATCGCGTACCAGGGCGTCGTGATGCAGATGATAGCTCATGCAATAAGCACCGGGGCATTGTTTATTCTTGCCGGACAGCTGTATGAACGTACCCATACCAGGGATATTGAGCAGATGGGAGGCCTCTGGGAAAAAACACCGGTGATGGGAGCCATAGGCATGATCTTCTCCCTGGCATCACTCGGGCTGCCCGGCCTGGCGAATTTTGTTGCCGAACTTTTAACCCTGCTGGGAACATTCAAAGCCAGTGTGCTGATGGCCAGCCTGGCCTGCCTCGGACTCGTGGCGGCTACAATCTATTCCTTAAGGATCGTGCAGAAAGTGTTTTTCGGGAAGATGAATCATGAATGGGAGATTGCAGACCTGAACCTGAGGGAGAAGATCGTTTCTGCTGTTCTCGTTGTACTGGTTGTTGCACTCGGTCTTTTCCCGCGGCCGGTACTTAACCTGGCTGGTCCGGCTATTATTAAGACGCTGGATTCTCATCCCGCTCAGTTAACCGGACTGCGGGACTCAAACAAGGGCGCCGGGAACGGGAAAACAGCCTCGTTCAACCAGTTGTCAGGAATGTTTAAAAAGCACTGAGATATGACCATAGCTGATCTTTATTCCCTGATGCCCCTCATTGTTATCGCCATGGCGCCGGTCGTGATGATGATCGTTATTTCGGTCCTGAGGAATTACGAGGTTATTTATGGTTTTTCGGTTCTGGCTTTTATTGTTGCTTTCGCGTCCCTGTTTTTTACCGGCTCGTTTTTACCGCGTTCCATCGAACCCTTGCTCATCGTGGACGTTTACAGTCTTTTTTTCCTGGGTATCATTATTGCTTCGGCTTTGCTTGTCACCATACTTTCTCATGACTATATCGGCACTCTCGGGGGAATGAAGGAAGAATATTTCCTGGTGCTTTTTACCTCCACGCTTGGCGCTTCACTGCTTGCCATCGCCGGGCACTTCGTGATTTTCTTCCTGGGGCTTGAACTGCTGAGTGTCTCGCTGTATATCCTGGTGGCTTTTCAACGGTCAAAAGACACTTCGGTAGAGGCAGGTATTAAATACCTTCTCCTGGCATCGGTGTCATCAGCGTTCCTGTTATTCGGGATGGCATTGATTTACACCGGAACCGGGACAATGCAGTTTGCCGGCGTAGCCTCCCTGCTGAAGGGAAGCGATGCGATGGCCGGTTTCGTGTCGGTCGGTTTTTCAATGATGATGGTCGGTATAGGGTTCAAACTGGCCCTTGTTCCTTTTCACATGTGGACCCCTGATGTATACCAGGGAGCACCGGCGCCCGTGAGCGCCTATATTGCAACCGTGTCAAAGGGCGCGGTCATGGCTGTACTGATCCGGTTCTTTTTCGATATCAGGGGATATGACTCCCGCTTTTTTTTCGTCGTGATTTCGGCATTGGCCATACTATCGATGTTCATCGGGAATTTACTCGCCCTGAAGCAGCAAAACATAAAAAGGCTGCTTGCCTACTCTTCCATTGCCAACATGGGCTATCTCCTGGTACTCCTGCTGACAGGAACGGATAAAGGAATACAGGCAGCGGTTTTTTACCTGATTTCATATTTTGTTACCACGATTGGCGCGTTTGGCGTTATTACCCTTCTTTCCACTTCACGTGAGGAAACAGAAAAGATTGATGATTACCGGGGCCTGTTCTGGACCAGGCCATGGGCAGCACTTGTATTAACCCTTTCAATGCTCTCCCTGGCAGGCATCCCCTTCACCGCCGGGTTCATAGCTAAGTTTTATCTCATTCTCGAGGGTATGAAGGCGGGGCTTATGCTGCTTATCATAGTGATGATCATCAACAGCGTGATCGGTTTGTACTATTACCTCCGGGTTATCACTTCCATGTTCACTCCGGGTGACGGTATCGGGCTGCCCGCAATATCACTGAACGGCAACATGGCTCTTGTCCTGATCACGCTGGGTATCCTGATTTTAGGGATCTACCCGGGCTGGCTGATTGATATCATCACCCGCCTGGTCAGCCTGTAGGTTAACAGAACATTGCCGGGGAGCGCTTACTCCAAAAATTTTAACAACAAACCCGGATAAATAATCCCTGACATGATTATTGATGTAAATTTGTCAGCTGTTTCAGGTTTTTCCCTGCACAATCTTGTATGGATAATAAGCACCAGAACGAAAAGGTAATCCCCGGAATTGATTTTCATCTGTTAAACCCCATACTGAAAGGGCTTGGACAGATAATGCTTCAGGAGAATGCATTGACCGGGTTGCTTTTCCTGGCTGGAATATTTTATGGATCGGCACTGATGGGGCTGGCAGCACTGGTGGCCGTAACCAGCGGAACGTTAACTGCCGTTTTGCTGAAATATGATACGGGAAACCTGAACAAGGGCCTGTACGGGTTCAGTGCTTCCCTGACCGGGGTGGCCATGATGCTTTTCTTTAAACCGGCTCCGGTGACATGGATGGTCGTGATAGCAGGCTCCGTACTGGCAACGGTAATGCAGCACTTTTTTCTTAGAATGAACATCCCTGTTTTCACCTTACCTTTTGTTCTGGTTACCTGGCTGGCTCTCGTGATTTTTGGCAGGTTTGCTCCTGACTTGCCGGTAACCCCGGGGGCGTTGCCTGTTAATGTTGCCAATCCATTATCATATTCAATCAGGGGATTCGGGCAGGTTATTTTTCAGGAGAATATAATTTCATCGGTTCTTTTCTTCCTGGCAGTGTTTATAAGCTCACCGGTCGCGGCGCTTTATGGTATTGCCGGGGCACTGGTATCGGGTGTCCTTGCAACACTTTTGGGCGCTCCCGCCGCACCCGTTGGCAGCGGTTTGTACAGTTTCAATGCCGTGTTATGCGCCATGGTATTCGCCGGTAAACAATTAAAAGACGCGATCGGGGTATTCATTTCGGTATTGCTTTCCCTGCTGATAAGTTTTATAATGCTTCATTTCAATATCACTCAGCTTACCTTCCCGTTTGTCGCGGCATCCTTTCTGGTGCTGAGTATAAGGAAGCATGTAAATAAGAAGCTGTGATTCATTCATGGTAAATCCTCATTTTTTTTCGGGCTGTCGCAGTATCTTTCCGGAGAATTGTTGAAATTTGCTGGTTGGCAGGAAGAATAAATCACATCAGGGCCAATTGAGTATGAACCTCCCATACATGCCATTCGCCAAAATATGTAACTGGTATTTTCAACATGTGGATTACCTGCCCGGGGGAGCAGGCAGACCTTATCAATTAGAACAAAATTCTTTGTTAAATGATTAACAACTTGCTAATTAAACTTGTATGCTCGAGATACCCGAATCAAAAACGATCAGCCTGCAGGCCGGGAAAATCCTGTGCGGCAGGAGAATAACGGATGTTTTCAGTCCGACCAGTCATCATAAATTTGCCTGGTTTTCAGGCGATCCCGCTGAATACGCCAGGCTTCTTTCAGGCAAAACCGTGAAATCAACCCTTGGGCACGGGATGTTCGTTGACTTCCTTTGCGACGGGGAAACCTGCATTACAGTCGGGGAAGGAACCATCATGAGGTATCATGCCCCTTCTGAAGAGCCTCCCGGGAAATACCAGCTCCTGATAACATTTGATGATAACAGTCATGTTGCCTTTAACGTGGCGATGTATGGCGGGATATGGGCATACAGGGGTGTTTTTGACAACAGGTATCACCAAATCCAAGATTACTTCCAAATCGGAGATTTTAAAAGACTGTTCAATTGTTTTGTTTCTGTCTAATAGCTCACAAAAAACTTTTTCATTTTTTATGAGAATCTTAATTATGTAGTATCTGTACCAATGCTCAAATCTTAAGAAGGAGATAATGACTACTAACATTGGAATAAGAATACCAATAAAAGCCAATTGCTCATCTGTTTTGTAGAAATGAATAAAAAACACTACTGCTAAAATTATCTGAATAATTAAACCTCTAAAAATTCTAACCTGAATTATTCATAAAAAGGGGGTTTTTGTTCTTCATTTACAACTTAA
>CAYSXP010000016.1:0-79228 GCA_964435015.1 uncultured Rikenellaceae bacterium
TAAAATAACAAAAACCCGAAGGGTTTATGCAGGCTTTGCAGGGAGCCGTCCCCCGGGATCACCGACGAGCTGCCGGCAGGCAGTGAGGAGGTAATCCCCGAAGAAAGCCTGCTTTCTGAAGGAATAAAGGTAAAATAACAAAAACCCGAAGGGTTTATGCAGGCTTTGCAGGGAGCCGTCCCCCGCAAAAAATTTTTTTCTGGCCCCGGATTATAATATATTACCCCCGGATAAATATTTAAGGCTGTTCGTGGTTCTCCCCTCCTGTTCCCGGCCATTATGATTTCCGGTACAGCAGTGAGGATCACCAACGGAACAGCCTGCTGCAGGAAAACATCAGTTTTACGGGATGGCCGGTTTAAGTCAGACCTCGTATGCCGTCGGGTTCGGGCTGAGGCTTTCATGCCTTTGCCTTTTCCTGGTTTTTTCGCTCCCTGCCGTGAATGCCCAGCCGGAATGTCATATCACGGGAGGGAGCGATGAGATCTGCCATGGAACTTCAACCAGCTGGAGCGGGCCTGAGGGTATGATAAGCTATTACTGGACCGGACCCGCCGGTTTTAATGCTTCCCTGCGGGAAATATCCGTGGCTGTTGCAGGATCCTATACCCTTACAATCACTGATCCTGCCGGGTCCAGCACCTGTACCAGGGTGCTTGCCGTCTCATCCGAATTAATGCCCGGGTCAATCAATACGACACTGAGGGAATTTTGCACCGGTGGCACCACGGTCATAGGAGGCACCACTCCTCCCTACGGCCCCGCATCAGGCGGTTCAGGGCTGTATGTCTATACCTGGCAGCTTCAGCCCGGCTGCACGGGTGATTGGGCCGACATCCCCGGAACCAATCTGACAAGCTATGCTCCCGAACCTCCTCCTTCAACCACATGCTACCGGAGGAAGGTGGAGGACCCTCTGTGCAATTCAGTCGCAGTGACTGCCTTCAAGAGATTTGAAATCTATGGGGATCCTGTTTCCCAGTCGGTGGTTCCCTTGCCTGCTGACCAGGTTATTTGTGCAGGGATTCCTGTTTCTGCAACTTTTGCGGGAGGTTCCGGCGGCTTTCCGGGAGGAACCACCGATGAGCATGAATACAGCATAAACCACGGATCGGTATGGAACGATTACGTGCCGGGCCAGCTGATCCCGACGTCGGGCCTTTCGGGATCGGGGATAGTAAGTATAAGGACAAGAAGGATCTCCACCGGGGTGAACGGATGTAATTTCGGCTTGCGGGTAAGCTTCTCGTGGAGTGTAAATCCGGTCCCGGCCACTTCGGCAATCTATCATAACTAAATACTTAAAACAACTGAAAATTAAAACTTCATATAAACGACTTTTTTAAAATAAAACAACTGATCTCTTCCTGAATGCAATAGTTACCAGATAAATAAATGCTAAACAAGGTTCGCTATATATTATTATGCATCGCACTGCTCTGCAGCCTTAAGGTTGCAGGGCAGATGGCTATGCCCGATAATGTATGCGTCGGACAAACAAAGCATTATAATGTCGATCCAAATCCTGTTCCGGGTTCTACATACACCTGGTGGATAAATGGCGCTGTTCAGACAGGAGCTGTTTCCAATTTTATTGATCATACATGGAACACACAAGGCACATACTTAATTGAAGTACAGGAACTGGATGCAAACGGTTGCCTGGGACCAAGGCGGTCGGGACAGGTTTTTGTAAATGAACTGATAACTCCTGAATTCACGCAGCTTGGCCCATATTGCATGGGTGCAACACCCGGAGCCCTTCCGATGACTTCCAACAACGGAATTACCGGCACATGGAGCCCGGCCACAATCAGCACCGCAGCAGCGGGAACGGCAACCTATACCTTCACCCCGGCTGCGGGTCAGTGCGGCGCGGCGGTGACAATGGATATCACCGTTACTGCAAGCATCACACCTGTGTTCGATCCGATAGGACCTCTCTGCCAGGGATCGACGCCACCGGCACTGCCGCTGACTTCCAACAACGGGATAACCGGCACATGGGCTCCGGCTGCTATCAGCACCGCTGCTGCAGGAACGGCAACCTATACCTTCACTCCCGATGCGGGACAGTGCGGCGCGGCGGCAACGATGGACATCACCGTTACAACATCGATAACACCGGTATTTGATCCGATAGGTCCGCTCTGCCAGGGATGGACGCCACCGGTCCTTCCGCTGACTTCCAACAACGGAATTACCGGCACATGGGCTCCGGCTGCTATCAGCACTGCTGCTGCAGGAACGGCAACATATACCTTCACCCCGGCTGCCGGTCAGTGCGGAGCCGCGGCAACAATGGACATCACCGTTGCTGCAAGTATCACCCCGACATTCACCCAACCTGGTCCTCTGCCTCAAAACAGCATTGCACCGCTGCTTCCAACTACATCTCTTGAAGGAATCACCGGTACCTGGGATCCTGCGACGATCAATACTGCGGTAGCAGGCACCTTTACTTTCTCCTTTACACCTGCCGGCGGACAATGTGGGACGGTCACAACCATGAATATTGTAATACTCCCAGTGACTGGTTCATTATCAGTAACGAAAAGTTCATCGGAGACAAGTTATTCAGCTGAAGGCAATCAGATACATTATACAATTACAGTGACCAATACCGGAAGTACAGCAATAACTGACATTTCCGTGACTGACCCGCTTACGGCCCTGAATCAGATCATTGGATCGTTAAGTGCCGGCAGTTCAAGAACATTTAACCAGACATACACAGTTACAGCAGCCGAAGTAACAGCAGGTCAGGTAATAAATACAGCCACTGCATCCTATACTCTTGGAGGCAATAACTTCAATGTCAGTGCAAGTCATACCGTGCCGGCCCAGTTGACCGGAAACGCCCTTGCCATAACCAAGACATCCGCAGAAACAAGTTATTCTGCCCAGGGTAATCAGATCCATTATACGATAGTTGTCACAAATACAGGCAGGGTAACCCTTACCGATATCTCGGTATCTGATCCGCTGACAGGATTGAATCAGGTTATAGGAAGTCTGCTGCCGGGAGCATCAAGGACATTCAATGCAACCTATACTGTCAGTGCTGCTGATATTGCTGCCGGGCAGATCGTCAATACAGCAACGGCTTCCTATATCTTCAACAATAATAATTTCAGTGAAACAGCCAGACACACGGTTTCCGGCACTGCTTCAGGAAATGATCTGGGTATTTCCAAAACGTCCCTGGAAACAGGTTTTGCACAACCGGGAGATCAGGTTCATTATACAATAATTGTTACCAATACCGGAAGTGTCACCCTCACCAACATCACAGTATCTGATCCGCTTACAGGGCTTAACAGGAACATTGCCTCCCTGGCCCCGGGGGTTTCCAGTACCATTAATACAACATATACGGTCACGGCAGCTGATATAAATGCCGGCAGGGTAGTCAATACGGCTACTGCAACCTACACTTATGCAGGCAATAATTATCATGAGACAGCCAGCCACACCGTTTCTGTCAATGCCGGCCCGGGGATTTCCGTTTCAAAGCGAACCGGAGCATCAGGTTTCTCATATGTTGGAGAAGTCATTACATATACCATTGTTGTTACAAATACGGGGAATGTTACACTGACCAATATTTCAGTGACCGATCCGCTTACCGGAATGAATCAGAATGTTGCAAGCCTGGCTGCCGGTTCAAGCACCACCCTGACTACACGTTACACTGTCAATCAAAATGATCTCAACCGGGGAAGTATCGCCAATACTGTAAGGGCAAGCTGCGTATTCGGAGGAAACACTTACTCAGACACTGATAATGTCACTGTTTCAGGGAATGCCGGGCCGGATCTTTCAATTTACAAAACAGCAAGAGAAACAAGCTTTACGGCTGCGGGTCAGGTTCTGAATTATACCATTGTTGTGACCAACACCGGCAATGTGACGTTGTCCAATATTTCAGTGACGGATCCGACCACAGGATTGAACCAGACCATTGCCAGTCTTGACCCGGGTGCAAGCAGAACTTTTGCAACAACTCACACCACAACCCAGAATGATTTGAATAATGGTCAGGTATATAATATCGCTACGGCCACCTGTACATTTAACGGAAACCGTTATACGGACAGTGACAATGCAACTGTTACAGCCGACATCAGGCCGGGGATAGGCATTTCAAAAAGTTCTGCAGAAAGGAACTTTACCGTTGCGGGTGATGTGATTCATTATACCATAGTTGTGACCAACACCGGTAATGTAACCCTTACCGGAGTAACCGTAAGTGATCCGAACACGATTCTGGCATGCTCCGGGGCGCCATATACTTTGGCTCCGGGAGGAAGGGCAACCTGTACCGCCACTCATACAATAACTGTGGCTGACATGAACAACGGAAGTTACAGCAACAGGGCCTCTGTCACCGGTTATGATCCTCTGATGAACAGCATTTCAGAAACGAGCAATGAAGTCACGGTTACGCTGATTAACTCTCCGCCGGTTATTTCATGCCCACGGCCGATAACAGTCAATGCTCCGCCGACTTCTTGCCAGGTTGAACTTACGAGCGGGCTTGCAGCGACCTTCTCGGATCCGAACAATAACATATCGTCTGTCACATGGGTTATGTCAGGCGCAACCAATGGCAGTTCCCCGTCATCAGGAATAAATAACCTGTCAACCTATACTTTTAATGGCGGGGTGACCACTGTGACATACACTGTAACCGACGTTCCGGGATTATCGGCAAGCTGCAGCTTCACCGTCACTGTTAATGATATAACAGATCCGACAATAAGCTGTGTCGGACCCCAGGACAGGTTTACGGATACGGATGGTCCGAACTATACAGTCCAGGGGACCGAGTTTGATCCGTTGTCAGCAGATGATAATTGTTCTGTTGCCAGTCTGGTAAATGATTTCAATAATGCTTCAACTCTTGCCGGAGCCGAATTTCCTGCAGGGACAACCACCGTTCGATGGACCGTGACTGACGGTGCCGGCAGGACCGCATCCTGCAGTTTCACGGTAACCGTGGTCGACAATGTACCACCTGTGGCAATATGCAGGAATATTGATGTCTATCTGGATCTTAACTCCGGCACTGTTTCAATTGAAGCTGAAGATGTTGACGGGGGAAGTTATGACAATACGGCTGTCGGCAGCCTGAGTATTGACAGAAGCACTTTCGACTGCGAGGATCTTGGTCCCAACAATGTTGTTCTGACTGTAACAGACATATACGATAATTCAAGTACATGTACGGCAGTGGTCACGGTCCACTACATGGTGGTCCCGAACCCGGTTGTGACACCGGCAACAGATGTCGTCTGCAACAATGAAACCATCAATCTGGTCATGACCAGCAATATGCCTGTGACTACCTGGACATGGACGGTAAATGCCCCTGCTGAAATATCGGGAGCTTCGGGCGACAATACCGGATTAAATTCTTCCATAGTGCAAACACTTGGGAACAGCGGCGCAGTTGTTCATGAAGTGGTTTATGAGATTACTCCCACAGTTTACGGCAAATGTCAGCTTCCTGCAATAAGTTCAAGCGTTTGGGTGAATCCTGAACCGGTCATCGGAATTCATTCAAATGATACAATCGTCTGTCATGGTGAAAGCACCCTGATAACAGTACAGAATCCCAATACCACGGTCCGTGGTCAATGGATGTATGATCTTGTCGTGGAACCCGATGCAGAAGTAACAGGCTATTCCGCCGGAGGAACATTTACAATGCCTGTCGATCTGAATGAAACATTATTCAATGACGATATTATACGACACAAGGTAGTTTACAGGTTCACGCCCCGAATTGTTCCTGACGACGGCGGTCGCGTTTGTGAAGGACAGGAAGTTGCAATCACCATATGGGCCAATCCGAGGATAAGGTACAATACAGAAATATCAAATTACAATGGATTCAATGTCAGTTGTTATGGAAAATCAAACGGCTATATCAGGATAGATCCTCATCCCGAAATGGCTCCATATACATTCCGCTGGACCGGTCCTGAAGGCTTTACCTCCGATGCACAAAACATTTCAGGCCGGGTTGCGGGCCATTATGAAATGACAATAACCGACAGGTACGGGTGTTCAGCCGTTGATGATTTTGACCTGACTGAACCCGGAAAGCTGAGTATGGCAATTACAACTTCATCAAGCCGTGACGGGAATTACAATATTGACTGTTACGGAGGGCAGAACGGCGCTGCCACAATTACGGCAGTGAATAATGTGGGGCTTGTTGATTATATGTGGTCAGATGGTTACCTGGGCAATACCAGGGCCAATATGTCGGCCGGAACCCATAAGATAATCATTTCTGACTCAAACAGTTGCCTTGCAGATTCCACTGTGACGCTTACTGAGCCTGACAAGATCAAAATTGAATTCATTGTGACTCCTGCATTCTGTCCTGACAAACCCGACGGCGATATCGGTCTTGTTGTCACCGGAGGGATCTCAGGCGGTGACTATTTCTATCGTTGGTCAGACAATTCAACCGATAAGAATCTTAGTCATGTCGCTGAAGGAACATATAGTGTAACCGTTACCGATTTCAATGGCTGCAGTGTTACGGGTGAAGTTCAGGCAGGCTCAATGCACAAGATGTGTCTGGTTATTCCTGAAGCTTTTTCACCGAACAACGACCTGATTAATGACACATGGAACATTGACAATGCGGACCTGTATCCTCAGATCGAGATTTCTGTATTTAACAGATGGGGGCAGACCCTGTGGGTATCAGAAAAGGGTTATCCGGTTCAATGGGACGGCAGAAGCAGAGGGGAGGGCCTGCCAGTTGATTCGTACCATTATGTGATTGACCTTCATAACGGTTCGCGGCTGATTGTTGGCACAGTAACCATAATGAAGTAAAAATGAAAACTCTGGTTATAATGAGAAGGGTGATACTGTTCCTTGCCTTTATCCTTGCCGGTCCTGCGGCTTTTTCGCAGCAGTTACCGGTGTACAGCCAGTATCTCTATAATAAGTTTATAATAAACCCGGCTCATGCAGGGAGCGACGGGCTGACAAGTTACAACATTACAGCAAGGGAACAATGGGTTGGATACTCAGGTGCGCCCAGGACTTTTTCAGTCAGCGGTCAAACCAGGATCCTCAAGAAAAAGTACCGGTTAAAGCAGAACATGTTTGATCAGACAGTATATGTTCCCAAAACCGAGGGAAAGGTTGGATTTGGCGGATACATATTCAGCGACAGGAACGGTCTTGTACAGAGGACCGGCTTTCAGACATCCTATTCCTACCATTTATGGCTGGAGGATTATACACAGATATCAATGGGGCTTGCATTCACAGGCTACCACTATAAAATCAATGTAGATGAATCAAGCTTTAAAGAAACAAATGAGCCATTGCTGTCAGACAATCTTCGCAGGGGGGTTTTTATTCCGGATGTGGATTTCGGAATTTATCTTCTCAATCCCAGGTACGAAGTGGGATTCTCAGCCTTGCAGCTTGCAGGAGCCGCTGCCAAACTGGGAAACAATTCCTACAAGAACTACTGGATGGACAGGCACTACTATCTTTTTGGCTCTGTCAGCCTGCCATCGGGAGTTAAAGCAGAATTAAAGCCTTCCACCCTGATAAAGGTATCCGAGCAGTTCAGGCCGCAGGCGGATATTGGACTGACTTATACATATGACACAAAATTCTGGGCCGGGATATCTTACAGGACAGGTAGTTCGATAGTCACCAACATCGGGATGAAATATGTCAACAGCCGGATCAAGATGACCTCCGTATACCTGGGCTATTCCTTCGACTTTACATTAAACAAGATCCAGAGAGTGACTTACGGGACACATGAGATTGTTATTGCGCTGAAGCTTGGTGACAGTTCCAAGAGGTTCAGATGGAAGGACCGTTACTGATCCACAAATTCGTGTTCTATATTTTCGAGGGTTTTTCCTTTGGTTTCCGGCAATTTTCTTAATATGAACCAGAATCCCAGAACGCAAATTATTCCGTACAGCCAGAATGTGCCTGAAGCCTTCATAAGCTTGTTCAGCAGCGGGAAGGTATAGGTAAGTATGAAACAGGCACTCCAGAGGGCGAATGTGCAGACGGCCATTGCAACTCCCCTGATCCTGTTGGGGAATATTTCCGAAAGGACCACCCAGGTTACCGGGGCAAGCGACATTGCATAACAGGCAATGGCGGCAACTACCATAATGAGCAGCGGGACACCCTGGATGTTCAGATAGTACATTGTGCCGACAGTAATGAATATACCTGCCAGCCCGGCTGCTCCCAGGAGCATCAGTGCTTTTCGGCCCGCCTTGTCAACGGTAAACATTCCGACCAGGGTAAAAACAAGATTGACGCTTCCTGTGATCACTATATTGAAAAGTGCATCTGATACGCTGTATCCGGCATGGGCGAAAATTTCATGAGCATAATTGAAAATCACATTTATTCCGCACCATTGCTGAAACACTGCAATTACAATTCCAATGATCAGCAATTTCCTGAATCCCGGGTTTTTAAACAGTTTAAAATCAATCCTTTTCTCGTCCTGATACAAGGTTTTAAGGATCGACTCCAGCTCTGTACCTGCGTATTCATCGCCTCCGATCCTGTGAAGGATATGGAACACCTTCATCCTGTTGCATCTGCCCTTTGCCAGGAACCGGGGGCTTTCGGGGATAAACCACATGAGGATGAAAAACAAGCCTGCAGGGACAGCGCAGGCATAGAACATCATCCGCCATCCAAACTGCCCGTTCCATGATGTCATAATTTCCTGAACAGTTGCATCAGCCGGAACAGGTCTGGCAATCTTCCAGTTTACCAACTGAGCTGCAAGGATCCCGATAACAATCGTCAGCTGGTTTATCGACACGAACCTACCCCTCACATTTGCAGGGGTTATTTCTGCTATATACAGGGGAGAGAGGGTTGATGCCAGTCCGATTCCTGTTCCTCCCACGATCCTGAATATTATAAAACCCGTATAACAGCCCGCTGAGCCGGTTCCAAAAGATGCAAGCAAAAACAACAGTGCTGATACTATAAGCAGTTTTTTGCGTCCGAACAGGTCACTCAGCCAGCCTGACAGGGCGGCTCCTGCCAGGCAGCCGGTAATTGCGCTGCTCATTGCCCAGCCCTGAAGAGTAACATTTCCGGTCAAACCGAAATACGCCTCATAAAATGGCTTGGCGCCTCCAATCACAACCCAGTCATATCCGAAAAGCAGACCACCGAGTGCGGAAATTGTGGCGATAATCAGAAGATATCCCCAGTTATATTTTGAATCCATCATCAGTACTGAATAAAACCCTGAGTTTTACCTGAGATCCCTGAGAGTTTCAAGCATGGCTACAACATTTTGAAACGGCACATTTGCCTGGATATTATGTACCGAATTGAATACAAAACCCCCGTTTTCATTTAGTATTCCGCACTGTCGCCTAACCTGTTCCCTAACCTGCTGAGGAGTTCCGAAAGCAAATACCCCCTGTGTATCAACTCCTCCTCCCCAGAAAACGATACGGTCACCATATTTCTTCTTGAGAATCACCGGATCCATCCCGGCGGCATTGATCTGGACAGGATTAATAATATCAAACCCCGATTCAATGAAAAGATCCATAAACGAATCAATCGATCCGCATGAGTGCTTAAAGGTTTTCCAGCCTGTGTTCAGGTGTATCCAGTCATTGATCTTCCTGTAATAAGGCAGCCAGACTCTTTCATATGTCTCAGGTGAGCAGAAGGTCGAGTTCTGTGTGCCAAAATCCGTTCCGCATATGAAGGTTGCATCAATCCTGTCGCCAATGGCACCGTAAATGCGACTGAGGTTCTCAACCGCAATATCCGTTTGTCTGTCGAAAATACTTTTAACGAAATCCTCCCTGATCAGGGTGGAAATATACCATTCGCTAACGCCCCTGATTCCTTTGGGATTTTTCAGTTGCATTGCCGGGATCAGGGCGATATCGCCCAATGCTGTTCCGCCCAGGGAAGCAATAACCCCCTTGCCGGAATTTTCAACGCCTGCTGCCTGCTGTTTCCAGTATTCAATATCATGTTCAGAAACAAGTGAGAACTCCTCCAGATTATCCTCAAGCCGGAGGCTGGAATCGTCAATGGGTCCCTGTCTTTCCAGGGCATCAAAAAAGAATCCTGATTTTGGCATCATCGCACTCGGTCCCGCTGTTATATCCCCTTCGGGATACATCAGGATGTCGCCGTTCTCATTACTGGTGCAGTTGAAGTCTCCGGGGAACAGCACTTCCTGTCCCCACAGGGTTCTGGCCTGTTTCCAGTCCCTGTTGGGCACTCCAAACATATTCTTTTCACCGGTCAGACCGATAACATCGATATCCATTGCCTTTATCAGCTCATCATCCACTTCGCCAAGCATCTGATAGGGCTCGGTGACCCTGACCGGCTTTTTCGCAAGGCCGTAATAATCACGCAGTTTTTCAACTATCCGTACATGGATCCCGGTTACTGCAGTTGATCCAAAATCGACAACAACCCGGTCGGGCTGCCGGTGATTAAGCGTTCGGAGAAAATTTTGCCTTGATGCTTCTGACATGATATTTAAGGTTTATGTAAATTACAGGTTATAAAATTAAAAGATTCCGGTTATCATCATACTCCATGATGTATTTTAACGGCATGCAAAAACCATTGTCAGGAATTTTTAATAACTTATCCCTGCATATTATTCATATACATGGAAGAATACATTGTTCCCGGCCCGTTTATCTTTAACGCCCTGAAACATCATCTTCCTTACATCAGGGACTTTGTCAATCTGAACATCCGGCTTTCATCAGTCAGGGGATGGGAATTTTCAGAGCTCATAAAAACCCTGAAACATCTTGGAACATCGGTGATGGACATTTATAACGGGCCGCTGCATCTCAATCAGATATTCACCGAGATACATGATTATCTTCAGACCGGCGAACTTCTGTCAGGAAGTTCGTTTGCATCATGGGCGGGTACCGGTTTTTCCGGTTTCAGGATTATTTCTTTATCCGACACTTCCAACTGGATTTTAAAGTATAATGATAATGAAAAGAGATACGTCCATATTTTCCCCGCAAGGCTAAGCCCGTTTACCTTCAGAATCAAGTCCAACACCCTCAGATCGGCCATCCTGTACCTGATACTGGCAGGAAAGGATTATGTGACAAGGGATGACCTGAACAGAGCCAGGGCAATGGCAGGATTGCCGCCTGTAAAGGATGTTGCAGAAACCGAAGCTGTGACGGAAATGATCGATATTCTCCGTATCTGAATCCGATTAATCATATTATCCGGTGAACCGGCTTCGGAAGCCGGTTCACCGGATTTGCCTTTGTTGATGCCCGGGATCCGTTCATCAAAGATAAACCGATGATTATCAAATTAATTTGCTATTAAATAACAGTTATTTTAAATTTGATCAGATTAAAATAATGTTGGTTTAAAGGTTCTTTTTTTGTTAATGAAGAAGCCAGCGTCCCGGTAATCCCAGTCGCAATTCTACTCCAATAGAAAAATGGATTATTAAGGATGCTGGCCTTTTCAAAAGTATGAAAAAACTTGATTGAAACATCATTAATGTAGTAAGGAAAATCAGGAAGAAACCTTCTCAGGCTTAACGCCTGTCATCAGATTGCTCTTTTTGCTTTTAATTGTCGGAGGGAGGCGGTATCGGACCGTCTCTCTCTTTTTCATCATACCAGGATCACCGGGATAGGTGAAAATCAACCGGCCCGGTTTCAGATGATGCCAGGCTGATCCTGAAACCTGTGATTTTAACACAGCCGCCGGTGCTTGTGATCCCGGAGCGATTCGAACGCTCAACCAACAGAACCGGAATCTGTCATTCTATCCATTGAACTACGGGACCAGTTATCTGTTGCAAAAATAAAAGCAATGGACGGGTTTTACAACTATTTGTCAAAGATTTCCTATTTTCGCAGGCTGTATAAAGATGGGAAAAGACGTATGGCCGGCATCGTCAGCGGTTGCGGGTCAGATAAAAATTACCAACGACACCTGTAAACGCAATGGAATACAACTTTAAACAGATAGAAAAAAAATGGCAGCAGTACTGGGAGGAGAACAAGACCTTTAAAACTCCCGAAGATCTCAGCAATCCGAAAAAGTGCTATGTCCTCGACATGTTTCCCTATCCATCCGGGGCGGGTCTTCATGTGGGCCATCCGGAAGGCTATACTGCAACCGATATTTTTGCAAGGTATAAAAGAATGAAAGGCTTTAATGTACTGCATCCAATGGGATGGGACGCGTTTGGCCTGCCAGCGGAGCAGTATGCAATAGAGACCGGCACCCATCCTTCTGTTACGACCAGGAAAAACTGTGACACATTCAGGCGCCAGATAAAAGGGCTCGGGCTGAGTTACGACTGGGACAGAGAGATAAACACAACCGATCCGAAATACTTTAAATGGACCCAGTGGATATTCATCCGGCTTTACAATACATGGTTCGATGAAACTCTTCAGAAAGGCAGGCACATCTCAGAATTGACGATACCTGAAGATATTCTTTCATCGGGTGACGAAGCGACGAGAAAGTATACAGATTCAAAACGGCTTGCCTATTACGCTGATGCCCAGGTCTGGTGGTGCCCTGACTGCCGTATAGTTTGTTCCAACGAGGAAGTGCTCAATGACGGTTCACATGAGAAATGCGGCAACAGCGTTGAGAAAAGGAATCTTAAGCAGTGGATGCTGCGGATACCGCTTTATGCCGAAAGGCTTCTTAAGGGTATCGACAGGCTCGACTGGCCCGAGGGAATAAAGGAAATGCAGCGAAACTGGATCGGCAGATCGACAGGCGCTGAAGTCGGCTTTAGAATTGAGGGAATGGAAGAGGTACTGACCGTTTTCACAACGCGCCCTGATACTTTGTTCGGTGCCACATACATGGTAATAGCTCCCGAGCACGGCCTTGTTCCCGGTATTACCATGCCCGGCCACAAAGAGACGGTTAATGAATACATAAGGGTTGCAAACCTCAAATCTGAGCTCGACAGGACCGATCTGGCAAAAGAAAAGACCGGGGTTTTCACAGGCAGGTATGCAATCAATCCCGTTAACGGGAAAAAGATCCCGATATGGATAGCTGATTATGTTCTCACAGGCTACGGAACCGGGGCCATTATGGCTGTTCCGGCCCATGATACGAGGGATTTTGAGTTTGCCCGTAAATTTGAACTGCCGATAGTATGTATTCAGGAACCTGACGTTGAAGACAGCGTCAGGAAGGAACGGATCCTCAGTGGTGATGAATGCTGGACCGAAGATGGAAAATACATCAATTCGTCTGACTTGTCAACCGGGATAGACATCAACGGTCTGAACAAGGAGGCAGGCATCGCCAGAATCATCGGATGGCTCGAATCAAAGGGCCTGGGAAAGGCAAAGGTCAACTACAAGGTGCGCGACTGGCTGTTCAGCCGCCAGAGGTACTGGGGGGAGCCGTTTCCCGTAATTCACTGGGAAGACGGTGAAATAAGCATACTCGATGACAGGGATCTTCCCCTTGAGCTTCCAGGGATGGAGAAATTTCAGCCCGGGGAAACGGGTGAATCACCCCTGGCCAATGCGGGCGACTGGCTCGATGTAACGGATCAGAACGGACGCAGGGGAAGAAGGGAGACGAATACAATGCCCCAGTGGGCAGGATCGTGCTGGTATTACCTTCGTTTCATCGATCCCGACAATGATGAGCAGATCTTCGACAGCGAGAAGGAAAAATACTGGATGCCTGTCGACCTGTATATCGGCGGGGCCGAGCATGCTGTCCTGCATCTGCTCTACAGCCGGTTTTGGCACAAGGTGCTGTACGACCTGGGAATAGTATCCACTGATGAGCCCTACACCAGATTGTTCAACCAGGGCATGATCCTTGCATTTGCCTATGAAAATGATGCCGGTGCCAAAATACCGACCGATCAGATTGAAGAAAGAGATGGCAGGTTCTACAATACCGAAAACGGAACCGAAGTGCGGCAGATAGTTGCCAAGATGTCAAAATCGCTCAGGAATGTGGTCAACCCTGAAGATGTAACCGTAAGATACGGGGCTGATTCACTGAGGCTTTACGAAATGTTCATGGGTCCGCTTGACGTAATGAAGCCATGGGATGACCGGAATGTCAAGGGAGTTTTCAATTTCCTGGTCAGGACCTTCAGGTTCTTTTCAAATGATGCCAACATTACCGGGGGCCCTGAAGATATTGAAATATTAAAAGGTCTTCACAAAACAATCAGGAAAGTTGAAGAGGATATCGGAAATCTGAAATTCAATACTGCAATATCAGAAATGATGATATTCCTGAATCTTGTATACAAAAAAGGGAAAGTAACAAGGGAAACAGCCTGCAGTTTTATTTTGATACTTTCACCCTTTGCTCCTCATCTTGGCGAGGAACTCTGGCAGCTGTCAGGCCATGATTCGACCCTGGCATATGAATGCTGGCCAGAAGTAATAGAAGAATATCTGAAGGCCGACATAGTGGAATATCCGGTTTCATTCAACGGGAAAATGAGATTCAGGATCGAAGTGCCTTCGAATCTCGCAAAAGATGAGATAGTTAAAATGGTACTGGCTGATGAGAGGACCGTAAAATGGCTGGCAGGTAAATCTCCTTCGAATGTGATTGTGGTGCCTGACAAAATAGTTAATATCGTAACCAGATAGCAGATCTTTCATATTATCATGGCGAACAGGATAACAAGTATTTACATTTTTCTTATTGTTATTTTTTTCACAGCAGCCTGCAGGCGGCCCGCAACAACAGGAGAATTCAGCCGGCAGGCTTCATCTGACACAACTGCCGCGGAGAGTCCGGCAGATATCCCGTTAATGTACGGGATACCCATCGATTCATTTGATCTTGTTTCCGGCGAAATAAAGCGCAACGGGTTCCTTTCCTCCATCCTTCCCAGATATGGAATTACCATTCAGGAGCTTGAAATGGTACTGAAAAATTCCGCTGATGTTTTTGATGTCAGGAAAATGAGGTTTGGCAGCAATTACACTCTTTTCTGCGACAGGGACAGCAATGCCCGGGCCCGGTACATGGTATATGAACATGATCCCACAACATGCTATATTTTCAGCTTCCGCGATTCACTCAATATAACCCGGTACAGAAAGGAAATAAATAAAGAGATCAGGTTTTCCTCCCTTACAATCGAGACCTCATTATGGGACGCAATGCTGAAAAACGGGCTGCATCCGTCGCTGGTTATCGGATTGTCTGAAATATATGCCTGGAGCGTCGATTTCTTCGGATTGCAGAAAGGGGATACTTTCAAGGTGATATATGAAGAAATGTTCATTGATCAGAAATCACTGGGCGCAGGAAGAATATTCGGCGCAAGTTTTTCAGGTTACGGAACATCCGTTTATGCGATACCGCTTGAGCAAAACGGACGGGAGGGTTTCTTCGACATCAACGGCAGCAGTCTCCGTAAAGCTTTTCTCAAGGCGCCTTTGCAGTTTTCCAGGGTCACCTCCCGCTTTTCATCGAGCCGGCTCCATCCGATACTGAGGATACGCAGGCCCCATTATGGTGTCGACTATGCTGCTCCCGTCGGGACTCCCGTTCATGCAATAGGCGACGGCCGCGTAACCAGGACGAGCCATGACGGAGGTTCCGGGAAAATGGTAAGTATTGTGCACAACAGCGTATATTCGACGTCATATCTTCATCTCAGCCGGTTTGAAAGCGGCATCGCACCGGGAGTTTATGTAAAGCAGGGCGATATTATCGGTTATGTGGGAAGCACTGGGCTTTCCACAGGGCCCCATCTCGATTTCAGGTTTTACAAGAATGGATCCCCGGTCGATCCCCTCCGGGTAGAGGCTCCTCCCGTAGAACCTGTGGCCGACTCCAATAAAGTCAGGTTTGACAGGCAGAAATTCGTTGTCGTCAGTCTGCTTGATTCATTTTGAAATCCCAGGGGGCTTTCAGGATCAGTTTTTCGATTATTTCCGGGAAATAGCGGTATTCAAGGGCATGTACCTTTGAAGCGAGTGATTCGGGAGTATCGTCATCGTCTACCCTGCATTTCACCTGAAATATGATGTCGCCGGCATCATAGACATCATTGACATAATGAATAGTTATCCCGGTCTCCGTGTCTTTGTCCCTTATCACAGCCTGGTGAACCCGGCTGCCATACATTCCCTTTCCACCGTGCCTGGGCAGCAGAGCCGGATGGATATTGACAATGCGTTGCGCATAATGTTCAAGAATATCCGGCGGGACCAGCCACAGAAACCCGGCAAGGACAACAAACTCCACCTTTCCTTCAAGAAGCAGTCCGAAAACCCTGCCGGTATTGTAAAAATCGTCCCGGTCGAAAAACACCGTCCTTACCCCGAATGCCTCAGCTCGTTTTAAAACGTAAGCTTCACGCTTATTTGAGAGAACCAGACTTACTTTTGCAGTATTTTTGGTCGAAAAGTATTTAATAATATTTTCAGCATTGGTTCCCGAACCTGAGGCAAAAATAGCTATATTCTTCATTTCCAATTTATTATATCTTATTTCATTTTGGGGCGCTTATAATAAACTCAGTTTAGTTTATTAATTATCAAAATATTATAACACATTTTAAAGAAAAAACATCAAATCATTTGAAAAATATAGTACAAATATATTTCTTTGCATGGTTTCACTATTTATTAATTAAAACTTACTGTTATGTCTGACATTGCCACAAGAGTAAAAGAGATTATAGTTGACAAGCTTGGAGTTGATGAATCGGAAGTTACTCCCGAAGCCAGCTTCACCAACGATCTGGGTGCCGATTCTCTTGATACTGTTGAATTAATCATGGAGTTTGAAAAAGAATTCAATATCGGAATTCCTGATGATCAGGCTGAAACCATCAGCACTGTAGGAGATGCCATTAAGTATATTGAAGAGAATGCAAAATAATTTTGCATTTAAAATAATCCATTGATGAGGAGAGTCGTAGTAACGGGCCTTGGAGCAATTACTCCAATAGGCAACAATTTGCACGAATACTGGGAGGGTCTGATAAATGGTGTTAGCGGGAGCACAATGATAACCCGTTTTAATACGGAAAATTTCAAGACCAGGTTTGCATGCGAATTAAAAAACTACGATTCTTCAAAATACTTCGATCGTAAGGAGGCCAACAAGCTTGACCTGTATTCTCAGTATGCGCACATTGCTTCGGATGAAGCTATTGTCCATTCAGGGCTGGATCCGGACAGGATCGACAAAGACAGGGTGGGAGTAATATGGGCATCGGGCATAGGCGGTCTTGACACCTTTTATAAGGCCATCAGATCTTTTGTTGAGGGGGGCAGCATTCCCCGGTTCAGTCCCTTTTTCATTCCCAAAATGATAAGCGATATTGCTGCCGGGGCCATTTCAATAAAGTATGGGTTCCGGGGTCCGAATTTCGGAACTGTTTCAGCATGTGCCTCATCCACCAATGCAATTATCGATGCCCTGAACTATATCCGGTGGGGCAAGGCCGACGTTTTTGTTACGGGCGGTTCGGAAGCGGCAATAAACGAACCCGGCATTGGCGGCTTCAATGCCCTTCAGGCCCTGTCGACAAACAATGAAGAGTATCTGTCTGCATCCAGGCCTTTCGACAGGACCCGCGACGGGTTTGTTATGGGTGAAGGCGGGGGAGCACTGATTCTTGAAGAATATGAGCATGCCAGATCAAGGGGTGCAAAAATATATGCTGAGATCATCGGAGCCGCAATGACAGCTGATGCATTTCATCTTACGGCTCCTCATCCTGAAGGTTTGGGAGCTTACAAGGTAATGGACCTGGCACTTAAAGATGCGGGAATACAGCCCTCGGATGTTGATTATATAAATGTTCACGGCACTGCAACACCCCTTGGTGACATATCTGAAATCAAGGCCATAATTAAGGTTTTCGGGAGCCATTCCTATACCATGAACATAAGTTCAACAAAATCAATGACCGGCCATCTTCTCGGGGCTGCCGGTGCTGCCGAGGCCATAGCTTCCATTATGGCAACGATAAATGACATTGTGCCGCCTACGATAAACTTCAGGACTCCTGACCCGGAAATAGATCCTGACCTGAATCTTACCCTGGCCAAAGCCCAGAACAGGAAAGTCAATATTGCAATCAGCAACACTTTCGGATTCGGTGGCCATAATGCTTCCCTGGTTATTAAAAAAGCCTGATTTTAGTGACCTTCTTCCAAAAGAAAAAGAATGGCACCTATATTCTTGATAAACGGGAATTCGCTTCACGTTTAAAGGACCTTCTCGGATTCAGAACACGGAACCTGCGTCTGTACGAGGTGGCATTCATCCACCGCTCAGCATCTTATACCTTACCCGATGGAAAGCGGATAAACAATGAAAGACTTGAATTCCTGGGTGATGCAATACTGGATGCAATACTTTCCGATTATCTGTTCGGGAAATTTCCCGGTGCGAATGAAGGGTTCATGACAAAGATCCGGTCAAGGATCGTGAACAGGGAAATTCTTAATCAGCTTGCCCTGTCAATGGGCATCGACAAAATACTTGTAAGCAATATCGGCCCCGGCCAGGTTACCAGGAACCTGTTCGGAGATGCTCTCGAAGCACTCATCGGGGCCCTGTTCCTCGACAAGGGTTTCAGGAAAACCAAGGAGCTGTTCATTACAAAGGTGCTCAATTCCTACCTCGACCTGGACAGTATAGTAAATAAAGACAGTGATTATAAAAGCCTCGTCTTCGAATGGGTGCAGAAACATAAGTCGAACCTTTCTTTCTCGTATAACGAAGATTACGACTCAGGAATGAGGAAATCAGTTTTCTCAACAACGCTGAAGATCAACGGGAAGATTTACGGCACAGGACAGGGCGCCACCAAGAAGGAAGCAGAGCAGGAAGCTGCCGGACAGGCAATGACAAAACTGAAAGAAACATCCAATGATATTTTTCAGTAACGGTTCATTTGCTAACTTTAACCCTCAGCAATTCCTGCAATGAGAGGTTCAAAAAAAATAAAGAGAATCCAACTGCCTGCAGGCGGGCACGATGATATCACGCTTGTTGGAATTGTGAGCACTGACCCTCACTATAAGCTTGCCCTCAGGCTGAACAGGAAGCTTGGGACAAGCCTTAAAAGCGCAATCCCGGTAGAGATCCGCGACCCCCGCGGGAAGGTACGGGTTTTCACAAAGTTCTCCGGCACAATATCATCGCATGAAGCCTCGCTGCATTTCTTCTCAAACAGATCGGATGCTGATTTCCTGTTCAAAAAGTTGGGCAATATCGATTACCTCCTTGCCATCTATGATCCCGGGCATACTTACTTTTCCAGTGAACTAATTACAGAACTCAGGGGCATAGACACGGTGACTGCTGTCTTTGTTATTGAACTTAACACACTTAAGGATAAGAACATTAAATATATTCTTGCCTGACCGGGCTGCATCCCGTTCATTCCGGGGCAAAAAAAGAGGAGCCGCCCCTGTGACAGGGACGGCTCGCTTTCTGATAACCCTAAAACTAACCTAACCTATGAAAAAAACCTCCGGCATAATCAAATCAAATATCATGCCAAACCTTATGCAAATATAAGATCGTTTATGGTATAAAAATAGCAAATCATCTTAATTAGCTGTAAATTAACATTTTTTTATTTTTATTTAACAGTGCCGGAACAAAATGCCGGCGTTATGAACATGGATATGCTGAAATTACCCCCCCGTGAGATTGGTGGTTCAGCAGGGTCAGGGAATCAGGCAACCAAATGTTTCACGCGGGAAGGCCGCTGTTAAAATAAGTTAAAGCAAGGTCAGATAAGTTTTATACGCTTACCTTTGTAACTATATGAAAAGGAAAACAATAGTATTGCTGGCTGTACTTTTCTTCCTTGCCATTTCAGGTTTGATCCTCATACAACTGAACTGGATCCGGAATGCTATTGCGATAACCGACCAGCAGTTCAGATACAATGCGAACAAAGCGCTGGAATCTGTTGTTCTTGCACTTGAAGAGCAGGAGCTCATTGACCGCATCATTGAAGAGATAGACCCCGAATCATCTGATTCCGTTACAGCAATTGTACCTGCCAATTCACCGCTCGCAAAAAAGCTTAAGGGGTATAAGCCTGATCCCAGGCTCCTCAAAGAATACGGATTTGGCAACTCCGGCCAGCCGATAATCGTTTCCAATGCGGGTCAGAAGATTTTCATTTCGGCCAAGGAGATAAGCCCGATTCCTGATGATGTAATAACCGAACCATCATCCCAGGCCACCAATGCCGGGATATCGGGGCGCGTGAGCAATAAGATTATTTTCCTGGAGAGTGTTATGCAGAACATTCTTCATAGCACACCTGATATACGCGACAGAATCGTACCGGAAAAAATAAACAGGCAGATAAGGACTGCACTTAACAATGTCGGGATCCATCTTGATTTTGAGTTTTCAATTCGCTCAGGCCGTTTTGGAACAATCTGGAGCACACCGGGATTTACAGATAAACCCGGCACAAACAAGTTTATTATCCAGCTGTTCCCTAACGATCCTGTTCCGGGTCAGAATCAGATAGTAATGTATTGTCATCAGGAAAACCAGTACAAATTTGAAAAGATAGGCAGCCTTGGAATCCTGTCGATTGTGTTCACACTTCTGATCTTTCTCCTGGCAACAGGAACATTCATAGTGATCCTGCGGCAGAAGAAGCTCTCGGAGATCAGGAATGATTTCATCAACAACATGACACATGAGCTGAAAACCCCGATCTCCACAATCTCACTTGCCTCACAGATGCTTGGCGACAAGAGCATTTCTGCAAGGAAAAAGAATACCGGTCATCTGGCCAGGATAATTTCAGATGAAAGCATGCGTCTGAAATTTCAGGTTGAAAAGGTACTTCAGATGGCGATTTTCGAGAAGATGAAGACCAGGCTCGATTTTTCATATATGGATGTGCATAATATAATCAACCGGGCCGTCGATAATTTTTCCCTGCAGATCCAGAGTCTGGACGGATCGATTAAGAAAGACTTCAGATCTGAGGATCCGGTTGTAATGATGGATGAAATACATTTTCTGAATGCAATTTCAAATCTTCTCGACAATGCCATTAAATATTCGAAGGGCAAGCCGGATATAACCATTTCAACCAGCGACAGCAACGGGGGGATCAATATTGTCATTGAAGACAGGGGCATTGGTATAAGCAAGGAGAACCTGAAAAGAATCTATGACAAGTTCTACCGTGTTCACTCCGGGAATTTACATAATGTGAAGGGGTTCGGCCTGGGGCTTACATACGTGAAAAAGGTAATTGACGAACACAACGGAAGTATCAGGGCAGAAAGCCAGATTAATAAAGCAACTAAATTCATAATGTTTATCCCTAAAAACGGAACGAAATGAATAAGAAAATTCTACTTGCAGAGGATGACAATAACCTGGGCGGGTTACTCAAGTCGTACCTTGCTGCGAAAGACTATGATACAACACTGGCAAATAATGGCAGATCAGCTCTTAAGGCATTTTCTCTTGAGACTTTCGATCTTTGCATCCTCGACATTATGATGCCTGAAATGGACGGACTGACCCTGGCCGGCTCCATCCGGAGCATAAATCCGGCAATACCTGTAATCTTTCTCACGGCGAAGAATCAGAAAGAGGATATCATTGAGGGGTTCAGGGCCGGGGCAGATGACTATATCACAAAGCCCTTTTCAATGGAGGAGCTTCTCTACAGGATTGAAGCGATCCTTCGAAGAACCTCTTCAGCCGATGCTTCCGCTGTGGAAGATGTTTACAGGATAGGGGGTTATATGTTTGACCATAAAAGACAGCTTCTGACCCATGGTGATCAAACAACAAGTCTGACAACAAAGGAATCGGAGCTTCTCAAACTCCTGTGCATTCATAAAAATGAGATTCTCGAGCGGAATTTCGCCCTCAGGAGCATATGGATCGACGATAATTATTTTAACGCCAGGAGCATGGATGTTTACATTACCAGGTTAAGGAAATACATGAAGAAGGATCCCTCGGTAAAGATCCTCAATGTTCATGGAAGAGGATACCGGCTTATCTGCTGAAACAAAACCCCGGCCCGGTATTCACCGGGCCGGGGTTGTAAGTCTAGGTTAGATTGAAGGGTTTGATGTTATAAGATCCCATTCCCGGGTGCTAAAGTAACACTTTTTTAATACAAACGACATGACATTTAAATTCTTTGGATTCTCTTCCGGGATAAATCTATAGGAAACATCTGTCAGTCGGGTTTCAGGACAGCAAGGAATGCCTGCTGCGGGACCTCCACGCTTCCTATCTGCCGCATTCTTTTCTTTCCTTTTTTCTGTTTTTCAAGCAGTTTCCGCTTTCTGGTAATATCTCCTCCGTAGCACTTGGCTGTTACATCCTTGCGAATGGCCTTCACTGTTTCGCGCGAAATTATTTTTGCCCCGATAGCTGCCTGGATGGCAATATCAAACTGCTGGCGCGGGATAAGTTCCTTCAGCTTCAGGCACATTTTCCGCCCGAAATCATAGGCATGGCCGCGGTAAATAAGGGTCGACAGGGCATCCACCATTTCCCCGTTCAGCAGTATATCGAGCCTGACAAGATCAGCTTTCTGGTAGGTTGAATAATAATAGTCAAATGACGTATACCCCCTGGAAATGCTCTTAAGCTTATCATAAAAGTCAAAAACTATCTCGGAAAGAGGCATCTCAAAAGTCAGTTCGACCCTGTCGCGTGTCAGATACACCTGGTTTTTAAGTACTCCCCTTTTGTCGATGCAAAGGTTCATAATGGATCCCACATACTCGGGAAGCGTGATCACCTGTGCGACTATAAATGGCTCCTCAATCCTCTCAATATGGTTTACGGCCGGCATTCCCGAGGGATTATGAACATCTATTACCTCGCCCTTTGTGGTGAACACCCTGAATGAAACATTGGGAACTGTTGTAATAACATCCATGTCAAATTCACGGTCAAGGCGCTCCTGCACTATTTCCATGTGCAATAATCCAAGGAAACCACATCTGAATCCGAAACCAAGTGCTGCCGAAGACTCAGGCACGAATGACAGGGAAGCGTCGTTAAGCTGAAGTTTTTCAATGGAGGTCCTGAGGTTTTCATAATCATCGGCGTCAACCGGGTAAATTCCCGCAAAAACCATTGGTTTGACATCCGTGAATCCGGATATTGCCTTTTCACAGGGATTCATGACATGGGTCACTGTATCGCCAACCTTCACTTCAGACAAAGCTTTTATTCCGGAAATAATGTATCCCACATCCCCTGCCCCGAGTTCATTCCGCGGATCCTGCTTCAGCTTCAGTACGCCGATTTCTTCGGCATTGTATTCATGGCCGGTGCTTACGAACTTAACCCTGTCGCCTTTTCTGATTGTTCCATTCATGATCTTGAAATAGGCAATAATACCCCTGAATGAATTGAAAACCGAATCAAATATAAGGGCCTGAAGGGGAGCTTCAGGGTCGCCCGCCGGCGGGGGGACACGGTTTATGATTTCCGACAGTATCCTGTCAACGCCCATTCCGGTCCTGGCACTTGCCTCGATAATGTCTTCCCTTTTGCAGCCTACCAGTTCGACAATCTGGTCCTTGACTTCCTCCGGCATTGCACTGGCCATGTCCATCTTGTTGAGTACGGGAATGATCTCAAGATTATGGTCAATGGCCATGTAAAGATTGGATATGGTCTGAGCCTGGATCCCCTGTGTTGCATCAATTACCAGGAGGGCTCCCTCGCATGCAGCTATCGCCCGCGACACCTCATATGAGAAGTCGACATGCCCTGGTGTATCAATCAGATTCAATATGTATTTTGAGTCATTGAGGCTATGTTCCATCTGTATCGCATGGCTCTTGATCGATATGCCTCTCTCCCGCTCGAGGTCCATACTATCCAGTATCTGATCCTGGAAATCCCTCTCGCTTACGGTATTTGTTTTTTCCAGCAAGCGGTCGGCCAGGGTGCTTTTACCATGATCAATATGTGCTATAATGCAGAAATTACGGATTTTATGCATCAGGGAATCTTTATAAACAGGTGCAAATATATAAAATATCTTTTGGGGCGATTGCGGAGCGAATGGCAAAAAAAAGGGGCTTTGTCAGAAAGCCCCTTTTTTTTTCATTGCATTATTACATCATTCCCGGCATGCCGCCACCCATTCCCTGAGGAGGCATAACAGGCTTATCTTCCTTTTCCTCAACAATAACTGTCTCGGTTGTCAGGAACATTCCTGCAACGGAAGCAGCATTTTCAAGGGCTACCCTTACGACCTTCACTGGGTCGATTACGCCAGCTGAATAAAGCTTCTCGTATACGTCAGTCTGCGCATTGTATCCATAATCACCTTTTCCCGATCTGACTGCCTGTGCCACTACTGCACCTTCTTTTCCGGCATTGACTGCTATCTGACGCAGGGGCTCCTCGATGGCGCGCTTTATGATTTCAATTCCGGTTGTCTGATCGTCATTTTCTCCCTTGAGTTTCTCAATTGCAGAAATGGCACGAATATAAGCTACTCCGCCGCCGGGAACGATTCCCTCTTCAATGGCGGCCCTGGTTGCGTGCAGCGAATCATCAACCCGGTCTTTCTTGTTCTTCATTTCAACTTCAGATGCAGCACCGATATAAAGAACTGCGACACCGCCCGAAAGTTTTGCAAGGCGCTCCTGAAGCTTTTCCTTGTCATAATCTGAAGTTGTTGTGGTCATCTGCTGCTTGATCTGACCAATCCTGGCCTTGATCATTTCCTTGTCGCCATAACCGTTGACAATTGTGGTATTCTCCTTGTTAACCGTCACCTTCTCTGATGTTCCAAGCATGTCGAGAGTGGCGTGCTCAAGCTTAAGCCCCTTCTCCTCGGAAATTACGGTGCCTCCGGTAAGGATGGCGATATCCTCCAGCATCTCCTTTCTCCTGTCACCGAATCCGGGAGCTTTTACTGCACATACTCTCAATGATCCGCGAAGCCTGTTTACAACAAGTGTAGCAAGGGCCTCGCCTTCCACATCTTCAGATATGATGAGAAGGGGCCTGCCGGTCTGTGCCGTTGCTTCAAGAATCGGAAGCATATCCTTCATTGAAGAAACCTTCTTGTCATATATAAGTATGAAGGGGTTTTCAAGCTCGGCTTCCATCTTTTCGGTATTGGTAACGAAATATGCCGATATGTAGCCGCGGTCAAACTGCATTCCTTCCACAACTTCAACCGAAGTGCTGGTACCCTTTGATTCCTCAACAGTGATAACGCCCTCTTTCTTAACCTTATCCATAGCTTCTGCAATCAGCTTCCCGATTTCCTGATCATCGTTGGCAGAGATTCTTGCAACCTGTTCGATCTTTTTGAGGTCATTGCCAACGACCTGGGCCTGTGATTTAAGATGTTCAACCACATGCTCAACAGCTTTGTCGATGCCGCGCTTTACATCCATCGGGTTGGCACCGGCAGTAATGTTCTTCAGTCCCACATTGATGATGGCCTGTGCAAGCACAGTGGCGGTTGTTGTACCATCACCTGCAACATCTCCCGTCTTTGATGCCACTTCCTTCACCATCTGCGCACCCATGTTCCGGTAAGGATCTGACAATTCTATGTCTTTTGCCACGGTTACCCCGTCCTTTGTCACATGAGGGGAGCCGAATTTCTTTTCAAGAACCACGTTCCGTCCTTTGGGACCCAACGTAACCTTAACTGCATCTGCCAGCTGATCTACACCTTCCTTAAGCAGGGCACGAGCATCAATATTGTATTTAATTTCCTTTGCCATAGTGTTTAGTATTTATTATTAGTTTGCGATTCTTTATGCGATGAATAAAATATCGGACTGGGAAATAAGAAGATAATCATCATTGTCAATGGAAAGCTCCTGTCCGGAATATTTTCCGTAAAGCACTACATCTCCCTTCTTTACTTCCATTTCTTCATCTTTCTTGGGGGCTCCCACCAAAACAACAGTGCCCTGACGAGGTTTTTCCTTTGCGGAATCGGGAATTATTATTCCGCTTGCGGTTTTTGCTTCAGCTTCATGAGGTTTAACCAGTACTTTTCCGGCTAAAACTTTTCCTTTCAATTGTGCCATTTCTATATAGTTTTAAAGTTAAACATGATTTTCCGACTTGTTGCCTTAGCATAATTTATGCCAAAGGATTTTTTTATATGATTCAGCATCCATTACCGACATTTTTTCCCGCCAAAGTTGTCAGTTCAGGATACAACTCCAGTCACTGGTATTATATATTATTATTAATCAAGATAATACAGGTGCAACAAAAAAGTGTCAGCTTATGACAAACTGACACTTGACAATTGGTGCATTATTATGGTTTTCTAATTTGAAGGACTGGTTTCATCCCGGTTTCCAGCCGGGGTTGTTGCGGGAGGAACAGCAGTAGGCAGGGTTGGAATGGCATTCGGATCAACCACATTCTGTATCTGGTTTTCAATCCTTGAGCGTTCCGGGCCCGTTCCGCGCGGGATGGTTGCCGTCGCAACAACACACAACAGGAGTATGGCTCCTGCCAGGGTCCATGTTGATTTTTCAAGAAAGTCAGCCGTTTTTCTTATTCCCATCGTCTGGCCTGCCGAGGTAAAATTGGCAGCAAGGCCCCCTCCTTTTGAATTCTGCACAAGGACGATCAATACCTGCAGGATGCAGGCAATAATAACCAAAACCGAAACGAATATATAGATCCCCATTGCCTTATTATTTAATTATCTCTTTTATTTTTTCAATTTGAGTTGCAAAGTAACTGTTTTTTTCAGGAAATTTCAAACATAATCTTTCATAAATATCAATTGCCTTGGAGTAATATCCCTGATTTACATAGATTTTTGCCAGGGTCTCCGTTATGAATCTTTCTTTTTCCTCAGTGAATGGCCCGGCCAGGTCCTCGTTCCCGGTTTCGGTTTTTTCTTTCCGCGGCTCTATCCTCGGGTTTGCCTGGATAAATTTGTCGATCAGTTCAGCCTGTGCCTGACGCACCTTGACGGGTTCCGCGGCTGGATATGATTCTTCAGCAGCATCGTCCCGTGCATATGATGCTGACTCATGAGAAGGCTCATCTGCAGGAAGCAGCGAGGGTTGAGTCTCAACGCCTTCCGTCAGGATTTCCTGCACCGGCATCTGTTCCGGCAATGAATCAGGCACCTGATCCGGCTTTTCATCAGGCGCCGCAACAGGCATTGGTTCATTTTCCGGCTGCAAACCCTGTCCGTAATCATATGGCATCGCTGTAGCTGCCGGAGCGTCACTTGTCGTGTCACTTTGTCTGTTTCCGGCAAATGTATGATCAGGATAATCATCCTTCTCAGCAACGGAAAATCCCGGATCCATATAAAAAATTCTTTCCTCGGGATTTTCCTTTTCCACTTCAAGAATAAAAACAGGATTCTCTATTTCCTCGTCGGTAACAGTTGAAAGGTAGATCGAACGGGTAACAATGTAATCAGCTGATCTTTTCATTCCTTCAGCCGATTCTTCAATTTCGCTTTTCTCATATCTGTCGATCAGCTCATCGCTGTTCATGGCTGATTCGATCACAGTTTGTTCAATATCACCTTTTTCAGAAGGGGGTTTTTCAGTGTCAGCAGCATATTCCATACCGGCGCCAGCTATTTCAACCGGGGGCCGGACTGACAGGAAAGCACTGACTTCCGCATCCTGGGCTCCATGTGTTTCGGAGCCTGGCAAGGATCCTTCTTCAGGAATCCGGTCTGAAGCCCCCTGTGGTTCTTCGATCGCCCTGACGGCAGCCTGATCCGGGATCTCTTTCCGCCCCGGGGCGCTCTCAGCGGCATCCGCTATTCCCGTTTTGTAATTAAGAAGATTATAAAGGACCTCCCTGTCAGCAACATAAATGGCTGAATTTTTAAGCTGGTTTTCGAACTTGACATCGGAGGTATCCCTCAAACCTTTAAGCAGCAACAGGTGGGCGGTCTGAAAATATGGAAATGCACTTACGATATCGCTGATCTCTCCAATCGAGTGCCGCTCAACGGGAGTATTGACGTTAATCATCCTGATAAAGTCATCCTTGTTCATGGTTCATCACCAGTTTACAAACGCTCTGTTAAAGATATCTTCCACTATCATTTCAATTATCTTCCGCGAAAGCTCATCTTCAACCTGGCTGAGGTCAAGGGCGCTGTCATAATCCTCATACCTCGAAAATGACTGTTCATAGCTCAGGTCCGGATCAACCGCATTTGTGAATTCCACCCTTACAGTTATGGTGAACCTGTTTACGGCAGCCTCTGCATCAGCTGACACAGTAAGAGGGCGGGTATTGTAATCAGTGATCTCTCCCTCAAAGTTGACATCTCCCAGACCGTTTATAAAGCTAAGGCTTGTTTGTGACTTGCATTTGTCGATAAGGGCCTCTGTAAGATTCTGGCTCAATGCCGGCTGAACCAGGCTTGCCCTGTTCTGGAAGTACTGGATGCTGATTGTTTTAACCCCGGGAGAAATACTGGCTCCCGAAAATGAATACGTAACCTTGCATCCGTTAAAAAGTACCGGGATCAAAAGGGTTAAGGCAATTATGTAAATCCCTGGTCGCATCTGAATGAGTTTCTTATAATTCAATCCCGTATTCCTTGATTTTTCTGTACAGGGTGCGTTCGGAGATGCCCAGTTCCTGTGCTGCCATTTTCCGTTTCCCGTTATATTTTTCAAGGGCCTTTTTTATCATTTCAATCTCCTTTCCTGCCAGTGAAAGAGATTCCTCCACCACCTCCTCTGTATCCTGAATATTGCTCCGGTCGTGGTGGACTGAAAAATCCTGTGCTTTTTTGCTGCCCGTACCTGAAAAGTGATCGGCATGATGCTCGGATCTGCCGAACAGGTTTTTTATTGTTCCCGAGTTCGAGTCATGAAAATCAAGATCAGCCTCTTCCCTCTTGATCAGATCAAAAACGAGCTTTTTCAGGTCGTTCATATCGCTTTTCATGTCAAAGAGTATCTTATAAAGAATTTCCCGTTCAGACGAAAACGACTTGTCCTCATTTCTTTTCATCAATACCGGCAGTTTATTGCCAGTGTAATCAGGCAGGTATGATCTCAGAACTTCAGGAGTAATTTCCCGTTCCTGTTCAATGATTGAAATCTGTTCAGTTATATTTTTGAGCTGCCGCACATTACCGGGCCATGAATAACTGAGCAGGATATTCTTTGCCTCATTGCTTAATCGTATTGCCGGCATTCTGTATTTCTCAGCAAAATCGACTGCAAACTTCCTGAAAAGCAGAAAGATATCATCGCCCCTTTCCCTGAGTTCCGGGATTTTGATCGGGACGGTATTCAGCCTGTAGAAAAGGTCCTCCCTGAATCTGTCATTCCCGATTGCCTGAGGTACGTCCACATTGCTTGCTGCGATCACCCTGACATTTGTTTTTTGAACCTTTGATGAGCCGACGCGGATAAATTCACCTGTTTCGAGTACCCGGAGAAGCCTTACCTGGGTTGATAGAGGAAGCTCTGCGACCTCATCGAGAAAAATGGTACCGCCGTCAGCCACCTCAAAATAACCCTTCCGGCTTTCAGTTGCCCCGGTAAAAGCTCCCTTTTCATGGCCGAAAAGCTCCGAGTCAATTGTTCCCTCGGGTATAGCTCCGCAGTTCACTGCAATATACTGGCCGTGCTTCCTTGAACTGTAATGGTGAATAACCTGGGGGAACACCTCCTTGCCGGTTCCGCTTTCGCCGGTTATCAGCACCGAAAGATCAGTCGGGGCAACCTGCACTGCAATATCTATGGCCCGGTTAAGGCCCCCAAAGTTCCCAATGATCCCGAACCTCTGCTTGATGCTTTGCAAGTCTTTCATTCCATGTTTCACAATGATGCGAATTTAAGACATTTTTAAAACATTGGGAAATGCTATTTTCTTAAATTAGCCTCATGAAGAGTAACATCATCCATCGTTTTGCAGGTATTATACCTGCACGTTATGCATCGACCAGGTTTCCCGGCAAACCATTGGCCGACATAGGCGGAAAGCCCATGATCCGGAGGGTTTATGAACAGGCTTCACGATCGCTTGAAACTGTTTATGTTGCCACCGATGATGACAGGATAATCGAGGCTGTACGGAATTTCGGGGGCAATGTCATTCTGACCTCTCAAGAACACAGGAGCGGCACCGACCGGTGTGCTGAAGCGATATCCATGATATGCAGGGAAACGGGGACGGAATTTGACATTGTCATCAATGTTCAGGGTGATGAGCCCTTTATTGTACCGGAACAGATTGACCTGATCAAGGCATGCTTTGATGACAGTTCAGTTGAAATAGCGACCCTTGTGAGAAAAGCAGGGCCCGATGAAGATATATTCAACCCGGATCAGCCCAAGGTGGTCCTCGACTCGTCAGGGAATGCAATATACTTCAGCCGGGCGGCAATTCCGTTCGTCAGGGATTCTGAAATGTCTGAATGGAACCTCAGGCATTCCTATTATAAACATATCGGGCTGTATGCCTACAAAACCGGGACCCTTCTCAGGATTACAAAGCTCCCCCCGGGAAGGCTTGAGATCGCTGAATCGCTTGAACAGAACCGCTGGCTTGAAAATGGTTACAGAATCAGGACCGCAGTTACTACCCGCGAAAGTATTTGTATTGACACACCCTCCGACCTTGAAAAAGCAAAAGCACATATAACGGATTTCGATAAATTTTGTTATCTTTAGCACGACTTTTGTTTGCTGTTTTTGGCAAAATGTTATTCATGAAAAAATGTTTGATTTCGATGTTACTGATGTTCTCTGCACTTGCACTGCAGGCACAGAAGGATACCGCCGGCACATTCAGCAATTATTCGTCGAGGTTCTTTTTCAGGGACAACATCAATTCCAATATTAATATTTACCCTGTACCTGTCAGATACAACAGCTTTTCAATACGTACCGACAAGGAGATGAAACTGGTAAGGGTGACCAACATGATCGGCCAGGATATTTTCAGGGCACAGTATCAGAATCCCCAGTCATTCACAAAAGTCTTGCTTGAAAATCCCCAGAGGGGAATGTACCTGGTAACAATAGCTTTCAGCGACGGCTCAAGGGTCGTAAAAAAGATTATGATCGAGAAACCCGATTAGGACGTCCCGAATCCCGTCATAACGGATTCAAGGGGAAGGATCCGGCCACAAAAAAATATTGAAAAAACAATAACAACCCTGCTGGTTGATTGTTATTATCATGGGGCAATCTTATTATCCGATGGTTTAATTCATTTATCAAATATCATGGAAGAGGGGATGAATGTTTTTTCGATAAAGGATCTTGAAAACTTTTCAGGAATTAAGGCTCATACCATCAGGATCTGGGAAAAAAGGTACGGAATCCTGGAACCTGAAAGAACAGACTCCAACATAAGGACATACAGTGAATCCGAACTCAAGAAGATACTGAATATTGCTTATCTTAAAAGAAAGGGATATAAAATATCAAGGATTGCAGTTTTCAGTGAGGACGAACTGACCCGTGAAGTGGTTTCCCTCAGCGACCGGGACAAGGCCGGTGATCCGGAATACCACCCTGATAAAATCCTCATGCATGCCATAAAGTTCAATGATCAGCAATTCACCGCGACGGTTATACCCCTGATCAGAAAACATGGCATGGAAAAAGCCTATCTTTCATACCTGTATCCTTTGCTGGAAAAATCAAGGATCCTCTGGCAGACAGGAAGCCTGTCAAAGGCCCAGGAACAGTTCATCAGAAATATCATAAAGCAGATACTCATCAATGAGGATTTCAACCAGGAAATCACTTCCGCAAAAGCCGGCGTTACTGTTGCCATGATCAACATTTCTGACCCGATGTGGGAAAATAATTTTCTGTTTTATAAATATCTGCTCAGAAAAAAAGGATATGACGTCATCTTTAGCGGAGGCGTGCTGCCGCCGTCAGAAGTGATTGAGATATACAAGATCAAACCTTTCAACTATCTTATTGTCAATGCAGGAGTTTTTAATTTTACTGACAGTAAGATCGGATATTTCAGCAATCTCGGGAGATCATTGTTCATCAAAAAGATAATCTTTACGGACATCCCTGACACTGAGGAGATTGAAATACCCGACAATATTTTAATCTCAGGTAATCCTCAGGATTTTCCCGGACTTATTGACTCAAACTGGTAGCGGCCCGGTTCACCGGCCGGAAAAGGGATCTATTTTAACAGGTCAGCAAAATATTTTCTTTGCGGGTCAAGATCAAGGAAAGGATATTTTGCCTGCACATCATTGATCTTCCCAATCATATTCTCAGCAAACCTTTTCGACTGGGGAGCATCCGGCCCGACTCTGTGCAGGGCCGCCTTTGAGATTTTAAGAACCTCCGAATAAATGTTTAATGCCCGGTCATCAATATAGCATTTTGCAAATGCATCCCATATATATTCAGTTGCAGTTTCCGAGAGATGAAGCATATCGGTATCATAAAAACGATAGTCGCGCAGATCGTCCATAACCAGCTCATAGGCAGGGAAGTAACCAGGCTTTGAAGAATGCTTCTGAAGCTTTTCGACTGCAAGGAGAAGTATCGACTTGCTTATCTGGTTGCCATGGGCACCTTCTTTCCAGTGCCTGACGGGGCTTATGGTAAAAATGACTTTAAGGCCGGGAAAGGCTGAATGCAGTATCTCAAGCTGTTCCGACCAGAGATCAGTTATTTCATTCACCGAAATCATTCTACGGGTAAATTCCGATTGTGGTATTTTATGGCAGTTCGAAACTACTTCACCCGTTTTATTCAAAGAATAGACCCATGCGGTTCCGAAAGTCACGAACAGGAATTCCGCGCCGGTCAGGAAATCATGTGCTGTTTCAATATTTTTATTGATCTTTTTCAATAGGATCCCAGGATGCTCCGAAGTGAAATCAGTATAGTGACTGAAGCTTATCCACCTGTCGGCGGTTTTGTAAATATCCTCAGGGCCGAAATTTTTATGCTTCATGACGGCGCTGAGTGTATTGCTTACAGAAACCGGATTAAAAACCGTTCCAGAGGGATTTATCAGCACAGGGATGCGGCCAAGTTCGAAATGCCTTCCGATCGATGTCGCAAAGCATGATCCGAGAAAAACCACCGGTGTATGATAAGTGATTTTTTCCGGCGGGGGAGGGATAGTAAAAGTTGTTCTGAGTTTCATCTTCCTTTCAGGGATTTATTCATAAAATCCTGTTTTTTATCCAGTTTACGGCATAATCAAGAATTTCCGACCTGTTAAGATCATTATGCAGCTCATGAAATCCCCCTTCCCATATTTTCAGCTCTGCCATCCGGGTTGCAGCAGCGAATTTGATGCTTCCCTCAGGCGAGCATATTTTATCATTGGTGCCATGCATAAGCAGAACCGGCTTTTTAAGAAGATGTGCTTCCTTATTGGCTTCCGCGGCCGCACTGAAAGCTGCTTCAATAAGACTAAGTGAAATCCTGTCGTGGATGAGGGGATCTTCAATATAATCCCTCACCACGCTGCCGTCGTTTGAAATGTGTTGCGGATCAAGCCCGTTAGGCATCGTCAGTGAGGGAATGATTTTTCCGGCAAGGAAGGCCAGCTTCTTCATGGCCGGTGAGGGTTCATCTGCAAGCTTCAGCCAGGGGGAGGAAATTATTGACCCTCTGACCACCGGGTCCTTCTTCAGGAGGCAGTTAAGCACTATCCCGCCTCCAAGGCTGTGTCCGTACAGGAACTGCGGGACGCCCGGAAAGATCTTCCCGCAATCAGCCTGAAGGATGTCAATCATTCCGTTCAATAAATCATAGCTCCTGATATGCCCCCTTGTGCCATCCGAGCGTCCATGCCCCGGCAGATCAACCCCGGCAAATCCGATTTCGTCCTTCATGAGAAGATCGGCCAGAAATGAATATCTTCCAATATGTTCACCAAGGCCGTGAACCATTATTATTACAGCCTTGGTCCTTCCGCCCGGATTCCTGACGAAACCCCTTAGTATCTGGCCGTTGCTTATTCTTATATTAATATCCATGCTTTTTGTTTTAAAAATACGAAAGAAATACTGAAATAACTTAAGATTGGTCCGGAACACTGATAAAAGACGGGTTGCTCACGTACTATTTCAATAGTGAATGACAAGATCCCGACGGCGCCGGTCCATTATGGCCCGCACGGCAGAAGCTGACATGCAATGCAGGTTATTATGCTCACCCGTGCAGGTTAATAAGATAAGACCTGTTGCCGGCACGAAATTCCCCAAACCCTCACACAAATAAAAATCTTCCGTAAAACCGGATTTACAATTTATCATCAATTTAGAACCAATACCGTAATTCCACAATATATTACTGACACACATTATCTTACATATTTATATTCTTTGGAACGATTCTGGAATAACAGGATTTAAAGATATTAAGATTTGTATATCTTTATTTATTTGATAGTTTTGCATTCATTAAAATGATTGCAGCCATGACAACATTCGAATTCAACAACAATCTTCTCGAAATGAAGGGAAATCTGCAAAGATTTGCATTGAGTCTGACAGCGGATCGCGACACTGCCCTGGATTTGGTTCAGGATACATATTTAAAGGCCATTACATACAAGGACAAATTTGTTGATTACACCAATCTGAAGGCATGGGTTTTCACGATCATGAAGAACACCTTTATAAACAATTATCGTCGCAATATCAAGGAAAACACGATTATTGACGGAACACAGGATCTGTATTACCTGAACATGCCCCATGACAAGGGATTTGCTTCTCCCGAATCCAATTACGCCGAGGAGGAGATCAGCAAAGCCATTGATTCGCTTGGCGATGAATTCAGGATCCCGTTCAAGATGCATATTGACGGATTCAAATATCACGAAATAGCAGAAAAGCTGGGATTAAAGATAGGTACTGTCAAAAGCAGGATCTTTTTCACAAGGCAGAAACTTATGCTGATGCTAAAAGATTATAACAGCTGAAAACTTTTTTCTGGTTCTTATCAGGTTGATTAGGTTTATTGAAGAGGAAAGGGCTGCAATTATCAGCCTTTTCCTCTTTTATGTAATATTATCCCGGTAAGCACAAAGACCACAAAAACAGCCGTTATGATCCAGGCCCACTTATTACTGACCTGAGATTCGGCATACATTTCATATTTCTCAGTCAGGAAAAAATCTGACCTGACGGGCCAGAGCACCACCCCTGCAGAGTCAGTAAAACCATTTGTGGCAGTCAGGCTTCCCGGCATAATTATACGTACCGCATATTCCTTAAAATCGAATGCTACCTTTTCAACTGCAAGATTAATGGCGGAATCAGCTTCGGACTCGAATATCGGCGCATCCGGGCTGCCAGTGAATCTTTTCAGTAAAAGTTCGTCTGACAACAGGCTGTCAACCTTGTCATCGTTTTTTTCCAATATCTTCAGAATATGATCCTCATGCGATTTTAATGAATCAGCAACTTCATCTGCTCCCTCCCTGCCACTGGTCAGAGCCGTGAACTCAGATATTATTTCTGACAGCAGGCACTTATATGTCCATCTCACAACCTTCCTGTCAACAGTATCGCTGAAAGCTTTGTACTTCAAACTGTCAGGGCCCGTTTTCATCCGTCCGGTGACGCTGGCCGGGCTGTAAAACCATCTTAGCTCTTCCTTGTTCAGAAAATCTGACAGGTAATGATCACTGTCAAGCTTTTTATCAACAACTTCCGAAAACCTGTATTTTGTATTGAACCATCTGAATTTCTTACTGAACAGTACATGACGGCGGATCTCCTTGTTTGCGCAGCTGTCAGACATATAGTCCCTGTTTATTGCATCGGCATTTACGAATAGTTTTTCAGCCCTTTTTACCCAGATAGTATCCCCGCCCGAGTCAATCTCCATCGAATCGCGCACGATCCATGTACTGTCAAACGGAACCTGGATGTCTGATGCCCTGAATTCATTTTTAATGCTTTTCATCTCAATTCTCCTGGTTACAGATCCGTCAGTGTGAACAATGTCAGTCACTGTTGTCTCCGGTTCATCGCATGACGCTACTATCAGCAGCATCATTGATATTATGGTTTTTAACTTGCTCCTTTTCATATCTCTACAGATCAGATCTTTTATTTAAGTTCTCATTCAGCCTCTTTTCAATATAAGTTTTCAGCTCAGGATCCTCGTTGATTATTTTCAGAAGATTCCTGTATTTTGATTCCATTTCATCGTATGATCTTATTAAGATCCCGAGCTGCTCTCCGGAAATTACCGATTCATCAGCAGAGCGAAGCTTTTTTGACAGCCTCAGGATAGTAAGTTTTCTTCCGGCATCTTCAGACGGAGATGTTCTCAGTTCATTGGTTATCACTACCGATTGCCTGCTTATCTTTTTAACCTGACTCAGAATTACTGTCTGCTGATATACAAACACAAGAATGACCAGCACACAAGCCGCAACAAGACTTCGCCTCACCCAACCGATGTAAGCCCATCCAAAAATGCGTTCAGTGAGGATCTCCTTCCCGGATGGCGTCGCCTGTTTTGCCTTTATCCGTCTGATGATTTCGTTCTCAATGCCATCGGGATCAGGCATAATCGGTTTTGACTCCCTGAGAATCTCCAATAACCTCCTGTATTTTTTATTTTCCGGCATCATTTTAAAAGATTTTTCCTGATTATCGCTTCAATATTCTTCCTTGCGTAATAAAGGTTTGATTTTACCGATGATTTATTCATTCCCGTAATTTCAGCTATTTCGTCATAAGGCAATTGCTCTATTTCCGCAAGGATGAAGACAGATTTCTGCCTTGGGCCGAGCTTATCTGTCAGGATGTTAATTATTCGTGCATTATCACTGTTTTCCAGCTCAGACACTTTATCCTCTGCAATGTGGTTGGCAATGATTGCCCATGCTTCATCATCATACCTGAATTCATTTCTGTGTTTGTTTTTCCTCAGCAAATCATGGCATTTGTTTATTGTGATCCTGTATAACCATGTTTTATAACTGTCTGATGATTTGATTCTGTTCATTTTCTCCCATATGGTTACCATTGTATCCTGAACAACATCTTTTGCTTCTTCATCATCGCCGAGCATCCTGAAAGCAACTGAGAAAACAAAGGGTGTACTTTTCTCAACAACCTTCCTGAAATTGTGCAGATCTCCTTTTATGCACTCTTCTATAAGTTCTTTTTCCATCAAACCTGTTGATCCGTTTCCAATAAGACGTAATTTTATAAGGAAAGGTAAAAACAAACACTGAATGTTTTAAATAAAAGAACCAAAATGCAAAAGACAATAACCCTGAGCACACATTCCAGGAATGGCTTTATGATATAACCCGCGAGGTGGAAGGAATAATAAGGGAAAGCAGGGCTGTCAACATGGCAGAATGTGTTTTTTTGCGAATTTGACGGACCGAGGAGCCAAAGGGAAGTTATCGTTACTGTAATTGAAGACAGGCAGCCTTAATCCTTTTCATTCAGTACTGCCCTGACATTTTCCATGAATTTCTTGTACCGGATCCGCTTTAATACCGAAGTGCCAAACAGATGTGTAAATTGTTCCTCTGAAAGGGTCAGCCAGTCCTTCCTTGTCAGCCGGGCGATTTCAGGGTCCGGGTCAAATTCACGATTATTGTTGATCTTTGCACTGCTGTTCCATGGACAGGCTTCCTGGCACCTGTCGCATCCGTAAATCCGTTTTCCGAATAATGGCAGCAGCTTTTCCGGCAAAGGCTGCCTGCTTTCTATCGTGAGGCCGGAAATGCATTTCCGGGCGTCGATGGTTCTGTTATTGTTGATTGCCCCGGTAGGGCAGGCGTCGATGCACAACCTGCAATCTCCGCATAAGTCACCGGTGAAGGGTTCATCATGGTCCAGTTCGATGTTCAGGATCAGAATCCCGAGAAAAAAAAACGATCCGGCTTCTTTACTGATAACAATTGAATGGCGTCCCTGCCAGCCCAGGCCGGCTTCCCTTGCCCATGCCTTTTCCAGTATGGCAGCTGAATCGACAACAGGCCTGCCTGCTGCATCAGGATCAAGCATTTTTATCCACTCCAGGAGCCGGTTCAGCTTTGAAAGTATCACTTCGTGATAATCGGTGCCATAGGTATACCTGGAAAGCAATGGGACATCTTCAGCTTTCCGGATTGTTTCCGAGTAATAATTAAGGCCGGTTACAACCAGCGATTTTGCGCCCGGCAGGAGAAAAGACGGATCGAGGCGTTTCGGAATGTCCCTTGCAAGGAAATTCATCCCGTCATGCATTCCTGCACTGATCCACTCTTCCAGGATTGGGCCGCGTTCCGTGAGCGGTCTGGATTTTGCTATCCCGCAAATATCAAAACCCAGTTCACGTGCCTTTCCCTTGATATTCCTGGAGAGACAAGGTCCGGATGATCCCTGAATCCCTGCAATCACAGAAAACCCAGTTCAAGTTTGGCTTCATCGCTCAGCATGTTCCTGTTCCAGGGGGGGCTAAAGGTAAGCTTAAGCTTGCAGTCCCTGACACCCCGGGTACCTGCCACCTTGAACTTCACCTCCTCAACAAGTTCCTCGGCCATCGGGCAGTTTGGAGCAGTGAGGGTCATGGTTATATGCGCAACATGGTCATCATCAAGTGTTATATCGTAAATAAGTCCGAGGTCATAGATATTCACCGGGATTTCGGGGTCATAAATACTTTTGAGCACCTGTCCGATCCGCATTTCAATTTCGAGTTGTTCAGAAGGGTCCATAATGTATGATTTTAACGGGTTATAGAATCTATAGTCTCCTGATCCGGATTAAAGCACATATGCTTATCCTGAACCTGATTAAACTGATGCTAGTTCTTTTTTGCCCTGAAGGCCATTGCATAAAGCTTGATCTGCCTTGTCATTGCCAGCAGTCCGTTTGAGCGTGTCGGAGAAAGGTTTTGCCTCAGGCCTATCCTGTCGATGAAATAAAGCTCTGCACCGATAATCTCATCGGGGGTCCGGCCTGAAAGGACCTTTATAAGAAGGGCCACGATTCCCCGTGTGATTATTGCATCGCTGTCGGCAGTGAATGAGATCATGTGCCCGTCGTAATCAGGATGGAGCCATACTTTCGACTGGCAGCCTTCAATCAGGTAGTCGTTGGTTTTAAAACGGGGATCGATTTCCGGCAGGCTTTTCCCGAGATCGATGAGCAGGTCGTACTTGTCCATCCAGTCATCAGATACCGAAAAATCTGAGATTATATTATCCTGAACCTCATTTATCGTCATATTCTCCTGTCATGAAAACATACTGATCACCTTTTCAATCCCTGTGCAGAGGCTATCTATTTCCTCCATGGTGTTGTAGAAGCACATTGAGATCCTTACGGTGCCTTCTATTCCGAACCTGTCCATGACAGGCTGGGCGCAATGGGTTCCGGTTCTGACGGCGATCCCCTGCTTGTCAAGAATGGTACCTGTATCATACTGATGAATGCCATCTATCAGGAATGAAATGGTGGAGATCTTGTTTTTTGAATTACCGTAGATCTTCAGAGGTCTGATCTCTGCCAATCTTCCGGTGGCATAATCAAGAAGCATTTTTTCGCGGGCGGCAATTTCCTCCCTTCCTGTTTCCAGCATATAATCAAGTGCCCTTGCGAGTCCTATGGCTCCTGCAAAGTTCATTGTGCCTGCTTCAAACTTAAAGGGCAGTTCATTATAGGTGGTCTCTTCAAAAGTCACCTTTTCGACCATGTCGCCTCCGCCCTGATAGGGCGGCAGTTCTTCAAGCCATTTTTCCTTGCCGTAAAGGATGCCTGTTCCGGTAGGACCATAAATCTTATGTCCGGAAAAAACATAAAAGTCACAGTCAAGTGCTGATACGTCCACAACACCGTGCTGTACTCCCTGGGCTCCGTCAATAAGAACAGGAATTCCGGCAGAATGGGCTATCCGGATGATCTCTCCGACCGGAAGAATGATACCGAGTGCATTTGAAGCCTGTGTCACGGAAACGAGCCTGGTCCTTGGCGAAAGCAGCTTAATATACTCATCGATCAGTATTTCACCCTCATCGTTTACCGGGATGACCCGCAGCGAGGCACCCTTTCTCCGGCACATCATCTGCCACGGGACAATATTGGCATGATGCTCAAGGCAGCTAATGATGATTTCATCTCCCGGCCCTACATATCTTTCTCCAAAACTGAATGCAATGGTGTTGATTGATCCGGTTGTTCCCGATGTGAATATCACCTCTTCCCTTCTGGCGGCATTAATGAACGATCTGACCTTTTCCCTTGAATTTTCATATGCTTCGGAAGTCATGTCGCTCATGGCATGGACGCCCCGGTGAATATTCCCGTTATAACTTGCAAATACCTCCTGAATGGCATCGAGCACGCATTGAGGTTTCTGGGTTGTGGCACCGTTATCGAAATAAACCAGAGGCTTGTTGTACACTTTTTTGCTTAAAAGTGGAAAATCGGCCCGTATTTCTGCTATGTCTTTCAATTCCAATATCGTTATCCGCATTTAACCATGCAGCTGGCACATCTGGACAGTTCTCCCTTAAGGCGCTGCATAACGAGACTGTCGATCCGTTCCCTCAGGGGTTCGACCCCGATATTCCGGATCACCTCATGGGCGAATCCAAGCATCAGCATAAGCTTTGCCTGTCGTTTATCGATCCCCCTCGACTGCAGGTAGAACAGGGCATTCTCATCGAGCTGGCCAACCGCGGCTCCATGGCTGCACTTAACATCATCCGCATAGATCTCAAGCTGGGGCTTGCTGTACATTTTGGCATCATCGGTCAGCAGGATGCTGTTATTTTTCTGATAAGCCAGGGTGCCCTGAGCCCCGGGGTCAACAAATATCCGGCCGTTGAAGGCTCCCGTTGACATCTCGTCGAGCACTCCCTTGAAAAGCTGGTTGCTCGTACAATTCGGGAAGGCATGTTCGACACTTACCAGGTTGTCGACATGCTGCCACTTATCCGATAGGTAGAGGCCGAATGAATTGGATTCCGCACCTTCCCCGCCAAGGAAATGATAAGTATTGTTCCTTACAAGGCCGCCGTGAAGGGTTAAATTGTTTGATGAAGAATAACTGTTCCGGTCCTGGTGAATGAATGTGTGTGTTATTTTACAGGCATTATTATGTTCATTCTGGACCCTGATTATATCAAAACGTGCATTTTCTCCAACATAAACTTCCGTTACTGCGTTGGTAAGGAATTTTTGTGGCGATAATGTATGATCGCATATAATTATGGTAAATTCCGCCTGCTCATCCACGATGATAAGATTGCGGTGCTGGTTAAAAACATCTTCAGCCGAATCGACCAGGTTAATCACCTGGACAGGTTTATTAAGGTGTGTTCCCCGGGGGACATGGACAAATACTCCGTCAGAAGCCATTGCAGTGTTCAGGTGCACCAGGCCGTCGGAATTGCTTTTCGCGTATTTCCCGTAATGCTTTTCAACCAGTTCGGGGAACCGCCGTGAAGCCTCATTAAGGCTTCCTATCAATATTCCGCCGGGGAGTGTTCGTATCTTGCCGTTGATTGTAGGGTAAAATCCGTTCAGAAGCACAACGCCGTGAGCATCAAGATCCGTGACATCGCACCTGAATTCCTCGGCTTTGATAAAATCAGATTCATCAGGCATAAAGTAGGTTTTATAGTCGTGCCTGAAAAACAGATCGAGGTTCGTGTACTTGTAGTTCTCATCCTTCCTGGTGGGAACCCCGAGCCTGGTGAACCTTTCGAAGGCTGCGTCCCTGAAAGTATTCAGGAAGGGTGTTGAACCCTCCCATATCTTTCGGATATTGCTGGTGTAGATACCTGAATAGAGTTCCTTAAGTTCTGAATTTACTGCCATATCAGTTCTGATTGTCAACTTCTTTTTTGATCCAGTCGTATCCCTTCTCCTCAAGTTCCAGTGCAAGTTCCCTGCCTGCGGATTTGACAATGCGGCCGTCGTATAGTACATGGACGACATCGGGCACTATGTAATCGAGCAGGCGCTGGTAATGTGTTATCACAATTGCAGAGCTGTCAGGTCGTTTAAGCTTGTTGACGCCGTTTGCCACCACTCTCAGGGCATCAATATCAAGGCCCGAATCCGTTTCATCCAGGATGGCAAGCTTTGGTTCGAGCATAGCCATCTGAAAGATTTCATTCTTCTTTTTCTCGCCGCCCGAAAATCCTTCGTTCACTGATCTGTTCGCAAGTTTCGAATCGATGTCGACAAGCTCTTTCTTCTCCCGCATGATCCTCAGGAAATCCGATGCAGAAAGAGGCTCCAGTCCTTTGTACTTCCGATGTTCATTAACAGCTGTCTTGAGAAAATTCACCATGCTTACCCCCGGGATTTCGATCGGATACTGGAAGCCGAGGAATATTCCCTCCCTCGAACGATCCTCGGGAGCCATCTCCAGCAGATTTCTCCCGAAATATGTAACTGACCCTTCGATGACCTCGGCAAAATTCCTTCCTGCGAGCACTGCTGCCAGGGTGCTTTTTCCTGACCCGTTCGGTCCCATTATTGCATGGATCTCACCGGGTTTTACCTCAAGGCTTATTCCCCTGAGTATTTTCTTCCCTTCAATGGCAGCATGTAAATTATTAATAACAAGCATGATGACTTATAATGGTTACAAAATTGATTATCCGACGCTGCCTTCGAGGCTTATCTGTAGAAGCTTCTGTGCTTCGACTGCAAATTCCATCGGAAGCTTGTTGATCACTTCCCTTGCATATCCGTTTACTATAAGGCCTATGGCATCTTCGGTTGATATTCCTCTCTGATTGCAGTAAAATATCTGATCCTCCCCTATTTTGGAGGTTGTTGCTTCGTGTTCCACAATTGCGCTCTGATTGTCAACCTCAAGATAGGGGAAAGTATGTGCTCCGCATCTGTTTCCAAGGAGAAGGGAATCGCACTGTGAAAAGTTCCTTGCATCCTTTGCATTCTTAAGCACCCTGACCAGGCCGCGGTAACTGTTTTGCCCATATCCTGCCGATATGCCTTTTGAGACAATGGTGCTCCTTGTATTCCTGCCGATATGAATCATTTTTGTGCCGGTATCGGCCTGCTGATGGTTGTTTGTAACCGCAACCGAATAAAACTCGCCTGTTGAATTATCGCCCCTGAGGATGCATGAAGGGTATTTCCAGGTTATTGCGGAACCCGTCTCAACCTGTGTCCATGAGATTTTCGAGCTTTCGCCCCTGCACAGGCCCCTTTTGGTGACGAAATTAAAAATGCCTCCGATCCCGTCCTTATCCCCGGGATACCAGTTCTGAACCGTTGAATACTTGACCTCTGCATTTTTCTCTGCAATGATCTCCACAACTGCTGCATGAAGCTGATTCTCGTCCCTCATCGGTGCCGTGCATCCTTCCAGGTAACTGACGTAGCTTTCCTCATCGGCAACAAGCAGTGTGCGTTCAAACTGACCGGTATTTGCCGAATTGATTCTGAAATATGTGGATAATTCCATCGGACACCGTATTCCCTTGGGTATGTAACAAAATGAGCCATCGCTGAAAACGGCTGAGTTAAGGGCAGCAAAAAAGTTATCGGTATAGGGGACAACGGTTCCCATATAACGTTTTACAAGTTCCGGGAATTCCCTTACAGCTTCACTGAAGGAACAGAAGATAATACCCATTTCGGCCAGGGTTTCCCTGAAAGTTGTTCTTACGGAAACACTGTCCATGACGGCATCAACGGCGACTCCCGACAAATGTTTTTGTTCCTCGAGCGGGATGCCCAGCCTGTCAAATGTCCTCTTCAGTTCGGGATCAATATCGTCGAGGCTGTCAAGCCTGGGTTTTTGCCTGGGGGCTGCATAGTAAATAATATCCTGGTAATCTATTTCAGGTATTTTCAGATTTGCCCATGAAGGCATCTTCATGGTTTGCCAGTGACGAAATGACTTCAGGCGGAACTCAAGCAGCCATTCAGGCTCTTCCTTCTTCTCCGATATCAGGCGTACAGTACCCTCATTTAAACCGCGGGGTATCTTTTCAGTCTCAATATCGGTATAGAATCCGTACTTGTAATCTCCCGATGTTACATCGTTTATTATCCTGTCCTGATCTGTTTCCATCTGTTTTTCCTTACATAAACTAACAAACTGCAAAAGGTTTTGTTAATTCTCCAATACCGGCACCTCCAAATTGACCGCAAAATTATTAAAAATATTGCGAATGATCAGGGATTCGTTCCATAATTTGAACGGGCGGAAGAATCAGGAAGATCATTTAAATACCCTGCTGATGATCGGAATATTTGCTGAAATTATTTATAAATTCGCACTTTTTCAGTACGAGGATACCCGTTTAATAAACTCCAGCAAATGTCAGGCAAACTAAATTACTGGCTGTCAAAGAATTTCCTGAAGGGAATTCTGGCTTTTCTTATGCTTCTGGCTCCCCTGTCTGTTTTCGGAGCCGGCAATGATCCGGTTATGATCGGTCCCGTCAGGATCGAGTTTATCTTTTTCGGCCTTATCCTTCTTGGCGTTGCCCTGTTTCATAACCAGACCTTCAGGGTGGCTGTTATCGGATTAACAGTGCTTGTGATCTTCAAGTTGCTTTTTGACCCGGGGTTTCATTTGTTTGAGCATTTTTTCGGAACCACATCCTTTGGGGAGCAGTTAATGGACAAAGATCTTCGCCAGGGTGAATGGGGAATAATCCTGAACCTTCTCGGTTTGCTGCTTGGTTTTGCCGTGCTGTCAAAATTGTTTGAGGAGTCGGGTGTACCCGACAAATTGCCGCATTACCTTCCTGATGACTGGAAAGGTCCTTTTCTTCTGCTGGTCTTTGTTTTTATCCTTTCATCCTTTCTCGATAATATTGCTGCGGCCCTGATAGGAGGCACCGTCGCACTTGTTGTATTCAGGAAAAGGGTTCACATTGGCTACATTGTGGCGCTGGTTGCTGCCAGCAATGCAGGAGGGTCGGGCAGCGTGGTCGGCGATACCACCACTACCATGATGTGGATCGACGGGGTATCAGCCTTTAATGTTCTGCACGCTTACGTCGCAGCCGGCGTTGCCCTGCTTTTCTTTGCCTGGTTTGCAGCCCACCAGCAGGACAGGTACCAGAAAATTCAGAAGGATTCAAGCCCTGACACAGTGGTGGACTGGAAAAAGATAATCAGTGTCATCATGATCCTTGCCGGCGCAATAATTTCGAACATTCTTTACGATATGCCGGCTCTTGGTGTCTGGATCGCCATAGTTGCAGGGTCTTTTTTTACCCGCATGCCATGGAAAGAAGTGCCCGGAGCCCTGAAAGGCACGATATTCCTTCTCTGCCTTGTCACCTGTGCGTCGCTCATGCCTGTTGAGGAGCTTCCCGATGCTTCTTGGGTAACCGCATTATCGCTTGGGTTCCTTTCAGCGGTGTTTGACAATATACCCCTTACCAAGCTGTGTCTCGACCAGGGTCACTATGACTGGGGAATGCTTGCATATACAGTAGGATTCGGCGGCTCAATGATCTGGTTCGGATCCTCGGCAGGAGTTGCCATCACCAATAAGTTCCCGGAGGGCCGCAATGTTGTCAAATGGATCAAAAATGGCTGGCATGTGGCTGTATCCTATGTTGTGGGCTTCTTTGTCCTTTATATGCTGATGGGTTGGGAACCTGCTGACAATAAAGAGCATAAAATAATAAACTGTCCTGTTCCGGGCTGTCCGATGGCTGTAAAGAAAACGCCGGAACAAACCAGTCTGAATTACCCCGATGTTCCGGAAAAGATTCAGTTCCGCCAATGACGGCCAGGGTTTCCGTTTGTGCGCACCCGTTAAGATAATTACCGATAATTCATTACTTTTGCGCTTCGCCTGTTTTAAAAAGACGTTCGCATGACAGACACAAATCCCTGCAATGAGAGCAAGCCGGCAAAAAGAGGTTTGCTGTTCCTTATTTCGCTTTTCCTTCCCATGATTGCCTTTGGTGCCGGCAGCAACGTTCCCTCAGCCGGCCCGGTAAGATTTGAGTTCATTTTGTTTGCGCTTGTTCTGGCAGGAGTAGCCTTCTTCCACAGGCAAACCTTCTGGGTAGCTGTCACCGGCCTGATTGTGATACTTGCCTTTAAACTGATATTTGATCCGGGCTTCCGTTTTGCGGAACATATGTTTGGCGAAACTCCGTTTCTTGAACAGCTGGCTGACAAGGAACACAGGGAAGGTGAATGGGGAATAATGCTGAATCTGCTTGGCCTTTTGCTTGGCTTTGCAATACTTTCGAAAATTTTTGAGGAATCCAGGGTTCCTGATATTCTTCCCAAATATCTGCCTGATGACTGGAAGGGTCCTCTTCTCCTGCTCCTGTTCGTTTTCATCATGTCGGCCTTCCTCGATAATATTGCGGCTGCGCTGATAGGAGGAACGATAGCTTATGTGGTTTTCAGCAGGAAGGTTCATATCGGCTATCTTGCTGCCATTGTTGCTGCCAGCAATGCCGGCGGAGCAGGCAGTGTTGTGGGCGACACCACCACCACGATGATGTGGATAGGCGGGGTAAGCGCGCTTAAAGTGCTTCCGGCATTCATAGCCTCAGTCTTTGCCTTTCTGGTATTTGCATGGTTCGGAGCCCATCAGCAGGACAAATACATGAGAATCAGGAAGGATCCCCGCACGGGTATTGTTATCAGATGGAAGAATATCGGAGTTGCAGCTTTGATACTTGCAGGAGCCATACTGTCCAACATTTTGTATGATATGCCTGGCCTCGGGGTATGGATTGCGATAATAGCCGGAGCTTTTTTAATTAAAATTCCATGGAAGGAGGTACCCGAAGCGTTGAAAGGTACCATATTCCTGTTGTGTCTGGTGATGTGTGCATCAATGATGCCTGTTGAGGAGCTCCCGAATGCAAGCTGGGGAACCGCTTTCGTACTTGGTTTTCTGTCGTCAGTTTTCGATAATATACCGCTCACAAAACTGTGCATTGACCAGGGGCATTACGACTGGGGAATGCTGGCCTATGCCGTTGGTTTTGGAGGTTCCATGGTCTGGTTCGGTTCCTCGGCCGGCGTCGCAATCACCAATAAGTTCCCTGAAGGCAGGAATGTTCTGCTCTGGCTGAGAAAAGGCTGGCATATAGCAGTTGCATATGTGGTTGGTTTTTTTGTTTTTCTTCTTGTAATGGGATGGAATCCTTCCGACAACAAGGAACACAAGATAATCAATTGCCCGGTGCCCGGCTGCCCCATGGCAGGGCATCAGGATGAACCGGACAGGCAGGGGGGCCGGTAGTCTTCATATCATTAAATACCAGAGTCATATCATGATGAAATCCACCGGTTTCAGTCTATTCCCCCGTGCATATTACCGGATGGTCGGGTAGTCAGACGGAAGCTTCTGCATACACATTGATTCGGTTCCTTCCAGTGTATATATTTTTCGGTCCGATAATTGCTGTTATCAGTTCATCAGAATAACTTAACTTTAACAACAATGTATTTCATGTTTTATGAGGATCCCTTGTCATTTAAACACAAAAGGCACAGGCATAACTGTCAGGAAGTACGGTGCTTTTTTTGGCGGGGCGGACACACAAATCACAATTAAAAATAGTAAACTGATGAAAAAGCTTGTTTCTGCATTGATGCTTTTCGTGGCAGGTTTTTCTTTTCTGAGGGCCGGGAATGAAGCAGACATAAGGGCCCCCCTAACACATGTGACAGTATTCACTGACCGTGCCCGGTTGAGTCATGAGGCTTCGGTTGAACTTGCTTCAGGAAAAACCATACTGAAACTGGGGGGACTCTCACCTTATATTGATGCGCAGAGCATCCAGGTAAAAGGGTACGGCGATTTTGTTATTCTTTCAGTTAATCATCAGAATAACTATCTGAGCAACCTTGAGGATATTCCTGAGGTAAAAAGCATCCGCACTCAGATTGAGGCCCTTCAGCTTAAGGTTGAAGATGAGAAGGCGGCCATCGGTGTTCTGAAGGAAAAGGAAGCCTTCCTGGTTGCCAACCGTGCTATACTTGCCAGGGAGACAGCGTATTCAATCGAACAGATGAAGAATATTATGGATCTGTATACCAACAATATGGATCAGCTGACAACGGGTATTCTAAGAAAAAACAGGATGATCAGGGAGTACGAAAGGCAGATTGCCGCCCTGCAGCAACAGATCTCCGACCGGTTCGGGAAAAAGAATCTTCCGTCAGGAGAGATCTCCGTGGCAGTGACTGCAGAAAAGTCCGTTGCGGGAAGAATAAGCTGCAGCTATGTAGTGTCCAACGCCGGCTGGTTTCCGTCATACGACATAAGGGTTGACAACATAACCAGGCCGGTAACCATCTACTATAAAGCGAATGTTTTTCAGAATACAGGGGTGCCATGGAAGGACGTGAAGCTAAGCTTTTCGAACGCCACTCCGTGGATCTCAGGCAATGTACCCAGGCTCGATCCGTGGTTCATAGACTTTTACACGCCTCTGCCTGCTGTTCCTCTAACAAGGGGGATCGCGTACAGCCAGGCAAAAAAGAAAACTGATGACGCCGCCGGACTGGTAACACTTGAATCCGGTGCAGAACTCAGTGATGTCGAGGCAATGCCGGCAATGGTTCAAAAACAGACTGGTGAGACAACGGTCACTTTCGATGTTTCGGTCCCGTCTTCCGTCCCTTCAGACGGCAAAATTCAGACGATAGAGATCCAACGGACCACATCCCCGGCTGAATACAGGTATATCACCGTTCCCAGGCTGTCATCAGGGGCATATCTGACCGGAAACATCACCGGCTGGGCAGAACAGGGGCTTATCGGGGGTGAGGCCACCTTGTATTTTGACAATGCATATGTTGGCAAATCATACCTGGATGTGTACCAGTTGAAAGATACGATGATGATTTCACTTGGCACTGATAACAGCATTCTGGTAAAAAGAGAAAAGAGGCAGGGCTATACCAGCAAAAGGATCCTTGGCGCAAATAAAACTGAGACATTCTCATTTGAAATAACCATCAGGAACAATAAGCCCAACATGATCAGGATCACTGTGAATGACCAGATCCCTGTTTCTTCCAACAGCGGGATAGAGGTTGATGCAATCGAACTGTCGAAAGGAAAATACAACCGGCAGACAGGTGAGATCAAATGGGATCTTGAAATCAAGCCTCAGGAAACCCGTCAGGTGGTTCTGACCTATTCAGTTAAGTACCCGAAAGATAAAACGGTGATTCTTGAATGACCGGAAATCAGGGCCGGCCTCCCTGTGAACGGGGACCGGCAGGCATGGGAACGATTCAATGACATGCTGTTTTTGTCCGGCTGCCGGAAAGCAGTTCAGTTTCTTAAATAAATCTATTGCTTATGAAGATTCTCGGAAACATTGTATGGCTGATATTCGGAGGAATAATCATAACCATTGAATACTTCATTGGCAGCATGATACTGATGCTGACCATAATAGGAATACCTTTCGGATTGCAGACCCTCAAAATGTCATCACTCTCATTATGGCCTTTCGGCAGAAAGAGCCGGATAAAGGAAAGGGCCTCGGGATGTCTGTACATTTTCATGAATATAGTCTGGCTCCTGTGCGGAGGCATCTGGATTGCAGCAACACACGCCTTTTTTGGCATTCTGCTATGCATCACGATAATAGGGATCCCGTTCGGAATGCAGCATTTCAAGCTTACTGAAGTGGCACTGAGCCCATTCGGGCGGGACATAGAAAGGACCTGAAAAATCAGTAGAAGGATATGACTATCAGTAAAATGGCATGGCCGGCAAAGACACTTTAACAAGATCCCGGGGCAAATCATGTTACAGATCAAATCTTAGTCATTCCGGTCAAACGCATAAAAAAACCTCCGAAAAATGAATGATCCTGAAAATAAAAATACTCCGCTGGAAAGTCTTGGAAAATTTGGTCTGATAGAACGGCTTTCTGCGGGAGCTGAAAGAATCAACTCCGGTACTCTGAAAGGCCCCGGCGACGATGCATGCATTATTGATACCGGCAACAACCTGACATTGGTATCATCCGACCTTTTAATGGAGGGGATACATTTCAACCTGGTATACACTCCTATGAAACATCTTGGTTACAAAGCTGTAATCAGGGGCATCTCCGATATTTATGCCATGAATGGACAGCCGGGCCAGATCCTGGTATCTCTTGGCATCAGTTCCCGGTTTTCGGTTGAGCAGATTGATTCTCTTTTTGAAGGCATATCCCATGCGTGCAGAAGGTATAAAGTTGATCTTGCAGGAGGTGATACAACAAGTTCACTTACCGGGCTGACAATTGGAATTACATCAATTGGAACGGTTGACAGGAAACTTGTAACGGCCCGGAACGGAGCCGGGCCCAATGATCTTGTTTGTGTGACGGGAGATCTGGGTGCCGCATATATGGGCCTCCGGGTCCTTGAAAGAGAAGGCAGGCTATTTGGGATGGATAAAAGTTTCAGGCCTGATCTGACAGGTTACGAATACATAATTGAAAGGCAGCTTAAGCCGGAATTTCCTGCAGATGTTCTTGAACGGCTCAGGGAAAAAGAAATCCTTCCTACTTCGATGATTGATGTCACTGACGGACTTGCCTCCGACGTATTGCATATCTGCAAATCGTCCGCGACGGGATGCCGCCTGTATTATGATAAAATACCAATAGACACCGAAACTTTCAAAACTGCCGAAGAATTTGGTATTGATCCGGTTATTGCCGCCCTGAATGGCGGGGATGATTTCGAACTTCTCTTTACCTCTCCGCCGGCGAACTATGCAGCAATAATGGAAATCGAAAAAGTAAGGATCATCGGTCATCTCACATCCCCTGAACAGGGGCATGTTCTCATTTCACCCGAAGGGGCCGGGGTTGAACTGAAGGCTCAGGGATGGCAGAAGCTGTGATATCTCCTGTTAACCTGCCCTGATAATTCCCCTTTCCGATCCTCTGATAAACTCAAGGATATAATCCCTGTCGGGGGATGCATCAAAATTATCCCCGATATATTCAAGCGCCCTGGAAATGTTCATGCCTTTCTGGTAAAGGGCTCTGAAAATATTATGGATGAAATCTATTCTTTCTTTTTCGAATCCTCTCCTGGTCAGACCCACGGTATTTAAGCCCAGATACCTGAGGGGGTCGCGATCAGCTTTAACAAACGGCGGCACATCAATCCTTATCTTTGCCCCGCCGCCAATCATAACATGTGCCCCGATCCGGACGAACTGATGCACAAGGGTCCCTGCGCTTAGGATTGCCCAGTCGTCGACTTTCACCTCTCCTGCCAGGCCGGCACCATTACCCAGGAGGCAATTGTCGCCGACCCTGCAGTCGTGTCCTATGTGGGCATTGATCATTATCAGGCAATTACTGCCAACAAGCGTTTTGCCTGCGGCCGCTGTACCCCTGTTCACGGTGCCGCCCTCCCTTACAGTTGTGTTATCGCCCAGTTCAGCAGTGGTCTCTTCCCCTTTGAATTTCATGTCCTGGGGAATTCCCGAGATCACTGCCCCCGGAAAGATCCTGCAATTCCTGCCAATTCTTGCGCCGTCGAAGACAGTTGCATTGGGGCCGATCCAGGTGCCATCTCCAATTGACACATCCCTTGCAATATAGGCAAATGGTTCAACAACAACATCTTTCCCAAGAATTGCATCAGGATGAACGAATGCCAGATTTGAAATCATTTTAAGTTATTTGTTTTTTATTACCTGGGCCATCATTTCCCCTTCCACAACCAGGTGATTTCCGACAAAAGCCTGACCATACATTGCAACCATTCCCCTTCTCATAGGCTCGATCAGTTCCATTTTCAGCAACAGTGTATCGCCAGGCACCACCTTGTGTTTAAATTTAAGCTTGTCGATTTTCACAAAATAGGTGGAGTATCTTTCCGGTTCGTCAACCCTGCTCAGAACAAGCAAGCCTCCCGACTGGGCAAGAGCCTCAACCAAAAGAACGCCCGGCATTACGGGTTCTTCCGGGAAATGGCCCTGGAAAAATGGTTCATTAATGGTAACGCTCTTTACACCCACAACTGTGTTGGCATCAAGCGAGATTATCTTGTCAACAAGCAAAAACGGATATCTGTGAGGCAATCTTTTCTTTATTTCCTCGGTATTATATACAGGAGGAACCGAGGGATCATAAGCCGGAATGTTCAGACTGGTTTGCGACTTCTTTATTTCCTGCCTTATCAGTTTTGCAAGCCGCGTATTGGCATAATGCCCGGGGCGTGTTGCAACAACCTTTCCCTTAATAGGCTGCCCTGCAAGAGCAAGATCCCCGAGGACGTCCATCAGTTTGTGCCGGGCCGGCTCATTCGGGTAAAAAAGCTCGGTATTGTTAAGAATGCCTGCTGTATGCTTGCTTATGCCGGGCCTGTTGAAAAGGCGTGCCATCCTGTCAATTTCCGGCTGTTCAACTTCCTTTTCCAGAATAACCACAGCATTGTCGAGATCCCCTCCCTTTATCAAACCCATTTTATGCAGGGGCTCAAGTTCATGAAAGAACACGAATGTGCGGCTTTTGCTTATTTCCTTCTCAAAATCATCCATTGAATCAAGAATGGCATATTGATTGCCAAGGATCTTTGAATTATAGTCAATCAGAACGTTAATACTCAGATGATCATCGGGGTACACGATCAGGTCAACGCCGTGCTCCTCGTCGGAATAGGTAATTTTCTGTTTTACGGTAAAGTAGTTTCTTTCTTCTTTCAGTTCAACAAATCCAGCCGATTTCAGTGCCTGGGTAAATTTCCAGGCTGATCCTCCCATTATTGGAGCTTCGGGTCCGTCGAGCTCGATAAGGGCATTGTCAATTCTCAATCCATAAAGTGAAGCAAGCACATGTTCGATCGTTGAAACAGAAGCATTGTTTTGCACCAGTGTGGTTCCCCTTGATGTTTCAGTTACATGCTCGGCCAGGGCATCAATTACCGGAGCTCCCGGCAGGTCGGTACGGCAGAATTTGAAGCCATGGTTTGCAGGTGCCGGCTTAAACGTTATATTTACATCTATTCCGCTGTGTAATCCTTTGCCTTTCAGGCTGACCTTGTTTGCAATCGTCCTTTGCTTTTCACTCATGTCGGAAGGAATCGTTTCTAATTTTTCAGGGTACAAAAAAATCAAAAAAAACCGAACAATCCAAAAGGATAATTATCTTGACTTCTTCAGGGATTCTATCTCCTTTTCCAGCTGGGCTATTGATGTGCGCATCTCGGGCAGTTTCCGGAAGATAACAGCGCTTTTCAGGAATTCACGATGATCAATTGCAGGCGTTCCCAGGATGGTGGTGTTCATCTGCCTGACTTCTCCCGAGACGCCTGCTTTGGCTCCGATCCTTGTTCCGTCAGCAATTTTGATATGACCCACAATGCCAACCTGCCCGGCAAACATGCAATTCCTTCCTATTTTGGTTGAACCTGCAACGCCTGTCTGACCTGCCATAACCGTATTTTCACCTATTTCAACATTATGTCCGATCTGTATCAGATTGTCAAGCTTAACACCCTTGCGAATTATGGTCGAACCCATGGTCGCCCTGTCAATGGCCACATTGGCGCCAATTTCAACGTGATCCTCAATAATTACATTGCCAATCTGGGGTATTTTCATGAATTCACTTTCCGACTGAGGGGCAAATCCGAAACCGTCACTTCCGATTACGGTTCCTGCATGTATGACACAACCTTCACCCAAAATACAGTCATGATAGATTTTAACTCCCGCGAACAAGGTGCTGTTGCTTCCGATACTGGTTCCGTCACCGATATAGACATGAGGATAAATCGAGCAGCCGTCGCCAATGCTGCAGTTGGAGCCCACATAGGCATAAGCCCCGATATACAGGTCGTGTCCAAGCGTGGCACCATCCTCAATTACCGCCGTGGGATGAATTCCCTTTTTCCTGGGTCTGGCCTGATCAATCATCCTGAGCAATGAGGCAAATGCATCATATGCATTATCGACCCTGATAAGGGTGGCTTCAACCGGCGATGCCGCAACAAAGCCCTTATTGACAAGCACAATTGAAGATTTTGTCGAATAAATAAAGTGTTCATATTTTGGATTGGCCAGAAAGGAAAGCGCTCCCGGATATCCTTCTTCTATTTTTGCCAAACTGTTTACTTTGATCTCCGGGTTTCCTTCGACATTTCCTCCGAGAAATCCGGCTATTGTTTTCGCATTTAATTCCATAGTATTTTTTTATCTGCATTCTTTGGGATAGCACAGGAAGTATTTTGTATTTCTGCCTGAAAGCAGGCTGTGTTCAAAAATATCAGAGACGGAGGTGATATCGGCAGTTTTTCCGTTCTTCAGCAGTATTCGTACGCCAGTTCCCTCCGTTACGTAGGTAAGGTTTGAGACTGTTCCGGCAAAAACATAATTATCTGCCAGTTCATGATCTATCCCCAGGTTCCGGCAGGTTTTTCCGGCAAGTGTACTGAGCCTCTCCTGCGGAAAGGGATGATTCTCCAGTTCAACGGCATAAAGGTTGCGGCTTATCAAACGCCGCGACAGATCGGCCAGAACTCTGTCAGAGCTGTCGACCCAGTATTTGATTGATGAATAGATGTCAGAATCATCAAGCCTGGTGAAGTTAAACGCAACTATTCCGGGTGTAAACACTCCGTCAGATCCGAGGTCAGAAGGTCCGATATTGTTACGGAGAAAAAACCTCAGTGAGGGTGTAGCATACAGGTCACCGCCCGAAGAAGCTGTCAGCTTGGCCCGACTAAGAATTTTCACAAGCAGATTCTCCGACGACAGTACGGTTTTATGCATATAAACCTGCCAGTACATCAGCCGGCGGGCTATCAGAAATTTCTCCAGTGAATAAATTCCTTTTTCATCAATCACCAGGGCATCATCTGCAACATTTAGCATCCTGATTATCCGGTCGGACCCCACCGATCCCTCTATTACCCCTGTAAAGAATGAATCCCGCCTCAGGTAATCAAGGCGATCCATATCAATCTGACTTGCAATAAGATCATGCAAAAACTTCCTTTTGTAATTACCCCGGAAAATCTCTATTGCCAGGGTCAATCTCCCATTGAATTCCTCGTTAAGCTTATTCATCAGCATAAGCGACATATCCTCGTGGGTTATTCCGCTGATAAGCGATTTTTCAAGGGTATGGGAAAACGGACCGTGTCCAATATCGTGGAGAAGTATTGCCACTAGGGTTGCCTCCTCTTCTTCGGGAGTAATCAGTATGTTCTTGCTCCTGAGCGTCCTGATTGCATTATCCATGAGATGGAGCGCTCCAAGGCAGTGCTGGAACCTGCTGTGGCAGGCTCCCGGGTAAACAAAGCTTGTAAGCCCCAGCTGCCTGATGTTTCTCAATCGTTGAAACCAGGGATGTTCAATAAGGTCATAGATCAGTTCACTGGGGATGCCAATAAATCCGTAAACCGGATCATTGATTATTTTTCTTTTGTTTTTGATATAGGCCACCCGGAAAATTCTTTGGTTACAAATTTATGAATTTGTTTGGCACCGCAAATATGATTGTCAATGATCCCGGTTTAACATTTATGTATTGTTACTGGCCAAAGATTCATTCAAATGGATGTTCGCGGCTGAAATCCGGCCTGTAATTCCGATGGCTCTCCATATCCTGGATCCATCCGTTCCGGAACCCAAGCTCCTCCATATATCTGACTACAGCTGAATATTCTGATCTGTAAAGCGTCCTTTTGAGGTCAGGATGGTGTCCGACAGCGGGAACCGGGTGATACTGGGACATAAGTGAAATATGGATACCCCTGGAAATATCATCAGCCAGTCTCCCCAGCAATTCCCTGCTCTCCTCCGCCCGGCCGGGCAGCACGAGATGCCGTACGATCAGTCCATTTTCAGCTCTTCCCCCTGAATCTGTCATCAGTACTGAACCTTTCTGGAAATACATCTCCCTGATTGCCCTCAAAGCTGTTTCCGGATAATCCGGTGCATCTGAGAATGCTTCAGCAGACGCAGAATTTGCATATTTGAAGTCGGGCAGATAGACATCAATCAATCCCTCGAGGCTGCAAATGGTTTCCTTTTTGTCGTAACTATTTGTATTGAATACCGTTACCGGTCTAAGTCCCCTTGCATGAAGACCCCGTATAATAGCTTTAACCTGGGGAATAACATGTGAAGGCGAAACAAATCCTATGGCTTTTATTCCGTTTGACAGTATGTCAGCTATCCTGTCAATCGCTTCTTCATAACCGAATGATTTTAATTCAGGTTCCCCCGACGGATTGCTTATCTCCCAATTCTGGCAGTATATGCAGCGGAGGTTACATCCTGAAAAGAAAACATTGCAAATTCCTTCCGGGCCGCTTATAGTTGGTTCTTCGCCCCGGTGAACGCAGATGGAAGCGATGTTCATTCCGGCATCCGATTTGCAGTATCCCGAGCCGCCGCCGAACCTGTTTACGGCACATTCACGCGGGCACATGGTGCATTCTGAAAGCAGCCTGATTTCCTCATCCGTATAGTAATGGAATTTCATGCATTCTGTATTCAGCGGGAAAAAAAACATTAAACCATGAACTGCCTGTCATTCTGCATTATTCCTGTATCAGTCCATGACATTCCTGGCATTGTTCCGGCGCGGAATAAAGGAAAAAAAAATATTGCAGAAACCATCAGGATGCAGCCGGGGAATACAGCCGGGCCCCAAAAATAAAAAAACGGCTGGCAATTCCGGCAATAATCCTGTACAATAATAGTTATGTGCAGGTTAACAGAATATGTATAAGCCCTGCCCGTCATCCCTGAGATGCACCCGGATGAGGGTATAAATCAAAAACCAGTTAAAGGATCTTCTGTAAAAATCACCATAACGGGCTAATGGTGTGGCAGTTTTTTAAATTAAAAACTTGCAGTTTTAAAAACATTATTTACCTTTGCATCTGAAAAGAGGGGTAATTGAAACCTAGGGGACCAGAGTCCCCTATTTTATTATCGATATTCGGAAGATGATTGAGAAGGATAAGATAGAAAAACTTGTTTTGGAACACATCACCGGGAAGGAGCTTTTTCTTGTTGGCATAAGGGTAAGCGGGTCAAACAGGATAAGCGTTCTTGTCGATACCATGGCAGGCATAACCATTGATGAGGTTGCCGGCCTGCATCGTCATATTGAAAAAGGTCTCGACCGTGACGTCGTGGATTTTGAACTTCAGGTATCATCTCCCGGTCTCGATATGCCGTTTGCAGTAATTGAACAATACATGAAGAACCAGGGGAGGCAGGTTGCGGTTCTGACCCTCGACGGAGTTAAGTACAGCGGGATCCTTAAAAATGTTACAAAGGGTGGCTTTGACCTTACAACCGAAATAAAGGTTAAAGGGAAAGCCAGGGAGAAAAAGGATCTGAGTTTTAACTTTGACCAGATCAAGTCAGTAAAAGAAATTTTAACAATAAAATAATTTCAATAGGATTAACCAGATGGAAAATGTTAATTTGATCGATACCTTTTCGGAATTCAAGGAACTTAAGAATATTGACCGTCCCACAATGATGAGCGTGCTCGAGGATGTATTCAGAAGCATGCTGGCCAAAAAATATGGTTCCGCCGATAATTTTGACATTATTGTCAATATCGACAAGGGTGATTTTGAGATTTGGAGGAACAGGGTTGTTGTTGAGGATGACGAACTGGTTGACCCCAACACCCAGATCTCACTCTCAAAAGCCAAGGAAATTGATGAAGATTACGAGGCAGGTGAAGAGGTTTCCGATGAAGTGAAATTTCTCGATTTCGGCAGAAGGGCAATATTATCGCTCAGGCAGAACCTGACTGCCAGGATACTTGATCTTGAAAAGAACAACATTTACATAAAATACAAGGACAGGATCGGCGAGATTGTTACCGGAGAGGTTTACCAGGTATGGAAGCGGGAGATACTTGTTCTTGATGATGACGGCAATGAACTGATAATCCCCAAGAGTGAACAGATCCCTTCCGACCATTTCAGGAAAGGGGACACCATACGCGCAGTTGTCATCAAGGTTGAGATGAGGAACAATACTCCGTTTATTATTCTCAGCCGCACATCTCCAGTGTTTCTTGAAAGACTGTTTGAACTGGAGGTGCCTGAGATTTTCGACGGACTCATTACCATCAAGAAGATTGTGAGGGTACCCGGCGAACGTGCCAAGGTTGCAGTCGAGTCGTACGACGAGCGTATCGATCCCGTCGGTGCCTGTGTTGGGATGAAGGGTTCGAGGATTCACGGCATTGTCAGGGAACTCCGCAATGAGAACATCGATGTTATTAACTTCACCTCGAACAACCAGCTTTTCATCCAGCGAGCCTTAAGCCCGGCAAAAATAACTTCAATTAAACTGATTGAAGAAACAAAGAGGGCAGAGATATATCTTAAGCCCAATGAGGTTTCCCTTGCCATTGGAAAAGGCGGCCTCAACATAAAGCTGGCCAGCCAGCTGACGGGCTATGAGATTGATGTATACCGGGAGCCGGGCGGAGAGGATGAGGAAGATGTCAATCTGGAAGAGTTCAGCGATGAGATTGACGAATGGATCATTGATGAGTTTAAATCGATTGGATGCGACACGGCCAGAAGTGTTCTTAACCTGTCGATAAGCGATCTTGTGAAAAGAACGGACCTTGAGGAGGAGACTGTTAAGGAAGTGGTCAATATACTGAAAGCTGAATTTGAATGATCAGGTTTTAACACGATAAACAGATTTTGAAGTTTTAAGAAAGCAAGGTAAATCTATGACAGAGGACATCAAAGCAACAAGATTGAGCAAGGCGGCCCGTGAATTCAATGTGGGAATTTCCACCATTGTGGAATTCCTGCATAAGAAGGGATTTGATCTTGATCCCAATCCAAACACAAAACTACCTCACGAGGCCTATCTGTTGCTTTTAAAGGAGTACAGCAGCGATCTGAATGTTAAGAAGGAGTCGGAGAAGCTTATTCTTAAAGATCTTCACCGGAAAAAGGAAACAGTATCCATAGAGGATATGGCTGACAAAAACACCGGAGAAGATCATGAAAGGGATGAAGAAGTTCTGATAAAGGACACCCTGGCTTCAAAGAAAACGGTGGATATAAAAACCGAGATCAGGAAATCTGAAATCAAGCTTGTTGGGAAGATTGACCTTGAGAAAGCATTAAAACCCAAGATACAGAAACCTGAGCTCCCCAGGGAAGCAGATGAAAAGAAGGCAGAAAAAGAGGTCATTCAGCCGGAAATAAAGAAAAAGGCAGCAGCAGAAAAAGAGAAGGTGCCGGCGGCGGAGGAAACAAAGGAAGCCGTTGTCAAACCAGGCATCGATCTTCAGATAGTTGGGAAGATAGATCTTGAAACGATAACCGGTGAACGCAAGCCCCCTCGGAAGGAAGAAAAGGCCGGGCTGAAGGAAAAGCAGGTAACCGATGAAGCTGAGTCAGCCGCATTGAAAAGTGAAATTGGAACAGAGGCCCCCGCGGTGATCGAAGAAACCCTGGCAGCTGTTCCGGAAGCTGTGCCAGAGATAGCGGAAACAGCAGTACAGGGGGAGGAAGAAACCATCGAGCTTTTTAAGCCAGAAATCAGGAAACTGACCGGATTGACCGTGGTCGGCAAAATTGACCTTCCGGTTGAAGAGAAGAAAAAGCCTGTTCCCTACCAGCAGGTTAATGTTGCAGGAGAATCAGATTTCAAAAGAAAGAAGAAGAGAAAGAGGATTTCGAAGGAGAAGGAACAGGTGCCTCTGGAAAAGCCCGCACCGGTTGAAAGGAAGGACAAGGCCGGGAAAAGGGTCATCAGGAAAAGAGCTGTCCATACCGAGGTAAACGAGGAAGAGGTTCAGAAACAGATAAAGGAGACGCTTGCCAGGCTTACAACCAAGGGCAAGTCGAAAGGATCGAGATACCGCAGGGAGAAAAGGGAATTGATCAGTCAGAGGCACCGTGAAGTGGAGGACAAGCTCGAACAGGAAAGGAACATTCTTAAGGTTACGGAATTCGTGTCGGTGAATGAGCTTGCAACCATGATGAACATTCCTGTTACCGAGATAATATCCACCTGCATGAATCTTGGCCTTTTTGTATCGATAAATCAGCGTCTGGATGCAGAGACCATGGCGCTTCTTGCAGATGAATTCGGATTCAAGGTGGAATTTGTTAGTGCCGAACTTCAGGAAGCTGTCAGGGAAATCGATGATGATGAAGAGGATCTAAAGCCAAGGCCGCCAATAGTAACGGTGATGGGGCATGTTGACCATGGGAAGACCAAGCTCCTCGACTATATACGCCGCACCAACGTGATTGCAGGCGAAGCTGGCGGCATCACCCAGCATATCGGCGCCTACAGTGTAGCCCTCGATGATGGCCGGCACATAACCTTTCTCGACACCCCGGGTCATGAAGCATTCACAGCCATGCGGGCCAGGGGCGCGCAGACAACTGATATTGCAATCATTGTGGTAGCTGCCGACGACGGGGTGATGCCGCAGACCGTTGAAGCGATCAATCATGCTTCAGCCGCAGGTGTTCCCATTGTCTTTGCCATAAACAAGATTGACAAGCCAACGTCAAATCCGGAAAAAATAAAGGAGGCCCTGGCCAACATGAACTATCTTGTCGAGGACTGGGGAGGGAAGTATCAGTCTCAGGAAATATCGGCAAAGAGCGGACTTAACATCGACCTTCTCCTGGAAAAGGTATTGCTGGAAGCGGAAATGCTGGAACTGAAGGCAAACCCCGAAAAGCCAGCCATCGGGTCAATTATTGAATCCTCGCTTGACAAGGGACGCGGCTTTACAGCCACTGTCCTGGTTAAGGCGGGCACCCTGCGGGTTGGTGACATCATGATTGCCGGAAGCTGCTTCGGACATATCAAGGCGATGTACAATGAACGAGGGCATAAAGTTGAAAAAACAGGACCTGCGACTCCGGCCGTCATCCTGGGGCTGAACGGCGCCCCTCAGGCAGGTGACAAATTCAACATAATGGAAAGCGACCGCGAAGCAAAGGATATTGCAACAAAACGGGCTCAGCTTCAGCGGGAACAGGATCTCAGAACACAGAAGCATATCACCCTCGACGAAATTGGCCGGAGAATTGCCATAGGCAACTTCCAGGAGCTTAATATTATAGTAAAGGGCGATGTCGACGGTTCCGTTGAAGCACTGAGCGATTCCCTGATCAAGCTTTCAACACCCGAGATCCAGCTTAATATCATTCATAAGGCAGTGGGGCAGATATCAGAATCTGATATCCTCCTGGCCGCAGCATCAAATGCCGTGATTGTCGGGTTCCAGGTACGGCCTTCCCTCAATGCGCGCAAGCTGGCAGAAAAGGAGGAGATCGACATTAGGCTCTATTCAATAATCTATGACGCCATTGAAGAGATCCGGGCTGCAATGGAAGGCATGCTTTCTCCGGAAGTGAAAGAGGAGATAGTTGCCACACTTGAAATCAGGGAAATCTTCAAGGTCACAAAAGTGGGAACAGTTGCAGGATGCTATGTCAAGGAAGGCAAAATAACACGGAACACCAGAATCAGGCTGATCCGCGAAGGAATTGTCATTTACACCGGAGAACTTGGCTCCCTGAAACGATTCAAGGATGATGTAAAAGAGGTTGTCGGAGGATACGAATGCGGACTTAATATTACCAACTTCAACGATATCAGGATCGGTGACATCATTGAGGGTTACCAGGAGATTGAAATAAAGAAAACCTTATAGCAGTGCCCGGTATTTCTCCGAAGAAAGCATTTCGCCAACCTCATCAGGATCGGTGATTCTGATCCTGATCATCCATCCGTTTCCGTAAGGATCCTTGTTAACAATGTCAGGCGAGCTATCGAGGTATGGGTTAATCTCAACAACCTCTCCTCCTACTGGCATGAACAGGTCGGATACAGTCTTCACGGCTTCAATTGTCCCGAATACCTCTTCTTTTTTCAGGGTCTCACCAAGCGTCTCTATCTCAATGAATACAATATCGCCCAGTTCTCCCTGTGCAAAATCGGTTATGCCAATATAGGCAAATTCTCCTTCCACTCTGAGCCATTCGTGGTCTTTAGAGTACAATAAACTGTCTGGTACAACCATGGATTTTTGAAAATTATTGGTTAATATCTGAAAATGGTTCTGTTTTCTGCCTAAAAATAGGATTTTTTTTTTGCCCGGCCGGTATTTCATTAACTTAATTTACCCTGTATAGCATTATTGAAAATAAAAACAATCCGTATAATCAATCCTACTGGGCAAGAGTGAATTTAAGGCTGAATCCAAAATTGGTATTGGAAGTCGGATAAGTTGTGGCAACAAAAGGATTATTGAGAGTATGATCTGCGAAAAGCTGAAGATTGAATCTGTCGCTCAGCACGTAATCGGCTGTGGTCCTTATGGTAAAAACCCTGATGCCTGCCACCGGCTGGTTCACGTTTTCAATAAGCTTTCTGGCTATTGTTTTATTGTCTCTTATTGAAAGATCGAATCTTATTTTAAGATCACTTTTAAGAACGCGCTGGCTTCCTCCGGTCTTAAGGATTATCTGAACATCATCAAACCTGTATCCGGCACCGAAAACAAGCTCGTTGATCCTTGCATCGGTTACCTGGTTGCTTGTCAGGTTCAGGGCCACCGTACGCGATTTTCTCCATTCGAACCTTGAGGTAAGATTGCTTTTCCAGTTGAAATCAAGGTTTATTAACGGGCTGAACTGTTCACTGACTGACACAACATTGACTTCATACTGCTGAATGTAATTGTTTTGCAGGTCCCTCAGGCTGCTCAGTCCGTTTTCATCGGCCAGATAGTTTAGATTTGTTGTATACGATCCGATCTGGTAAACGCTCCGGTATTGATGGGAAAGGTTGACTGACCTGAACACCTTTTGCACGAACTGGAACTTTGATAATCCGTCAAAAGTCAGCCGCCAGTTTGGCATCATTCTGAATGCTGAAGGAAAGACATCAAGATCGACCTTCTTCGGATCGGTTTTGGTGTAGGCTGCATAAAAAGCAGGAATAAGCACCTCCCTTGAGGTGGCGCCATATCCGCTTTTGAACAATCCCTCAAGCTGTTCGCCGGTACCGGGGTTCACATCCGGATCATAACCGGGATCAATTCTTTGTCTTGCAGCAGCCCTTCGCTCAGAAATGATTATACTGTTCTTTTTGAAATTCTCAAATGCCCTCGAAGCATAATCATTGTCTTTTGAGATCTTTTCAAAGGCAGTTCCCCACGATATTATTGATATCGAAAAACTGCCGTTAACGATCCTGTTCCGGGTGCTGTCGGGGAAATTGCCATTATAATCAGCAGTGTAATATGAATTTACATTCTCCTGGAAGCGCCGGTCGGCATTTATGTCAATCCTCAAACCGGGGAACGGTTCGACGATGCTTCTGACCGACAGATCGGTCCTGCTCATGTAAACAGCCGGTGTATTAAGCAGGGTGTCGGTTGTGATCCATCCCCGGGCCGCGGCTTTGTCAAAAAAGCCATTTTCACTGAATCCCAGAATAAACGGGAGGCCCGGAGCGCTGATATGATTGTTGTCCTTCGACATGCCAAGGAATTTTGCCTCAGGAAGGAAACCCGGCAGGAACTGCCCCTGCGATGAAGTATAGGTCAGGCTTACGGATCTTATCCCGATGAGCGCTCTCATGAAATACTCCCCGGTAACCACAAGCGGATTTCGTTTCTGTGGCAATCTGCCTTCAATAAGGACCTGGGCTCCTTCAGCTGATTCAGATGCGGTGAAGCTGACCCTGTTGTCGCTTACGACAACAAGCTCTCCTTTGAGCTCGACACCATCCTTTTTGACTATCTTAACCGTTATATCCCTGGTTCTGAGATTATGGACGATTGATCTCACGGCTCCGGCCTTAAAACTTACATTGCTGCGGGTAAAGGTTACGGTCCTGTAATCCTTTTTCATCCTCAGGGGCGCATCCGGCCGGGTATTGTTTTCAATATTCTTAAGGAACTTCGACTTGCCGTAAAGTGTCGCCAGGTTGGCCATTCCGGTAAAGGTAAGCTCATTGTGGTTCTGAATGGTGTTCCCAAGGTTTATTTTCATTGAGTCAGGATAGAGGGAACCGGCCTGCCATGTATAATCCGAACCAAACCGTGCATTGGCATTTACCCATGAAAGCATTGGCAGCTTGTTCACCGGCAGGTTGTAGGTCACGTTAAAGAAATGATTATACAATGTGGCCCTTCCAAAATTCTTAAGGTTGGTGAGCACCGAATCGCGCCAGTTTTCATAATCTGACCTGTATCTCTTTTTGTCAACACCGCCTTGAGGTTCATCAATCCTGGCAATATTATTGGAAGTAAAGTCAATTTTAAGCTGGCGTGTAACATCATATTTAATGTCAAGCATCCGGCTCCATTCAAAATCTTTTCTGAAGGTGGGAGAAATAAGCAGGTACGGATTATTGATATTCCGGGTTTTGACCTCATTGTAATACCTGCTCATATCGGTTCTGAAGGAAATGCTTCTGGGCAGGGGATAAAAATTGAAGTCCTTTATTATCCTGAAGACGGGGGAATTAAGGAATTTAACATTTTTGAAGGGCATTATGTTCTGCGGCTGAGCTTCATAGTTATAGTTTATTCCTCCCCTGTAATTCTTTTCAAGATCAATTTCAGTGGTGGTGCTTGAATTGTACGTTTCATTGTAGGTATAATTGACGCTGAAGTTGGCAAGGTCCCATGCATGGGGCTTTTCCCCCCGCTTTGTGATACCTGCGTTATTTATTGATATTGTTTTCCTTCGGGAATATTCTTCTGCAATATTCCTGATCGAATCCCGTGCTTCCTTATCCGGGGCTTCCCTGAGAGCATCCTTAAGCTCTATGTCAGGATCGAGCGGATTGTACTGGGGTTTGATCCGCGACTCAGAGTATCCGACGTAAACCGGCAGCCTGACGCCAAGGTTTTCAGGAAAAAACTTACCGAGCTCAAGTGTTGAGGAGAGGTCATACTGAATAATCTCAGCCTTGCTCCTTTCGTTCACTTTCCTGTCGATGCTTCCCCAGCCGGGGGTACTCATCTGTCCTACAAAATCAACTGTTCCCAGATCGGCAAGTTTTGCCTGCAGATGCGTATTGGCCGCCCATCCGCCATTTTCAATGAAATCGCTCAGCCTGAGTTCATTTACCCATATCTCGCCCGATTTGGGATTACCATCATCAACTCCGGGATCCCGGTTTTTAATGGGATTACGGACTCCAATCATTATAACCTTGATATTGCTGAGGTTTGGATTACCGCAAACATAGACCCTGTTCGAATCATCAACAAAAGCAAAGACATCGGAAAGTGAAAGGGCTGAGCCCGATTCAGCCATTTTCCTGTTCCTCTCCTTTTTTGCGTCCTGCAGAACCGACAGGTTCACAATGAAACGGTTGTCCCGGGGCCAGACTATTGCCCGGTCAGCTTCCGAATCGTTATTGTATTTATCGCCCGGGGGTGTAAGTTTCAGCGGAACCTCATATTCATAAAAGTTCGATCTGTAGTCAGAACCCAGCCTGATGAAGGCAGTCAGTTCATCGTCATTTAAAGGCTGGCCGATAAGGGCCTCTGCATGCACTTCCATCCTGAGGCTCTTGTACTGCCTGATATCGAGGTTAACATTCTTGTAAGCTGCCCGGGCATCCCCGTCAGCCAGGTCCTGAACCTTCAGAACCATCGCCTGTTCGTTCAATTGCCGCAGCTGCGGATTCTGGGGGTCCACTATCCTGTTGAAACCGGGTGGCAGTACATAGTTCACCGGCTGCTTGGAAGCATTCTCTTCTATGCTCACCGAAGCAATCTCAAAGGTACCGTCGGTGGCTTCGGGAATTGTTATGCGCTCACCGCCTTCAGTGAAATCAATATTATATTTCCGCCATTCGGCCCTTACAAGATTAAGCTCAGCAAAACGCATTATCACCGGTTTGCTGAAGTCTTTCATGAACATCCTGATAAAGCGTATTGACTTGAAATCGCTTATCACACCTATTCTTTTCTGGTATTCCGTAACGGGGACCTTGAACTGATACCATTTCACCCTTGATTTTTCACCATTGGCAAAAGTTGTTTCTGCTTCGATCTCATCAACAATGAAGTTGGATCCCACTTTCAGATCCGCCGGCCTCAGGCTTACCTTATACTGGTAATAGCTTTCCGTCTCGCTCAGGGTATTGTCACGGTTTATGTCTTCCATGTCGGGCAGGGTAGATCCCGATGTCGGATAGGATTCCGGCGACATCCCGGAAGTTGGAGAATTGCCGTCAAGTCCGTTATAGTTCTTGTAGCGCTCAAGAATGCTTTTCTGCTCAAAATCATAATCAGATCCGCGGAAATAATGAAAATCATCGCCTGAAGGGTCTTTTGCTATTTGCTGAAAAGTTTCCGGGTTTGTGATACCTTCCACCCTGCTCAGATAATCCGAAAAGAAACTCTGTTCATCATCGTTTCGTAATCCGTCAAGGCCGACATCCTGATAGCGCCTTGACTCCGAATCGTTGTCGAAAGCTTTGACTACCGATTGTATGGTGGGCACCCTTCCCCAGGCCGTGGTATCTACGTTCTGCACCAGGGGCGAACCTGGCAGGCCGTTTTCAAAACTTTTGCGGGAATCCTTCAGTATATCCTCGGAAATGTTTCCCAGGTTGAAGTAAAGGTCTCCGCCGTTGTGCCCGGGATCTTCCACAAAGGGATCCATCATCCAGAACTCGAGGTACTGGATATTCGCGGTTTCAAAGTCGCTGGTCAGCACTTCCCTCATAATTCCTCCCCATCTTGTTCCGGGGTCGCTCAATCTGCCCTCCGCGGTCAGGCCCCTGGAATATGGCCCCGATCCGATATCATAGTTGTATGGCCCCCGTTCCTCGGGATAATAGGCAACATTCAGGACGGAGATGGTGGTCGGGATGCCAGTACTGCTCTCGCGGTTGGGGAAAAGCTCATTTTCATAAACTTCCCTCACGAAATGACTTGACTGCGCATCAGGGTTCTGTTTTATGTGCGAGGGTGTGGAAGAACCGTTCCTCAGGAAAAGCGGATCAATAACATACCATGCCAGCTTTGCCCTGTTGTATCCGCTTGCCAGATTGTTATTGAGCCGGGCTTCAGGAAAAAGGTTGTCCTGCCCCTGAGGAATACTGGAAAGTGACCATGCGTTAAATGATTTCAGGTCAAGCGGTATTTCGCTTGACTCGAAATCATCTATATAGGAATTCCCCGCACTTGAAATGGCCCTGGAATGACCTGGAATGAGGTGTGCAAATTCACCGTTGAAAGAGATGCTTGATGGTGTTTTGGTTTCAAGGAGGGGAATTTTATCGATTAGTTTCGTAAGTAACTGCGACTCTGATCTGTAAGAGGAATTCAAGCCCCAGATGGTATTTGAAATAGGCTCTTCGCCAAAATTAACCTTTTGCGTGTAGGGGCGTTCATTGAGATGGAGTATCGTACCGCCAACATTGAAATTATTTGAGAATTTGTAATCCAGATGGGTACCCAGGAGGGTTTTTGTCTGGAACCCGAAAAACTGATTGCTCTCAAGGCTCACCCGGATCGGAGTCTGGGATTCAATTAAAGCAGGGTTGATAATTGTGACGGTACCAAGATTGTAATCGACGGTGTAATCGGTGTTTTCCGAAAGGGTAACCCCGCCGGCGGTAACAATTATTGAACCAACAGGAATATTTGTTGCATTCAGTCTTATTTCTGAACCTGATTCTGAAGTATAGTGCCCCGTCAGTTTGAATTTATTCTTTTCAGCCATCTGCTTGGCGATTGTCTGTGTAGAATCGTACAGCTCCTGGAAGATATATCTGGAGGCCAGCACAGGATCCCCGATCTGTTTTCCCAGGTAACTCCCGAAAGGTTCAATGACAGGGAAGATTATTTTTCCCCTGTTAGTCATTACAGTAACACCATCTATAAAATCGAAATATCCGTCGGGGACATGGTCGAGCTGTGAATTCAGGTTGTCGAGACCAAGGACATGGAGAAGGATCTTGTTAGCCAGCCTGCCTTCAGGGAGATAATTGATGGCATTTCCCGTCTTGTCATCCTCATAAAGGATATTCAGCTGGAAATCATTGGTTTCCAGCCTGCCTGATCCCAGTGAATAAACATTCTTCATCATAAGATCCCAGGTAGGATACCTGGGGCTCAATGTTGTTCCTTTCAGAAGTTTCAGGATCAGGGTTTGGGGTGCAGTTATCCCGTCAGTGGAGAACTCACCGACTTTGTAAACCTTCCCGTTAAATGTGTATTCAAAGGCGACAGCCAGCACCTCGTCGGTATTCAGGGCAGTGTTCAGGGAAATGTAGCCAAGCTGCTTGTTCAGGGTATATTCCCTGTCATTCAGTTTTCTTGCATTCTCAATCTTTTCAAAGTCCCTTCCGATCTGGAACCCCGGGTACAGGGAGTTAAATGCATTGGCAACCTGGTCAACATTGCGCATAAGCGAGTATGCAGTGTTAAGCTGGTTGTAAAGCTGGTTTGCATTATTGTCGGGATATCTTTCTGCACCGGGGCCGGCCTGAAAGGCTGGAATTTTATTGTAAATATGGCTGGAGTTTTCTGCAAGGTCGGAAAATGCGACTATGTTCCTTGTTTCGTCATAACTGCTTGTTTTATTTGTAATCCAGACTTCGATCCTTTCGACATTCACGCCTGAGCTCACCACCGGCAGGTTTTTCAGTGCATCATCATATATGTCCCTGAAAAAATGAGAGAGGAAAAAATGGCGGTTTGACTCATAATCGTCGGCGAATATTTCAAAGCTGTTCGACTGGGCCCCGCCTTCAACCTGAATTGTAGAAGTCTCTCCCTTCTGCTGGGAAAGGACAGTCGTTACATTCAGCCTGCCAAACTGCAGCTCGGTTTTCAGCCCGAACAGACTGTGACTTCCGGTTATGAGAGTACCTGTAAGGGGCAGGGTTACATCGCCTGCTTCCACCTTCCGCACTATTTCGTCTTCTTTTCCTGAATACTGCAGTTTCGTTTTATTTTCAAAATCGAACATTGCATCGGTGTTGTAATTGACACCCAGTTCCATTTTGTCGCCGATGGTTCCCGTAACGTTCATCTGTATCTTTTCCTTGAAATCGAAGGTTGGGATTGACTGAAGTCGTTCGGGGAGTGTGGGATTCTGAGTCCTCGATATGTTAATGCCGAAGATCAGCTCGGCCGATCCCTGGGGAACAATATTGATCACATTGCTGCCGAAGATCTTGTCGAAAGCTTCTCCGCCAATTTCAATCTGTGGTATCAGACCCGACCTGTATCCCGGCTCCTGGCCTGTGACCCGCGACTGCCAGTAATCACGCATCTCCTTGTTGAACTGATATTTGCGGAACTCTTCGGGTGTCATGTGCACCGGGGTTCTGTAATCAAAGGTTCCCACCTTCTGATAGATCACATACTCGTTCTTTACAGGATCATAAATAACCGAGTATTTTACATTTGAGGGGTTATCAAGGAATAAAGGGGCTTTTGGAGCGGACTCCCATGGTATTCCGGAAACATCATGGAGCCTGAGGGGAGATTTTCTTGCCGTATCCGACAGAGGGGCAGCAACATTAACCTGACCACTTGCCACAGATGACCAGAGGACAGGAGAGGCGAATAGCAAACAATATAATAATCTCAGCAGGGTTTTATATGGTACCTCTGATCTCAACCTAATCAATATTCTTATTTACAGGCTCTTAAGTGCTTTCCTGATAATATCCTCAACAGTCAGGTTTTTTTCTTCTCTGACTATTCTGTCAAGGACTTTAATAACAGCACTTTTTCCAAAACCAAGCATCACTAAAGCTGATAACGCCTCTTCTTTCTTAGTATTGTCGGCAAATAAAAATATTTCATCGGCGGCGGACGGTTTCCCCAGTTTATCCTTCAGGTCGACAATGATCCGCTGGGCGGTTTTGATCCCGATACCCTTAATTGCCTTAAGAGTGGCAACCTCGGAGCCCAGAATTGCTTTTTCTATTTCATCCGGGTTAAGGGAAGAAAGCATCACCCTGGCAGTACCGGGGCCCACGCCGGTTACGGAGATGAGGTGCCGGAACAGGTCCCTTTCAGGCTTGTCGGCAAATCCGAACAGCTGATGGCTGTCTTCCCTGATAACTTCATGAATAAGTATTTTGTACTCACTTTTACCTTCAAGTCTGACAAAGGTTGAAAGTGAAATATTAACATAGTAACCTGTGCCCTGGTTTTCAATGATGATGAAGGCAGGGGTCAGTTCTTCAATTCTTCCTTTTATATAATCTATCATGACAGGTGTTCAGAATTGAAAATATCGGGTGGCAGGTCGTCGACCCTGTCAGGTTGTATATCGATTTCCTGGTGTTTCAGGGGGTTATGTGTGATTTCGGAATAAACCTGGCGGTTTCTGAAAATATCACAGGCAAGGTATACAGCCTGTCGGAATGAATTTTCTGAGGCCTCTCCCTTCCCTGCAATCTGGAAAGCGGTTCCGTGATTAGGGGATGTTCTTACAAAGGGCAATCCGGCGGTGTAATTTACCCCTGTATCGAACGACAAAGCCTTGAAGGGAGCCAGGCCCTGATCGTGGTACATTGCAAGGATCCCGTCAAATTTACTGAACGATCCGGCGCCAAAGAATCCATCGGCAGGAAAGGGTCCGAATGCCATTATTCCTTCGTGCTGCAATTGCTGAATGGAAGGGATGATTATTTCTGCTTCCTCATTTCCCAGGAGGGAATTGTCACCGGCATGCGGGTTTAATCCCAGCAGCGCTATCCTGGGGCGTCTGATTCCAAAATCAACAATAAGCGACTGATTCAGTATCCTGGATTTTCGAACGAGCAATTCCTTGGTAATCATTCCCGGCACCTTTGAAAGGGGAACATGTGCGGTTGCAACGCCGATTCTCATGTTCTCACTTACCATTAGCATAAGTACATCTTCAGTTCCGGCTTTCACCCTGAGGTAATCAGTATGGCCGGCGAAATGAAAAGTTTCTGACTGAATATTGTTTTTGTCAATCGGAGCTGTTATCAGAACATCCAGTTTTCCGCTCTTCAGGTCCGCTACGGCCCTCTCCAGGGCAATGACCGCAGCCTCTCCTCCCTGGCTGTTGGATTTACCGAGTTCCACTCTGACATTGTCGTCGAGGCAATTTATCATATTTGCCTTTTTGGGTTTTGCCTCTTCAGGCGACCTGACATTATTAAAGCTGAAATTACTAATGTTCAAAGCTTTGCGATGATAGGCGCCTACTTTTGGAGAACCATATACAACCGGAATGCAAATATCGCTGGCCGTAATGTCAATAAGTGCCTTTATGATTACCTCATATCCTATCCCGTTTATATCACCCTGGGATATTCCTGCTGTGATTGGTTTTCTGTCCATCTGTTGTTTTATATTATTCAGGGCCGGACCGAACAGTCATGACAATGAATATTGATCAGGCTCGTTGATTAATCTTCATGACCCTTCCCCGGTTTTTTTATTTTTCATGATAGCCTGCCGCATACTTCCTTAAAAATGTTGCAAGAAGCCTGAGACCGGTTCCGGGACCTGTTTTCCTCCTGTAAAAGTCGTCTTTCTTCAGGGCGCCGGGGCCCGCAATATCAAGATGTATTAAAGGATACTCAGAAAATTTCTCCAGGAACTTACCTGCAGTAATGGCTCCGGCTTCGCGTCCTCCGGTATTTTTGACATCGGCAACATCTGATTTTATCAATTCTCCGTATTCCTCCCAGAAAGGCAGTTCGGCAACACGTTCATAAACATCATTCCCTGCCTCCTCAAGAAGTCTGAAATATTCCCTTCCGGCGTTGCCCATAACGGCAATGGCCTGATTACCGAAGGTCATTGCTGCAGAACCGGTAAGCGTTGCTATATTGATAATAAGCCCGGGTTTGTATTTGGATGCATAACTTATTGCATCCGCCAGTACCAGTCTGCCTTCGGCATCGGTATTGCATACTTCCACCGTCATCTTATTGTACATGGTCAGAATGTCACCCTGGGCATAGGCATTGCCTCCGGGGCGATTGTCGGTTGCAGGGATAAGGCCCACCACGTAAACCGGTATTCCGGTTCTGGCTATTGTATACAGGGTACCTGCAACGGCAGCTGCCCCGGCCATATCTGCCTTCATGTCTTCCATATAGTTCCCTGTCTTTATATTCAGTCCCCCGGTGTCATATACAATACCTTTTCCAACGAGCACCACAGGATTGCTGTTAACCGCATTTTCCGGCTTCCATTCGAGGACACAGAAAACCGGAGGATCAACGCTTCCCTTATTTACTGCGAGAAGGCCTCCCATTTTCAGGGCTTCAATCTTGCCTTTATTAAAAATATCAACCGCAAAGCCGGCAGTTGCTCCGGCCTTCCTGATCTCTTCAGACAGGGCAGGGGCATTCATCCGGTTAACGGGCTCATTGATCAGCTCCCTGACAAAATAAACTGCATTTGTAAGTTCGTCCAGCCATTTGAAATCATCATCTGACATATCGCCATAAAGAAGCAGCCTGGAAGGATATTTTTTATTATTATCAGTACCCTTCATTGTAAGATATTTCTCAAAGGAATAGAAACTGAGCACGAGGCCTTCGGTAAAGGCTTCAACTGCGCCAGTTGTTTCCTGATCTGAGGATATCACAAGCTCTTCGCGATTATCTGCCCTGATAAGTTTAATCAGGTTGCTGGCCGTCTTCCTGAGCTCTTCCCTTATCCTGAAATCCGGCAGCGATTTCCTGGTACGTACGATGTAGGTGGTTTTGAAATAGGAATTAATAACCACGTATTCTTCTCCGGCCGATACCTGTTTCAGGGCATAATCCTTCTCCGTCTCTGAAAGCAGTACGAATTCCGGGATTTCGTCTCTGCTGATAATACATACGATTGACTGATAGGGAGATATTTTGGGGATTCGTGATAAAACCGGTTTCATTCATTTTGATTTTTAAGAATGTAAAGTTAATCAAATTTTAAAAGTTCAGAATATAAACCATTACCTTTGCCCCGATGTCTGCAGATGTTTTGAATATTATACCGCCCTGCTTGTGACACATTTTCCGGCTTATGGATTTTGAAAAGACATACAAAAAGGCACTCGATCTCAAACCTGTAACCCCTGAGGAAGGAGCGGCGCTTTATCAGTTTGCTCCTCTTGACGAGCTCATCTTCGTCGGTGACCTTGTGAGGCAGATTCATAATCCGGGGAAAAATGCAGGATGGATGATTGACAGGAATGTCAACATCACAAATATCTGTTTCTCACAATGTCTCTTTTGTAATTTCTGCCGAAAGAAGAATGCACCTGATACATATATCACATCAGTCCCCGATTACATTAAAAAGACAGATGAGATGACCGCTCTGGGGGGCGATCAGTTGCTGCTCCAGGGAGGCATGGATCCGCAGCTTGGATTGAGCTATTATACCACTCTCTTTCAAACTCTCAAGGAGCTTTATCCTTCATTGAAGCTTCATGCGCTGGGGCCGCCTGAAATTGTGTTTCTTTCAAAAAAAGAAAATCTCCCTTATCATGAGGTGCTCGGACGGCTTATTGAAGCCGGGCTTGACAGTCTGCCCGGCGCGGGTGCAGAAATACTGTCAGACAGGGTAAGAAAAATCATCTCACCTGCAAAGGCTTCATCCGAAGAGTGGCTCGAAGTAATGAGGCAGGCACACAGGTTAAACCTTCCCACCTCTGCCACAATGATGTACGGGCATGTGGAAACAATTCAGGAACGGATCGGACATCTTGTAAGAATCAGGGAACTCCAGGCGGAGAAGGATCCTGGTCATTATGGGTTTATAACATTCATTCCCTGGCCCTTTCAGGACAAGGGGACGGTTCTTTCGGAAAAGCACGGGATAAAAAGCAGTTACACGGCCCCTGACTATATAAGGCTCATAGCCGTCAGCCGGATCATGCTCCACAATATCAGGAATATCCAGGCGTCTTTGCTTACTGTTGGCAGGGAAACGGCAATTATGTCATTGAATGCCGGTGCAAACGATCTTGGATCCATAATGATCGAGGAGAATGTTGTAAGTGCGGCAGGAGGCGGGAACCGCTATGACGCCGAAAGTATTCAGTCAGTAATAAGGGAGGCGGGGTTTAACCCTGTGAGGAGAAATCAGAAATATGAACCCGTCGGATCTTAGAAAACGTTAATCTTAAATGCCTGCAGTCAATAATAATTCACACACGATACCCTCCCTGTGATCTTTCATTTTATCAGGCCTGCTTTAATTTCCCAGGAACCCTGCCTGCCGGGCTTTCTTCCGGACCACAACGGGATTCGGGTCGGCAAAAAAAGGGACTCCAGTGAAGTCCCCCGATCAATATTCTGAATATTCGTGATTACTTTAAATCACCGGCTTCCTTTTCTTCTCTTTCAGGGTCAAGTTTGGAAGCCTTTTTAAATTCTTTCATCCCCTGCCCGATTCCTTTCATTAATTCAGGAATTTTCCTGCCACCGAATAGCAGAACAACCACAAGCAGTATCAGGATTATTTCAGTCGGACCAATTCTTCCCATCTCTTAAGATTTTTAAATTTCACACAAAGTTATAAATACTTTGGTTACACAGGATACTTTTTGGGAAATTATTTCATTGTCCGACCTTGGATGCAGCTTACGGGCTATCCGGAAGAGGCTGCTGAGAGCCATGTCTTTCCAGCTTTCTGCTATTTTCTCAGGAGCCGCAGGATATCATTTCCGTTTGCAAAGATGAGCAGTCCGAAAAGAATTATCATACCGGTTATCTGAGCATACTCGAGGAATTTATCGCTGGGTTTTCTTCCGGTTATGACCTCATAGACAAGAAACATCACATGTCCCCCGTCGAGTGCCGGAATTGGCAGTATATTCATAACCGCGAGAATAATTGACAGGAATGCGGTGAGATTCCAGAAGGAATGCCAGTCCCAGGTACCGGGGAAAATACTTCCTATTGTAATGAATCCTCCGAGTGATTCATATGCCTTGGTATGTTTTGAGAAGATAAGTTTAAACTGCTTCAGATAATCTCCGATGGTCCTGAATCCTTTAGATATTCCGGCGGGGATGGATTCGAGCAATCCGTAATTTATTGTTTTCAGTTCAAAAATCCTGTCCAGCGACCTGGAGGAGTAAACTCCGAGCAATCCTGCTGAGGTAACCATGACAGGCAGATCATTATATGCATCTTTCCTGAGGATATTCAGTACGACGGTTTTATTTTTATTTTCAAGAAGATATTTTTGAAATTCGTCGTACCATTCGAATTTAAGTCCGTCAATACCCAGGAGCTGGTCACCTGCAATCACTCCTCCGTTCTCTGCGGGAGATTCTTTTCCGAAAGCATTAATCACAAATGGTCCGAAAGGAGTTCTGGGTTCGATCAGTCCCTTTCCCCTGATCATTTGTGGAATAAGTTCATCAGGAATTAAAATATTTAAGATCTCACCATTTCTTTCAACCTGTATGGATTTCCTGTTGTTAAGCACAATATCAGGGGTGATCTGCATGAAATTTTCAATACTCTGATTGTCGACACTCAGGATCTTATCTCCGTTCCTCAGGCCGATGTTATAGCCAACAGAATCCGTCACAATACCGTATTTCACGTTTGCAGTGGGCAGGTAGGTTTCTCCCCATGCGTAAAGTACGGATACATAAATCAGCATTGCCATAATGAAATTGAACAGTACGCCGCCGGTCATAATGAGCAGCCGCTGTCCTGATGTCTTCGACCTGAATTCCCACGGCTGTGCGGGCTGTTTCATTTGTTCCTTATCCATTGATTCGTCAATCATTCCCGAGATCTTGACATAGCCGCCAAGAGGCAGCCATCCCAGCCCATATTCGGTTTCGCCTTTCCTGAACCTGAAAAGTGAAAACCATGGGTCGAAAAAGAGATAGAATTTCTCCACCCTGGTTTTAAAGATCCTTGCAAACACGAAATGGCCCAATTCGTGGATTATCACCAGAATTGAAAGACTCATTACAAACTGGAGTATTTTTATCAGAACAGTCATGTTTTTTTATTAAGTCCGTTAATGAAGTTAAGGGCAATTTCCCTTGCCCTGTTGTTTGTTGTTTCGAGTAGTCCCAGTCCGGGTGATTCAAAATATTCAGCGTGCTCCATGGTGTGTTCGACAAGGTCAGACATCTGCACGAATCCGATCCGGTCTGACAGGAATGCGCTGACAGCCACTTCATTTGCTGCGTTCATAACGCATGGCATATTTCCGCCCAGCCTCAGGGCTTCATAGGCCAGGGCCAGATTTCGGAACCTGGAGACATCGGGTTCGAGGAATGTAAGGGTCGGGTTTATTTTCAGGTCCAGCTTTGGAAGATCCGAGGGGTATCTGGAGGGATAGCTCAGGGCATAGAGAATCGGGATTCTCATATCAGGCGCACCCATTTGTGCTTTCACTGAACCATCGGCAAAATGGACCATTGAATGAACAATCGACTGTGGATGGATCAAAACTTCAATCTGGCCGGGATTCAGGTCAAAGAGCCATCTTGCTTCGATGACTTCCAGTCCTTTATTCATCAATGAAGCCGAATCTATGGTAATTTTATTGCCCATATCCCATTTGGGATGCCGGAGGGCCTCATGGGGCTTCACCTTTTCCAGCATCTCGCAGGAATAATTCAGGAACGGACCTCCCGAGGCAGTGAGAGTGATTTTTTCGATGGGATTGCCGCTCTCGCCTGCAAGGCACTGAAAAATTGCAGAATGTTCCGAATCCACCGGGATCAATCTGCTTCCAGAGTCCCTGCTCATTTCCCTGATTATTTCTCCGGCTACAACCAGGGTTTCCTTGTTTGCAAGGGCAATATCCTTTCCGGCCTTTATTGCAGCGATTATTGGCCCCAGGCCCGAGTAGCCCACCATTGCCGCAAGAACCAGGTCGATATCTGATTCCGCCACCACCTGTCCGGCAGCATCATCACCTGCATAAACTTTCACCGGGAGATCGCCGATAAGTTCCCTGAGCCGGGAATAATGGGCCTTGTTTCCGATCACAACCGAAGCTGGACCGTATTTTCCGGCCTGTTGTGCAAGTAATTCAATATTGTTTCCGGCAGTAAGAACCTCAACCTCAAAGTCACCTGGATATCTTGATATAACATCCAGTGCCTGTCTGCCTATAGATCCCGTGGAGCCGAGTAAAGCAATTTTTTTTGACATGCCCAGCCTGTGAGGTTTAGAATATAATATGTTTTTCCGGGTCCAGGGGGTTCCCCTTGTACCAGATCTCAAAATGAAGGTGAGGTCCGCTCGTGTACATCTCCCCTGAATCACCGACAATGGCTATTGCTTCCCCTGTTCTGACAAGGTCGCCTGTCTCCTTAAGAAGCGAGGCATTATGTTTGTACACCGATATGATATCATTTGAATGCTGAACTTCAATCACGAACCCTGTCTCCATGGTCCAGCCCGTGAAGATCACCGTTCCGCCAAGCATGGCATTTACAGGCGATTTGGGACGTGTTACAATATCGGTGCCATAGTGTTTCAGCCTTGAATCGAATTTTCCGGATACGATGCCTTTCACAGGCGGGAAGAAATGAAGGCTGGCCAGGCTGGTAACAGCTTCAGGCAATACGGATCCCGGGGTAAGGCTGTATCTGGACTCCTTTTCAACCTCTGCCCTCAGCACGGAATCTTCGTGTGATTTTCCAAAACTTATCGATTTGTAATTTCTGGTTGTGTCAGTGAGTGAAATTATCTCACCAGGCTTCCTGCCTGAAATAATTGCATTGAGGTTGGCAAAATACTTATCTCTCAATTCTATCTCCTTTTCCAGGGAATCCAGTCTGATTGCACTCAACAGAATGTTTCTTCTCATGGTAACGTCGGGATATCCCGGAATAAATTCCCTCAGATTTGTGAATGCGATCAAACAGGTGGTTGACCCGATGATGAAAAGTACGAGGAATGTAATAAGGAGAAAAGCATTGTACTGGGTGAGTCTTACCCTCCATACCTCCTCAAAGGTAGTATCGTTGCTGACAGAAAACCGGTACTTGTCGCGCCAGTTCTTTTGTTTCTTGTTTTCGCTCTTCGCCATACTCAACCGTTTGTCCGGCATGCAAAGATAGCAAACCTCCTGAATAGAAATGAGCCGCCGGTTAAAAAGTATTGTAAATATCTAACCTTAAATCACTTTCACAGGTTTGTCCTCACTCTGCCATAAACCGTGCTTTGTACAGACCGACATTGCGGAAAGGTTCATTGACACCTCCGGTGCTACGATGAAGAAATCCACCTCAACGTGTGAAGGCTGATTGCCGTATACTCCGGGAGTATAACGAGCTTCGGCGAGAAGGGTCTCCCTGTTCCAGAGCTGGATCACGCTAATGGTGTGATCATATTCATCGGGATGCGGATATTCATTTCCGAGTTTCACTTTAACCTTGAACTTTTCACCCCGTTTAACCTCATCAGTGCAGAAAACATGCGGCATATGGCGATCGAGATAATCACGTTTTATTTCCTTTTCCTCCTTCTCAATTTCGAGAGCTTTGAAGACTCGTGGCATGGTAGTCTGGTTTTTAATTATTGATTCACCTGGCATTTATATTGGCAGCAGGTTGTGTAAAAATATTAATTTACTGCCGTCTGACAACTTAATTATTCCGGAAAAAACCGGTTCAGAGAACAAACATCCGCATCAACAAACTTACAGGCTGGTACGAAAAAGACGCATAAAATTTGTCAGTTCGAAGATAAGTATTAAATTTGCACCAATTACTGCGGGGTGGAGCAGTGGCAGTCCCGAAAAACAACAAATCTGCGATTTGAATGTTTTTCGAGGATGCCCGAAAATCAAAGCAAGCAGAGCTTGCTGATTTTCGGCACTCGCCGGGCTCAGGTTGTTTGAATTTATTTACAATATACTGCGGGGTGGAGCAGTGGTAGCTCGTTGGGCTCATAACCCAAAGGTCGGAGGTTCGAATCCTCCCTCCGCTACAAAGAAAAAGCCCTGTCGCGATAGCGGCGGGGTTTTTTATTTTCATGTCCGAAGAAAGCTTGCTTTCTGAAGGACGGGAAAATAAAAAAATCCGACAGCCGACGGAGGAGGCTGACAGGGGTTTTTCTTTGGGCTGTCACCCCCCCGAGGATCATGAAATAATCCTCCCTCCGCTACAAAGAAAAAGCCCTGTCGCGATAGCGGTGGGGTTTTTTATTTTCATGTCCGAAGAAAGCTTGCTTTCTGAAGGACGGGGGGGGAAAAAAACCCGGCAGCCGGCGGAGGAGGCTGACAGGGGTTTTTCTTTGGGCTGTCACCCCCCCGAGGATCATGA
>CAYSXP010000016.1:79328-91981 GCA_964435015.1 uncultured Rikenellaceae bacterium
AATAATCCTCCCTCCGCTACAAGCGGAGTTAAGGGTTTTACCCGGGTAAGGAATGAACATCTGATACCTTTCCATGTTTTATACTGGGCCGGCAAAGGAAAGGCAGTGAGATAATGTATTGTCTGCCGCATTCAATTGCGGAGTGCAGACCTGATGAATGCTGATCATGTAGAAGCACTGCCGAAATTTGATTTAAGAAATATTAATAGAGGATAAAGATAAAAAGGCTTAATTTTGATTGCTCATAATTGAGATACGGGGAACACTTTTTAAGTTAATCAGGGTGAAATAATTAAAAAATCAATGTCATGAGAAATTTAATGTTCATAATATTGTCAGCAACCATTATGATGTCAGGATATTCATGTAATAAAGAAGAAACCAATCCTGCAATTGAATCAAGGACATTTGAAGTTAATTCAAGCAACTCGCGCCACTGGGTATATTTTAGTTTTTCAGAAGATGACTCTGTTGCCGTATCCGATCCCTCAGCCTCCGCTGAATGGGACCTGGCATTCCAGCGCTACAGGATAAAAACCAACGGAGGGGATTCAGGAAAAGGGCAGGGCAGCGCAGCAAACACCTATCTGGAAGGGCAAACCGGATTTGATGCCGTGAAATCCGTACACGACACTCTAAGATTTCTTCCTGACGGTCCGGTTATAATCGCAGTGCAGCAGGGCTATGAAACCTTTACCATCAACCCTGCATTATATACATGGTTTACCATGGAACAGGCAACCCAGGGAACCCAGATTGCTCCTTCTGATTATATCTATATTGTAAGGACAGCCAGGGGTAAATATGTAAAAATATGGTTTAAAAGCTACTACAGTGCAACAAATAAGTCGGGCCATATCACATTTCAATACAAGTATCAGCCGGACGGCTCCGGGAATCTGGAGTAAAAAATCCGGATAAGTGGTACGGATCAATTACATCACAGTACTAATGCGGACAATAATACAGAGACGATTAGTAATTCTCTGGCTTGTGTTTTTCCCGTCAGGCCTCATTGCCCAGAAAGGAAGCATTTCAGGTTTTGTAAGGGAAAAACATGAAGAGGCAATTGAAGCGGCTACCCTGGTGATAATAAACACAACACTCGGTACGGTAACTGACAGGAAAGGACTTTACCGAATCAACAACATAAATCCCGGAACATATATTATCCGCGTTTCTCTGGTCGGATATGAGACCCTGGAAAAAACCATCACTCTTACGGAAGGTGAAAATCATGCGGATTTTTACCTTGCTGAAGCGAACATCAATCTGAACGAGGTTGTTGTGACAGGGACAAGATCAGAAAAAGCATTAAAAAATGTTCCTGTGATCACACAGGTCATCAACGCCCGGCGAATGCTTGACCTGGGTATCACAACCGTTACCGGGGCTTTGCAGAGTATGGTTCCCGGCCTGGATATCAGCCAGTTCGGAACAAGAGCCACCATAACCCTGCAGGGAATGGATGCAAAGTACGTGCTGTTTCTTGTCGACGGGGAAAGGATCGCAGGGGAAGTCAGCGGCGACATAGATTATTCTATGCTGAACATGGAAAATGTTGAAAGAATCGAAATTATAAAGGGAGCTTCCTCATCATTGTACGGTTCGAATGCCATCGGAGGTGTAATCAATATCATCACAAAAAAAATTGATGAGCCCTTCAATGCAAGGCTCTATTCAAGATATTCAAAATTCAATGAATTTACAACCGGCGGGGGGATCAGCTTCAGAAAAGGGATATCAGGATCACTTACAAGCTTTAATTTCAGCAGTAACGACGGGTACGACAATACACCCGTAAGTCCGTATGAATGGACCCAGAATCCATACACTTCATTCAGTGTCAATCAAAAGTTTGAGATAACACCCTCATACCGGTTCTCATTGACTCCTTACTTTGGATATTACCGGTTCGAGAGAGGAAATGTGAGTGCCCGTCCGGTTCATGATCTGTACACTGATTTCAAGGCCGGCCTGAAAGGTGAATACTATTTCGGGATGCATTCGGTTGACTTTTCCTATTACAGGGACCGATACAATACGTATAATGTCTTTGAACTCCTGAACAATGAAAGGGACACTGCATCCTATGATATCATCCAGACCATCAGGGCACAGGGAAATTTCAGGATCTCCGATAAAAATACCCTGATAACCGGTTTGGAATACAATTATGAAAAACTGTTATCGGACAGGATTGAAGAGGGGATCAAGAATGCCGGTGAAGCGGTGCTGTATATTCAGGAAGACATTTCCCCCGGAGAAAAATGGAATATCATCGGAGGCGTCAGGGTAAGCTATCACAGCAGTTATGGATTTAATGCAGCACCTAAAATATCACTGATGTACAAGTCATCTGTCGGAAATATAAGGGCTTCTGCAGGAACAGGCTTCCGCTCGCCAGCTCTGAAGGAATTATATATGAATTTTGACCATTTCGGAGAATGGTATTTAATTGGTAACGCCGGTTTAAAGCCAGAGTCATCTCTTTATGTTTCAGGATCATTTGAATTTATAAAACCCTGGAACAACTCATCTGTATCAGTTTATTACAATTCACTTTCCAATATGATCACCGACAGATGGCTGGCTGACACCACCCGTCTGACCCGTCAATACGGAAATGTGGCAAGTGCCTCTGTATCAGGCATAGACTTTCTCTCAAAACAGAAAATCATCAAAGGACTGTGGCTCAATGCCGGTTACAACTATGTCCGCTCCCATGACAACGAGACCGGTCTTCAGTTATATGGTACCGCAAAACATTCCGGAACCATTTCCTCAGATTATAATTTCAGGAAAAGAAATTATTCATTGACGGTCCAGCTCCTGTGCAAGCTGACGGGTGAGAAATTTTACGAAATCACAGACGAAGGCACTGACCGTGACAGGCCCTTCAGCACCTGGCGGCTAACCATATCACAGGAATACAAATGGTTACGGGTTTCAACCGGAGTCGATAACATTTTCAACCTGGTACTCCCCCAAAACAATAATTATATTTCTCCGGGAAGACGTTTTTTTATTGGCTTCAATATTGATTTCGGGAAAATCAGACAGACTGTTCCTGCTTAACTGTTATGACAAATCACCGGAACAGTGTTAACTGCCCCGATCAGTTTCAAAGTACCTGAATACATTCTCCGGAGCAGGCTGTTTTCGCAACAGACCGGCAAATAATATATTCAGGGGCATCCAAGAATAACAAGCACCTGCTGATATGCAAAGATTTACACGGATCTTCCGGAAAAATGCGGAAAACAGGAAGAGGATCGATCAATCCCCGTAAGATTCTATTAAAACAAGTATCAGTTACGCCAGTTTATGTATTCCGGATACATTAACACCATATTTTGCGCGGGATGCTGCCTGCTGTAGCTTACAAGCCTTTCGCGGTCAGCCGGACCCGGGTCAGGAATGGATTCATATTCGCAATGCAGCAGGAAATATTCAACATAAGTCTTCAATCTCTGTATCCTCACTTCTGTCTTCTCTTCCCTGCAGTTTTCCAGAATGCTGTCCAGCGCACTCAGTATTGATCCGGCTGTGACTCTTGTCTGATTGATGTCAATGCCGCTCCCTCTGGGGGAATCCTGATATGGTTCGGTCTGGAGGTCATTAAGAATCATATTGAAAACCTGTTCAACCTCCTTTGCCTGATTCCCGTAATAATCCATGCAATATTTTGTCAGGGTGGCCTTGACATCCAGATTCTCCTGCCAGCATGCCCGGGCAAAAAACCAGTTGTTGAAGGACGATCGCCACCAGGTCTGGATCGGAAGGTACAGGGAAACAACACCCCGGAATCCCATTTCCCTGGCATGATAAGCAACACCAGCCGCATATTCGGGCCGGAGCCAGACATTTGTCCTGTATCTGTAATTATCTCCCATGAAATATTCAAACTGATACACTTTTCCGTCGGGGGTTTTTCTGATCCATTCATGTGCCAGGGAATCCATGGGTCCCGGGTCAGGACACCACATGACGGTCATATTATCAGGGATTTTCATCGTTTCCGGGGGCTGCCAGCTTTGAGGATGGTACGCGAGATGCTCAACAAGCATATCAGGGCGGACTTCCCTCACTTTCTCAGCCACGCGCACCGCAGCTTTGAATATTGTTTCAGGATCCTTGCAATTTTCACATTCACAGTATTCTCCTCCATCCAGCGGCCATGTTCCCATAATCCGGAACTCAGGATGCCTGGCTGAATATTCTGCCACTGCAGAAGCATAGTATTCAACCGCTTCCTTATTTGAATAGCACATCTGACCCGAATACGGTCCAGGAAGAATCTTCCTTTTCCCGTCATTCATGGCCCACCATTCGGGATGATCCTCAAAAAGGGATTTCGGGAAAAAGACCGGCATGCAATGTTCGCTCATATCAATTATAAATCCCCTTTTCTGCAGTTCCGGCAGTAAATATTCCCCGGCTTCCTTCCATATTACAGCATGGGCCGGACCATCCGCATCGCTCGGGCGGTCCTCGGAAACCATGATATAGTTCATCCGGTTCTTTGCCATCCAGTCAATGAATTTCCTGCCCGTTTCTATGCTTCCGGCATATAATCCGTATGGGGTTAAACCCCGGTGTTCGATTACCGGGTTGTGGATGAATGTTCCCGGGGTGAAAACTATTTCCTCTTTTTCAGGAACGATCTCTTCCTCCCGCCCCGGATAGACAAAGGAACATCCTGCTTCCTCAAGCAGGCAATAGACCGCATAAAGCAATCCGCGCGATTCAGCAGATGAGAGATGAATATTTTTCCTGGTTTTCTTAATAATAAACCCATCCCATTTAAGGGATCTGTCCTTTTCAATGTCCAGTTGTATGATGTTATTTTTACTTTTTACCTCAGACCGGGTTGAAACCCGGAATTCATTTCCGCTTATTTTCTCCAGATACTCTTTAAGCTGCATTGCGGCAAAACGTACAATCTGGTCTGAATCATCAGCTATTACAACATGATGAAGTTTGCCATCATGCCGTAATTTTAACATTCCCTCATTCTTTTCAGTACCGCAGGCCTTGGAAATTACAATGATGATAAGGCCCAACGCTGACCGGAACAAAACCCGGCTGCATAGCACTTTCAGGTCTCCGGACAATTTCTTTTTCATACAGATACATTATAATACTTTTACACTTAGATCCTTGTGATTAAGCAGCCATTCCGGGTTCCGGAGAACAGACCGGCTTTACAGCCTGATGAATATTCTGTTCCTGTACAGGAAATAGCATACATACCACAGCATTCCGGAAATAATCAGGAATGAAACAATTGTTATAACCGGCTGACCGCCCCAGGCGAAAAGCCGGTATGTGAAAGGATTCACAAGGCTGGCAAAGAAAGAGCGCAAACTGCCGGCAAGCAGATACATAAACAATGGATTCATTCCGAATGCCGCAAAAAACAATGGTATTTTTCTTAATTTCAGTATATCAACCAGCCAGTATGAAATTCCCATTCCGATCAGACACCATCCTCCGCTGGCAATGGCATAGGAGCTTGTCCAGATGCGTTTGATAACGGGAACATACAGACTCAACAGATATCCAGTCAGCAAAGCAATAATTCCGGTCAATAAAAGCGTACGCAGTTTTTTCTGCTGCGACCAGCCAGTCATGAGCATCCTGCCGGTAATAACTCCCCAAATGGTGTTTGCAGTTGAAGGTATGGCATTGAATGGCGCCCACTGGTCATGATTCAAATATTGATCTCCGGTAAGGAGCCGGTCAAACCATGATCCGAAATTATGATCGGCAACAAATGGCTGGTTAAAACCTCCGGCCGGCCAGAAGAGATAGATAAGATGAGTAACGAGAAGCAATCCGAATGAAAATATCAATTGCCATTTTACTGATTTCCGCATCACCAGAAATGCAATGAGATAAGTTACCGATAATTGGGCCATTATATTATTGAAATCCGAACTGCCCGGTCCTGAGTTTATTGCCCAGCCAATCAACAGCAGAAACAGGCATCGTTGCAATACATGATATAAGGTTTTCTTCCAGCTGTCTCCTTTTTCCCATCTTTTTGCAAGCGAGAAGGGCATGGCGACTCCCACTATGAAAATGAAGAAGGGATGGATAAGGTCCCAGAAACGCAGACCCTCCCAGGGAGCATGATCCATCTGGTTGCTGAGAAATAAGATGAAGGTGCTGCTTTTGTCCGGATCCGGATTGGCGAATAGTTCCCAAACACCTCCGACAAGCATGAACATGGTAAAACCACGGAAGAAATCAATTGAAAAAATACGATTTTCTATCTGTTTTACATTGTTTGTGCTCATTTCGCTGATATTTAAATACGTAATCTTCTGTGAATATTGCTGGCCGTAAAACCTCCGGAAAATCATCTTATCCGGCTGATCTGCGGCTGAAAGCAAGCATACCGGCTGAGTAAAAATTAATTTGTCCGGAAGTGAATTTCGATTCTGTGACTGCCGCTGCCCTCAGGAATTTTTACTTCCCTGACAGGTTTACCTGCTTTTTTCCCATCGATGACAACCGAACTGACAGTTCCCGTTTTTTCCAGCAGCCAGTCAGAAAATTCCAGGTTCCAGGCTGACCTGTGTTTTTCAAAAAACTGGCAGTAATGAGGATCATAGTCCAGCGTGATATGCAGCTTTTTTTGCCCGGTATCCCATTTCCCCGAATTGCGTGCATGCATATATCCGATAAATTCGTTGATGCTGATAAAGCGTCCCCGGGGGTACTGATCAAATATGGAAACAAATTTTTCCGGTTCCAGGGCGATACCGTAATCATGATTATTCGGTGGTGAGCCAACAATTAACGGGGAATCGGGTGTTCCAAAGAATTTCCATCCTGAAATTGCCAGGTCATTTCCGAGATAGCCGCCACTCCATCCGTACCAGCCAAATCCTGCCTGCCCCGCAAGTTTTATTGTATTATTGAAATATGAAGTGGAAACACCATTACCGCCGGCCACAACTTCAAGGGGAGCAACTCCAAACTGTTCCTTCAGCCATTTCATGCCGGTTTTCATTCTCCAGAGCTGTTCAGCTGCAGGGATTTCCTTGTTTCTCCTGTTATCCCTGAACTCCTGGTACCAGCCATTCACGGCCTTTTCCCCGTCGAGCGGCGACCCGTACCAGCGCGGTTCTGAAACCAGGTCTGGCTGCATATGCGTAAGTCCGTGGGACATGACCGTGAAAACGCCAAGGTCAACACCTTTCTGATAGCCGCGTTTGCTGGAAGCATAATCCTGCTTTGTCCCGAATCCGTCTGTGAAAACCTGGGTCCATGTTGGTTCCAGCCTTCCTTTGGTATCATTGACAAAGCCCGGAGTAAAATTGATATTCAGAACAGCATTGTGTTCCAGTAAAGGATTGATGAGATACTTTATGATTGTATCCTCCTGCAATGCCGGGAAATGCCAGCTTTCAAGCCAGGCATTATCAGACATTCCCGGATCATCCATGATCATTATCATATCATTATCCCATGTTTTAAAGAGATTGTATCCGATTGTCCAGGTAATGGCCCTGCGGAGCAATGTCCGCATATCCTGGAAATGAAAGATGTAATTATTGTCATTTCCGATCCAGACCGCATGGCCGCCCGAAGGATATTCCCTGAGCGTTACCTGCGGAAAGGAACCCTGTTCGACAATTGTAATCACATCGTCCGATACTGCCATGTGCTGCCGTACCATGTCAATGTCCGAAGCCCTGACACGCTGAACTTCCATGCTTATCAGTGTACCGGTATCTGCCCTGAAAGGAGAGACAAGGCCTTCGGTAATGAAATGTGCGCCTTTTAAGCTTAGAATCGTGTCGCCTTCCCTGATACCTGAATATTTTAATCCCAATGTCCGAAGTATCTCCGCCTGGGAAATATGATCAGAAAGAACAATAAGGCCAATCCCATATTGTTCGGTCATCTGAGACACTATGGAATAATCCTGGGGCATTAACCTGTCAGACCGGTTAACGGCCCAGATGATGCTGCCATACACGGGTTTATCGTTCATGTCGAGAAACATGTAACGGTCAAGTAACTGCTGATCGAGGCGGATAATATCAAAGGGGATGCCCCATGATTTCAATAAAACAGTAATGTCATAGAAGTCAGACTCATTACCAGTACCGGAACGCACAATCTCTTCAGTTCCGACATTTATTTTACCAACAATATAGCTTGCCGGGTCATCCCATTGATCACCTGTAACAACGAGTACTTTGAATGGCCTGAGCCAGCCTTCATCAATATTCCGGGGAGAGGTATTCCCTGAAATACACGATGTAAAACATAGTACGAGAAACAAGAAAAATATCTGACAGAGGCTGAATACCTTTAAATTCATAATTAAATCCTGGATGAAATTGAATTCATCTGACAAATGGTTTCTGTTAAACATAAATATAAAATGTATTTTATCAAACTTATAAAAGATGTTCGAGAAATATTAAAAAAGAGATGCATTTTAAATGGGTCAGCAGCTTAATCCAGCAACTGTGCAAGCTTACGGGTAAGAATTTTTACAAAATCACAGACGACGGCATTGACCGTGACAGGCTCAACTGTCGCAATCAGTTTCAAAGTACCTGAACAGCGCCCGCCTGATCAGGCCGGGAATGTTTATACCTGTTCCCGGGGAGGGCAAAATCAGGCAATTGCTGCATGGCAGGTGCGATGGAAGGAGTTTCAGTATTCCGGTATTGTTGACGGACCAAAAAAGCTCCTCCGGCAGTTCCGCACAACGGCAGATGCTTCCAGGTTCTGATTAATTTTAACGGACGCGCGCAAAAATGAATCTATTGCATAAAACCGGGCATTTAACGATATTTGAAATTGAAAGCCTGATACGACACATGACAGGAAGCAATGAAAGATTCAAACCCTCGGCACCCAGGAAAGCACTGCTGATTATTGCAGGAATGATGTGGTGCTGTGTGGGACTAATGCTGTCCTTCATGGCATTTCACTGGTTGTCGGATTATGAGGGTAGTGCCTGGCACTTCGCCATACCAGGTTTTCTTGCTGCAATGATCGTTCATCATTTCGGTTTCCTTAAAATAGTGGACAAAAATCTTGGCCGCATTACCCGTTTGCCGGCAAAGCCGTGTATCTTCTCATTCATCTCCTGGAAAAGCTATTTAATAATCATTATCATGGTTACAATGGGGATAGGGCTCCGTCACTCCTCTATTCCAAAGCAGTATCTTTCAGTAATATACCTGGGTATCGGTCTGGCCCTGTTTCTTTCAGGCACAAGATATTTCAGGAACCTGCTGTCATGGACAGGCGAAAATGACAGAACAGAAGCCGGTAATAAAAAATGCGAATGACAAAGACAGTATGAGAACATGAGAACAGTAATCGCGATAACCGTATTACTGCACGGATTTATCCATTTGTTGGGATTTGTGAAAGGGTTCGGAATAATGGAGGTAAGGGAGCTGACGCTGCCAATAACAAAACCTGCTGGAATGCTCTGGCTGATTGCAGCAATGTTGATAATTCTCTTTTCTGTTTTGTATTTTACGAATTACGAATATAACTGGATTATTGGCTTCCCGGCAATAATACTTTCCCAGATCCTTATCATACTTTCCTGGCATGATGCCGGAGCCGGTACGGTTCCGAACATAATAATTCTGCTTGTTTCAATTGCATCATTCGGCAGTTTCAACTTCCAGAAACTTGTCAGTAATGAAACAACCCGCCTGTTGAGCCAGGTCAGTATCCGGAATGAAAGGAAAATGTCGGAGGCTGACATAAGCGGTCTACCCGTTCCGGTGAAAAACTGGCTCCTTCACTCAGGAGCTGTCGGAAAGCCTTTTGTTACAATGGGAAAAGTTTGTCAGCAGGCGAAGATGAAAATGAAACCCGGCCAGCAGAACTGGATGGATGCTTCTGCCCGGCAATATTCCACGATTAACCCGCCCGGTTTTGTCTGGACTGTTGACGCGAAAATGAATACTGTTCTTCATTTCACTGGCAGGGACAAATACGTTGACGGAACAGGCGAAATGCTTATCAGGGTGAACTCATTGATCAATGTGGTAAAAGAACAGGGTCCAAAACTGAATGAGGCAACCATGCAGCGATATCTTGGAGAGATGGTTTGGTTTCCTTCCATGGCTCTGGCCGAACACATTACCTGGGAGCAGGCAGATGACACAACGGCAATTGCCACAATGGATTACAGGGGAACATCAGCCAGGGGCACTTTTTATTTCAGTCCGGATGGTGATTTTAAGAGGTTTTCTGCTTTCCGCTATATGGGTAATGAACCTGAGGCAAAAAGGCATGAATGGGTGCTGAATGTGGAGGAATACAGAACTTTTAATGGTATTAAAGTTCCTTCAAGAATGACAGCAACCTGGAAGCTTGCTGAAGGCGACTGGTCGTGGCTGATACTGGAAATCAATGACATTAAATACAATGACGGTGTCGTTCGCTGAGGCTGGTTTGCCTCAGTGCCGGCGGATCTGCAACAGTTGCCCCTGTTACCGTGAAGCAGATTTTCAGGTGCCTGCCAATCCTGCCTCATCCAGTGTGCAATTAAGCCATTCACTGCTTATTGCCGCACCTCTTTTCATGTAGAAGTCAATAGCCTGTTCGTTCCATTCAAGCACCTGCCAGCGGACGCGCTTGCAGTTTTCCTCCCTTGCTTCCTGCAATACCCTCTCCATCAGAGCCGATCCAATCTTACGGCCCCTGTATTCCTTCCTGACAATAATATCCTCGAGATAGATCGATTTACCCACCCATGTGAAGTATGCAATGAAATAGAGGGCCATTCCCACTATTTTTCGTTCCGCGGCCTCAGCCACAAAGCACCTGAAAAACTCCTTTTCATTCCTCATCTGCTCAACGGTGTTGGACACCAGATCAAGCGATCTCTCATACTCCGCAAGTTCTTCTATGAGCTGGAGAATTGCAGGGAAATCATCATCCCTCGCGCGCCTGATCGTATAATTCATGTCGTCGTTTAACATGCAAACTCATTTATTGTTTCTGATGACAATGCAGGAATCGTTTCCGGGCTATCATAGAACTGAGCATAAGCATACTGCAAATCAGAATTTTGTTCAGGGTAAAACCGGCCATATTAAAGGGTGGAAATAAAAAACTGACCCATTTCCCAAAGTATATAATCGGCCCGAATGGATTATTCAAACTCCCGGGGGACGCCGCAAATCATTCTGAACGGCTGGTTGCCGGTGTTCCGGTACTGATGTTTCTCACCGGGGTTGACGAGGGCAAAGTCACCTTTCCGGAGAGGGGTCATCTCTCCTCTTTCGTTAACCAGGGCTCCCTCGCCTTCGATAACATAATTCATGTGCTCATAGGGATGGTTGTGAAACGGAGTATGCCCTCCCTGTTCCACGGTGAATACCCTGTAGGAATATACAGGGGCGCCGTCTGAACTGCCCAGCGGTAATTGTTTCCATGCCCCGACAGCTCCTTCCATGCTGACTTTGTTCTTTTCAACATTATCGAGTGAAACAACTTTCATGATGATATTTTTTTGATTTACACAAAAATAATCAGTTCCATGCAATAATCAGCCTGACCGGATAAAAAGCATCGTTTTTGCTGTTAATATATTCACAGGATTACCTGGTTTCCGGTAATATGCGGCATCAAATCATGCAGGAAGTCCACCTCCCTATCATATACCCAGCATATCCATTATTCCGTTGATGAAAGTAAGGGGATGCGCCGGATTACCGGGCACGTAAAGGTCAACATGATGTTTTTCAATAAAGCCGCGTTTAATGGCGGGGCTCGCGGCAAAGAGGCCGCCGCTGATGGCATCTGTACCGCAGAGAATAATCACCTTGGGTGAGGGTGTTGCCTTATATGTTATTTCAAGGGCCTCTGCCATATTTTCACTAACCGGTCCGGTTATAACGATGCCGTCGGCATGACGGGGTGAGGCTACAAATTCAATCCCGTACCGCCCCATGTCGAAGTTCACGTTTCCGGCCGCATTCAGCTCCATCTCGCACGAGTTGTCACCCCCTGCCGATACCTGCCTGAGCTTCAGGGACCTTTTGAATAACCGGCGAACTTCTTTCCTGACAGCCTTCCCGTCGAAGCCAGCAGGTCCGTTTTGACCGGGCTTTACAATCAGATCTTCCCTTTTTGATGCTGCAATGCGGTAATCATTGGTGAACCTGAATATTTCAGGGAAGTTCAACGCGCATTCGTTGCAGAAAGTGCATCTGCCCAGGTCCATCGAGCCGCTGTGTCTGTCAATGGCCCCGGTGGGACAAAGGGCGGCAGCCGCTTCGATCCGCGACGGCACTCCCCCTGCAGTTATAACCGGCATTCCCCTGAAGCGTTCTGACACGGGCTGATTACGAAGATCGGGAACGTACTGAAGCCCATGATCAGAAAGTATCCTTAATTCTTTTCTCATGTTCTCTTCTCCGTTAATTACAGATCATTGCCGCAATACGACAGATTAAAGCTCTTGTTGCAGACCGGGAAGTCCGATATCTCCTGGTTGCGGACTGCCATCGCCAGTGCCATCCAGTTATGCAGCGAGGGATCCTTGATCCTGTAATGGACCAGGCGGCCGTTGATGCCGGTGACAGCAACGTGGCAAATCTCACCCCTCCATCCTTCAACCACTGAAACAGCGAGGCTGCCGGGTC
>CAYSXP010000017.1:0-90381 GCA_964435015.1 uncultured Rikenellaceae bacterium
TTTGGTGACTTTCTTTTGGAGAAGCAAAAGAAAGTTACATCAAAAATAAAAGTACGGACGCCCCCGGTGAGACACACTCTTATTGATGTCACGCTCCTTCAGAGCTTAAATGCAGTGGAGGTCACTCAACCCCCGGCTCCAGCCGGGGGTGTTACTGTATACGCTCTTTCCGAGCTCAGGTTCCGGCTCTCCGGAAACCAGGAATCTTTTACAAAAACCCGGATACCGGTAGATTCCGCTCAAAACAAATGGTACCTGTGTAAAATGGCTCTGCTTCCCGCCGCCCCTGACTGATCTGAAGCTTCCCGCCTGATTAAGGCATATACTGCCTGCAGGAATTATCTGGAAAGCGGCGAACGTTCAATCACTGCAGACTGATATTTAAAAACCGCTCCAGGTCAGCGGCGATATTAACTGATCCGAATGTGGACAATGCTTTTATCCCGGCCTCAACTGCGGCGCTGGTATTTTTTTCAATGTCATCAATGAATAGTGATTCTTCAGGCAATAATGAATATCTGTCAAGAAGGTATTGAAAAATCCTGATGTCAGGTTTTGACAGTTTAACCTCTGAGGAAATTATACCGCCGTCAAAATAACGGAAGAAATAATAGTCATTTTTTATCTCTTCAAAGATGTCAAGGGGGAAGTTTGAAAGATAATACAGCTTAAAGCCCTGTTTTTTGAGCACAGGAAGGAGTTTCACGTTGTCGCCTAGGGGAAACATTATCTCGGTGCGAAAACTGAACACAAGGGCTATTTCCTCCCTTTTAAGGGATGATTTCAGGGAGAGTGAATGAATGGCTTCACCTGTGGTGATATCTCCGTTATCCAGCATCAGCCATTCCTCGCTGTTGAATATTTCATTGACTATTTTGGCTACAATGCCTTCAGGGTAATTTTTCTTTCTGAAAAATTCTGCGGGAAGAAAACTTATCAGCACATTTCCCAGGTCAAAAATAATGTTCCTGATCATTTTAAGGGTTTTTCATGCTGATAGGCTGACCGGTTGCTTCCAGTACGTTCCACCACAGTTCATCTCCCTCGACATCGATCTTTTTCCTTTTCGCCACGGCTCTCGGAATGGGAAGCAGTGTAAACTCATTGTTCCAGTAACCTATTACAAAGTCAGTTTTTCCTGCAAGAGCTGCATGCACGGCATTCTGGGCGAGAAGGTTGCAGAATTTGCTGTCGTTGGCGTTGGCCGGTGCGCTTCTGATAATGTAACTTGGATCTATATACTTAATTGAATGAGATATGCCTTTTGCCTTGAACTCTTCCCTGATCTTTTCCTTCAGGTAAATGCCTATGTCCCTGTGCTTGATATTGCCCGAAGCATCTGTTTCAAGATCGGATGGTTCGAACAGGTCCTGCCCTGCCCCTTCAGCTACCACCACCACCGCATGATGCCGCTCGTCAAGCCTTTGCCTGAGGAGCTTGAGAAATCCCCTGGGACCGTAGAGGTCAAAGGATATTTCAGGGACAAGTACAAAATTCACTTCCTGAATGGCAAGGGTTGCACTTGCAGCGATAAAACCGGAGTCCCTGCCCATTAGTTTGACAAGTGCAATCCCGTTATATGCACCCTGGGCTTCATTGTGGGCATTGCTGATAATATCGTTTGCTATTGAAAAGGCTGTTTCAAAACCGAATGATTTCTGTATAAGATCAATATCGTTGTCGATGGTTTTGGGGATTCCGGCAACTGCAATCTTGAGATTCCTTTTTTCAATTTCCTCATAAATGGCATGAGCACCTCTCAATGTTCCGTCACCTCCGATGCAGAAAAGAATGTTGATATTCAGAATCTCCAGGGTATCCACCATTTGAGCGACATCCTGGTTGCCGCGGGAAGTTCCGAGAAAAGTACCGCCCGAGGTATGTATCTCACTTACCATATCGGCGGTCAGTTCCACAACAGGATGGTTGTATTTGGGCACCAGGCCTTCATATCCGTATCTGATCCCCAGTATTCTGCTGATGCCGTACCGGTATGTAAGCTGATTTACAATGCTGCGGATAACATTATTCACCCCGGGGCAAAGCCCGCCGCACGTCACGATTCCGACTTTTGTCTTTGCCGGTTCAAAAAAGATATTTTCCTTGGGCCCTGCCTTCTCGAAAGATATCGGAAGCTCTCCGGTTTCACGATAGCTGTCAAGGCTTTCTGCCCTTACATCATAAAGGATCCTTTCGTTGTCCTGCACAAACGTATATACCGGTCTGTCTTCACGCTGGGTTGCTTTCAGCGGGGAAGTAACTGCGCATTTACCCAGGGTTTTCACCAGAAAATCTTCGTACTTCATAGTATTGTCATTGAGAATTTGTCTTTGCCGTCATTGCCGCAAAATCATGAAAATGCCATAATGATGCGACCCGATTATCCGTTAAAGGTAGAATAATAAAACCCAGAAAAAAACAATTAAGTATTCCGGAAGAAAAAAAACCGCCCGCACCGCAATTATTGTGCCCGGATGGCAGAGTCAGATCCGGCCCGCACTTCCGGCACATATGCGTGGAAAAACAATGATTTAAACAGTTTTGCAGGACAAAGGGGAGAGTGTGATAATGAATCAGTTTGATTCGACTATCTCTTTTATTCTGCCGACAAGTCCGTTTTCCAGCTTTACCTTGATTCCATGGGGATGTATTGGAGCGGTTGTAAGTATTTCCTTCACTTTTCCTCCTGTAAGACGGCCTGTCCGCTTGTCCTCTGTCAATTCTACCATCACATCAATTCCCGGCTTTATATCAGCCCTCCGAGTTCCTTCCATTTTACCTGGTTTTGAAATAAACTAATATGAGCCCGGAATGTTTTTTGTAATCCAGCCATGGATGAAAGTATTTCTGATAACATTTGAGCCCCGTCTGATCCTGAAAAAATTTATTAAACAATGAAATTTTATTCTACGATTTTCAAATATGGTTACAATTTTAAATATTTTATTTCATAACAAGCAAAAATTTAAATGTTTTTTGTGTTAAAGTATTTTAATATGCTCCTTTCATTTTTGTCCTTAGCCTGTAAAGACTTTTGCTTGCGGTAATAAATAATGATCTGTGATCTTTTCCTCCAAAGCAGACATTGGAGGTCCAGTCTTCAGGGATTTCTATATTCCCTATCAGTTTTCCCCTCCTGTCAAAAACAGTTACTCCCTTCCCGGTCAGGTATATGTTTCCCTTCATGTCTGTCGTCATACCGTCAGAACCGAGCCTGCAGAAGAGCTTTTTACCCGAAAGGGTCCCATCGGCTTTAATCCTGTATGACCAGGTCAGGTTATTTTCGATGTCGGCCACATAGAGCATCTTTCCGTCAGGGCTTCCGGCTATGCCATTTGGCCGGCCAAGGTCATCTGCAACTCTTATAAGGGTCTGACGGTCCGGCCCCAGATAATAAACACACTGTTTTTCCTGGGGCATTGAAGAATGCTCCCACCATGTCCGCCGGTAAAACGGATCCGTAAAATATATGCCCCCGTCAGGCGCGATCCACAAATCATTTGGACCGTTCATGGAGTTCCCGTTGAACCTCAGGGGGATAATCTCTATCTTTTTATCTGTGCTGATTTTCCATATTTCATTCTTTTCGTCGGCACACGACCAAAGGCAGCCCTGCCTGTCGAAAAACATCCCGTTCGATCTGCCGGAAGGCTGCAGGAACACCGATAATCTGTCACCGGTGCTCCATATCATGATCCTGTCGTTGGGCTGATCGGTGAAATAAACGTTCCCGCCGGCATCGGAAGCTGGACCCTCCGAAAAGGCGAATTCTCCGGAAAGCTTTTCAGGCTTTGCGCCTTCCTGAACAATTGACGGCAATCTGTTAACCTGGGAACAAAGATTCCCTGTGACAAGCACAAATACTGCTGCCGGTAAAAACCTGATATTCATGCGGGATAAGTTATTATGCCGTGGTTTATTCTGTTGGGGTCATGTAAGCCTGACCTTCCTTATCCGTGCCGCGTAATCGTCTATCTGGCCTGTATTTTCAAACCCGATGATAATCATATCGACAGTACCAAGGCTGAGTACATACTTAAGTGATTCGTCGATCTTTTCGGGACTGTTGTTGAATTTTCCTCCCCCGACAAGCTTCATGCCTATCACACCCTTTCCCGACCTGTGAAGTTTTTCAATTACCCCGGCAACAAGGGAGGGATCCTTTCTGTCCATAGCTTCCCCGAATGGATTTATGCGCACATGTATCACATCAACCCAGTTACTTTCAGCGGCTGATTCAAGTGCTTCAAAGGAATGTACCGACACTCCGTGAGCCCGGATTATTCCTTTTGACTTGAGGTTCTCAAGGTCATCCATGAATTGACTGTGTTCGGATGTCCATTTCGGGCTGGTCAGGCAATGCAGCTGAACGAGATCGACATAATCGGTTTTCAGTTCCCTGCGGAAGCGATCGACGAGCACCGGGGCGCTGCCCTTGTCGTCGTCAGGCACGCCTCCGGGAAGAATCCACATTTTTGTGCCGAGGGTGTAATTATCCCTGGGTATTCCCTTCAGTGCAGCAGCGGTATAGGGATTGGTTCCGTACGAATCTGCACAATCAAAAAAACGAATGCCTTTTTCATATGACTGCCGTATAACCCGTTCGGCGGTCCCGGCCCTTATTATGGCTGAAGTCCGGTTGTAACCGTTAAAACCGGTTCCCAGCCCCAGGAAAGTGGTTTTAATGCCTGTTCTGCCAAGTACAATCTCTCTGAACGGATCAAATGTCAGGAGACCTGGTTGTGAAGCGCCACCCGGTGTGAAATTTCCTAGCAGCACACCCCCGGCACCGGCTGTCAGGGCAGTCATGAATTGTCTTCTGGAGAGTCGCATGTTTCTCATGGTTTTGTTTTGGCATTTATATTACTGTAAGTTAACAAAAAAAACGAGATCTCTGTTCATCGTTCCTTTTGAATACCGGGAATTTATTTATGGAAAAAGTGCAATGAGAAGGAATACTGATTATATGGAATCGGGTCAGTTGTTAAGAAGACCCAGTTTCAGCAGGAGACCTTCACCGGGAAACACCGGCCTGCCATTTTGTGTGGCAGCCCCGGTTATTTTTGCACTGGCTATCAGCTTGCCGTCTGGTATCCTGAAAATTCCCTGGAAAAATACTATACGCACATTTCCTTCCCTTTGCACATCTACCTTAACTTCAAATTGGTCGCGGCTGCGGAGAGGATAACGGTAATCAATCTCAGCCCTGGTAACAATCAGATCCACGCCCTGGCTATGGAGTTCGGAGAAACTGATCCCTTTCGATAACAGGAATTCATGGCGCACATGTTCAAGATAGTGCTGATAGTTTGCATTATTGACCACACCCTGTATATCACATTCATAGTCTCTTACCTTAAAGCTGAGGCTGAAAGGGTATTCCCTTTCAGTATTTGAATGTTTGACATTGTCTTTGTTCGGGATCATCCTGCACCTGAATAGAATTATTATTGAATTATTTCGGAAACAGCCCGAAAAACCTTCTCAATTTTTTGTGGAACCTATGAACTCCTGATGGTTTATAGTGCATTAGAATGCATTCGCCTGTAATGCAGTTGATGTCCGAACCTTCAAGTTCATCCATTGCCTCCCTGCTTCCAGCCATCTGCTGTATCCATATCTGCTTTATGCCTTTTTCCCTGGCATCCCTTACTATGCCGGCGGTCTGGTCTTTCCTTGTCATGATGATCAGGCCCCTTACATCCTCCGGCAGGCTTTTTACATCATGATACACATCAATGCCCATGATTTTTTCAGCGTGCGGGTTAACAGGAACAAGATTCATCCCCTTAGCCCTGAGCTCTTTGAATGCTGCTGCCCCGAACTTTCCGGGATTCCTTGAGACCCCTGCAAGAGCCAGGGTTTCTGATGCCAGGAATTCCTCAATTTGTTTCAAGCTTGCCATTGCCTTGTTTATAAGTATTAATTCCGAAAAAATAAAACCTTCAGATTCAGTAATACGTAAGTATAAAGACTTAAAATTAATATAAATTCAACAACAATGATAATTTTATATTTACTTGGTGGGAGTTAAACCTGAAACCTTAATGAAAACCGACCGGGATCAATCTGGATACCTTTTTTCAAAAGGCTATTCCAATTATGTATTTGTTTTGCTGTTTCTCCTGTACATGTTTGATTATATTGACAGGACGGTAATCACCTCAATGTTTACTTCCATTGAGAGGGACTGGGGTATAAGCCATACGCAGAGCGGCATGCTTATGTCGGCTGTTTACTGGGCCATTGTGATCCTGACCTTTCCTGTATCCCTTCTTGTTGACAGGTGGAGCAGGACCAAAACCATAGGGATAATGGCAATTCTCTGGAGCCTTGCCACTGCACTTTGCGCCCTTACGGGCAATTATGTCCAGTTGTTCATGGCACGGCTTCTGATAGGAGTTGGTGAAGCCGGTTATGCTCCGGGCGGAAGTGCAGTGATCTCAGGTCTTTATCCTGTTGAGAAACGGTCAAAAATGATGGGGATATGGAACGCATCCATACCTCTTGGAACAGCAATCGGTGTTCTGCTGGGGGGTGTCATCGCCCAGAAACTGGGGTGGAAGCATGCCTTCGGACTGGTTGCCCTGCCGGGTTTGATTGTAGCGATACTGTTCCTGTTCGTAAAGGATTACAAAACAGTTGATCTTTCATTCCTTGACCGGCAGAACAGGAAGGTAAAAATGGAGAGAAAGGATATGATCAGGGAGTTCATTTCCAAGCCTTCAATAATCTACACCTACTTTGGGATCACTGCGGTTGTTTTTGTTACAACATCCCTTATTACCTGGCTTTCAACTTATTTTCAGGCAGAGAGAGGCCTGCCGCAGGACAAGGCGGGGACAATGGCAAGTGCAGTTATGGTGCTTGCCCTTGTGGGGGCTCCGCTCGGCGGTATACTTACCGACCGTTGGAGGAAAAGCAGGATAAATTCCAGACTGCTGGTGCCTTCAATTTCAACAATGATTTCGGCTGTACTCTTGTTCGCTGCCCTGTTTCTTTTCAGGGGATTCATGCAGTACATCCTCCTTCTTCTGATGGGTGTCTCCATCATGGTATTCATTTCCGGAGCCTCAGCGGTAACCCAGGATGTGATTCATCCGGGCCTCCGTGCAACTTCCTATGCAATAGCCGTGGTTGTCCAGAATCTTTTGGGATCATCAACGGCGCCCCTGGTGATAGGCAGGATATATGACAAGTCTACTATTCAGAATGCCCTGTCGATTCTGCCCTTTATACTGATAATTGGCTCTGTCCTGTTTTACCTGGGCTCAAGGCATTATGAAAAAGACATGGGAAAGGTTGTGAAGGTTAAACTGGAAGCAGCCTGATGCCAGGGTTGCTTTTCATGCGACCGGTTATCGGACCATAAAGTATTTTGCAGGTAGCTGTGCAGGCGAAAAAAGATAACAGAACCGGGCCCGCGGCACAAACGCGTTAGATTCCTGCAGCCTGTTATTTGTCCCTGGATGCAGTATAATAAACAAAATCCCTGAGCGATCCCTTGGTCTCAGATTCAGGGTAGTTGTCAAGGATTGAAAGCGCCTGGTCGCGGTAATGATTCATTTTCCGGCTTGCAGATTCAATCCCGTCGTGTTCCCTTACAAACGCAATTACTTCATCAATATCAGCCCGGCTTTTCGTTTTTCGGCCGACAATATTCAGAATGTGCTTCCTTTTCGAATTGGGGGATCTTTCAAGGGAATAGATTAGCGGAAGAGTGATCTTTTTTTCCCTGATGTCATTTCCATTGGGTTTCCCGGTCAGGCCGTTGCTTTCATAGTCAAAGATATCGTCGCGGATCTGAAATGCCATTCCTATCTGTTCCCCGAAGTTTTTCATGAGCTGAATCGTGGCCCGGTCATCAGTAACTGATCTTGCCCCGCAGGCAGTGCATGCTGCAATAAGGGCAGCGGTTTTGCAGCTTATGATTTTGAAGTAATCATCTTCCCTTATATTTAATTTTCTTGCCTTCTGGAGTTGAAGCAGTTCTCCCTTGCTCATTGACTGAACAGCCTCTGATACGATTTCAAGCATATCCACGCTGTTCTTCTGAATACCTATCAAAAGGCCCTTGGATAACATGTAATCCCCGACAAGGACCGCAATCTTTGAGTTCCACAGGGCATTGATTGACAAGGCGCCGCGCCGCTCCCTGGAATCATCGACCACGTCATCATGCACTATTGATGCCGTATGAAGAAGCTCGATAAAGGTAGCTGCCACATATGTGGATTCGGTGATAGTGCCATTGAGCTTTGCGGAGAGGAAAACAAGCAGGGGCCTCATCTGTTTGCCTTTGCGCCGGAATATATAATTAAGGATTATTTTCAGAAGAGGGATGTCGCTTTGCATGGTCTTTCCAAAGTAGGCTTCGAACCCGGCCATCTCCTCTTTAACAGGTCTGCTGATGTTCCTCAGGTCAGGCATGACTATTCGTTTGGTCAAATATAGGATAAATAATCAATGACAAACCGGGCGATTGATTTTTATCAGATATAAGGCAGCGGATGAAACTTGGTGTTTTTTTTTATTGAGCCGGATTGAAGATATCATGGTTGCGGAAAAACAGCATGTCAATTTTCGGTGCAGGCCGGACAGGTGTTTTCTAAGACAAAATATCATATATTTGTTTAACGAATTTGGTATTAAATGGAAATAAAATATTTAAAACCTGAAGATCTCGAAAGAGCATCTGGCATGCTTAAGGCAATTGCCCATCCGGTGCGAATTTCGATAATCAGCTTTCTTGAAAATGATAAAAATAAAACCGTGACTGAAATACACAATCATCTGGGTATTGAACAGTCAACGGCATCACATCATCTTGGCATTCTGAAGGATAAAGGTGTTCTGCTGTCGCGCAGGGAAGGGAAAAACACTTACTACTGCCTTAAAAACGAAAAGCTGACAGCCATTCTTCAATGCATCTCCGATTGTTGTCAGTCCAGATCAACGGCGAATCTTTAGACCCGAACCTATTCAAGATCCCTGAAAAGCTTCTTCTGAAACAGTAAAATCGTCAGAACTCCGCAGGTTATTGCGGAGTCGGCAATATTAAAGACGGGCCTGAAGAAGATCAGGGGTTCTCCGGGCCTGAATGGCGACCAGTCCGGCCAGTGAGTATCAATTACCGGGAAATAAAACATGTCTACAACTTTTCCCATAAGAAACGAAGAATAACCCCCCGAGGGCGGAAACAATATTGCGGGTCGCACAAAACTCTCGCTGAATATCAGACCATAAAATGCGCTGTCGATAAGATTTCCTGTTGCTCCTGCCAGTATTGCGCTCACTGTCAGGATCAGTGCCAGATTGACCTTTTTCCTTATCAGGTTGTTGAGAAACCATCCGATGGCGGTAATCGCCACTATCCTGAAAGTACTTAAAATAAGCTTACCGGTTTTGCCTCCCATTTCCATTCCAAAAGCCATCCCGTTATTTTCAATGAAATGAAGCCGCCCCCAGTTGCCGAATAGATTAATTTCCTCCCCGATTGTCATATGGGTCTTAATCCAAATCTTAAGTGCCTGATCGGCAACAAGAATAATAAGAATAAATAAAACTGCCTTTTTTCCTGCTGACATTTCTGAATTATTGTGGGGCGCAAAATAGTAAAAAAAACAGAGCGGTAAAAAAACCCGCAATTTTTTGGGCAGGTCAAAAAAAAAACTGTATCAGAAATCCGCCGGGATGAGGAAATCTGATACAGTCGTAATAAGATTTTTAACCGATGCTCCTGATCTAGTTGCAGGAGATGTTTGCAAAACCGCCATCCCAGCAGTACCACGCATTATCCCCGAAATGAGCTTCACATTTAACCCTGCCGTTATGATTTGTTGTGTTCCATTTTACTTCCACATCATAGAACTTCAGGGAAGTAGTATTGAAAAAATGAATTTCATAGAATGCATTCAGGTCCCCGGTGGTCAGGCCGTATATTATCCAACTGTCCTTGAATGGATTACCAGTCTTGATATAAGTATATTTTATCTGGCCTATCTTGTTGCCCGTCACTGACCAGTCAATCTGCAAAACCGGAACCTTTACCTGATGGCTCTCATAAAAGGTCCACTGACCCTGAGAACCGTCTTTTTCAGAAACGCCCTCAAACCACAGGAACTCCTCAAAACCACCGGTCCCCTCCCTTGAGATAAACATCTTCCAGCGAACATTATCTGACAGGATCTGACCGGTCAGCCGTGCCGAATAGGTAACATTGAGAAGACTTACGCTGTATTTCCATTGCCAGGTATTATCGTCAAGATATACGGGGGTATTGTTCTGGTGCGCCAGCTGGAAAGAATAGACCGGTACGGCAAGCGTTGTGACGATAATGGTTTTCCAGATCAACGCAGTGCCGGCAGCAAACTGCCAGTTGGTAATGGGATTTGTTTTGGGAACGCCGGCTGAGAAATCACCTTTTCCGGAAGCATCAAAATTGCTGAAATCCAGCGTCATCGAACCCGAAGGGGGTAAAACCGGAGGATCACCCTTGTCTTTTTTGCAGCCTGACAATGTTGTCAATGCGAGCAGGGTAAAAAGCACAAAAATATATTTCTTCATAATTTTAAAGTTAAATTGTTAGTTAAAAGCAAACGGTAAAAACGTCTTAAAAGTATGGTTTTTCGTCCTGGATGCATAATAATCAAATCCGGTTTTCTGGCAACATGATGTCGCAGCAATAACTGTACCGGAAATTCGCCGGAAAACTGAACATTATCATAAATTTGTTGTTTAATCAAAAAATAAACAAAATGGAACGCAAAAGGATTTTGAGAAAAACCGGAACCGGACTCATTGCATTCCTGATAATTTCAGGATCGTTTGCAACACCTCCGGGCACCTTAAAAAATTCAGTTATGGAGAAATTTGATATTCATGTATTCCCGGCCCTGCCATATGCCTATGACGCATTGGAGCCCTACATTGATGCACGTACAATGGAGATACATTATGACAAGCACCATCGTGCATATTTCAATAATTTTATTGCAGCTGTCAGGGACACGCCGTACGACAGCAAGAGCATCCATCAGATATTTGCAAAGGTTTCTGAAGCAGGAGATGCCATAAGAAACAATGGCGGTGGTTTTTACAATCACGTCTTTTTCTGGAACAATCTGTCGCCAAAGTCAGGCAAGCCGTCTGCTGAACTGACTGAAGCCATCAATAAGGCTTTCGGATCGTTCGACAAATTCAGGGAGGCTTTCGGCAATTCCGCAAAAACCCGTTTTGGAAGCGGCTGGGCCTGGTTGTATGTTACTTCCGACAAAAAGCTGGCTGTGGGAAGCACTCCGAACCAGGACAATCCGCTGATGGACGTATCCCCGGTCAGGGGAACCCCGCTGCTGGCCCTTGATGTATGGGAGCATGCCTACTATCTTAAATATCAGAACCGGCGGCCGGAGTATGTTGAAGCATTCTGGAATGTTGTCAACTGGGATGAGGTGAACAGGAGATACTCCGAAGCCATTAAATAAGACAGGGATCTTTAATTCATTTCAAGGGGAGCTGTCCTGATCTGCTTTAGCAGTTCAGAAGGGCTCCCTTCTTATTTTAACGGCAAAGCCCGGCAAGGGCTTGCAAGTTATCCAGGCTCCGGGGTTCAGGTATACAAGTATCTTTTGATCTTCAGCGTAGCAGTTTTCTGGAAGGGTGCCGGCTGCAGGACAACTTTGTTTATCTGGCTGAACTTGTTTACCTGCGAATTAACACGATCCTTGATTTCAGAGAGAATTTCCGCCTTCTTCAATTCAAACTGCCTTGACATATCCTGCTTAAGATTCTGGTACTTTTTCTCCAGCTCCTCCAGGTTGAGATGGACCAGGGCAACAAGCTTTCCCTTTTGCTGGATCACGAGCGATTCAACTACAAATCTGAAATTGTTTATCAGCGATTCAATCTCCTCTGGATAAATGTTTTCGCCGCTGGCTCCCAGGATCATATTTTTTAATCTCCCTTTAATAAAGAGGTTGTTGTTTTTATCAAATACCCCCAGGTCTCCGGTCCTGAACCAGCCGTCGGGCGTCAAAACCTCACCGGTGAGTTCAGGGTCCTTATAATAACCCTTCATCACATTGGGACCTTTTGCCCATATCTCTCCCTGCCCGGTTTTCTTGTCAGGGTCATTTATTTTCAGCTCTATTCCTTCAATGGCCGGGCCCGTTGAGTCGAATACCGATCTGGCGGGATTTGCGCCTGCAAGCAGGGGAGCAGTTTCAGTAAGACCGTACCCGATTGCATACGGGAAACGGGCCTCAAGGAGAAATCTTTCAACGGCATTGTTGAGTTTTGCACCCCCGATCCCATAAAACTTAAGTTCTCCGCCGAATGTCTTTTTCAGCTTCCTGCCTGCAACTGCATTCAGCTTCTTTCTGAAAAACGGAACACTGTACAGGATTCTGACAATAAACTTTTCCCTGAAGGAAGGTAATATTTTGTTATTATAGATTTTTTCCATTATCAGCGGAACGGTCAGCATCATCGTTGGCCTGACTTCCTGAAGGGCCGGCAGTAGGACCGCAGGAGTTGCCGGTTTTCTCAGATAATAGACACAGGCCCCGGAAAGCATCGGCAGTATCAATCCGAGCGTATTCTCATAGGTATGGGAAAGGGGCAGAACCGACAGAAACCTGTCATTATTATCAATCATCTGTATAACCCTGCCTTTCATGGCATTGAAAGTGATGTTCCTGTGTGTCAGCATCACACCTTTCGACTTCCCCGTGGTACCCGAAGTGTAAATAATGGAGGCTAGGTCCTCTTCTTTAACATCATAAATGTTTTCAGGTACGGAATCCGGATCAAAACGGCAAAGTGCATTTTCCGAAAAAATGACCGAATAATCCTCGATGTTGATTGCAAATGTGAAACCGGGAGCACTGAAGCCTTCCAGCTTCGGCAGCAGGGCAGATGATACATAAATGCCTTTGGCTTCCGAATGGTTCATGACATTGGCAATCTCAACCGGAGAAAAATCCGGCAGGATCGGAACTGCCACGGCTCCCATGAAAGTTATTGAAAAGTAAGCAGAACTCCAGTCAGGCATATTGTGGCTGAGTATGGCCACCTTGTCGCCGGGCTTCACTTCAAGCTTTTCAAGCAGGGAAATCAGCGCGTTTATCTCCCTGAACGAATCATTGTAACTCCTGGGTTTCTCCCCGGCATAGGAATACGCATTGCAATTGCCGAATCTTCTGACTGTTTCACTGAATATCGCAGGAAATGTGAGCCGGATAGTGTTTTCTTCCATACATTTTTTTCTTTGTAGAGGGAAACGCAAAGATGCATAAATATATTTCAACTTTTCAATAACATGCTAAAAATTCATTGACAGTGAAAGAACGGCCTCCCGGTTTAAAACTATTTTGACATAAGTTGGTTAAATTTGTAAAGATTGTTTGCCCGGAAAAAAATGAACCAGATAATAAGAGTAACCAAGGAATTCACTTTTGAAATGTCGCATGTTCTGCCCGGTTATGACGGGCCCTGCAGGAACGTGCACGGCCATTCCTACAGACTGTTTGTAACGGTGGCTGGAGTACCGGTGAAGGATGCCGGGAACCCGAAGAACGGCATGGTAATTGACTTCTCCGACATGAAAAAAATAGTCGTGGATGAAATTGTAAGCATCTTCGATCATGCTGTAACAATACCCCGCGACATGAACGGACAAAAAGCGGAATCATTCATGAAAATGTTTGGAAACACAATAGTTGTTGATTATCAGCCAACATGTGAAAACCTGGTGACGGATTTTGCAGTGAGGATAAAAAAACTGCTCCCGGCTGATGTAAAGCTTCACAGCCTTAAACTGTATGAGACTGCCACTTCATTCGCAGAGTGGTTCTCATCCGATAACGAATAACCGGAACCAGATGGAAACACAGCCAAAAAAACTCTTTCTCCTCGATGCTTATGCGCTGATCTTCCGCTCATATTACGCATTCATAAAAAATCCAAGGATTACCTCCAGGGGATTGAACACTTCGGCGATATTCGGCTTTCTTCTTACCCTGAGAGAGGTTCTTCAGAAGCAAAAACCTACACATATCGCAGTTGCCTTCGACACTCCTGAACCCACTTTCAGGCATGAAATGTTCGAAGGGTATAAGGCTACACGCGATGAAACGCCGGAAGATATCAGAATTGCGGTACCATACATAAAGAGGCTGCTGGAGGCTTACAGAATTCCCGTTATTGCCTGCCCCGGATATGAAGCGGATGATGTGATAGGCACGCTTGCAAAAAAAGCCTCCGAGGCAGGATTCATATCCTATATGATGACCCCCGACAAGGATTTTGCCCAGCTGGTAACAGATTCGGTTTTTATGTATAAACCCGCCAGGGGCGGAAATGAATCAGTACTGTGGGGCGTTGAGGAAATCAAACGCGAATTTTCTGTAAATGAACCGGTTCAGGTAATCGATGTGCTGGCATTGATGGGCGACACGGCAGATAATATTCCCGGTGCCCCCGGTGTCGGGCCCAAAACGGCAATGAAGCTTATTTCAGAGTACGGATCGGTTGAGGAAGTCTTCAGGAATACTGATAAGCTGAAAGGCAAACTTAAAGAAACAATCGAAAACAATATTGCGCAGATTGAACTTTCCAAGAAACTGGCCACGATTGACACAAATGCACCTGTCGTTTTCAGGGAAGAGGAACTGATTACTGAAAATCCCGACAGGAACAAGCTGAAGTCACTTTTTGAGGAGCTGGAATTCCGGACCGTTGCCGCCGGGATCCTTTCCGAGACCGATAGTGGCAGCGCTCTGGCGGCCAGGGGGGGGACTTCGGAAGGGCAACCGCCTGCTCCTTCCCAGGGAACCTTGTTTGACCGGCAGCCGGCAGGAAGCCCGGGGCAAATCGCCAGCATTGAAAATACACCTCATGAGTATTCACTGGTAAAAGGGGAAAAGGAATTAAAGGGTTTTGTTGAAAAGGCACTTCAGCTGAGCGAGATCTGTTTCGATACGGAAACAACAGGAATCAATCCGCTTGATTCGGAGCTTGTTGCACTGGCATTCTCATGGAACAGGGGAAAAGGCTTCCTGGTACATTTCCCGGAGTCGCAGGAAGAAACGGCCGCAATCCTCGAAATCCTCCGGCCCCTCTTCGAAAACAACCGGATACTGAAAATAGGACAAAATATAAAATTTGATATTCAGATACTTGCAAAGTACGGAATTGAAGTGCAGGGTCCGCTTTTTGATACAATGATCGCCCATTACCTGCTGGAACCTGACATGAGGCACAATATGAACCTGCTGTCGGAGACCTATCTTTCATACAGCCCTGTTCATATCGAGTCGCTGATAGGCGAAAAGGGCCGCAGTCAGAAAAGCATGAGATCGGTTGCTGTTGAGAAAATAACGGAATATGCAGTTGAAGACGCTGATGTTACCTTTCAGCTCAAGGAAAAATTCATGCCCGCTTTAAAGACGGAAGGCCTTTCCGATCTGTCTGAAAACATCGAAATGCCTCTCATAATGGTTCTTGCCGATATGGAGCGCAACGGAGTAAAGCTGAATCAGGATGATCTCAGATCAATTTCTTCGGGCCTGAGGGATGAGATCATTTCCCTTGAGCAGGAAATATTTACACTTGCCGGCACGGAATTCAATATATCGTCTCCCAGGCAGCTGGGTGACATCCTTTTCCTGAGGCTGAAGCTGGATGACAGGGCGAGGCTTACAAAAACGAGGCAGTTCGTAACGAATGAAGAAATCCTTCAGCGGCTAACAGGCCGCCATCCCATTGTCAGCAAGGTTCTTGAATACAGGGGCCTTAAAAAACTGCTTTCCACATATCTCGAACCATTGCCCCAGATGGTTGATCCGCGAACGGGCAGGATCCATACTTCTTTCAGGCAGGCTGTGACATCAACCGGCAGGCTGAGTTCCGATAATCCCAACCTGCAGAATATCCCTGTAAGGGATGAGAGGGGAAGGGAAATAAGAAAGGCTTTTGTGCCGGAAGAGGGGAATCTGTTTCTTTCGGCCGATTATTCCCAGATTGAACTGAGACTGATGGCACATCTGAGCAGGGATGAAGGCATGATCGGGGATTTCCTCTCAGGCAGTGATATTCATGCGGCAACGGCAGCGAAAATATTCGGGGTGGAAATTAAGGATGTGACGCGGGAAATGCGCAGCAGGGCAAAAACAGCCAATTTTGGGATAATTTACGGCATTTCCTCCTTCGGATTGTCAGAAAGGCTCACCATAGGCCGGAAAGAGGCAAAAGAGCTTATTGATGGCTATTTTCAGTCATATCCGGGGGTGAAAAGATATATGGACGAGAGCATAAGGACGGCGCGTGAAAGAGGTTATGTCACAACAATGTTCGGAAGGAGGCGCCATCTGCGCGATATCGGGTCACGAAACCAGGTAGTAAGGGGAAATGCGGAAAGAAATGCAATTAACGCACCCATTCAGGGAAGTGCAGCTGACATAATTAAAGTTGCAATGGTCAGGATCCACCAAAAGATGAAGGCAGGGAATTATAAATCGAAAATGATTCTTCAGGTGCACGATGAGCTTATATTCGAGGTGCTGCCCCATGAACTTGACATGCTCCGGGATATGGTTATCCATGAAATGACAAATGCGGTAAAGCTCGACGTTCCCCTGAGGGTTGAATGGGGCACAGGGAAAAACTGGCTGGAGGCACACTGACGGGAGCGGTACCCGCAACATGAGAAATGAACGGCGCATTGATGAAGCAGTAATCAGCCATGTCAGGGTACAATGAGTGATAAATTTCTCCGGCGGAGGCAATAGAGGGATAAAAATTATGGAAATCACAGTATTGTTTTTTGGCATACTTGCAGATGCAACCGGCCTGCACGTAAAAAGCTACAATGGCATTGACTCATATGATGACCTGAGGCACAGGCTGGAAGATGACTTTCCGGGAATATTTCACTATAACTTCCGGATTGCCGTTAACAGGGAGATTACGGGAGATGATCCGGTACTGAACGATGGTGATGAGGTTGCATGTCTTCCCCCTTTCGCAGGAGGATAGTAAAATGAGAACAACTATTAATATTTTTTGATATGCGATTGATAGAAGGTCCGCTCAGGCCCGGTCTGATTGCCGAAGTGATTGCCGGATCCGAAGGAAATGATGACACCGGCGCCCATGCACTGTTCCTGGGCCAGGTCCGCAGGGACCGGGTCGACGGGCGTTATGTAAAAGCCATTGAGTACTCTGCCTATGAGGAGATGGTAATTATGGAAGCAAATAAGATCAGTAAAACCATTCTTTCGGAGTTTGAAGATATCAGGGCATTTGAAATAATTCATTCCAGGGGTATGGTAAAGGCAGGTGAGACAGCGCTTATGGTAATTGTTTCAGCGGGACACAGGCAACAGGCTTTGACTGCATGCGGGAAGGCAGTGGATCTGATAGGGGAAAGACTGCCTGTGTGGAAAAATGAGCTGTTTGATGATGAGTCAGATCAATGACAGCCGACCGGGCAGGGGTCATAATAATCCCTACTGACTTGTTCCGGCATGTGCCGCCTGTTTGCCGGCAGCTTTTTCATCCCTGGTGGTGATGAGTATTGAACCTGCCCGGCCCTGGAGTATTGAATTGTATTTTTCACCCTGCCTGAGTATTTCCACGGCCCGGAGCACCTGATCGTCGGTTCTGATGCTCCATGCAATTGAACCTTCCTCGTAAAGATACCTGCTGATGATCTCGTTCTCGAGAAGACTCGTCAGCTCTTTCCGGAAAATAGTGAGGTCATGTTCAAGGGTGTGCCCAAGTTCTTTTTCGAGTTGTGCAAAGAGATCCTTATGGAGGTCGAAGTATTTTTCCCTCCTGGCATTTACCAGAAGTTCATTAAGGGATTCTTCCGTTGCGGTCTGATAACTGAAATTGCGTTTTTTAAGAAATCCGGTGAAATCCGAATAATCTTCGTCACTGAAGCTGAACTGTTCAATGGTTACGGGTCCGGGATGGGTCCGGTAATAATGTGTTGCATAGTCGAAAATAAGATTTCCCAGATACAGCTCGGCAGATATCTGGCTCAGCGATGCGGGAACAACCTCCACATCAGGCGTGATCCCTCCCCCGTCTTTTACAATCCTGCCGTGTGATGTCTTGAATTCCGTGACCAGCGAGTCGGGTATTGTTCCCACGCTTCCGTCCTCATTGGGATGGGAAAAATCCCTGGCCTGGATACACCTGCCCGACGGAATGTAGTATTTGGCAGTGGTGAGCTTCAGCTGTGAATTGTAACTTAGCGGACGGGTTATCTGAACAAGCCCCTTTCCGTATGATCTCTGACCGACGATTATTCCCCTGTCCAGATCCTGTATGGCCCCTGCCACAATCTCAGAAGCTGAGGCAGATGACCTGTTGATAAGCACGGCAAGGGGGATTTTGTCATCAACCGCAGGTTTTGTGGTTTTAAATACTTCATCAAACTGTTTTACCTTTCCCTTTGTTGATACCACCTCCCTGCCGGGGCCAATGAACAGATTGACAATTTCAACGGCTTCATTGAGCAAACCTCCCGGATTGCTGCGCAGGTCAAGGATTATCTGCTCCGCGTTCCTGCCTTTCAGGGATACAAGGGCGTTTTTCACTTCTTCAGAACAATTTTCAGTGAAGTTTGTAAACCTGATATAGCCGGTTCTGTCATCAATCATACCGAAGTAGGGGACGGGAGGGACCATTATTTTTTCCCTTTTCACAGCCACTTCTTTTTCCTCTCCGTTTCTTTCAATCGTAAGTAATACAGTTGAGCCGGGATTACCTTTGAGCTTTTCGCTGACTTTTTCAGTGGGAAAACCCTTAAGTGATACACCGTCGGCTTTCTTCAGCAGATCACCAGCCTTGATGCCGGCCACATCAGCAGGAAATCCCTTGTAAACCTGTGAAATGACGACATAATCACCGCCGCTTCTCACCAGGGATCCTATGCCCCCGTATTTGCCGGTTGTCATGAAGGCAACCTCATCACCTTCAGATTCCGGGTAAAATACGGTATAGGGATCAAGGGTTTTGAGCATGTTGTCAATACCAGACTTTATGAATTTATCGGGATTTATCTCGTCAACATAAAATGTATTGAGTTCCCTGAACATGGAAAAAAAGATGTCAAGGTTTTTTGCGATCCTGAAATCCCTTGTCTCCTGTGATGCAAGAAACCCCGCACTGACAATGGCAGTCAGAAAGAGAACGGCCACTATTATCACCCTTGCTGAAAACTGCTTTTTCATTCAATTGAATTGTTAAAAACGGAAAGCGAAATTAATACTAATTTCAAGTATCTGATCTGCTGATGAACTAATTATAACAACATTAACATTTGCACTTCAATTATGTTGCATTGCGGCACAGAAAATCTATCATTTCAGAAACTGACCTGTTAACCGAATCATAATCCGGAACATCTTTTTTCCTGAAGATCACCACAAATGCAATCTGGGTGTTCTCCCTGTTCAGAACGCTGTAAAGGAGTCTTTTATTCGTCCTGTATGATTCCCTTATTCTGCGTTTTATAAGATTCCTGGTTACTGCCAGGCGGATAATCTTTTTGGGAACGCTTATTGCTATCTGGGCGGGAGGCTTGAATTCTCCGCTGCACCTGATCCAGATTACCTTAAAGAGGGAGGTATAGAAAACATTTCCGTTTTCAAAAATCTCAGAAATCAACCTGATCCTGCAAAGCCGTTCATCCTTATGGAATGTCTGCCTCTGTTCAGTCATATCGGAATTATCTGACAGCGATAGTATTTGCCTGTCGGTTGGTTGAAAACGCCGGATCAGTAATGATCATAAAGATCCTGTTACCGGCAGTTCCGGTTGTGATCCTTCAGGAAATCATCAAGGGCCATGGTCATTGAAGGAGCTTTCGGATTCGGGGCATGAATGTCAAGCCTCAGCCCTTCCTGCTCAACGGCGCATGCCGTAGTAGGCCCGAAAGCCGCAATTTTAATGTCGCCCTGGACAAAATCAGGGAAGTTCTCCTTTAATGATTTGATCCCCGACGGACTGTAAAATACCAGGATATCATAATCGAAGTCGTTGACATTTGAAAAATTGCTGCTTATGGTTCTGTACATTGTGCCGATCGTATATTTTATGTCATTACTGTCAAGAAGACCGGGAATTTCGGCATTGTGCGGTTCGGAGAGGGGAACAAGGAAACAGGAATCCCTGTGCTTGATTATTACGTCGATAAGATCCTGGAATTTTGCCTTTCCATGAAAGATCTTCCTCTTCCTGTATACAATGTATTTTTGAAGATAAAAAGCCACATTCTCGGTAATGCAGAAGTATTTCATGGTATCCGGAACCACTATCCTGAGCTCGTTGCTGATCCGGAAAAAATGATCAATGGCGGTCTTGCTGGTAAAAATTACGGCATTGAAATCCAGAATATTGATTTTCTGCTGGCGAAAATCCTTTGCTGATACACCTTCGATAGTAATGAAAGGCTTAAAATCAATTTTAAGGTTGTATTTTTTAGCCAGGTCGAAATATGGAGATTTCGGATTGTTTGGTTCTGGCTGTGAAACTAAGATCCTTCTAATTTTCAATTTCTTACAGATTTAGTTTTACATTATAAGCAACACTTCCCCGCCGTTAAACAAGACCTTCAAAATATTTTATAAAGATCAGAACCGGCAAAATTTCCAGCGCACAAAGGTACAAAATCAAATATAATATTGAAATATTACGCCTTTTAAAAATCAATGACAATCTGGTAATGCGGAAAAAGTATATCACTGCCAGTGAGGCAAAACCCGTTACCAGGCAAAGTTTCTGAGGCAGCAGGGCTGTATAGGTCATGACAAGTATCAGGGCAAACAATATTATCGCGCTGAAACGGTACGAATGATAAACGTTTACCAGGTATTCATTGAATACCTCAGAATTCCCGCTGAGGTTTCCGGTTGTCGTACATATAAAATGACGCATTGTGACACCAAAAACAACAATGGCCAGTATTGCAGGAATAAACAGTGAACGGTTCACTCCTTCCGGATTCAGACCGTAATAGGCAAGCGACGTAAATCCAAAAAGTGCAATTATGAGGAAGGCAATGAAATTCAAAAGGGTGGATTGCCAGGTGAACAGGGAACTTATTTCACGCGAGGATGCTTCGTTTATTCCCCTGAAAAGAAAAAATCTCCGGAGATCGGCAATAAAATTCCTCATTAAGTAATGTACGTGGAGAAACATAAAGGCCGCAAAGAATATAATAATAAGGATCAGATCGTTGTGAGCGTAATTTGCAGATATGGTTTCACCATCCCTGAGATGTGCCGCAGCCGGGTATTCAGCCTGATTCGTCGGGAAACCTGATTCATGTTTATCAATGTATCGGATCCTGCCGGGCGGTATATATTTCAGGTCCCTGAGAAAAGTATCCGAATCGTGGAAGGTTATGTCGGCAACACTGTTCCTCCGGCAGGTGGAGGTGGTATCAGTTATTGTCACCTTTACAGGTGTCGCCGTCCTTTTTCCAGCCTCCGGCAGTCGGGAGGCATTCAGGTGGGCCGGGGTTCCGTCCATTCGCGCGAACACTGAATCAGGAAGAAGTTTTCCGGCATCTATGCGGAAAAACAGTTTTGTCGCGGTGGTGTCCTGTATGTTAAGACTGTTATTCATTCCATTTTTGCGGAGCAATCCACAAAAATAGCGATAATTGCCTTAAAAGAAACCTGTTCCTTTTTCCAGGTAATCAGAAATAATCATTGCGGGTTCCGCTGATATCGGCCAGGATGTTGTTTGCAAGCCTGCTTGCACCGATCCTGAACAGTTTGTTTGACAGCCATTCCCTGCCGAGGCAGGTGCTGACAATATGGTAGTAGGTTAATGCATCAGCTGAGGTTGTTATGCCTCCGGCAGCTTTAAACCCGACCTTTATGCCTGTTTCGGAATAAAAGTCAAGGATGGCCCTGCACATTACCAGGGCCGCCTCCGGGGTTGCAGATATATTTGTTTTGCCCGTTGAGGTTTTAATGAAATCGGCACCGGCGTCCATCGCAATCATCGATGCCTTGAAGATCTGCTCATAGTCAGCAAGCAGACCCGATTCAACAATTACCTTCAGAAGCCGGTCACCGACGGCCTCCTTTATTTCCCTGATCTCATCTGCTACCCGGGCAAAATCATTTCCAAGGAATGACCCCACCGGCAATACCACGTCAATTTCATCCGCCCCTGCTTCAACGGCCATCTTGCATTCGGCCAGCTTAACGCTCATGAATGTCTGTGAAGCGGGAAAACCTGCTGCAACAGTCGCGATTTTAACATTCTTCACAGTAAGCTTCTCCTTTACTACCGGCACAAAATTCGGATAAACACAAATTGCGGCCACATTTGGTATGTTTGAATACCTTCCCGAAAAACTGTTGACTTTCCCGGTGAGGTGAATTATCCTGCTCCTGTTGTCAGAAGTGTTAAGGCTCGTCAGATCGATGGCATTGAGGATATTCATCAGAAGATGTTTATCACTGGCTTCGGATATCAGTGCACTTATTCGCCTGAGCTCTTTCCTGATCTCATTTTCCGAAGGACATAACTTGATAAGCTTTTGATATAATTTTGTCATATAATAAACCTGAATTAAAACTCCCGAATCATGTGTAAAAAGAACGGGTTCAATTTAATGTTTTTTGTTTTCAAAAATAACTGAACCGTATTTTTTAAATCACGATTAAGTAGATATGGAAACTGGGAAGATAACTAAATACAAAATCACTGTGAAATCCTTAACAATAAGCTGCGGGAGCCGGCCGGAAAAAAGGGATGATTCCGGGAGAATTGTTTCTGATATGAATATCCCTGCTGTCCGTGCGGGGCGCCGGCGCAAACAGTGTCAGTTCTGCGCCCTGGCTGAAATACCGTTGTTCCTCGCAAGGGAAGCGAAAACCCCGAATACCGACAATACCGAGAAAATGATGAAGCCTGTTCTCATTCCGGCGAGAAGCCTTGAGTAATTGGCAGGATTGATCTGCTCTTTTCCCAGGTAAACGGAAATAAGCATCATGGCAATTCCCATGCTGAACATCTGGCCTGCCATTCTCATTGTTCCGACAACTCCCGATGCTACTCCGAAATGACTTTTCTCCACGGAACTCATAATGGCATTCGAATTGGGAGAACTGAACAGACCGAATCCCACGCCCATGATTATCATCAGGCTTATAATTATTATCAGTGGACTTTGTTCATTTACCAGGCACAGCATTATCAGCCCCGCAGCAGTGAGCCCCATGCCATATGATGCTATGACCCCGGGGTTGTACCTGTCCGACAGCTTTCCTGCTAGAGGGGAGAGCAAAGCCATCATCACGGGCTGTGAGATCATTATAAATCCTGCCGTGCGGGCATCAAATCCCTTCAGGTACTGAAGGTAAAGGCTGATGAAGAACCCTGTTGCCGATGTTGCAGAATAATGAATCAGTGCAGCAATCCCTGAAAAGGCGAAAACCCTGTTCTGCAACATCAGGCGGATGTCAAAGACCGGATTGTCGATTTTCTTTTCATACAGAAAAAACAATGCCCCCAGTATGACGCCTGAAAAGATGAATATCCAGCCGGAGGCTGATGGGAGTGTTGAAAATCCGTAAATCAGTGAAAACAATGAAACGGCATAAAATATGGAGCCGGTTGTGTCGAATCTGTCTGTCCGGGAATCAGCCCACTCCTCCTTTATTTTGACTTTTATCAGTATCAGGGAGGCTATTCCGAACGGCACAAGAAAAACGAAAATACTTCTCCAGCCGAAGTATTGGGTAAGAAAGCCCCCGATTACAGGACCCGCTGATAATCCGAGATACACTGCAGTAACGTTGATCCCCATCGCCCGGCCCCTTTCACCGGGTGCAAATACCGAAGTGATTATCGCAAGGCTCGTTCCGAAAATCATCGCACTGGATATTCCCTGGCAAATCCTCATTGCAAGAAGAAAGGCAAAGGTTTTTGAAAAGATGATTATTGCAGTTGACAGGGTGAACAACAATAACCCGGCGGTGAATACTTTCTTCCTTCCAACGATATCAGCAAGCCTGCCAAAAGGTATAAGGAAAATTGCCGACGACAGAATAAAGCTGCTTATTACCCATCCCAGTCCGATTGCATTGGCGCCAAGATCTTTCCCGATGGAGGGCAATGCAAGATTGACCGACGAGCCAAGGAAGGGGGTCAGAAATGCGGCAAAAGCAGCCACTATCAGTACTGCCTTTTTAAGCTCTCTGTCCGAAGTAATTTTATCATTGTTATGCATCGGCTTCAATACAGAAAATTTGAGAAGAACACTATTCCTTTTCCCTGCTGTCGATTATTATTGTAACCGGACCATCATTAACAAGCTCTACCTCCATCATTGCTCCGAACTCACCTGTTGCGATTTCTTTTCCCAGCAGTTCCGATATTTTTTCCGTAAAACTGTTGTACAGGGGAATTGCCTTTTCAGGATGAGCCGCTTTTATATATGATGGGCGGTTACCCTTTTTTGTTTTTGCATGAAGGGTGAACTGGCTGACGACCATTATGCCGCCATTGACGTCCCTGACGGAAAGATTCATTATTCCGTCATTGTCGTTGAAGATCCTGAGCTGAACTATCTTTTTGCACAGCCAGTCTGTGTCAGTATCATTATCGGTGTCTTCTATCCCCAATAGCACGAGCATTCCGTATCCAATGGAGGATTTCCCGGTATTGCCTGTTTTAACCGATGCCCTGCTTACCCGCTGAATAACTGCTCTCATTTATGATCTGTTAATATTGGCGGTTCCAAATATACAATCTGTTGAATTTCGTTGGAAATGATTATGCTATATTTACGGAATTATTTAACAGGAATGGATTTTGTTACAATAGTGGCTGTGGCTGCGGGACTGTCGTTCGATTCATTTGCCGTGTCACTGTCCCTGGGTGTTGTAAGAAACAGGATTTTGTTAAGGCAGGCCGTTTCTGTTGCACTTGTCCTTGCTCTTTTCCAGGCGGGCCTGCTGGTTGCAGGATATTTCCTTGGCTCCCTGATAAGCGATATTTTCAGGGCAGCAGATCATTGGGTGGCGCTGGTGCTTCTGACTTTCCTCGGGATAAGGATGATTATTGAGGGATGCAGCCGGGGAAAGGAAAAAAAACCGAGAGACTACCACAATCCCGTTACAATAATAACAATAGCGGTCGGAACAAGCATTGATGCATTTGCAGTTGGAATAAGCTTTGCACTGCTGAATATCCGGATATGGTACTCCGCCCTGATTATTGGCATTGTAACATTCCTTGCCTCCATGTCGGCCATCAGAATAGGAAAATCGGCAGGGGCCCATTTTGGAAGGAATGCTGAGATTACAGGAGGGATAATTCTGATACTGATCGGAATTAAAATATTCGTTGAGCATATGTTCAACCTGTAACCAGCGGTATCAGGGCACATGGTGCAATCCATCCCCCATGCGGGATTTCCCCGCACCGGAGCTTTTGGGTTTATCCTTATCACCGGCTCACGATTCCGGGACCTGCCGGAATGGTATGTGAACCGGCAAAGGCAGGATGAAAGCACTGAACGGCATGCCTCAGAAAGGGATCATGAATCTTTCCCTTTCCCTGAAAGCAGCCATTTCGGTATAGCCTGAATTTCTGAGCAGTTCATAAGCCTCATCGAAGTATTGGGCCACCCTCGACGGCATGTGTGCGTCGGAATTAACACAGACCGGCACTCCCTCCTCCCGGAAAAATCTTAAATAGCGCCTGTCGGGGTAAAAATCGGCAATCGGCCGGTTTCTGCCATTGGTGTTTATTTCAAAGGCCACGTCATGCTTTTTAAAGCTGGCTGCCAGTTTTCTGTAAAAGGGTTCAGGGTCGAATGACGGAGTGAAGCCATAAATCCTTATCAGGTCGATGTGTGCAATAATGTCAAACAGACCCGATGCGGCAGCAGCTTCAACCTGTTCAAAATAAACCTCATACAATCTGTCGATATCCCTGCCGTTATAAAACTCCGGCCCCAGATCCACGGTAGTATCGCCGAGAAAATGAACTGAACCTATGACATAGTCAATATCAGCTTTTTTAAGAAATGAGTATATCTCATTTTCCCTTCCCTGGAAGAAATCAACTTCAAGACCCGTGCGTACAGGAATTTCACTGGTATTTTCACGAAACCCCTTCATGTGTTCCAGATATCTGGATGCTTTCCTGGCATCCATGCTCCAGTCAAGATTCTTCCCAAACAGGGTAAGGTGCTCTGAAAATCCTATCTCATTTAATCCCGCTTCCAATGCGGGAGCTATATAATCTTCAGGTGCAGCCCGCCCGTCACTGAACCACGAATGCACATGATAATCTGTTTTGTAAATCATTTATTGCCGAATTTTTCAGTTTTTATTAAGTCAAAGCCGCCCAAGTTACTCAATAAAACAATTTTCCGGTAAGAAATATAAGCCGGAAAATAATAACTTTGCGGAAAAATTCTTGGACGTGGCCAAAAAAGACAGATCCTGCGAATGTGAGAAATGTGATTTCAGGGAGGTTATTTTTGCCAGTCTTGATGAACAAAACATACAGGCACTTTGTGAAATCAAGGAAGAACGGCATTACCGAAAGGGTGAGATCATCAATTATGAAGGTGAAAGAATTACCGATTTCAAATACCTTAAAACTGGGCTTGTCAAGCTTTTCCGGAGATCTTCAAACGGCGAGGAGCAGGTAATAACAATTACAAGGCCGTTTGAGTTTGTGAGCAACATGAGTATTTTCTCGGAAGACAGGTATAAATACTCGGTTTCTGCACTCGAAGAATCAGTGGTATGCTGTGTAAACCTCGACTTTATCAAGGAATTGTTCATTAAAAACGGACAGTTTGCAATTAACCTGATGACTAAGATTTCAGTTATCAATGACAAGATCATAAATCAGACCCTGGATATCCGCCAGAAGAACCTGGCAGGCAGGGTTGCATACGTTTTGTTGTATTTTACGAAAGAGATCTACAAATCGAGGGTTTTTGACATACCGGTTTCCAGGAAGGAGATAGCCGATTATATAGGGATGAGTACGGCTAATGTTATAAGAACAATGTCGGACTTCAAGAAAGACAGGATTATCAGGGTCTTTGGCAAAACCATTGAGGTTGCCGACATTGACAAGCTTGAAATCATCTCAAAACGAGGCTGACTTTTTCCTTATGGCGGTTTTCCGCAGAATACTTAACTTTAAAGCTTTAAAACGGACAAAAAAATGGTTTCAAATAAAAAGCAGAAGAACATGGCAAACATCAAATCAACAAAGGGTTTAATAGCTATTCTTACGGGAGGCGGTGATGTCCCGGGATTGAATCCTGCAATAAGGGCGGTTACGATCCGTGCAAACAGGGAAGGATACAAGGTAATCGGCCTTCGCAGGGGATGGGCCGGGATAACGGAATTAATCAGGGACCACAAGGCCGACAACAGCAACTGCTATCAGGTTCTGACCGATGACATTGTAAACAAGGCCGGGCGCACGGGCGGAACTTTCCTTCATACATCCCGCACAAGGCCGAGCCATATGTTAAAGGATACTGTTCCGGATCATCTGAAGGATTCCTACAATGCCGATGTCAACGATCTTACCCCTGAAGTTATTAAAAACCTTGAATGGCTCGGTATTGATTATCTGATTCCCATTGGCGGAGACGATACCCTTAGCTACGGTGTTCATCTTTACAAAAAGGGAATTAAGGTTGTGGCCATACCGAAGACCATGGACAATGATGTTCCCGGAACAGATTACTGCATCGGGTTCAGCACATGCGTCACACGAACAATCCAGATGACCAACAGCCTCAGAACCTCGGCAGGCTCACATGAACGGTTTCTCGTACTTGAAGTATTCGGAAGATACGCAGGTTTCACGGCAATGCTTCCGACAATGGCAGGTGCAGCCAACAGATGTGTCATTCCCGAATATGAATTCGATATCGAACTGCTTACCAAACTGCTTGTGGAAGACAGGAACCATAATCCCAGCAGATATTCCGTTGTCCTTGTCTCGGAAGGTGCAATGTTCAAGGGTGGCGAAATGATCTTCTCAGGAACTGAGAAAGATGCCTATGGACATGCAAAACTGGGAGGAATCGGCGACCTTGTTTCTGAAAAGCTGAAGGACTACTCTACAAAGTACAATAACGGAAAAACAATCAATATCATTAATCAGAAACTTGGCTACATGGTGAGGGGAGGCGATCCGGATGCCCTCGATTCAATCGTCCCGATGGCATATGGCAACCTTGCACTCGACCTAATTCTCAAGGGAATGCATGGCAGGATAGTGGTACTGAAAAACGGCCGGTATGATAATGTTCCTATTGATGTGGTTACCTCATCAAAGAAAATAGTCAAAGTATCAGAGTATTACAATACTGAAAGACTCAGGCCATTCTACCATAGCTTCGAAATGAAGCCTTTCCTTCTGATGGCTTCCGACAGTTAGTTTAAAACAAGGCAGGAGAAGAGGGTATATCAGGGCGGCTGCATGACCTGAATGAAGCTGTTTTGAAGAAAGGTCCAACCCGCTGATGCACAGGGACGTTGTAAAACGTTAAGAATTGATGGCTTAATTCTGATCCCCTGTGGTTAACGGAATTTGTCTTATTGGAAATTGTGCCGTTACAGATGTATTAACCTGCCCGATGTACCGCTGCGTGTATCTCAAAATCAGATTTCTTGGAAAGAGGAAAGATCATCAAGTCAGTGGGAAGCCGTTACAAGGTGCTCCTTGATTCCGGACCGACAGCAGAATGCCTGCTGAGGGGAAAACTGCGTGTGAATGAGATCAAAAGCACCAACCCCATAGCTGTGGGCGACAATGTTGAAATTGAAATGCCGGGAATTTCCGGCACGGGAATAATAACTGCCTTGCTCGACCGGAAGAACTATATCCTCAGAAAGGCATCAAATCTTTCAAAATCATCACAGATAATTGCAGCCAATATTGACCAGGTCCTTATTATGCTGACAATTGTTTTTCCGCAGACACACCTTGAATTCGTCGACAGGTTTCTGATAACAGCTGAAGCATACCGAATCCCGGCGCGACTTGTTTTCAACAAAACTGATCTTTACGGGAAAGAGGAACTTGAGCGCATGGAACAGCTTATCAGTGTTTATGCCGGCATCGGATACGGGTGTCACAGGCTGTCGCTCAGTGACGGATCCGGTTTCGGCGAACTGAAAGATGCCATGAAAGACAAGATAAGCCTGATATCAGGAAATTCGGGGGTGGGAAAATCTACCCTGCTTAACCTGATAGATCCATCACTTAATATCAAAACAGAAGAAATATCGGATTTTCACAAACAGGGAAAACATATTACAACTTTCCCGGAAATGTACCGTTTACCATTTGGCGGTTTTGCAATTGATACCCCGGGGTTGAGAGGTTTTGGTATTACCGGTATGGAAAAAAATGAAATTTACCATTTTTTCCCGGAGATATTCAGAAAATCAAAAGATTGCAGATTTTATAACTGCCTTCACCTGGATGAGCCGGAATGTGCTGTCAGGGAAGCAGTTGAGACAAATGAAATAAATTTTCTGAGATACAGGAGTTATCTTAACATCATGGGTGATGACAATGCCAAGTACCGCTGAAAAAGATGATACAAAGAGAGGATTTATTCCCTCGCGGCAGTAGGGCATATGAAAATGAAAAGGATTTTATGGGCGGTATTTGCAGCTTTGCTGATTATTGTTCTGGCAGCATTCCTGGTTTATTCCGGCCTGTATAGCAAGCAGATCAGTTACATCAAAAACCTTCTCGACCGGGAGGTCCGTATTGCCGGTTCATCTGTTGACGGAATCAACAATGAATTTGCAAGCGACCTGAATCAGATACTGTTCTCGGAAGACCTTTCCCTCTTTTTCACCGATCCGGCACAGCGGGCGAAAATAGAAGAAAAGATAAGGTTCTTTTTCACCAGGTACGAAACCATTGTTACCGGAATCAAATTCTTTGACAGCAACAGGAACGGCTTTACTTTAAAGAAGGATGAGACAGGTGAGAACTGGCTCATTCAGAATTTCGTTCTCCATTCCCAGGGAGAAATTATTGCAAGGGATGAACTGATCAGGGGCCCCAGGGGATACGAGTACTACCTCCCGGTATTAAAAAACGGCACACCGATCGGCAATTTCGTTGTGTCAATCGACTTTAGCCGGTATTTCGATTATCTGTTTAGCGGATTCAGTGCCAGTGAATATCAGTGGCAATGGGTTGTCAGCGATTCAGGATCAGTGATTTACGATAATTCTGGAAAACCCGGTAAATATTCCCGGATCGACAGGCTCACCCGGCTGGTGGCTGAGGGTGCGTCGGAAAATATAGTTCACTCATATACCGCTGAAGGGAATCAAAAAAAGATCATCACCTCATTTTATGCCACACAACTGCTTCAGAAAGAAATAGGCCTGATGTTTTCAGCATCGGCTGATACTTTCAGAACCTATATCCTGATAGTTTCCCTGACAATGGCCCTGCTCTCCATTATGTTAATCGCGGGTATCGCATGGCTTTTCAGGCGGCACATTAAATCACTTGAGGAGAGATCAGACAGGCTTAAAGCCTCTGAAGAAATGCTGTTCAGAATGATTGACAGCATCCCTGCCGGAGTGATAATCTATAACGGGAACAGGGAAATAATGATGGCTAACAGGGAGGCTTCAAAACAGTTTTCATACGGCAGCGAAACTGAAATGAAAGGACGGATTTATCCGGGAAACACATACACGGATGAATCGGGCTATTATTTGAAAAACCTCGCGGGAACTTTCGGCCCCGAGCAGTTTGTAATTGTCAGGAAAGAGATTGGCGAACTTATTCTCTACAGGAATACCATTCCGGTTTCTTTCCAGGGAGAGGATGCCCGGCTTGATATCCTGTTCGACGTGACCATGATGGAATCGGCCCGCCAGCAGGCTGCCAGGGCAAATACGGCAAAGTCGGAGTTTTTGGCCAGAATGAGCTATGAATTAAGAACTCCGCTGAACGGAATAATCGGCATGTCGGATATTCTTACAAAGCGCAGGCTTGCCGCTGAAGACAGGGCTGTTGTCAGCCTGCTGAGACAGTCTGCAGAAGTACTGCTCAACATTGTGAATGACGTACTTGATTTTTCAAAGATTGAATCGGGTAAAATGATACTGGATGAGATCCCTTTCAGCCTAAGGGAGGAAATTTTATATTGTTATGACCTGGCACGGACAAATATCGATGAAAAACATGTTAAACTGGCATGTTCCGTTGATGAGGAAGTTCCCGACAATTTAATCGGCGATCCTTACAGGCTGCGGCAGATACTGACAAATCTGCTGAATCATTCTGTTGAGAGTACGGCCCGGGGAAGCATAAATCTGAAATGCGGCCTTGCTGAAAAAAACAACGGAGCAATGACACTCCGGTTTGAGCTGACCGATACGGGTAAGAGCTTTGACAGGGCCACAATCAAAAAAATCTTTGGCGACCACGTCAATATCGAGTCAAAGGTTCATGGCGACGATGACGGATCGGGATTCGGTACGATCCTGGCCAGACAGCTAACCGGACTGATGGGAGGGGAATTTAATGCTGAAAGCCCCTCAGGCCTTGACGGAGACAAGGGATTAAGAATCAATTTCACGATCTCCCTTAACCTGAATGAAACTGTCGTCAAAAACCTTCAGTTTGATAACATAACCTCTTTCGGTGAAATAAGAACCCTCGTGATAAGCGGAGGACATGGCAAGGATGAGGAGATCCTCAATTCGCTTTATAAGCTCGGCCTGACGGTAAGCGTCACCACCTATCAGAAATCGACAATAAATCAGTTAATTGCTAACTTGTCCTTTCCTGATAAAAGATATCATCTTCTCGTAATAGCTGACAACGGGGAATTCAGCGGTTTTACCGTTGCAAGGGATCTTTGGGACAATAATCTCACCGGCAGGTTCATAATCATGATAATAAGTTCAAACGATACCCGCGGAAACCTGCTGAAATGCATTAATCTCGGGGTTGATAATTATATCGTGAAGCCTTTCGAGATAGGGGAGCTTTTTGAAAAAATCAGATCAAAATTCAGGGGAACGGACATTCAACCGGAAAAGAGGGAAACAGAGTCCGGTCTCCGCAACATCAGGATACTGGTTGTTGAAGACAATAAGCTGAATCAGAAAGTACTTGGCACAATGCTTAAAAGCCTGGGGTATTCATTTGATTTTGCCGATGACGGATTTGCCGGTCTGATTCAGGCCAAAACAAGAAAATACGATGTGATATTCATGGATCTTCTGATGCCGAGAATGGATGGTTATGAAGCTGCGCAGAAGATACTGGAGTATGACAGTTCGCAGCTGATTGTTGCATTCACTGCCGACAATATGCCCGATTCAAAAAGAAAAGCCGAATTGGCCGGTATAAAGGAATTCATTTCCAAACCGGTCAGGATCGATGACCTGCGGGAATTTTTCAGGAAGCATTTTTTCAAAAACTGATATTACATTTGCATGCCTCCTTCAGGCACCTGCATTCAAGTGAAATGATGAACATCACTCACAGGACATGATATTTCAATCAGGGCAAAAGCTGGCCGCCAGCCTGTTCCTTGAACGGGCTGAACACATACCTGTTGTGGATGTACGGTCACCTTCGGAATTCAGGGCCGGCCACATACCCGGCGCCATCAATATCCCGCTTTTTGATGATGATGAGAGAAAGGCGGTAGGTATCCGATACAGGATGGACGGCCGGGTTGAGGCAATAATTGAAGGATTGAAGCAGGCAGGGCCGTCGTTCCATATGAAGCTGGAAACGGCCCGGGAGATTTCAGCAGATAATAAGCTGCTTGTTCATTGCTGGAGGGGCGGCATGCGGTCGGAAGCCATGGCCTGGCTGTTTTCAATGGCCGGTATTGAAGCCGGTATTCTCGACGGGGGTTATAAGGCATACAGGCAGCATATACTGAACAGTTTTTCGGAAAACAGGAAAATGATTATCCTCGGCGGCTTTACGGGAAGCGGAAAAACAGAGATACTCAGATGCCTCAGTGAAGCCGGGGAGCAGGTCATCGACCTTGAAAGACTTGCAAACCATAAAGGCTCTGCCTTTGGTTCTCTCGGACAGCCTGCACAGCCCACATCGGAACATTTTGCCAATCTTTTGCATGAACAATGGAGGAGAAGCGACATTAAAAAGCCACTTTGGGTGGAAGATGAAAGCAAAAACATAGGAACAGTTTTCATGCCGAACGAATTTTTCCAGAACATGCAGAAAAACCCTGTTATCGTGCTTCTCATTGATCTCAAAATCCGTCTTCACAGGCTTGTAAGGGAATACGCGGGATACTCCGTGCCGGACCTCATCCGGGCAATAGGAAAAATATCAAAGCGGCTTGGAGGGGAAAATACCATTGATGCCATTTCATCAGCAGGGAAAGGCGATTTTGAAAAGGCCGCGGAAATAATTCTCAGATACTATGACAAGGCCTATCTGTACGGTTTAAAAAAGAAACAGGCTGATAAAATCGTGTATATTGAATCAGACACGGATGATGCCGGGGTCAATGCGGAAAGGATACTTGAAGCATCGCGATCGCTTTACTGAAGCTGATCATTTCCGGGCGGATCAGCCCTGTCCGCCTTCACCCATTTGTATACCTTGTCGGACCTCCTCAGGTAGTCTGAAATTCTGACAGAGCAGGATTCTCCCCTGAGAGCCTTGCCGGTAACCGTGAGATCAACCCTGATTTCATCTGCAGTGTACTCAATCAGTCCAGTAGTGGGGCCAGTGATCAGCAGTAGGTCACCCTTCCCGAGATCTCCGTTTTCAAGCTTTATTTCCGCTACCTTCAGCCGGGTAAAATAGTTGACTACCTTTCCGAGGTAAACCTTTTTCATTGTGGCGTTCGAACCATAGCGACTGCTCCACTCTCCGGCCTTTTGCCCGAGGTAGTAGCCATCCCAGAAACCACGGTTGAAAACAGATGAAAGCCTGTCCATCCATAATTCGATCTTTTCCCTGCCGTATGTACCGTCGAGCACCGAGTTAACCGCTTCATTGTAGCACGATGAAACAAACCTGACATATTCCGGCGGGCGTGCCCTTCCCTCAATCTTGAAAACCCTTACGCCGGCATCGATCATCCTGTCAGTAAAACCGATGGTGCACAGGTCTTTGGGAGACATGATGTACTGGTTGTCGATCTCAAGCTGATTTCCTGATTCCTTTTCCGTTACAATGTATGATTTCCTGCAGGTCTGGCAGCATGTTCCGCGGTTTGCCGATTTATTGTTCTCATGCAGGCTCAGATAGCATTTCCCTGATACAGCCATGCAAAGTGCACCATGCACGAACATCTCGATCTTTACAAGCTCTCCTCCCGGCCCCCGTATATCCAGCTTCCGGATATTGTCGTAAATTTCCCTGACCTGCCCCAGATTCAGTTCCCTGGCCAGTACAGCCACGTCGGCCCACCGCGAATAGAACCTTAGTGCTTCAGTGTTGGCAATGTTCAGCTGTGTCGACAGGTGAACCTCCATTCCTGACCTGAAGGCATAATCAATAACAGACAGGTCAGAAGCTATTATCGCCGAAACACCGCTTTCAACCGCTGAGTCGACGATCCTGCGCATCTGATCAATCTCGTCGTCGAAAACAACCACGTTCACCGTGAGATAACTCCTTATTTTGTTGTCGCGGCAGATTTCTGCAATGTTCCTGAGGTCGTTGAGTGAGAAATTGACTGACGAAGCAGCCCTCATATTCAGCTGTCCGACGCCGAAGTAAACGGAATCGGCACCTCCCTGTATTGCGGCAATGAGCGATTCATACGATCCGGCCGGAGCCATTATCTCGAATTCCTTTCGATCCATCACTGGTTTAAGTTTGACTGAAGCGGAGGATGATCAGGCCCCGCTTTTTCTCATCATGATCCTGATGCACGAACCCTTGCCGATTTCAGAGCTTTTGACAAAAATCTTTCCATTGTGGTACTCATCGATGATCCTTTTTGAGAGGGAGAGCCCCAGCCCCCATCCCCTTTTCTTGGTGGTGTACCCGGGGTTGAATATTTTCTTGTAAGCGGCCTTTGACATACCTTTCCCGGTGTCTGAAATATCAATAACGGCATGCTTTTCATCTTCGGTTACCCTGATCGTCACCTCGCCGCTGCCTTCAATGGCGTCAATGGCATTTTTGCATACGTTCTCGATAACCCACTCAAAGAGAGCCGGATTTACCGGGGCAAGTATTTCATCGTCGGAGGAAAAAGTCAGTACGAACAAAACCTTGTTTGAAGATCTTGATTTTAGATAGTCTACGGAATTCTGAACAAGGCTTATGATATTCTCCTCTGAAAGCTCGGGTTTTGAGCCGATCTTTGAAAACCTTTCGGTAACCTTTTCAAGGCGCTTCACATCAAGTGCCAGCTCCCTGGTTACCTGAATATCAGGATAGTTGTTCTGCAGGATCTCTATCCATCCCGACAGGGATGTTGTCGGAGTGCCAAGCTGATGTGCCGTTTCCTTCGACATGCCCACCCATACCCTGTTCTGCTCGGCTTTTCTCGAAGAACTGAGAGCCTGGTAGGAGACCAGGATGAACATGATGATCAGGCCAAGCTGAACATACGGGTAATAGATAAGCTGTGTCAGTATAATGCTGTCTTTATAGTAGATGCGGTTTATGAAACCGCCTCCCAGGTCAATTATTATGGGATTGTTCCCTGACTTCATTTTTTCAAGGCTGATCCCCATGTTTCCCGTATCACCTTCCTTCCCGCGGTCAATGTTCCTTACCGCAATTATGTTGTCATGTCCGTCGGTGAGTATTACCGGCACCGTGTTGTTGTTCTCGATGATGGAAAGGAGAAACTCAAGATTCTGCGTGGAGTCGGCGGAATTGATCAGACGGGTGGCTTCTGCCCACATCTGAACTTTTTTGCGCTCCTCGTTCTTAAGGTTCTTTACGAGCGACTGTGTATAGATCAGCGACCCAACTCCCAGGAGAATTGCGAAAAGGAATAAAAAAACCTTCCACCTGCTTCTGTTCCAGTAAAAATTCAAGAGCCTGATTCTTTAATGTAAATTAACACTATTTCTTTCTAAAAATCTTCCTGATTCCTCCATCTTTTTTTTCTTGTGGAGGTTTTTGCTCTGCATCAGTTGTTTCGGCACCTTCCCAGGATATCCTGAACCGGGGCTTTGACCCCGATTCCTTCTTTCCCTGCTCAGCTTCCGAAGGATACCATCCATATTCCTCATTGAGTATGTTTTTTAAGGTCTGGCGCTCGTTACGCAGGTCATTTTTTATTTTGCTGCCTGCAGCTTTCATGTCATATGAAACCTCAACATCCTCCCCTTTGCCCACAAGCTTAAGAAAGACCCGTGTCCTGCCCAGTCCGTCATCCTCAATCTCCTCGAATTCAGATGATGCCTTTCTGTTTTTTCTTGCTTTCCTGCTCAGGATCTCAGACAGCAGCATTTCCACATGATACTCGTATGCATTGTCAAAGCTGTGCTTTCCGTTCACCGCCAGATCTACCGCAGATGACCTTATCTGCATCACCGGGATGTAAAAATAATTGTTGCGGATAAAAAAATCATTATCAAGCCTGTCGAATTTAATATTTTCCAGTTCGGATAATGAAATGAATTTTGACAAGGCTTTTACGGGATCAAAATTTATCAGGGCGCCATCGGAGAGGCTGTATTTCCCTTCCGCCACCAGCGATTTCATAAGCGGGTTGAGCAATGAATCAGCGGGCAGGAGCAGTGTAATTGTCCCGGAGAGGGAACCGGCTATGTTTTCGGCTTTCAGAAAATTCTGACCGAAATTGTTGAAAGAAATGAAAGATTTCTTCACATCCACGTTGCTCACACTGAAACTTCCCCTTCCGGTAAAGGATTTATTCCTGTTTTGTACCACGATGCCGTTCCCTGTTACAATGCCATCCTGTGATTTAAACCTGAGCGACCTGAAATTAATCATTCCGGGCTTAAGGCTGATTTCCCCGTGCAGCTCCCCTGCATCAAATTTCTTGTATTTAAGGGAATCGAGCCTTACGGTCAGATCGATCATCACATCACGGGGAAGGGTCAGTGGAGCCCTGGCTTTTCCGGAGTCGCCCCCGGTAACGGAGGATCTGAAAAAAAGCCCGGGCTTCAGGCACGGTGAATAAACTGAAGCATTGCCGGTAAGACCGGCAGGTTTTCCGGCCAGCCATTTCGGGAGATTGTCGAGTTTGCCCGACAAGCTGAATTCCTGATCGTTCAGGCTGAATTCGAGATTGTCGGCTGAGGTGCTGCCTGCAATCACCAGTTTTCCGTTAGTGTTTTTAAGGTTGAAGTTCCTGCCGGGAAGCTCCGCCCCGAATGATCTGAAGGTGATTTCCGACCTTGAATTAAGCTCTGCCAGATCAAGAAGGCTGTAGTGATCCTTTTTTTCAACCAACCCTGAAAGGCTGATATCAAGATCAGCCGATCCGCTGCAGGCCCCGAGGGCTTCCATGCCTGTAAAGTCCCTGAAATCGGACGGGACGAATGTTCCCCTGAATTTAAGTTCGGCCCCGGGCCTTGAAAAATCCGATGCTGAAAATGAACCGCTGAAAACGGAAGAGCCAAATCCGGCTGTAAAATCCCTGATTTCGATTGCACCTGTTTCAGGGCGGTTCCTTACCCCGTTCGTCATTGAGGCATCAAAGCTGATCCTGTCCATCTTCAGACCCGACCTGGCCCGTTGAAGGCCACCGTCTTTTACCGATACGGCAATATCATAATGAGGATCCTCCAGGCGTGTTGATTTCCCCTTTACCCTGCAGTTGAGGTCAAGGATCCCCCATGGCCTGTATTCGGATAATATGGTTTTGTAATTCCCCGACAGGTAATGGAACGCTTTTGAAATGTCAATGTGTTTACCGCTGATATCGAGGTCAAGGTAATTGTCGTCGGCTATTAAGCCTGTCATTATTATATCCTGCTTGTCAAAGCTCATTGTGCTCTTTCTGAAGAATATTCCCTTGCCGGTCTTGTTAAGTCCGACATCCACCCGGGCATTGAAACTGTGGTTGAAGACCATCCGTTTCAGGCTGAAATGCGTGAACAGCACTTCTGAACTGCCGTCAAAGTCAATGTTGCCGCCCCTTATCCTGCTTCTGATGCGCCCGTTTCTTATAAGGCCCCTGATTACCAGGTCGGCACGCAGGTCACTGTACGAGACCCTGACATCTGAGATGTTGATCCTGTCGAGGTTCATTCGTACCTCATGTTCAGCATCATCCTTAACTTCCCTTTTTGTGAAACTGTAATTGTACCGGCCTGCCGGGTCCGTGAAGAGGTTAAGGTTTCCCGCCCTGACGGTTACTGTCCTGAAGGAATAGACCCCGCGTAGGAGATCTGCCATTTTAAGCTCGATCGATGCAGATGCTGCGGAAAGAAGCGTATCGGTATTTATCTCCCTGAATCCGCTCCTGTCAAAACCCGGCGATGAGAAAACAATAACATTCTTCAGCTCAAAAGATGCTTTGGGGAATTTTCTCAGCAGTGAAAGATGGTAGGAGCCGATCTCGATTTTCGTTGAGAGATTTTTGTTAAGTGCCCTGATTACTGCTTCCGCAACTTTATCCTGTATGGCTACTGATACGGCAAACAGCAGCACTACTGCCGACAGAACCAGTGCTCCGGCCAACTTAAGAATCTTTTTCGGAAATTTCATCTGCAAAAAAATATCCTTCCCCGCTGGTAAAGTTAACGGATGACAAAGTTAATTATTTGATGCAAGATTAACTTACCGGAGAAGGAAGGACAAATCATCAGGCTCACCCAGCTCAGCCGGTGTTGTGTTCTTTCTGAATATCCTGGCTTTCCGGGGTCCGGTCAGATTCATCCGGTTATCATCAACATGCAGCATGGTGCCTTCCCTAAGGCCCACGACCCACACATCCGGATTGGCCTCTGTAAATTCACCGATCCGTTGTTCCCTTGTCTCACCTGCATGCCCTTCCGGATTTGCATCGAGATAATGGGGATTTATCTGGAATGGGACAAGATTGAATGATCTGAATGAAGATGGCCGGGTTATGGGCATATCGTTGGTTGTCTGAATTGTCGGACATGCAACATTCGATCCTGCACTCCAGCCTATGTAAGGTGTTCCTGAAAGTACCTTCTTCCTTACCGGCACTATCAGCCCGTTTTGCCGCAACAGCTTCAGGAGCATCCATGTATTGCCGCCCCCCACAACTATTGCCGGAGCATTCATTACGGCGCGTACCGGATCGGACCAGTGATGGATTGAAACTGCATCATGGCCGATTTCCCTGAATCGTTCCTGTACCTTCTTTTCATAATCATCATATGAAAAGGTAACTGCAGCGTAGGGGATAAAAAGCGCCCTGACATGTGCGGTGCCGAGAAAATCCCTGATCCGGTGTTTCGGATAATCGAGATAGGGCTCTCCTGCATTTGTTGAATTGCTGATAAGCAGCAGTCTCATTCTGATTGTTGTTATGTTGGTTTGACTATCTGATTCGCCGGCCTGAAAATCCCGAACCCATGATTCGGCTAATAATTGTCGGGCAGCCTGGTCAGCTTTTGATTCTCAGGGTTTCCCTTAATTCTGAAAATACCCGATCTGTAATTTAAAAGATCGAATATCAATATTTTTCCTGAAAGCACTTCTCCATAACCGGTAATAATCTTTAATACTTCATTTGCCATAATTGTTCCGGTAACTCCCGGCAGCACACCCAGCAGCCCGGTTTCAGGGGGTGAAGAAATTGCGTTTTCCTCCGGCAGGGAAGGGTTGAAGCATCTGTATGTCGGTCCTCCCCTGTAATTAAATACCGCTACCTGTCCTTCGTATTTGTAAATAGCCCCGTGCACCATTGGCTTGTTCAGGATAACACAGGAATCGCTGATAATGTATCTTGTCCTGAAATTATCAGTGGCGTCTACAATGATATCATAGTCCCTTAGTATGGTAAGTGAATTGCGGGAATCGATTTTCAGGTTTATTACAACTGTATTTATCAGGCAGTTCAGTTGTTCGATGCGCCTTGCGGCGATAATTGATTTAAGCTTTCCGAGGTCGTCGGAGCCGTAAAGCACCTGGCGCTGAAGGTTTCCCTCATCGACGGTGTCAAATTCAGCCAGGGCAATTTTCCCTACGCCTGCCGCTGCCAGATACTGGAGAACCGGGCAGCCAAGGCCGCCGGCGCCGATAACCAGTACCTTTGCCATTTTAAGCTTAACCTGACCCTCTTTTCCCGTTTCAGGAAGCATTATCTGCTTCGAGTAGCGCCTGAGTTCGCGCGGTGTTAAAATGAATTCCGGCATTGTTTTTCCCGATCCGATTTGAATGGTACGACAGAAACGGGAAGATACAAAAAAAACAATGACGGGCGCCCCGCCCCATGATTTGTTTTCTGATGGCAGCCGGTCAGTCGTTGAAGGTAAATGCCAGTCCTATTTCAAAAGGCTCAATGTTTAAGCCTTCAGGTCCCTTATCCTTCTGGAACCAGGGTGTGGGGTAATATGTACCGTAAATCATGAAATTCCTGTATCCGACCCGGCCGGTGAATCCTCCCCGGAGAAGATTCAGGTTATAGTCACCGTTTACCCGCGACTTTTCCCCGTTTTTAAAGACAAGCTTCGTCCAGGCATTCAGCTTAATTCCTCCTATTACGCCGGCGGCCAGATTAAGGCTGCTGCTGTAACCTGCCGGGATCTGGATCTCAAACAGGACCGGTACATTAAGGTAAAGAGCTGACAATTTCGATCGCCTCACCGGAACAGAAGAAGCCGGGATTACTCCGGAAATAATTCCTTCCTCACTGACTGCTATGGTGTTGAGGTTTTTGAACCGGTAATTGTTCCAGTTGAGGCCCATGCCGGTAACCAGGCCTGAGTATCTGCCAAAACCTATGTTCAGCTGCGAAAAATTCAGATTAAATGAACATGAGTTGCTTGTTTCAAGCGACATGTAGTCCAACTGACCGGGGAGAACCATTGACCCTTCATGAAGGTAATTATTGAAGCCGGCTTCGATCCCGGCAAAGTGACCCCTGAAACGCCTGGCCTTCAGAAACCAGCTGCGGTCTTCATCTTCACGGAAATGAAACCCGCTCTCATCATCATGGCGCAATTCAGTGTCATATTTTTCAAAATCAATCTTTTTGCCTTCCAGGGATTCAAGAATCATCAGGCCCCTGCTGCCCAGCCTGACCGTTACGGCAGAATCATTTTCATCTAACCTGAAAAAATCATTTCCCAATGCAATGCTCAGGTTGCCCTTCGTTTCGTCAGCGATTGAACGCTGCTTGTCCGCTTTTGCCGTGTCATCAGCATGTGTGCCGAACGACTGAATGAAAACCATCACGGCCGGGAATATGAATACGAATGTTCTCATTTTTTATTTTTTTATTATTTCAGTGCTGTGACGAACAGGCATTGCAATTAGTTACAGCTGATTTATGGTTTTTTTGCCGGGGCATTGAATTTCAGCAGCCCTGATGCGAAATAATAGGATCTTAATTCTCCTTTTTCATCGGTTATTTTATCCAGCGTCATGTCCCAGCCGAGAAGCTTGTTGATGCCTGTGATGCCTGCTATGGCCAGGTCGAAGGATTTTACGGGCCGGTCACCTGATAAGGTGTCATTCATTATGACACCATGGAAAAGCCTTGCAATAAACCTGTCGACATTGCTTCTGTGTTTCGCATCTTCAGGAATCATATTCCGGGGATTGAATTTTCTGAGAATAAATGGATCCGGATCCGGTTCAGCAACCGGTATTTCAGGCATTCTGACAGCAAGAACGGCCGGAGGAGCATGACGGGAAACGGGAATTGAATCAGTTGATTCAACGGTTGCTCCCTGTGCCATCCGACCGCCGGGTGGTTTTATCTGAGCCGTTTTGTCCCCGGGCATTTCAGGGCCGGCTTCCGGCACCTGCGGTAACTGACTGCCTGCAATACTGCTTTTTTCCGCCGGCACCCGTTCATGCGGACCTGATATGCCCGAACCGGCGGCAAACGGATGCGAAATATGACTTTCCGTGACTTTTGCAGAAGGATCGACAAACAGGCGCACCATGATCAGGAGGGCAACCGTTGCAGCCATGCTGAGGCCGGCAAGAGAGTATCTGAAGATCCTTTGCCCTGCTGTTAATTTTTTAACAGCACTTTTTCGCCTGAAAACAGCAGGCCGCGGCCTGACCTTAAGCCTTTTTATCAGTTCCAGGGCGGCTCTTTTGTTTTCATCATTGCTTACAATTTGATCAAGCTCTTCCTGCTGTGCGGCTGCCAGATCGTTTTCAAGGCTGGCAATGCACAGAGTAACAAACTGTTCTTCGGAAATGCTGTCAGGTGACCTTTTCAGGGAGCCTTTACCTGCAAAGGTTACTTCCGGAGGCTTCAGGTTTACCAGTTTCAGGGCGGGCAATGTTTCTGCGAGACCGGGATTCCGTTTGAGAAAAGCCTGGAAAAGCTCTTCCTGTTCAGGACTGAGGTTCCCGTCGAGCCAGTCGGCAGGCAGGTTCTCAAAATCGCATCTGTCGGGTCTGGTTTTCATAGGACTGTTTCTATTTTCCCGATAAAATTCTTCAGAGCCATCCTGCCCCTGTAGATATTTATTTTTACCTGTGCTTCCGAAAGGCAGGTAATTTCTCCGATCTCCGCGTAGCTGTAGCCTTCGTAATCGCGCAGGAGTATAAGCGATTTCTGTATCCCGGGCAGGCGCTCAAGGGCCATGTGAAGGATCTCATTCAGATCGGAATATTGTGATTCATCAATCAGGTCATTTCCGGATGCTTCTTCCATTGGCGACATCCTGTCTTCCTTCCTGATCGTGTCGATCATGGTTCGATAGGCCGTGGTGAAAAGCCATGACTTCACCACAGGATAACTTACTTCCACGACATTCCTCCACAGTTTCTCATAAGCATCCTGAACTATGTCACTGGCCCGGTCCTCATCCCTCATGCTGGCAAGGATGAACCGGTACACGTAATCTGAATATTCCTCAACAGATCTGTTATATTCCTTTACAGTCATAAATTGAAATACAGGATAAAGACGGATGAGAGCCGGATTAGTTACAATATCAGAAAAAAAAACTGACATGCGGTACATCGCATGCCAGTGGAATAACAGATAATTAATTGTACTTCAGCTGAACTGATAGATCCTTACCCAGTCGATTTCCATAGTGCTCATCCCGCTAAGGGGTTTTTCAGTGCCCCCCGAAAGAAGTACATACATGGGTTCCTGCGGAATATTTGATGTCTGGCGGAATAATACCTCCCCGTTTATTTTCCATACAAGCATGCTGCTGGTCCATTCAAGTGAATAAATGAAAAAATCATTGGCATAGCGTGAACCGGCCGATGTTCGGGCTTTTATCTGCGGCGACGGTGAAAAATCGGCCCACACCCTGCCGCCGGAAGTCCTGCATATGTCAATATGAGGGGTCATTTCGCCCGCAAGCATCCAGAAGGTATTTCTTGCAGCCGGGTTGCCCAGTTTTATTTTGGCGGTAAAAATGCCATATTTCTGACGGAAGCTGATACCTGAATTAATTATTCCGGAAGTATAGCTGAATTCCTTTGTCCGGAACCCCTGGCCGGGTGACCAGACTTTCCCGGTACTCCGCTGGGGTTTGGTGTGGATCCTGAGCAGGCTGTTACGGATTTCAAAGTTCTCCCTTTCAGTATAAGCCTGAAGGTCCCCTTCAACCGAATACCTGTCTTTCAGGAGCTTGTCGCCCCAGAAATAATTTGTCAGCCATTTATCGGTATCAAGCTTTTCCCCTTCAAATTCATCGGCAAAAGTCAGTGTTTTTTTCTTCAGTACATCAAAGCGGTCCGAATCCTTCATTTTAAAATACCAGACAATATCCTCATTCTTCTGAAGCTTTTCGAATTCCTTCAAATCCCTGAACATATCTGTCTTTTCAAATCTCTTTGTATCAAGAAGGTAATTTTTCCTGTCCCTGAACTCATTTGTTGCCAGGTATTCGCGCAGCTTATTATATCTGTCAAGCCTCGGCGACCCTTCGGTATTGAGGAAACTGGCATATTCCGCGGAGGATTTGAATTTGTAGTACTCCCTGATCTCCATGCTGTTCTTCAGCCTTTTATATTCCAGGAGCTTCTTATATTCTTCAGTGTCCCTGAACGTTATGGGTTTCATGTTCTTTTTCGCAAGGAAATCAGGCGTTTTTATGTAGGCGCCCAGTTCCTCGAATTTTTCAACGGCCTTTGATTTAACGGCTTCTCCTTTTGCCGATGCCTTATAATATGCCCTGATTTCAGGATCGGATTTGAGTGACTTGTATTCCAGGAGCCTGCGATATTCATCTGTATCCCTGAAGGTGATGGGTTTCATTTTTTTCTTCAGCCTGAAGCCGTTGGAATTGATGAAGGTTTCAAGCGCTTCAAAATCCCGAATTTTCTGCGATCCGTCAAGCTCCCTGAAGCGTTTGAGCATTGCCCCGGCAGAGGTCTTGAAATACATAACAATATCCTTTGCTTTCTGAAGCGACAAAAACTCCTTTTCCTTCCCGTACTCTTCAGAATCCCTGTAGCGCAGTGATTCAATATCCTTCTTTTTCTGCATGAATTCAGAAGATGTCACTTTCTCCCTGAGACCGGTAAATTGAGCCAGCAGATCCGACCCGGTTAAAGCCCGAAGTTTCTCGTAATCTGCAATAAGCGCCTTCTCTGCCTGTTCTATTTTTGATGTTGTGGGAATCCAGCCCAACCTAAGTCTGAGACTTGCCATCTGCAAAATATATTAGATACAACCTGTTAAAATTATAAATCTTTCCCTTATAAACGGTTTGGCCAGTGTAAATATTATCAAACTGACAAATACGTATTTATGCCCGGGTAGCAATCACCGCTGACCAGACTGTAAAAAGCCGGGCAATAACGGAACTGCTCCCGCTCCTTTTCTGATCAATACCTGAAAAAGTTGTTTTCTCCAATACCAACGTCAAAACGGCCCTCGGTAACACTCACCGGTTCACCTTTAATCAGGGCCTGAAACGAAAACACACCCGAAAGAATCACTTCAGTCTGCCTGGTATCCACATAAAGCAGCTGAACCCTCTTAAACTCGAGCTCCCCCTGAAGTATATCAGGTTCAATCGTATCACCGTCCATGAATAATGTTACAATACCGGTTGCACCACTGAGACCGAATATCTTTTTGTCAAGGACCGTAAGGGCTGCATATGATTCAGGCTGAAGCGACGGAAGGGTGAAGGTCACCGACATTTCTTTCTGGCCGTCCCAGTAATGGTATCCATAGCTGTTTTTCTGGCCTTTGAGCACGAACGAAGTTTTTCCTCCGGCAGAGATTATTTTGGCAGGAACCGCCTGCTCACTGTAAAGGAACAATCCCCTTTCGTAATATGCACCGAATGTATTGTAACCCCACTCAGTATAGGCGGGAAGATCGGGGAAATCCGGGTCAGGTATGAAAATGGATTTACTGAGTTCATAATCCTTACTGCATCCGTTTGCAAAGATTACGGTAAATACAATGCTGAGTGAATAAAGGGCTCTTTTCATGTGTTGTTTTTTTTAAAAGGGGATTCTGGCATTCAGCTGTATTCCTGCTCCGGTTTCCGGACTAACAAGACCCTGCTTTCTTCCGGTTATTAAGATAACGGGTACAAGCATTTCCAGATTGACCCCGGGTTTGTCCTCCTTTCCTATTCTGAAACCCACGCCCAGATGAAAGGATGAATAAAAGGCCCAGGGTTTTTCGATTATATTTTCAATTTCATCTTCAAATACTTTCATCTCCTCGTTGAAGAACCTTGCACTTGCCCTGGAATGCAGCCTGAAATTGATGTCACCCCCTATTTTGTAATATACATTGAATGCCCTCGGCCTGTAGGGATAAACCCTTAGCTCAAGGGGGATCCCGAGATATCCTGTAACCTGGGTTATTTCCTTCACTTTCAGGTATTCGGTTCTGGTTTCCTCCTGCCGGAACAGCAGGTAGAAAAAATCGGAACTGTTCGACCAGTAAGACTCCTTGCCGATTGAGCTTTCCATCCTTGTATACCGGATACCGCTTGCAAGACCGATTTTGTTGTTCAGTATTTTCATTTCTCCGCTGACACCTGCGTAATTTCTGTAAAGCAACCCTCTCAGGCTGGTTGTCAGGTAATCAGAAAAATACTGGTCAACATCTGCCCTGATATAATCCTTCGCGGGAGGGCTCCCGCTAATGAAATCGATGCCGGCGTCGATATACAGGTACCTGGCTTTTTTATCCTGACTGAAACCTGATCCGGTAATTATGGCTGAAAGAAAAACTGAAAGGAGTAATTTTAACTTCATGGCACTGCAGATAGATAGATTTCCAAAGATAGTACATTGAGTTCAGATAACGGAGAAGAATCACTTATATTCGGAAGGATAGCGGAATAGTCCGGGTTGCCGGGATAGTCAGGAGAGTATCCCGTCACCCTTTCAATTTTCCGGAACCTTCAGCAGGTTTATGCATCAAAAAAAGAATTAAGTATATTCGCACGATGAAATTCATCAGCTGACAGCCGGACAAGCAATGACAGATTTTTTTGATCACCTGATACACGAATTTGAACTGCCGCTTCAGAACCCGGTGCTGGTTTTTTCATTGATCCTGTTTATCATTCTCATCTCCCCCATACTGCTCAGAAGATTGAATATTCCCGGAATAATCGGCTTAATAATATCCGGTGTGATCATTGGCCCGCATGGACTGAATATCCTGGCAAAAAATTCCGCGATAGATCTTTTTTCAACAATCGGTCTTCTTTACATCATGTTCATTGCCGGCCTTGAACTGGACCTGAATGAGTTCAGGACCCACAGGAACAAAAGCCTTCTGTTCGGGTTGTTCACTTTCCTAATCCCACTCGTCATCGGCTATCCTGTATGCTTTTACTTGCTGGGTTATGATTTCAATGCCAGTTTTCTTACTGCCAGCATGTTTGCCACACATACACTCGTGGCATATCCCATAGTGAGCAAACTGGGGGTCTCAAAAAACCAGGCTGTCGCCATAACGGTAGGGGGGACGATTTTAACCGATACGGCAGTGCTTATCATTCTGGCAGTTATCATGGGGAACAGCCAGGGAAACCTGAACCGGGAATTCTGGATCCGCCTTGGAATATCGCTGGCGATTTTTTCGGCAATTATGTTCCTGATTGTTCCAAAAATAGCCAAATGGTTTTTCAGGAAACTTGAAAGTGAGAAGCATTCACATTATATTTTCGTTCTGTCAGTAGTGTTTTTTTCAGCTTTCCTGGCAGAAGCAGCGGGTGTTGAACCTATCATCGGGGCATTCATGGCGGGGCTGGCCCTGAACAAGCTGATTCCTCATTCATCGGCCCTGATGAACCGGATTGAGTTTATCGGGAATTCATTGTTTATCCCGTTTTTCCTCATAAGCGTCGGCATGCTTGTCGATGTAAGCGTTATACTGAAAGGACCGATGGCGCTGATCATCGCGGGAACCCTGTCGGTGGTGGCACTGACCGGGAAATGGTTAGCGGCTTCATTCACCCAGCTCGTATTTGGGTATTCCAAAACCCAGCGGCAGCTTATTTTCGGCCTCAGCGGAGCCCATGCAGCTGCAACGCTCGCAGTTATCCTGGTAGGATACAGGGCTGGGATCCTTGATGAGAATATTCTGAACGGCACAATCATATTGATTTTAATCACCTGCATCGTCGCATCTTTTGCCACTGAAAAAGCTGCCAGAAAACTGGTAGTTGAAGCTGAAGGAGATGACGCTGACCTGGTAAAGGCAAACGGGGTTCACAATGAACATATACTGTTGCCAATAGCAAATCTTGAGAATATTGAAAAACTGCTTGAATTTTCAATCTATGTCAAAGACAAAAAATCAATCAACCCCGTATCGGTACTGACAGTAGTTTCAAATAATGACGAAGCCGAGATCAACATCCTGAAAGCAAGAAAGAAACTGGAGGAATTCGTGAAACAGGCTTCTGCAACCGAAACGAAGGTAAATATCATCACCACAATCGACCACAACCCGGCGAGCGGAATAGCACGAATTGCCAGGGAAATAATGGCCGACATCATCGTTCTGGGATGGCCCAGAAGGACAGGTTTGATTGGCAAACTGATCGGCCAGAAAGTAGACAGTATCTTAAACAACACCGACAAGAGCATTTTTATATGTTACCTGAAAAAGCCATTGATCCTGCACAAAAGAATAATAATTGCGGCTCCTCCCTTTGCTGAACATGAAAGGGGATTTGAATTCTGGCTCCTGAAAATCGCCAAGCTTGCACAGGAATTAAGCATACCGATTCAACTATATTGCAACGAATCAACAGATAAATCCGTTGGCAGGGTGCTCAAGACGGCAAAACAGTCAGCTTCAGTTTCCGTTGCCAGATTCGTTGATTGGGAAGACTTCCTGATCCTTGCAAGATATATTCGCGAAGATGATTTGTTTGTACTGGTTTCTGCCCGAAAGGGCGCCGCCTCCTATATATCTGTGCTGGAAAACCTTCCGGTGAAACTTGAAAAGCATTTTTCACTGAACAGCCGGCTCGTGATTTATCCCCAGCAATTCAATCAGACCTACGGGACCGATGGATATGATGATATAACTGCTGAACCGTTGAATATAGGAATTGAAACCATTCAGAAAATAGGCAGGGGGATAAGCAGTATATTCAAAAGGGGAGACGATTAATATTCTGTTTCAGTATCTGTCGTATTTTCCTTCGATGAACACATCCCTTACAGCTTCGAGATATCCGAACCCGTTCAGCATGTCGGGCAGCAGGTAGCTGCCTTCCACCCATTCGTTCCATGCGTTGATGGTGATCAGCCTGGTCTGCCCGGGATGGCTGTCGGCATATCTTTTGGCTTTGGCGAGCAGGGCCGCAAAGCTTTGGGGTGTGTTGTTATAATGCACCACATCATGCATGCCTTTTGCAGGAAAGCGCGGCGTATCGTCCCAGCCGATGGAAACACACGGAAATACCGGGATATCGAGCAGGGAATCCATCTGTTCCCTTATTCTGAGGGAGTTGGTGCCATAAACAATGTAATCCTCATCAAGCCCTCCCATATTGTACATTGCAACACTGTTAAAGCCCATTGCCTTCACGTTGCCCGTAAACTGCGCGGCTGCCGCTTCCGACATTACCGAACCGCCCCCCTGGTTCCACTGGATGTGCAATCCGGGAAAACCGGCCTTTTTCACTTCCTCGCGGAAATAATCAAGCGCCTTGCGTGCCTCTTCCGCACTGTTGCCGAAACTTTCAAGCAACTTGTCGACGCTGAAAATGGAAAATACCGGCTCACCGTTGATCTTAAAATAATTCGGCCGCCTGAAATACTGGTTGATCAGCCTGTCTACTATGATCCGGTAATTTTTCCAGTCAACCCCGGCGTTCCAGAGAATACCGGTATTGTCCTTGTAGCGGTATACGTTCCAGTAGTTGTACTTAACATCATGGTTGGCCCACATGACATAGAACTTCATTTTTTCATTGTTCCGTGCCCCAAGGAAACCATCGTTAAGGGCACTTTCCAGGAACGGACCCCCATTGTACCAGTACCAGTCGTAAACAAATACGCTTACACCGTGGCCGGTTGCCGCTTCGATCCATTTTTCAACAACTTTCGGATCGTTGTCAGGTTCGTGACCCCAGAAAGGCTGCCGGGGCTGATAGTGCCCTTCAAAACGCGGACTACCCTTTTTGATCACTTCCCACTCACCGGTGCCTTCGGGCCAGAGCATTTCCCTTCCCATCGGATCATCGTGGCAGGAAGGCCAGATATAGGCTGCTACGTAATAATCAGTTTTACACTGCATTCCATCCTGCCTGTTTGTCTGAACATCAGTTCCACAGCCGGAAAGAACAAGAAGTATACCGATGGCGACGATTCGTGTAAAAGGGTTTTTCATATCTGATTCAGATTATATAATTTACAATCAATTATTTGAATCTTGTTATATTGTTTAAGATCAGTACAAAACGGATCCTGTGATCATCCATCCGGCAATTTCCTTCCGGCTGACAGGTTTATGGTTAAAATAATCAAAAATAATGCAATGAAAAAAATGTAAATGCTATAAAACAGTAAATCTCAAATATCAGAAAAAAGAAGTTTTAACGAAACAAATCCCTGCTTCTAAATTCATTGATCTTCAAGGCGGATCTGTTAGGATTTCTTTTTAAATTTACATATTAATTCATCAGTCTGACTGCATTGTCAGCCTGAACCACGCGCCATAATGGCCCATGCATAATGAAGCACTTTATAAAATAAACTATATAAGGATGAAAAAAGTCCTCATGATTTTTTCATCGGTCATAATGACCACCTTAGCGATGGGTCAGGATCTTGAGATATCCGTTGCCCCGACTGTTAACTTTCCTGTTTACAAGGCTCTTGAAGGCGGGGCAGGGCATAATCCCGGAACCGGGTTTTCAATCACTTTCGGTTATCTTGCAGCACAGAAACAGTTTATTGCCTGGACCATCGGCCTGGGCTATCATTTTGTCAGGATAAGGACCGACCCGATGTTCAACGGAGTAAATGACCCCTTACCTTACACTAAATCAAACTGTAACAACAGGTTAATTCAATACCATGGTACAGTTTTTGCAAGATTGAAGCAGGACTAAATCGCTGATATTATGGGCAGAAAATACCCGCTGTTTTCAACCGACCAGCTCTGCATTGCCAAAAACGGGTTTTTCCCGCCAGCATTCAACTTAAATGCATTCCTGAACATCATTGCCGGTACTTTTTTGGAAAAATCTTCCGAACCAGTCAGTTCCCTGTAATTCTGAAAAAATGAAAAAACAAAACACAACCAGCCTGATCAAAATCTCCGGAACGGTCCTGATCATCACAATCTTCTTCAGCTGTTCCACCGTAAACAGGATCTATACGGACAATGATCTGACACGCTCCACGAAGAGATTTGAACTGAAATATCTTGTCAGGGATCGTGTCCGCCGGTCTCCCCTGCACTTTTTCAGGCAAACAATCATCAAGGAAATCGGCAGGGATAATGAAGTTAATTACACTGCCTATGATGTGCTGACATTGTCTGGCACAAGCTTTACGGTCGATGATAAGGTATTCCTGATTATTGATAACGTTCCGTTCTCAATGAAGATCGACAGGATGGAATTTGAAAATGAAAGAAGTCTTTCGGAAGACACACAAACCTTCTTAAATTCAGAATCGGTGCCCATAACGGTGATGACCGGCTATTCGGAAGATAACTCCAAAATTGCAAGATTCAGCTACAAAATACCCCCTGAGGCCATTGAAAGGATCAGGAATTCAAATCAGCTGCTTATACGTTACTATTCGGGCCCAAGCATGATGACCGTAAAGCCGGGGAAGAAAAGCATAAGGAAACTGAAGCAGCTGATTGATCCTGTTTAGAACCGATGACCACTGCCCGGCCCTTTTATACCCGACGGCACAGGCTGTTATATGCGATTCCCCGGGAAAAATGAATGGCTCGCCCAAGCAGTGCGGCCGATCTGTTTATAACGGAATTCCTGGTTGCGGGTCAGCCTGCAATTTGCCGGACCTGCCATCAGAAAATTTTACCTGTAACTCTTGACTTTAATTGGTAAAGTGATTATCTTTATTCATTATTAAATAAGAACCATTATTATTTAAGAATTCTTGTTCGTGCGGTTTGGGTAGAAATACAGCAGGATGATTGCGAAAGGGCCCTGGGTCAGCTCCCTGGCGGATTGTCTTTTTTGGTGGCTGGATTAATTACTGAAGATCATTCAGCCGTTAAAAAAATCAATAAACGGGGGGGGGGAATGTTCAGCTATCCGGGTTGCAACTGTCTGTAATCGTCCTGATGCCCCGGACGGAAACGGTTTGACCGGAAAGGCCGGGACAGGGAGAATTAACACATGGTACAAGTCCATCACTGTATGGCATCATGATATCTGTTGTTCATATTCCATCACGATGGAGGATCGCCCGGGAAATGAACTGAACTGAGCCCCTGAATGGTATTTGGGGAAAACAATATCCCGGGTTTCGGAAATGAGGATATCAGGTTGGGAATTGCAGGAAAGAGCATTAATCAATAAAAGGGATAATTTAAACTTTAAGAACATAAGCAGATGGAAAACAAGCCGAAAAAAGTCAGTAAATGCCCTGTAACAGGGGCTGTCAGTAATCATGTAGCCGGAATGGCAGGTACAAAGAACCGCGACTGGTGGCCGGATCAGTTAAAGCTGAATATTCTCCGGCAGAATTCATCAAAATCAAACCCGATGGGTGAGGGGTTTAACTATGCGGAAGAATTCAAAAGCCTTGATCTGAAGGCGGTCAAAAAGGATCTGTATCATTTAATGACCGATTCCCAGGATTGGTGGCCGGCCGATTTTGGTCACTATGGTCCTCTTTTTATCCGCATGGCATGGCACAGTGCGGGCACTTACCGCATTGGCGACGGTCGCGGCGGGGCCGGCTCGGGGCAGCAGCGTTTTGCCCCGCTGAACAGCTGGCCCGATAATGTCAATCTCGACAAGGCGCGCCGCCTGCTTTGGCCTGTAAAGCAAAAATACGGAAGGAAAATATCGTGGGCCGATCTGATGATACTTGCCGGCAATGCGGCCCTTGAATCGATGGGATTCAGGACCTATGGGTTTGCCGGTGGACGGGAAGATGTGTGGGAGCCGGAAGAAGATGTATACTGGGGTTCTGAAACAAAATGGCTTGACAATGATAAACGGAACCTCGATCCGGAAGAAACAGCCAATCCTCTTGCAGCCATTCAGATGGGGTTGATATACGTTAATCCCGAAGGGCCTGGCGGAAATCCTGATCCGCTCGCGGCAGCAAAAGACATCCGTAACACTTTTGCCCGTATGGCAATGAATGATGAGGAAACAGTTGCCCTTATTGCCGGCGGACACACTTTCGGCAAATGTCATGGAGCGGGTGATGCCTCTCTTGTCGGACCTGAACCGGAAGGTGCCGGGATTGAAGACCAGGGCCTCGGATGGAAAAGCAGTTACGGCAAAGGCAAAGGGGAAGATACGATATCAAGCGGACTGGAGGTTACCTGGACACCAACTCCGGCCATGTGGAGCTATTACTTTTTTGACATTTTGTACAAATATGACTGGGAATTAACCAAAAGCCCGGCAGGCGCAAATCAGTGGGTGGCTAAAACAGCCGACAAGTCTATTCCCGATGCCCACGATCCGTCAAAAAGACATTTGCCTTCCATGCTTACAACTGACCTGGCCCTGCGCTTCGATCCGGCTTACGGTAAAATTTCAAAGCGGTTTCATGAGAATCCCCTTGAGTTTGCCGAAGCTTTTGCCCGGGCATGGTTTAAGCTTACACACAGGGATATGGGGCCGCGTTCACGTTACCTGGGACCTGAAGTGCCTGCTGAAGAACTGATATGGCAGGATCCGGTTCCTGAGGTCAATCACCCGCTGATCGATAATGAAGACATAGCAGCATTGAAATCTGAAGTGTTAAAATCGGGGCTGACTGTTTCGCGGCTGGTTTCAACAGCCTGGGCTTCAGCTTCTACCTTCCGCGGATCGGACAAGCGCGGCGGAGCCAACGGTGCCCGTATCCGCCTTGCCCCCCAGAAAGACTGGGTTGTGAATGACCCTCCTCAGCTCGCAAAGACCCTGGGTATACTGGAAAAAATCAGAGACCGGTTCAACAGCTCGCGTAACGATGGTAAAAAAATCTCCCTTGCCGATCTTATTGTCCTCGCAGGATGTGCAGGTGTTGAAAAAGCTGCAAAAGATGCTGGCTTTGACATAAATGTTCCCTTCAATGCCGGACGCATGGATGCCTCTCCCGAACAAACTGATGCAGAATCATTCAATGTATTGGAACCATTGGCTGATGGCTTTCGTAATTATTTAAAAGCCGGGTTTAAGGTTAAAGCCGAAGAGCTTCTGATCGACAAGGCACAGCTGCTGACACTGACTGCCCCTGAAATGACAGTGCTTGTCGGCGGAATGCGGGTACTCAACGCAAATTATGATAATTCAGGACATGGTGTTTTCACCGGCAGGCCCGAAGTTCTTACCAATGACTTCTTTGTCAACCTTCTCGACATGAATACGGTATGGACGGCCGAAGATGAGGGCAGGGAGACATTCAAAGGCCACGACCGTAAGTCGGGCAAGCTTAAATGGACTGCTGCCAGGGTCGATCTTGTGTTTGGTTCCAGTTCGGAGCTCAGGGCAGTAGCCGAAGTGTACGGAAGCGCGGATGCTCACGGAAAATTCGTTAATGACTTTGCAGCTGCCTGGTCGAAGGTTATGAACCTCGACCGCTTCGACCTTAAATAATTATCAGGAAAGCGGCAATTTTGGGATAGCCGCAACCGGCTATCCCCCCTCTGTCCGGCTGAAGCAGGTTTGATGCTTAAGGCCCGGCCCTTTGTTTAATGGTAGTTTTACAGTTGTGAAAAGTTAAAAAAAAATAAAAGATTTGTCCCGTTATTCCCGGCCTGACAGACCTGATGATCTGAAAATACAGCAGTACAGGATATTACACCGATCCGGCATCAAATATCCTCTGTGTGACACCCTTTGAAATCTCATAGATTATTCTGAATTGAAATGTTATATTGGCAGACCTTGATTTAAAGAATGAGATAAATTAACAGCCAGTAATTAACAGTAAGTGAAATGGATAAAATCAGCAGAAGAAAATTTATTGAGAAATCATTGTTGCTCAACGGATCGGTGGTATTGGGATCGGCATGGATCTGTCCTTTTCTCGAAAGTTTTGCTTTGCCGCAGCCAATCCTGTATCATGTTCAGATACAAGATGATAATCCGGCCATAGCATGGTCACAGGATAAATGCAAGGGATGCCGTGATTGCCTTACCGTATGTACCGAAAAGCAATTGGTCCAGGGCTCTTACAAAGCAGTCAGGGGCCATCATGTATGCATTCATTGCGGAGCATGCATACAGGTCTGCCCTTATGGGGCATTAACAGAGAAGTATAATTACCCGGATGTTTTCAGGGCGCTGGAAGATCCTTCAAAGGTTGTAATAGCATCAATAGCACCCTCTGTGCCGGCAGGAATAGGAGAATATTTCGGGATGCCGTCAGGGTCGTACCTTTCCGATAACATTGTCGGTGCCTGCAAAACGCTGGGTTTCAATTATGTTCTCAACAATAACTTCAGCGCCGATCTGACAATTATGGAAGAGGCCCACGAGCTGCAAAAGCGTATTGAAGAGAATGCTGCTTTTCCCCAGTTCACGAGTTGCTGCCCGGCGTGGGTCAAATATGTAGAAATGTACTATCCGTCATTGGTAAGCCACCTGTCGACCACACGAAGTCCTTTCTCAATGCAGGGGGCATTGGTTAAGACCTATTTTGCAAAGAAGAAGAAGATTGATCCGGCCAGCATAGTGCATGTGGCCATAGGCCCGTGTACGGCGAAGAAGTATGAAGTGGGGCGCGAAGAACTCACCACCGGCGGGTTAAGGAGCACTGACGTTGAAATCACCACAAATGAACTGGCAATGATGCTCAGGGAAAAGAACATTCATATTGTTGGGCAGAAAGGCAGATTTGATTCCTTGATGGGGAAGGCATCGGGAGGAGGAATTATTTTCGGTAATTCGGGAGGCGTTATGAGAGCGGCTCTGAGAACGGCCCACTATAACCTGACAGGAAAGAATCCTTCCGGCGACTTTCTGGAACTGAAAGAACTTCAGGGTCTTAATGGTTTGAAGGAAGCTGCGGTGAAGATTGGGGACCGGTCGCTGAATGTGGCGGTAGTTTATGAGATGAAAAATGCAAAGCCAATACTCGAGCAGCTGAAGGCCGGAACCTGCAAATATGATTTTGTGGAGGTGATGGCATGCCAGGGCGGATGCATCGGCGGCGCCGGACAGCCGCCAAAAACTGTTGCCGATCTTGAGAACAGGATGAAAGCCCTGAATTCTGCTGATGCGGGCTCCGCTATCCGTTTCTGCCATGAAAATCCGGAAATCAAAACCATCTATAAGAAATTTCTGGGTAAACCCGGCGGAAAAGAATCCGAACATCTGCTTCATACATCCTTTACCGATAAATCAGAATTACTGGTTCCCGTTAAATCAAGAAAACCGGCAAAAGTATCATAAGGGGCAGCATTGCGTCGTAATATATTTGCTTTAAGCTGATTATCAGTCAGCCTCACTTACGCCTGCCTGACGGCGTCAGCAGCCGGCATTTATTTTTGGCTGGCTGAACCGGTAGAATTGGTTTGGAACTCGAACTATAGACAAATTAGGCATAATATAGTATATCAATTACATACAATATATCAAACATCGCAAATAAGGCCATTTTTAGCCCTTAGAGATACGATCTCCCTTTCATTAGTGCCAACCTATTACTTTCACGCAAAGTGACGTAAAACTCTTTAACTCAATATAATAAATTATATTTCAATTCTGCAGTTCGTGATAATTGTCAGTATATCTGTATGCTACATCAGAAAAACATAAAGAATGGGATTTTTGGGAGATATTTGCAATTACTTTCCAATCCAAAAGAAAGCCACCTCCAATTTTTACAGAAAAGGCCGGCATTTTCCAAAATTTTCATTAATATCAGATGCATAAATTAAATGGATTATATCTGATATTATAAAGCATTGAAAAAACTGCCCCGATTAAAAGTTCCGTGATAGTATTCCTGCACAAATGAAAAACTCAGTACTTCTAGACCCAAAACTCGTAGCCCCATGCGGGATCCATTGTGGAACATGTTATGCATATCTGCGTGAGAAGAGGAAATGTCCGGGTTGCAGGTATTTGGATAATCCTTTACCAAATTTTCGGCATAAATGTAAAATTGCTACTTGTCAAACACTTGCCGAAACAAAATCAGGATTCTGCTATGATTGTGAAAAAATACCTTGTAGACGATTAAAAGACCTTGATAAAAGATACCGGACAAGATATAATACAGGACTTATTCAAAATCTTTCTTTAATCAAAGAAAAAGGAATGACCAAATTCCTTGATCTTGAGATTAAGAAAAGAACATGCCCTGACTGTGGATCAATAATAAGTATCCACCGAGACTGTTGTATGACTTGTAAGAAAGATTATAAAACGCTTTATAACACGGACGGTATAATTAATGGGCTCGTCACAGTTTTTGCTTTTGTTTCTGCCACCAAGACAGATTTGTAATGGTTTCAATACCCGGATTCCCGCATCTGCACATAACAAGATCCTGCACCTGGATAAATTACTGGTTTCGAGACAGATTGCATCCCGGCGCTGCGCAAGTGCATGCCCATACATTTGTAAGGGGGATAAATCCGTGGCTCCGATCAATCTTGTACCGCGCCACGGGTAATGTTAAACCAACTTTGTACCTGGACTGCAAAAACATGTGCCATACCCTCCCTGCCAGCCTGCGGCAGTCAGGCAGGCTTGCACCCCCGACTTCGCTCCGCTTCGCCGGGACATGGCGTACAGTTTTCCGGCCCTCCCGAGTACTCGGGACGGGGTACCAGCCCCGGGTACTCGGGGTACCCGGATGCATCGTCGGGTAACGCCCACCAATTATACCGCCGGGCCGTCAGACTGTCTAAAAACCTCTTATGTAAGATTTGTTGCCAGATGGCCGATGTTTTCTTCCAGAATATATCAGCGCCTGGATTAAAATAAAAAGGGCTCCCGCGGCCATCGCTCCCGGCACTTGCATATGCCATTCGGCGGTTTTGTTTTTTGAAATTTACAAAACCGGCTCATGGGAGCAATCTGCAGGCGCCCTCCAACCCTGCCCGAGCTGGCAACGCCCCCTAACAGGCCGGTAAATGCCATGCTGGCATACGATTTAAAGGAAGACCTTCGTTTATTAATCAAACCATTAACGCAGGAAAGCAAAGTAACACATTGGTCGCACGGCACTTACCGGCCGACCGTTAGCACGCATATTGGATGTGCCACATTTCTAATCTTGAGGATGAGAAATAAAACTAATATATTTGTATAAACAAAATGATTATGAACACAAAAGACAAAATAATACAAAGGCTTAAAAAACTCCCAGATACTGTTACGGTTGACGATATTCTTGATCAAATAATACTTATAGAGAAGATAGAAAAAGGTATCGAGCAATCAGAGAATAACCAGGTTATTCATGATGATGAACTTGATCAGCGGCTTGAAAAATGGCTTATATAAACTGGACTGAACAATCGATAGAAGATCTGCTAAATATAGCAGATTTTATTGGAAAGGATTCGGTCAGGTATTCAAAAATTCAGATAAACCGTATAAGGGAAAGAGCACGATTACTAAGGAATCAGCCATATTTAGGGAGAATTGTTCCTGAGTATGGAGAAGATTCTATTAGGGAGCTTATAATGGGCAATTATCGTATCATTCATAGAATCATTTCAAAAGAAAGAGTTGATATTCTGACAATTCATCATTCAGCCAAACGATTGAAACTTGATATAAAGTAATTCAATAAGCGTGCTAATACATAGGGCTTCATACGGTGCGCAGCACCCAGTAATGAAGCCCGCGTTGAACTAAATCCTTCCGGGACCTGATTATGGGGTTTCAATAAGGTTTTTAGTGACTGCCTGCTTCCGGGATCAGTTTTCTCCTGCAGGATCTGAGCTTAAAAAAGCTGACCGGATTACTCTTCAGAAAGAAATGAGCGGTCAGGATGCCCCTGATGAAGGTGTTTCTTATGGATAGTCAATGCAATGGCTGTTTGCCTGGTAAGTCGGACAAATTAAGCTGGCATTGAAGGATGAAAATGAAAAAATTCAAACCGGGCCATGTCGGAGAACGATTCCGTGGTATTACTCCGGCAGGAATAAGCCGTCCTTTTTTGCAGAGGGGACAGCAGGCCGGGTTAATGCCTGTGAGACGATTGATCCGCTCAGTGACTGATTCCACCTGCTGAATAGCCATCCTTGCATTATTTTTCAGCACTGTAGCCATGAACCGTAAGCTGTAAATACCGTAGTGGCGTATTTTGACAAAACCCCGGGGAAGAATATGCATGCAAAAACACCTTAAGAACACGGAGTTGATAGTTGTTTGGCTGATGACGAGTGATAAAACTTTCGCCAAACCGTCTGATAATATCTGCAATTTCGTGCTCGGGGCGGCTCATATGGCCTTCTTATACAGAGTATCCAAAGGGCTGTGAGCTTTGATAACATCCATATTGGCTGCATGCAGGTAGATCATCGTCGTGGTGACATCAGGTGAAGGTGGATGGTCTTACGCTCGAAGCCAACGTCGCGTATCCTGAGATTGGTAACTTCCTGCCTGCGAAGACCTGCAGAGTAGATCAGTGCAAGGATGATGCGGTGCTTCAGTAGCCTTGGAGCCCTGAAAAGCGATTTGAGCTCACTGCGGTTAAGGATCACCGGCAAGGTGGATTCTTTCTTAAGGGAGGGCAGTTTTATTGCAAGGTCTGTCTTGCCCACATGCCGGAAATAGTAACGAAGTCCATAAACCATGTGTTTGAAGGCGCTGCGCGAGGGTGAGCGGCTGTCCACAGCCAGGGAGGTCAGATATTCGGTGATCTCTTCTTCGCTGATCCTCTCCGGGAGACAGTTAAAGCGAAGGCTGATGATGGCTATGCTGCGGAGGTAATTCTTAAGGGTGCTCTCGCTCTGACCCCTCAGCTTAACCTGTTGAAAAAGTGATTTGCAAACCTTGTCAAATCCATCTATTGATGAACAAGCCTGTTCAATGGTGGTGGGTAATGTTCTTTTTTTTCATGATGAAATAATTTAGTTTGTATGAGGCGGTTAAAATACATAAAGAAGTCTATGTTGCCCAGAGGCCAGCCCGCGACAGCGGGATTTAGTTCAACATCGTGTATAAAACATTTGGCAATCAGTGCGTTATCGAGCGGCATAGCTCGTATCAAAAGTAGTTGTAACTTGACAAGTAAGTGCTTCGAAATGCCAAACGTTTCATACACGCGACCGTTACCAGCAATTTTGGAAAATCTCTCAGGAAAATTTGTTTCCTGATATGGAAACTATTATCTTTGCACAAAATAGCAAACTGTGACTGAAAGATTTAAAGTCCGTTTCTTAGAAGAGGCTGCAGAATTTCTTGACGGTCTTGATGGAAAAGCCAGAGAGAAAATCATTTACAATGTCCGTAAAGCGCAAGTAATAAATGATAAATCACTCTTCAGGAAGCTTTCTGGTGAAACATGGGAATTCAGGACTTTATTCAATCAAGCACATTACAGGTTATTTGCTTTCTGGGACAAATCTGACAAACCTGATACCGTGGTAGTATCAACTCACGGAATCGTAAAGAAAACAGATAAAACTCCAAAAAAAGAGATTGAAAAGGCAGAAAAAGTGAGATTACAATACTTTGAACAAAAAACTCAAAAGCGATGAAAAAGGGAGAAATGAAGACATACAGCCTTGAGGAGATTACTGATAAGCATATCGGTAAGCGTGGTACTCCTAACAGAGAAGCATTTGAGAATGAACTTCGTCTTGACTTACTTGGAGAAGCTATTAAAAAAGCCAGAAAAGAACGCAATCTGACACAAGAAGAGCTTGGAAAGCTTGTCGGTGTTCAGAAAGCTCAAATCTCAAAGCTTGAAAACAGCTTGACCGATGCCAGGTTTGAAACTATATTGAAAGTATTCAAAGCCTTGAATGCTAAAATCAACTTCAATATAGAGTTGTTGGACCAAACGGTAAGAATAGCCTAGAAAAAAACTGCTGGTAATACATAGGGCTTCATACGATGCGCAGCACCCAATAATGAAGCCCACGTTGAACTAAATCCTTCCCGGACCTGATTATGGGGTTTCAATGAGGTTTTTAGTGACTGCCTGCTTCCGGGATCAGTCTTCTCCTGCAGGATCTGAGCTTAAAAAAGCTGACCGGATTACTCTTCAGAAAGAAATGAGCGGTCAGGATGCCCCTGATGAAGGTGTTTCTTATGGATAGTCAATGCAATGGCTGTTTGCCTGGTAAGTCGGACAAATTAAGCTGGCATTGAAGGATGAAAATGAAAAAATTCAAACCGGGCCATGTCGGAGAACGATTCCGTGGTATTACTCCGGCAGGAATAAGCCGTCCTTTTTTGCAGAGGGGACAGCAGGCCGGGTTAATGCCTGTGAGACGATTGATCCGCTCAGTGACTGATTCCACCTGCTGAATAACCATATGTAAGTTTCCAATTGGCAGAAAACCTAGAAATTTCTGGACAGATTTCTATAATGAAATAATCGAAAGAGAGATTAAACCTGCTGGTGTTAACGCCAAACCCTCCCTGCCTGCCTGCGGCAGCCAGGCAGGCGTGCACCCCCGGCTTCGCTCCGCTTCGCCGGGGCATGGCGTAAAGTTTTCCGGCCCTCCCGAGTACCCGGGACGGGGTACCAGCCCCGAGTACTCGGGGTACCCGGATGCTGCGCCGGGTAACACAACCTCCCCATACCGCCGGTCGTCAGCCTTAACCCGGGGCTTTATGCACAGATTCCAATTCCTTGGCTTCCTGCTCATAATTGAAATAAAAAGCCCTGCAATAATCATATTTACAGGACTTTTCTTTACTATTCTTGTTGACCCACCTGGGCTCCCCGCCTGCCTGACAGCTTCAGCAGTCGGGCAGGGAACCAGGCCAGGCGTAAAAAATCATGCCGGTGGCGTGATTTAGCGAAGGAGCCTGCCTGCCGCGGCGGCTCGGGCTCAGGCTTTACTCAACAACAAAACCCCAAATAATACAAAAGAGCCTGCTGAATTACAGACTCTTTTGTTGACCCACCTGGGCTCGAACCAGGACTCTGCGGAACCAAAATCCGTCGTGTTGCCAATTACACCATGGGTCAATGGCCAGAAATAGTGCTGCAAAATTAACAAAAATTTTTATTCGGGATACCTTGCTGATGAACAGACAGGATGGTAAAGCTGATCTCAAAACCAGGAAGATATTTTAGGAGGCAGAAATGCCTCTAAAGGGCATTAAGGAATTGCGGATCTGCAAGCTTCTTCTTTAAACCGGCTGTCTCAACAATGAAAAACGGACATTCGGTAAGTGACCTGAGAATCATTCCAAGCTCACACATATCATCGTCACCCTGTTCATAATACCACAGGATACGGGCATACTTCGCAACATCCTCTATCCCGGCAATCTCCCTGATAAGAGTGTAAATCCACTTCGTGGAGCTGGTGTTTATATATTCAAATCCAAATTCTATCTGCGTTTCCTCCCTGCATATCTTTACATACCTGCTTATCCATTCGTGAACCGGACGATATATTTCTCCGGGGTTCTCGATTATTGAACGACCCTCAAAAACGATCCTGCCGTGCTCAAGGCATATGGCGGGAGTCCGTTTGGTTGCTTCCACAGAGTATTTCAGCATTTGTTTCATTAATCTGAAAACGTATAACTGCCGCTTTTATTCTGTTACTGCTTTAAAAGGTTTTGTTTATGACCGGTCAGTATCAATGAATGAAGAAAAGCTGCAAAAATGTTTTATAGCAATTCCTCCTGCCTGATGACAAATAACGTAAGTAACAAAGCCGGGATTTACTTCGAAATCATAAAAAAATCAGTTTGTCGCAATTTTTATTACATATCTCTTGCCGTTTGCTGCTAAATTTTGTTTAGTGTATATAATTGTGCTTACCGCTCCCCTAAACAGGAGTATGTTAAAAACATTAGCTGCTATCGGGTCCTCCGGCTGAAGAGTGTCGGTTCAGGCTCTTCCCACAGGGAGGGATGTTCATCCTCAAATCTTTTAAGAATGGCTTTCATTATTGTCTCCCTCATGAATTCCGACCTGTTCTTCACCCTGTAGCGGGTGCAGTAAATACCCAATGCCCTGGCTTCCCTGCTGTTAAGCATAACTGAAAACCTGCTGGTCCTTTTTAGCCCGTCCTCCTTATAAAAGTTCCTCTTCAAAAAGATAACTGAAATAATGAGCTAATATAGAAAAACAGGGCTTTCCGGACTTTCGGGCTGAAAATAGTTTTGAACAGGAATTTAAAAGCCAGTCTGTAATTGACTGGCCTTTTGATTGTTATTGTATTAACAACTTATCAGGTCCTTAATTGGAGCACTAATTCATTGTGTCCCAAAATATCCTGCGGCAGTGTGCTGCCCCGGAATTATATTTTAACCCCATAGTGCTGACAACCGGTTATGCCGGAACCCTTAGGCTCCGAAGCCCGGCCGCCTGAACTCACTTCTTCCTGGAACATGCGCCGCTAGGCTTTTCCGGCGCTGCCAAGTACACTTACGATTTTATGCTTGTAAAGCTCCTTCAGCTTATCCCGGGCAGGTCCAAGGTAATTCCTGGGATCAAACTCACCCGGCTTTTCGGCAAAAACCCTGCGGATGGCAGCAGTCATGGCCAGGCGTCCGTCACTGTCGATATTGATCTTGCAGACAGCAGATTTTGCCGCCCTCCGAAGCTGATCTTCCGATACTCCGGCCGCGTTTTCCATCCTGCCTCCGTATTTATTGATTTCTTCAACGATATCCTGGGGTACTGAAGAAGCACCGTGCAGCACAATCGGAAAGCCCGGAATCCTTCTTTCACATTCTTCAAGAATATCAAAGCGCAGGGGGGGAGGAAGCTCGCCGGGCTTAACCTTGAATTTGAATGCCCCGTGGGAGGTGCCAATGGAAATTGCAAGCGAATCGACCCCGGTCTTTTTTACAAAATCCTCAACCTCTTCGGGCCTGGTGTATGAAGAGTGGTCAGATGAAACTTCATCCTCAATGCCGGCAAGTACGCCCAGCTCTCCCTCAACGGTCACATCATACTGATGCGCCAGGTCGACAACCTGTTTTGTAAGCCTGACGTTTTCCTCATAGGGGAAATGAGAGCCGTCGATCATCACCGATGAAAACCCTGTCTCAATGCACGCCTTGCAAGTCTCAAAAGAATCTCCATGATCAAGATGGAGAACAATGGGAATCTGATAACCAAGCTCCTTTGCATATTCAACAGCTCCTTTTGCCAGATATTGCAATAATGTCTGATTGGCATACTTGCGCGCACCCTTCGATACCTGGAGAATTACGGGTGATTTTGTCTCAACACATGCGCTTATGATTGCCTGAAGCTGTTCAAGATTGTTGAAATTGAATGCCGGAATTGCATATCCGCCTTTAATGGCTCCTTTGAACAGTTCCCTTGAATTTATTAATCCTAATTCTTTGTAATGAAGCATAATTCATCGTTTTTTAAATGACTGGCAAGATAGTTCTTTTCGCTGTTACGGCCAAACGATTTGTTAAAAATGATCCCGCTTTCAGCGGATTGCAGGATTTAAACCTGACTGAACCGATGAACGGAAAAGGAAAAATGCAACAGAATAATTAAGCCTCTGACCATGAATATTAAGCTCTAAATTGTTTATCTTCGTAACCTTGTTTTTAAATATTCCGTTCCGGTGAAGCAGTTGCAATGCAGCATTCCTGAAAAAATGGGATCATTATTTAAGCCATCCGGCAGATTACAATATCAAACCATTGAGAAATGAAAACCTTACTGGTAATTATAATCACCTTTCTGTTAGTTTCTACGGGAAGATCTTATGCACAGCAGGAACCATGGCCGCTTGAAAAATGTATCAGTTATGCGGTTGATCATAATATTCAGATCAGGCAACAGGTGCTTCAGACCCGGGTTCAGAAGAATAATTACGATCAGTCAAAGCTGAATCTGCTGCCAACGATAAACGGGTCTGTATCGCACGATTATTCATTCGGCAGGGCACTTGACCAGAATTCCTATGAGTTTTACAACCAGACTGTCCTTTCGGATTATTTTTATATCGGGGGCAGGACAAACATCTTTAACGGCCTGCAGAATTTCAACAATATTCAAAAGAGCAGGTATGAACTGCTTGCGGGCCAGCAGGATCTTCATAAAATAAGCGACAATGTATCCCTGGCAGTTGCCCTGGCATACCTTCAGATACTTCTTAACAAGGAACTTGTAACTGCCAATGAGAATCAGCTTAACATAACGCTCCAGCAGATCGAAAAGACCAGGAAACTTGTTGAGGCCGGCAGCGTTGCCCGCGGAAATCTTCTTCAGATCGAGGCCCAGGCTGCACAGGAGGAGCTGAACCTGATAACAATAAGGAACCTGCTCGACTTATCCTATCTCGATCTCACGCAGCTCCTGGAACTTGAATCCCCGGCCGGCTTTGAGATTCAGGTCCCCGCAATTGATATCGGATCCATTTCCGTTATTCCAGGAAGCATTGATGAAATATTCGGTCTTGCCGCACAGTCGAGGCCTGAAGTAAAAAGCTCGGAGCTCAGGCTTGCCGCAGCAAAGATTGACCTGAAAATCGCAAGGGGATCCAGGGTTCCTTCAGTCTCGCTGAGTCATACATTCGGGACCAGGTATTCCTATATCTACGACCTGCCGGGCATGCAGCCATTCAGCGATCAGCTCAGTAACAACAAGAGCTACGGACTCGGCCTGGCGGTAAATATACCGATACTGAACGGCTGGCAGGTGAACAGGAACATTTCCAACACGAAGCTTGCCGTTGAAAACAGCCTCTATTCCCTCGAGGGTACAAGGAAACAGCTTTACAAGGATATTCAGCAGGCTTATGCTGACGCAACGGCCGCCCTGAAAAAGTACAATGCAAGTCAGAAAGCAGTAAACTCAATGGAAGAATCATTCCGGTATACCGAACAGAAATTCAACATCGGGATGGTAACACCGGTTGATTACAATGCATCCAAAACCCAGCTTCTTAAGGCCCAGTCGGATATGACCCAGTCAAAATATGAGTTTGTCTTTAAAACCAAAGTTCTTGATTTTTACAGGGGAGTACCCCTTAACCTTGACAAGTAATTGAATTTATAGCCCTATCAAACATGAAATCAAATAAAATGCTTAAGATTCTGCTGCCGTTGGTGGTGGTGCTCCTGATCTTTGCAGTCATTGGAAAGAAACAGGGATGGTTTGGCAAGGCAGCCTCGGTGAAAGTAGCCGTCACTAATGCAGAAAGAAGAATAATTGTTGAAACAATCACCGCCAACGGGAAGATCCAGCCTGAGAAGGAAGTTAAGATCACCCCGGATGTGTCGGGTGAAATTGTGGAACTCACAGTCAGGGAGGGTGATCAGGTGATGAAGGGGCAATTGCTGCTCAGGATAAAGCCTGATGTTTATATCTCCCAGAAAGACCGCTCACTGGCCGCAATCAGCTCCGCACGTGCAAGACTAGCCCAGGCGGAAGCTCAGTTCATTCAGGCAGAACTGACTTTTAAAAGAACAGAACAGCTTTACATTGAACAAACTATTTCAAAATCGGAGTTCGAACAGGCCGAAGCATCATACCGGGTTGCAAAAGCAGAAGTGGATGCAGCCAGATTCACTGTTGTGAGCGCCGAAGCCTCAGTCAAGGAAGCTGATGAGAACCTGATAAAGACTTCAATTTATTCACCCATGACCGGTACGGTGTCAATGCTCCTGGTTGAACTTGGTGAAAGGGTGGCAGGAACAGGACTGATGGCGGGAACTGAAATGCTGAGGGTCGCGGATCTTTCCAGGATGGAGGCAAGGGTTGAAGTGAATGAAAATGATATTCCTGGCGTGAAACTGGGCGACACTGCTGCAATTGAGGTGGATGCATATCCGGGTTACAAGTTCAGTGGTGTTGTGACCCAGATAGCCAGTTCAGCCAAAACAACAGGTGTGTCTGCCGATCAGGTTACAAATTTCGACGTTAAGATACTTGTTCTGCCTGAATCGCACCTGAACATGGAAGTAAGCCCTGAAACCCATCCGCTCAGGCCCGGCATGTCGACAACCGTTGATATACAAACCAGGACCAGACCGGACGTAATCAGCGTCCCTATTGAATCGGTAACCACACGGGCTGATACGACAAAAGTTGTCTCATCTCCGTCTGATAAGGACATCCGTACCCTGGTTTTCATTACCGACGGCGTACGGGCCCTTGCAAGGGATGTTAAAACCGGAATACAGGACAACAGTTATATCGAGATTATCTCCGGGGTTTCTGAAGGCGAAAGGGTCATCTCTGCCCCTTTCAGTGCCATTAGCAAAAAACTGGCTGACAGCTCGCTTGTCGAAATCGTAAAAAAAGAGGATCTTTTTTCAGTCAAATAGATCAGTTTCCATATCAGAGATATGATATTATGCCTTGAAACTTCCGGCATGGTGTGCTCAGTCGCACTATGCGACCGCCAGGGTGTTGTCGCCCTCAGGGAAAGCGTTGAGAATAAATCTCATGCATCCCTGCTCACACTTTTTATTGATGAACTGCTCTCGGAGGCTGGCCTGGCGGTAAATGACCTCGAATCAGTCGCTGTCAGCAAGGGACCGGGATCGTATACAGGGCTGAGAATAGGTGTTTCGGTTGCCAAGGGCCTGACATATGCAGCATCAATACCGCTTATTGCTGTTGAAACCACATACTCAATGTTTTACGGCATTTCAGACAATATCAGGCATAAGTATGGCGTTGATAATGATACATTGCTGGTGCCAATGATCGATGCCCGGCGCATGGAGGTTTATTATGCAGTTTATAAATCTGACGGAATGAAACTTAGGGATACATCAGCTGAAATAATCAATGAAATGACTTTCAGCGATATTCCGGAGTCGCTTAAAATACTTGCGTTTGGCGACGGTGCCGCTAAATGCAGACAGGTTCTGAAAAGAGGGAACATGGAATTTGCCGCTGAGTTCAAAATGTCGGCATCAGGTATGCATAAGCCTGCATATGAATCATTGGCCGCCCGGAGATTCGAAGATGTGGCATATTTCGAACCGTTTTATCTTAAAGATTTCATTGCAACAACGCCTAAAGGATTTTCATCCGGAAAACAACCCGCCGGATAAAGGCAGATAGTAACAATAACATTGATGAAACAGCTGAAAATCATATTGTTTTGCTTACTGTCAACCCTGGGTGCATCGGGGCAGGAACTATCATACATGCCCGGCGAAAAGGTTGACTATGCTATTCACTATGGGGTTTTGCAGGGAGGTGTCGCTTCACTCGAAATCAGATCCGACACTTTCAGGGGAAAGCCTGTCTATCATTCGGTCTTCCTCGGTAAAACCACCGGAATCGCAGATGTCATCTTCAAGGTAAAAGACATTTATGAAAGCTACATTGACCCGCTAACCCAGCTTCCTGTTTTTTCCATCAGGAATATCCAGGAAGGCCGTTACAGAAGGTATAATGAGGTTATATTCGATCATTATTCCCGGGCCGATTCGGCAGTTCTTACAAGCAACCTGACAGGTGTCCATGTCACAGAACAGAAAATACATGACATACTTTCATGCTTTTATTTTTTCAGAAGTCATCACCTGCCAAGTTATCAGAATCTGAAAAAGGGAGACATGATATCGATCATGACCTGGTTCACCGATGAGCTGTATCCGATCCGGCTCAGATACCTGGGTACTGAAGAAGTCAGGACTAAACTGGGAAGGATAAAATGCCTCAAGTTCAATCCGGTAACTGAAAAGGGACGGCTGTTCAAAACAGAAGATGATGTATCCTTCTGGTTCACTGCTGATAAAAATTTCTTACCGATTAAAGTACGTTTTGATATATTTGTAGGCTCCTTTGTAGCTGAGATAACAGCCTGCGAGGGATTGAAGTTTCCTCTGGAGACCAGGAAAAAAGAATAACAAACATTAAATTTGAATAATATCTTATGGCAAGCACAGCTGATTTCAGGAATGGCCTGGTAATTGAGTTCAATGATGATCTTTACACAATCGTGCAGTTTCAGCATGTAAAGCCCGGAAAAGGTCCGGCATTTGTAAGAACCAAACTTAAAAGCATAAGGACCGGCCGCGTGATAGACAATACTTTTTCAGCAGGGACAAAGGTAAACCTGGCAAGGGTGGAAAGACGCCCATACCAGTATCTGTACAAGGATGATATGGGATATTACTTTATGCATCTGGAAACATTTGAACAAATCCATGTTCCGGAAGAACTGATCGGCAATCATGAATTCCTTAAAGAAGGACAGAATGTTGAGGCTGTAGTTCATTCCGATACGGAAACGGTTCTGAGTGTTGAACTTCCGCAGTTCGTTGTTATGGAGGTAACTTACACTGAACCCGGATTGCGTGGCGATACGGCCACCAATACCTTAAAACCTGCAAAAATTGAAACAGGAAGCACAATAATGGTACCTCTGTTCATAAATGCCGGCGACAGGATCAGAATCGATACATCAACACGGTCATATATGGAGAGGGCTAAAGCCTGACGGGGGATTCCGCATGCCTTTCGGCACACAGGCATCCGGGTCGCAGATTACCGAAGACGGATTTAGCGCAGTTGCCCGGGACGGCATCTCCCGATGAATACTGGATTGTATTCTGACTTTTGTGGAGAAAGGTTAAACGGAAATTGACTCTGGGATATGAAAAAAAAGCAGGCTTCTTCAGACAGGTTAAGAATGTCCAGGTTTAAACTGGATGCACTGCTCGACATAACTCTTTCGATAAATGCAAACCTGCCCGCTGAAGAGCTGCTGGCAAAATACGAATCCATTCTAAGGAGCAAGCTCCAGATCGGAAAGATCATGATATTCAAATATTCAGAAGCATGGGAATGCATTCTGAACGGAGGTTTCCCCGAGAATTACCGTACTGATATCAATGCCGGGAAGGATCTCATTAATTACACGAAAACTGCATTCCGCGACGAGATCCATGGCCAGGAAGGCGTTGAGATCATTATCCCCGTTTACAATAACAACGCACCCCTTGCATTTATACTGATAGGCGATATTGAAGAAGAGGGCCGGGGAGTCAGCCCGGTCATCAAACATCTGAATTTCGTACAAACAATCTCAAGCATTATCATTGTTGCAATTGAGAACATACGGCTCTTCGGTGAGAGCCTTCGCCAGGAAGCCCTGAAAAAAGAACTGGAGCTTGCAGCAAGAATGCAGCAAAAACTGATTCCCGACAACAACCTGATGCCCGCCGACAGCAGACTGGTGGTGACAGGATTCTATTACCCCCATTATGAAGTCGGGGGTGATTACTACGATTGCATACGACTGTCGGAGGTAATAACAGGATTTTGCATAGCCGATGTCTCAGGCAAAGGTATCTCGGCAGCAATTCTGATGTCAAATTTCCAGGCAGCACTCAGAGCACTGTTTACAAATGACATCGGACTTATTGTTCTGACGGAGAAACTAAATAAACTGACAGTCGAAAATACGGCTGGCGACATGTTCATTACTGCGTTCCTTGCACGATACGATTCAACTTCCGGCATCCTCGAATATGTCAACGCGGGTCACAATCCTCCTGTTCTATACAATACTGCCGACGGAGGTATCACATATCTGAATTCCCAGTGCGTGGCAATTGGAATGTTCGATGAAATACCCTGCATACGTGAAGATAAAATCATCATCAGGGAATACTCGAAGCTGGTATGTTATACCGATGGCTTGTCGGACCTGAAAGGCGACGACGGGAAAGAGATCCTTACCACGGAGATAATAAAAAGCATTGCCAACGGGGAGCCGGTAAAGAACAATATCCGGAATATGCTCGAAAAGCTGGGAATTCCGGTTGGCAATCCCGGTCTGTTTGATGATGTTTCAATTATGGCTGCTGATCTGTTTGCCGTATAACAACAGGGCCTCTTTTCAGATCACCCTGAGGATATAATAGTTTTTTTTCCCCTTCTGTATAAGCAGATACTTGTGGTTGATCAGTGAACCCTCCGTAATTTTTTCTTCCGGATCCCCGATCCTGGCCTTGTTGATGCTCAGTCCTCCTCCCTGCACCATCCGCCGCAGTTCTCCCTTGGATTCAAACACGCTGGTATGCTCCGTACAGAGGGAGGTAATACTGATTCCGCCAGTGAAGTGCCCGCGGCTTATCTCAAAGACAGGAACACCTTCAAAGACAGAAAGAAATGTGCTTTCACTCATTCGTTCAAGAGATTCTGTGGTACCCTTTCCGAAAAGGATCTGGGATGCTTCGACAACACTTTCAAATTCTTCCCGTGAGTGGACCATAACCGTTATTTCCTCAGCGAGCTTCTTCTGCAGGATCCTCTCATGAGGCGCAGCCTTGTGCCTTTCGGTGAGATCCTCTGTTTCATCCCTCCCGAGCATTGTAAATATCCTGATGTATCTTGCAGCATCCTCATCAGACACATTGAGCCAGAACTGATAAAAATGATAGGGTGATGTCTTGTCAGGATCCAGCCAGACATTACCCGATTCAGTCTTTCCGAATTTCGTACCGTCCGATTTCGTTATAAGGGGGCATGTGAGTGCAAAGGCCTCCCCGCCGGTCTTCCTCCTGATAAGTTCGGTGCCTGTAACAATATTGCCCCATTGATCGGAGCCTCCCATCTGAAGCCTGCATCCAAGCGTTTTATAAAGATGCAGGAAATCGGTCCCCTGAACAAGCTGATAGGAAAACTCAGTGAAAGACAGGCCCTCATCCGTCTCCGAGCCGAGCCGTTTCTTCACCGATTCCTTTGCCATCATATAATTGACAGTGATATGCTTGCCAATGTCCCTGATGAATCCGAGGAACGAATATTCTTTCATCCAGTCGTAATTGTTCACCATGATGGCCCTGTTCTTACGATCCGGATTGAAGTCGAGGAATCTGGAAAGCTGGTTTTTGATGCCGGTTTCATTTTTTCTCAGGGTTGGTTCATCGAGGAGATTCCTTTCCTCCGACCTGCCCGAAGGATCTCCGATCATCCCGGTTGCTCCCCCTATCAGGGCGACGGGTACATGTCCTGCCCGCTGAAAATGCATGAGCAGCATCACCTGTACCAGATGCCCTATGTGCAATGAATCGGCAGTGGGGTCAAAGCCTATGTAGCCGGTGGTAACCTCCTTTTTGAGCAGCTCTTCCGTTCCCGGCATGATATCATGCAGCATGCCCCTCCATTTGAGTTCTTCGACAAAATTCATGATCCTCTCGCTATTTTTACGAACTGCAAATATACGAAAGAGGCTTAAATGGGTATTCCTTCCGGTTTCTTTTTAAACCTGTCAAAGCTTTTATTAAAATCTCCCTCCCCGATAACAGGGAAAATTGCAGGGGCAAAATCAGAAACCGGACCGTAAAATTTCGATTGCTGAAGCTTTTCTTTCGGAAGGAAAGGACGCCTTGCATCAATGGCATTGAGAATGACAAAGATCACGCTCAGTATAAGGGCGGTTTTAAAAACCCCGAAGACAATCCCTGCAAGCCTGTTCAGAAAGCCAAGCTCTATTGAACCAACAAATCTGTCCACTATTATACCAGCAAAATGAACAAGTACTATAATCAGAACCAATGTTACTATAAAAGCTGTAATGCCGACATACCTGCCGGTCATGTCGAAATATTCATAAAGCTTCCCGGCAGTGAATGAGGAGAATCTGATCGCCCCCCAGATCCCGAGGACCAGGGCTGCCAGGGAGGCAAGTTCTTTAACGAATCCGTCGGTAAAACCGCGAAATGCGCCTAACAGAAGAAGCACAACTATTATCAGGTCGATAAAATTCATTACAACATGATTTTAAAGCATGAAATTAGGAAAAAGATCGGGGATTATACAAAAAATGTTTTTTACTTTTGGTTTACAGACAATTCCGCAATATTTCTGTAACCTAATAGTACACGCGATTATGACTGACCCGATTAATTCACGACGTGATTTCATCAGAAAAGGCGCCGCCCTGGCAGCCGGCTTTACAATAATCCCTAAACATGCAGTCAGCGGACTGGGATACAAAGCTCCCAGCGACAAGCTGAATATTGCAGGTGTCGGGATCGGAGGTAAAGGGCACCCGAATATTGCTGCCATGTCGTCAGAAAATATTGTTGCATTATGTGATGTTGACTGGAAGTATGCCGATAAATGCTTCAGGGAATTTCCAGGGGCCAGGAGATACCGTGACTGGCGCCGGATGTTTGATGAATCCGGCAGCACCATCGATGCGGTTATGGTTGCTACGGCCGATCATACGCATGCTGCGATCTCTGCAACTGCATTGACGCTTGGCAGGCATGTCTATTGCCAGAAACCCCTCACTCATTCGATCTATGAATCACGATTGCTTACCAGGCTGGCAGAAAGATATAAGACGGCAACCCAGATGGGCAACCAGGGAAATTCGGGCGACGGGGTACGAAAGCTCTGTGAATGGATCTGGAATGGTGAGATTGGCGAGATAAGGGAAGTTCATACATGGACCGACCGTCCGATCTGGCCCCAGGGCATGGAAAGACCCAAAAAAGTAATGCCTGTTCCAAAGACTCTCGACTGGGACCTTTTTATCGGACCGGCCCCGATGCGCCCCTACAATGAAATATACACCCCCTGGAACTGGAGAGGGTGGTGGGATTTTGGCACCGGCGCGTTCGGAGACATGGCCTGCCATGTACTCGATCCGGTATACCGGGCACTGAAATTGGGTTATCCCGAAAAAGTAAGGGGAAGCTCAACTGCATTCAATACCGAATCGGCTCCACGGGCCGAAACGGTCGAATTCACTTTCTCTGCCCGCGACAACCTGCCCAGGCTGGCATTACCCCGGGTGAAAGTTTACTGGTACGACGGGGGATTATACCCGGTGCTGTCAGATATTCTGCCGGAGGGTGAGAACCTGATGGCCGACGGACTGGGCGGTTGTATTTTCGTCGGGTCAAAAGACACCCTGATGTGCGGTTGCGGCGGTTTCAATCCCCGCCTCGCCTCGGGCCGGATACCTGAGGTTAAACCATGGCTGCGCCGGATACCGGGCGCTGTCGGTTATGTCGACGGACCACACGAACAGGACTGGATAAGAGCCTGCAAGGAATCACCCGAAAGCAGGGTCGAAACCTCCTCCAACTTCATGTATGCCGGCCCTTTCAATGAAATGGTACTGCTCGGAGTGCTGGCCATACGGCTTCAGTCACTTAATAAATCCCTCAGATGGGACGGAGAAAACATGAGATTTACAAATATCTCCGGGAATGAAATACTGAAGGTCATTACCTCCGATGAGTTCAGAATAATTGACGGTCATCCCAACTTTGATACTAAGTATGCCGGTTTCAATGCTTCCGGGGCAGCAAATGAATTTATCAGGCATACCTACCGCGAGGGATGGAGCCTTCCTGATATGCCTGCATGATAAGTTTCGGCAATATGCAGGTTCAATGGCAGATCCCCGCTTCGCGCTTGGAGATTATCTGAGGCCGAATCGTTTTTCCGCGAAGCGGCCAATAACCTCTGCGGTTTCATCAATGCCGAGAACGGATGAATTGATGCAAAGATGATAATGTTCAGCAGCGCCCCAGTCCCTGCCGCTGAAATAGTTGTAATACCTTGCCCTCTCCCTGTCGGTCCTTTCAATGTGTGCCCTGGCTTTGTTCTCAGGCAGATTCTGTATAGCGGCAATCCGTTTTATTCTATCATCAGGGTTGGCAGTGATAAATAAACTGAGTATTCCCGGATTATCCTTGAGGACATAATCTGCGCACCTTCCGACGAAAATACACGATTTCTGCCCCGCAAGCTTACGGATAACGTCACTCTGGATCTTGAACAAGGTTTCATCGGTCAGGTAATAGTTCATCGTCTGACCGGCATCCAGGCCCCGGAAACCGGGTATTCCGCCGAACAGGCTGAATCGCTTCTTTTCATCAGCTTTTTCAAAATACTCTTCGTTTAATCCGCTCTCGCGCGATGCGATGCATATAAGCTCCTTGTCATAAAAGGAAATCCCGAGAAGGTCAGACAATTTCTGCCCTATTTCCCTTCCGCCGCTTCCAAGCTGGCGTCCGATCGTTATTATACAATTCCTGTTCATTGGGTGAGGTATTTGGGAATTTCACACAGATTTCAGGACAGATTTCCTGTACTGTACAAAAAGCATGTACAATGAAATAAGACTCGACAGCAGATCAGACGCGGGCATACTGTACCAAACCCCGTTTACGCCGTAAAGCAGGGGCAGTATGACCAGGCCCGGAAGCAGGAAAAGAACCTGGCGGGTGAGCGACATAAAAATAGCCTTGCCTGGCATTCCGATGCTCTGGAAGAAATTTACGGTCACCATCTGAAACCCCACGATAGGGAAAAAAAACATAACGATCCTCAGACCCGGAACCACCAGGTCTATCAGTTCCCTGTCGGTGGTAAACACTGATGCCACACCATGCGGGAACAGTTCACATATGAGAAATCCAATCACCATTACCCCCGAGGCCACAAAAATGGTTTGTTTCAGAACCCTGCCCACCCTGTCAAGAAGACCGGCGCCGAAATTATATCCGGCAATCGGCTGCATTCCCTGATTCAGCCCCATCACTATCATCGCGAACAACATTGCAACCCGGTTTATTATTCCATACGCCCCTACGGCAAGATCACCGCCGTATCTGATAAGCCTCTGGTTTATGACGATTACTATTATGCTTCCTACCGCATTCATAAGAAAGGGAGCCAGGCCAATTGACATTGAATCAGCAACTATCTTGCGTTTCAGCCTGAATGATCCCTTTTTCAGGTAAATGAAATTCTTACGGTTGCTGAAAAAACTGATCTGCCAGGCAAGCATTGAAGCCTGTGCAAGAACAGTGGCCAGGGCCGCTCCCCGGATGCCCCAGCCAAAAACAAAAATAAACAGGGGAGCCAGGATAATATTTATTATGACAGTGGCAATGGTTGAATACATAGCCTTCTCAGGGTTGCCGGTGGCCCTCAGCATGGCATTCAAACCGAAATACATGTGTGTTACCAGGTTGCCAAGCGAGATAATAACCATAAAATCATGAGCGTAGGGCAGCGTGTCTTCACTGGCACCAAAAAAATACAGAATCGGATCAAGAAACAGCAGGATAATCAGCGTATAGCTCAATCCGATGATGATATTCAGCACAAAGACATTTCCCAGGATGCTGTTGGCACTTTCATAATCCTTTTGCCCGAGCCTGAGCGACATCAGGGTTGAGGCACCGATGCCAACAAGTGTTCCAAAAGCAACTGCCAGGTTCATCAGCGGAAATGTGATGGCAAGCCCGGAAAGAGCGAGGGCCCCCACTCCATGCCCGATGAAAATGCTGTCGGTGATATTGTACAGAGAAGCAGCCGTCATGGCAATCACCGAAGGAATCGCATATTGAAGAAGTAGGTTCCATACGTTCCCGGTCCCTAATGCCAGGGGCGATCTCATTTGTGCCATAATATGCAAATATACTCCATGTTGCTTTTCCCTGAACATTAAAAACGAAGAATCCAATCCGGTCAGAATGACATGAATAAGATGAAGAATTTATCGTTCATGCTGCCGGCCGTCGCGACAGATGGCTTTAAGGAACATCTGGTGCCGGATGGTGTGGAATGATATTTGCTGCACAATATTCCCGGTTTATACTGCAGGATCAGGCTTAAAAATAATACCGGAGTTTTTATGAAAAGCAAGAACTGCAAAAGAATGTATATTTGCACTGCTCAGAAAATGACTTTTTAAACAATATTGAGAAATAATAATGGACCCCATATGTATGCCATGCACAGGCAGGTATAAACATAATTTTCAATGTGCGGGTTCCCTGCCCGGGGAGTACGGCAGGCATTGTACCATTAAAACCAAAAATATATACGGATGAAACACAGAATAGGAATCTTGAAATGGGTCTGGGCCTTCAGTCTGATTACGGCAATCATGTTTGGCTGTAAAAAGGATGTACAGAAACCTGAAGTTGCAACCGGAACAATTTCCGTAGTTATGTCAACATCAGCATTGATTGAAGGAAATACCAATGGAGACGGAGGCGGCCGTGTAATAGCGCGGGGAATCTGCTTCAGCAATTTCCTTGAGGAACCATTCATCCTTAAGGAAAACTTATTTTACCAGGGGTCGGGTGCAGGATCATTCAGTGTTCTTCTTCAAAACCTGACGCCGGGCACAACCTATTATGCAAGGGCATTTGCCACAAATGCCGAAGGAACAGGATACGGACAGGTTGTTACATTCACCACGCAGGGTTCAATGACAGGTACAATCAGATTCAATCCCGATTCTGTATACAACACTGTAACTGACATTACCGGCAACGTGTACAATACCATACGGATAGGAGACAAAACCTGGATGGCCGAAAATCTCCGTACCACAAGCCTCAGCGACGGAACCCCGATACCCGGAATAACAGCAGTTGATGAATGGGCAATTGCGCAGGAACCGGGTTATTGCTGGTATCTTAACGATGATAAATACAAGGATGTTTTCGGCGCCCTTTATAACTGGCACACAGTTGCTTCAGACAAATTGTGTCCCGAGGGATGGCATGTTTCCAAATATGATGACTGGATGGCACTTTTCAACCATTTAGACAATAATCACGACGTTGCTGACAAGCTCAGGGAAGCCGGCGACTCACACTGGGTCAAAACGGATGCCGGTGTTACGAACTTAACAGGGTTCACTGCTTTGCCGGGCGGCTGGAGAAATATCGACAACATTAATTTCGGCGACCTTGGCTACGCCGGAACATACTGGGCAGTCCCACAAACCGAAGGAGATGTAAATACGATAATGTTTTTCTTCATGGGATCATGGGAAGGTATATTTAATGCAAAAAATCCCAGAAGCGCCGGACTATCAGTCAGATGCGTTAAAAACTGATCTGAATGGGAACGAATTTTGTTTCCTGCGGGGAGGAGAGAAGATAAGAAAACCCCGGTGATAAACCGGATTTAAGGAACGAACGGCATGGCGACACCCGGGGCACCGGGTGAACCCCGTAAAAAAAACCATTAAACTGAACCTGCACATGGTATTCCATGAACAGGGGCTTTTTAACGTATCAATGCAGTTATTTCATGGCACCTTGTTATTGGAACTTATGATCGGATATTACAGGGAAATAACACGAAAACTGATAGAGAGGTCTTTTCCCTTGCTGAAGGACAAAAGCATTTTAACAGGGATGGCACCCCTGAGCTTTTACGCCTTCTCCATCTGGCTGCCGCCCTTTCTGCGACTGATGGTTTTCAGTACAAAAACCAGGAGCTTTGACAAACCGGCAATTAAAGGCCTTGTTGTTCATGAACTGTGCCATCAGGAAAGATATTTGAGGATGGGCGCATTGAGATTCCTGGTTTTTACGCTAAAGTACCTGATTTCCCGGAAGGCACGGGCTGCAGAGGAGAAAGCAACCGACCGGCTGACAATCGAAAAGGGCTATGGACGGGAACTATTCAGGCTGACGGAGATAACTCACAACGACAGGAAAAACAAAAAAACCAACGATCTTTACATGTCGCCCGATGAAATCCGGTCGTATTCTGAAACCCTTGGGAAACGGAATGCCGCATCCTGAACCATGATGTCTGGAAATCCAGTTGTTACAGTGCCTGTTGCCGGTTAACGGTTACCTAAACTTCAAAATAGGTAATGTTTCTTAATACTATGTTAATGATCCTGCCGTCATAATACTGTGTTTGCCTGACCCAGTTGCCGGCCTCATCATATTCATATTCAAAAATGAATTTGTATTCCTCATTATTCTTCGGAACCGAAATAATGTATTCCGTAATATCATGGTGCGGATTCCTGACGAACCTGCTGATGCTCTTTATATCGCCCTTACCGTCCTTTTCAGTTTGCGATACAAGCTCGCCGCTGACATATTCATTCGTAACGCTGCCACTTTCAAGACCTTCCCTGTCAAGCGTTCTGGTCACGGAAATATCGTCGCCCGCGTAATCATACTGATATGTGGTTATATTGGTGTTATCCTTATCATAAACTTTGAGTGCGGTCATTTTCCCCCCGTCCAGAACCGGAACTTCCCTGCCTGTTTTCATGTCGCCTGAAAATTTATCGATCCCGGTGCATTTCCCCCTTTTATTATACAAATATTTTGACACCTCCGTAACCCTGCCATTGGGATCTATCAGCGACGATTCCTCCAGGTTCCCGCTTTTGTTGTAAACATAAGTTGACTGATTGGCTTCCAGTTTGTCAGCTGCCGGACACACGCTCCTGGCTTCGGCATTATGAACCGTTTTGTCCACCATCCATACGTTCCCTTTCAGATTGGCCAGTTCAAGATGTGTTTTGATGGCCGGTTCATTGTTTTGACAAGAGAAGGCGACTATTGCCATAGTGCAGATAACAGCAAATTGTTTCATGATCAATTATTTACAGTGAATAAAAATGTGTCGGGACAGAATATCGGATCGTAAAACTTCACATGACTGAGGATGAAATGGTTTCATATCTGCCTGTGTATTGGGGCACTAATACGGTAGTTCTTAGAATCAGTATTGCGTTAAAATATGTTAAACAACGAAAAATAGAAAAGAAAAACCGAGGCAATATTTAAGCAATTATTAAAACAGGCGGCAATATGTTAAAATAAATTAATACATATGTCCGTATTGACGGCCTGTCTTCTATCATCCGAACATGAAAGTCATAACCTGTGAGGTAAATTCTGTTGTTGTCACCAGCCCTTGTTTTCCCTGAATTTATTTAATTTTAAAAGGTTTTTTAAGCTTTCCGCAGCCTGAAAGATTATCAGGTGAAGGCAATTGTTGATTCACCCTGGCCGTATAAAGGCACAGAAGATGTTTACCAGATATTGTCCCGTATTTATGAAAGCACATTTTGAACATCACACTCAGAAAGTTCTGCCTTTTTCCAGATTTCTCCTCCGGTTAGGCAAGTACTTTCTTTTCTCGTCAGTCTTAATCATTTTTTCACTGTTGCTGGGAATAGCAGGATATCATTTTGCTGGTAAATTAAATCTGCTCGACAGTTTCCATATGTCCTGCATGATCCTTACCGGAATGGGGCCCGTCGTTGAACTGACTTCCCCCGGGGCAAAGATATTTTCATCATTGTATGCATTGTACAGCGGGATCGCATTTCTGAGCATTACAGCCGTATTTCTTTCACCAATAATCCACAGGATATTGCATATACTTCATGTTGAAAATGAGAATGACGCAGGATGATCATCCAGCTCATCCTTCCCGGGTCGCCCGGTTATGATCAGCCGGAATGCTGCTGTCATTTCTTCAGATGCAGGAAGCTTTTTTTCTTAATGAAGGATCAGTTCTGACCGGAATATACCGGCTGCCCGTGTGACCGGCCAGTGTTAAGGAACCGCACGCTGAACAGCCGGAACATTCAAATCAGGAACTCCTGTGCCCGGAAACAAATCCCGCCCCGGCATTACCAGCCGGGATTCTGTTTCAGGTTAGGGTTGAGGGTAATTTCATTTGACGGAATGGGAGCCAGATAATCCCGCGCAGGATCAAATTTGTATCCATTGGGCAGAAAAGTCTGATAAGGGTCCACAAAACCGTTCACATCTACAAACAGGTTGACACCTAATGTAATTGTAGGGTTCCCGTTGACATCCTTGTAGGCTCCTTCCAGATCGGAGCCAATGTATTTCACTCCCCTTGGGCGTTTGTTCACGATGAGCCCGTCAGCCTTCCAGCGGGCAATATCATCCCATCTTGTTCCTTCAAAGGCCATTTCAACCCTTCTCTCCCTTCTTGCTTCATTTATTGCAGGAGACAGTTCGGGATACTCCCACAGCGGGTCAGCAGCAATATCATTGATATTCAGATGCGGCATGTTAACCCTGTCGCGAAGCAGGTTTATTGATATATCGGCATCTGCCTGGGTGAGTGTTCCAAGTTCTGCCTTTGCTTCCGCGTAAATCAGCAAAGCTTCAGCATAGCGGAATATGATTGAACCTTTGGTCCCGATATTTTCTGCGGTCTGCTGGGTATATTCATTATTGATACCTTTACGCAGGCTGTAACCGGTTGTGCTTCTGAAAGGTCCGTTCTGATCAAGTGGAGGCAGCCTGAACTGGATGAATGCTCCTCCGGGGCCGTTTAATGTCTGGAAGTCGCCTTTTTTGTAAATGGTTTGCGAAAGCCGCGGGTCCCTGTCTGTAAATTCTTCAGTCAGGGAGCCATAGCCATTAAAGACCGGACTTACTGAGACAGGTTTTCCGTCGGTGCACAGATAACTGTCAATCAGGCTTTTTGTAACTCCTGTATTACCCCCGCCCCCCGACAGGCTCCGTGAAACATTATTTACGATTTTAAGTGACAGGTCAAAATGTTTCCATAACATTACCTCAGGGTTCCCCGAATAATCGAGCTGATTGAAAAGGGAGCGGTATTCATCCCCCGCCGGTCCTTTGTAAATACTGTAAATATTCATGTCCATCAGCTGCCTTGCGGTTGCTTCAGCTTTCTGAATCAATGCGGAGCCATTTGAACCCTGAACCCCGAAGGGATCATTCTGATGATACTTTTCCCAGGTTCCCTCGTACAGGCAGATACGCGCCTTCAAAAGCATTGCCACCTGTTTGTTTATCCTGAACGGATTGGCTTCGCCGGCACTTTTGAGATAATTGATTGCGACATCAAGATCGGCCAGAATGGAATCAACGACCATGTCACGCCTGGTGCGGGGCCCCATCAGTTCCGGTGAATTGGTGGTAAGCGGTTTGGACACCCATGGTACATCTCCGAAAATTTTAACCTTGTTGAAATATAAATAGGCCCTGAAGAACCTGACCTCCCCAATGTAATGATTTATTTCACTTTCTGCTCCCTGAGCCTTGCCGCAGTGCTCAAGAAAATAATTGGCCTGCCTGATATCCGACCATTCCCAGTCACCTCCCGAGGGCGGCACGGTGCGTACACCCGCCAGCCGGGGATCAAATGCGGAAGGTGCCATATTGTCACTGTTCTGATCGATCATTATCGTGAAGAAATAGCCTGCATCGGCAGTAAGAAGAGGATAAAACCTGTTGGCATATAGCTCCAGGTCTTCGGCAGAACTGAAAAATGATTCAGATGTGATCTGATCCAGCGGATATTTGTTGAGCAAATCCTCACTGCATGAGCTGAATAGTAAATATCCTGCCAGTATGATCAGTAATGCTCCTCTGCCGGCTGATATTGGTGAATATAATTTCATGATTCAATTGATTTAAAAGGTTACATTAACACCTGAAGTGATGGTCATCTGAATGGGATAGGATTTCCCTGATCCGTAATAGCCGAAAGTGCCCTCCGGATCAAAATTCTTCATCAGCCTGGTAAAGGTTAACAGGTTCTCACCTGCAACGAATATCCTCAGGTTTTTGATAAAGGCCTTTTGCACCAGCGTTGCGGGCAGGGTGTAACCTATGCTTATGGATTTCAGTCGCAGGTATGCTCCGTTCTGAAGATATCTTGTCTGTACCTGCTGGTTTTTAAAACCTTTTCCCAGGTATGGGGTGGGGAAGTAGCCGCCGGGATTTTCCGGACTCCAGTAATCCATGTGTTCCTCAAAGGCGGTGGCGTTCCACAAACCTCCTGCAGCCCCCCAGAATTGCTGGCCGGAGAGCCACAGATCCCTTTTGCCAATCCCCTGCCACAACATGTTGAAATCTATGCCTTTCCATGATCCGTTTAAGAGAAGGCTGTATGAGTATCTCGGAGTGGAATTCCCGATAATCATCAGATCGCCATGATCAGCAACGGTATTTTTCCCGATGTCGATTTTGTCGTCGGTGTTCAGGTCGGTATAATGTACGTCACCTGCGCGCCAAGGCTCCCTCGACAGATAAGACTGATCAACTTCCTGTGCCTCCTGGTCTGACTGGAATAATCCGGCACTTTTATAACCCCATATTTCACCAAGGTATTTGCCTTTATAAAAGGGAGCACTAAGAATTCCCTGGGGGTTATAATAATCAAGCACCCTGCTCACATTGTCGGCAAGCATGAATTCGGCGGAATATTGAAACTGTTGAATCTGATCTCTCCATTTGAGCGACAATTCAAAACCTTTTGTTTTCAGGGTTGCATTATTGCTCTGGGGCACTGCCGTTCCCAGCAGCGCGGGAAGGGATTCTGCCGGACCAAGCATGTCGAGGGTCGTTCTTACGAAATAGTCAAATGACCCTGTCAGCCTGTTCTTCAGAAAGCTTATATCGGCACCGAAATTGGCCGTGCGGACCTTTTCCCATGTGAGGGTCGGACTCGAGATCCCGGGCATCCCGGCATAATTTGGCCTGTCGAAATCCAGAATATATGCCAGCCTGCTTGAAATTGGCAGGGTTTCCACAAATAAATAGTTCGCAACATCCTGGTTTCCCAGTGAACCATAAGAAGCCCTGAATTTGAGAAAATTAATATATTGTGAAAGCGGCTCAAAAAATCGTTCCTGTGAAACGATATATGCCACTGAGCCCGATGGGAAATTACCGAAACGGTGTCCGCTTGCAAATTTGGAGGTGCCATCGCGGCGCATCGAAAGCTCAAGCAGGTATTTCCCCTGAAAACTGTAGTTCAGCCTTGAAAAATAACTCTGCGAGGCCCAGTGCCCCTTGTTTCCCGAAGCATATTCCTTGCCCGTGGCCGTATTCATCGAAGGAACATTGTCGGTAATAATATCGTCTTTCCGGCCATAAATTGACGAGTATCTGATTATTTCCTGTTCATACCCGGCCAGGATCATTATTTCATGTGCACCTAACTTCCTGTTATAGTCGAGATAAACGTTCGGTGAATTATAAATTTCCTCCCCGCTTCGCTCTTCGATGGAGTTGTTGGGTTCCAGGTAGGCTTCATAGCCTGTGGCAAGGGCAACCTTGATTTTGGAATTATGAACCTCCGAGGTTCCTGAATTCTTCCTGTACCGGTAATTGGCATGAAGCACCAGCCCGCTGACAGGTTCAATCTCCACTCCCGGAATTATGTTAAGCTGGTTGTTCTCCGTGATGCTCCGCCCGCCATATTTAAGCCATACCTGTTCCATTTCATAGAACAGGTTCCCGTCAGGTGTATAAACGCCGTTGGTGGGCCAGCGCCGGCTTATGTTATGATACCACAAGTCGGTATTGTAACTGGGCCCTGTTAGTTCGGATTTGTCATACCTGGTCTGGAAGTTGGCACGCAGCCAGCTGTTTATCTGGGTGTTGATTTTGGCATTTACATTGTTGCGGACATATTTGTCATCACCCCATTTTATTAAACCCTTCTGGTTGAAGGTGGCGCCTGAAATAAAATATTGTGTGTTTTTGTCTCCGCCGCTTATACTGATATTGTGATTGGATTTTGGAGCCCATCGCCTGTATTCCTCCTTGTACCAGTCGGTATTGGCCCAGGCGTCCTGGTACGATTTCCAGAACAGGGGTTCCACCTCATAGGGCTCTGTCCAGTCCTTGAGCTCACCTCTCTGGTATTTCTTGATCTTTTCTATTGTCTCATCCGAAAATATGGGTGAATCACCGTCATTGGAAGATGCAAGATTGAAGTATTCGGCCCACCTGAGCGAGTTCACGGTTCTGGGCAGTATCGTGGGATCTGAAAAGGACAGGTTGTTCGAGTAATTTATCAAAGAGCCCGAGGATGATCCTTTCTTTGTGGTTACCAGAATTACGCCAAATGCTGCCCTGGCTCCGTATATGGCTGATGCAGAAGCATCCTTCAGAACGGAGATACTCTCAATATCCGACGGGTTGATCAGATTGAAATCTCCTTCCACCCCGTCTATCAGGATATACGGATTTCCGCCGGTTCCGCTTATGGAGCCCAAACCCCTGATGTTCAGATTGTGCTTTGCCCCCAGCTCGCCTCCTTCATTGCCTATAGAGAGATTGAGATTCGGCGAAAGCCCCTGCAACGCGTCAATGGCATTGTTCACCGGCCGGTTTTCGATATCTTTTGATGTCACCACATCCACCGCCCCGGAAAGATTTATCTTTTTCTGGGTGCCATAACCAATCACCACCACTTCGTCGAGCCCGACTGTTTCATCGATCATCACGACGGAAATATTTATTCTTCCTTCCAGCGGAACTTCCTGTGACTTCATACCTACAAAGGAAAAAACCAGGACAGCTGAATTACCCGAAACGACCAGTGAGAACTTTCCGTCATTGCCGGTTATCGTCCCCCGGCCAGTACCTTTCTCAACAACCGTAACTCCCGGCAAAAAATCACCATTGGAATTGGCCACCGTACCTGAAATGGTCCGCTGCTGTTGTGAAGCAATTTTGCTTCCTTCAGCCGGCCTGGTTTCGGGAATTCTAAGTAAAATGCTCCGGTCGGAAATCTCGTATGAAATTCCCTCGTTCCTGAATAATTCATTCAACAGATCATTTATCAGTATATCTTTAAAATCGACTGAAATAAGACGTCTGTCATTGAAATAATCGCGGTTATAGAAAAAATAGAACTCCGATTGCCTTTCAATGGCATCGAATACATCTGAGTATCTGACATTGTCAAGTTTTATCGTAAGCCGTGTCTTTTCAGCATAGGCACTGGCAGCATGGGAAGATAATACCGGAAATAACAGGAGAAGGAAACTTAATTGCACAATCAACAATAACTTTTTTTGCTGAAAGGGCAATTCCCGCAGCGGTTTAGCAAAATATTTCATAGATTTGAGTGTTTTTTAATTAACAGTTAGTTTTTCAAGAACTAATGAAATTCAAAAGAGGGGAAACCACCACAGTTTCCCTCTTTTTCATTATCTCATTACCTGATCAGAAATCCTCTTCTTTTCTTTGTCATAGGCAGTTTCATTTTGTGGTTCTTAACCAGACTTCCTTATTTTCAATGTAATAATTGATTCCTGATGATTTTTTAATCTTCTCCAGCGCCTCGATCAGATTGTTATTGTACCTGAACATTCCGCGGAACCGGTAATCGCCGAGGCTGGCGGGCTCCAGGTGGAACCGGATATCGTAAATGCTGTCAAGCTTCCTTATCAGATCGTTAAGTGAGGCATCTTTGAAAATCAGTTCCAGATTGCGCCATGATGTATAAATTTCAGCATCTACCTCCTGTATGTTCACACTGTCGTTCCCTGAATTATATGTGATCCGCTGGCCGGGATTCAGGCGGATGGGCCTGCTTCCTGTCAGCTTCAGGCGAAGCTCGACACTGCCTTCGGCAAGAATCGTTTCAAACTCAGGATCATCAGGACAGGCAATAATGTTAAAGGATGTACCCGTCACTTTTACGCTGGCATGAGGGGTTTCAACAATGAAAGGCCTGCCCTTGTCGGGGGAAACCTGGAAATAGGCCTCGCCCGTCAGCTGAACTTCCCTTTTCACATGGTTGAATGCAGCGGTGTTGTATGAAACCGATGAGCCGGAATTGATCCATACTCCGGTTCCGTCAGGCAGAATTGTTTTCGAGACATTGCCCGGCGGCGCTGAAATAACGCAAATTTGTGAGGTTTGATTGGTTCTGAAGAAACCTTTCCCGAAACCATACCATCCCGCTGCCAGTGCAACAGGGAATGCTAAAATGGCCGCAATTCTGTATATCAGCACCCTGCGGCTCACCCGCCTTATTTCCCCGGACAGGAATTCATTGTACTTCGACCCGAGCAGCTGCTTATCGGAACCATAATCTTCCGCAGAAAGGAAATACCGTATATTGTCCCTGGCTCTGCGGCTTTGCGCAAGGGAATCTGTGATCCGGGCACCCTGATTCTTAAGATCTTCCGCCTGCTGCAGTTCCTCAGGGGAAGCATTGCCCGATAAAATTTTCCCGATAAGGATGTCCTGACTATTCTTCTCTTCCAATTCTGAAATCTTTTTCAGAGAAGACGAAAAAATCAAAGGACACCCTGTAACAGCATGAATATTTTTTTACAAAAAAATATAATGAGCAGGCTCGTTAAATAATCAGACAAACTCTCACGTATTTTCCTTAAAGCTATTCCCATCTGCATCTCCACCGTTTTTACCGAAACATCCAGTTTTTTTGCAATCTCCGCATACTTTAAACCTTCCATGCGGCTAAGCATGAATATTTCGCGGCATTTACCGGGAAGCCGGTTAATTGAAAGATTTATCCGTTCATTCAGCTCCGCCTCTTCTATCAGGTCGCGGAAGGGTACCTGGCTGACGGCTGCTTCAGACTCCGGGATTTCGGTTGTGGTTTTTTTTGCCCTCAGATGATCAATGCATCTGTTTTTCACGGAGATGTACAAATAGGCCTTCACCGAAACGGCTACTTCAATTTTCTCCCTCTTTTGCCACAGATCGATGAAAAGATCCTGAACCAGTGACCGGGCCAGGCTGAGATCATGAAGATACCTGGCAGCAAAAAAACACAATGAAATATAGTAGCTGTCAAAAAGTTGACTGAAAGCCTTATGGTCCCCTTTCTGTATGCTCCTGAAAACAGCCGTATCTGGTATGATCCCCATAATTGAATCCCAATCGCCGAATAAAAATAGAAAAAAAGTACGGAAAATATCATAGTCCGGCCCGCGGTCCCAAACTAAGCCCAACCGGAAAAGGATTCAGCGGAGGAGGCCCCGGGATTTAGGCTTGTTTGATATATATGCCTGTCAAAAAAAATCAGGAGGAATGATGAATAAATTGAAGGTGAAGGAAAACCGGCAGAAAAAAAACGGGGGCTTTACAGAATAAATCAGTCAGAATTCTGATGTGAATTCCGGGATCTCCATATATGACTTTCATCACGGTCACAGACTGAAAGAATCACTATATTTCAAGGATTATCCTGACCTGTATTGCGAATGTTGCCCGACGTGAAATACTACAGTCCTTCCACGGATATCTCCTGGATTGTCAGACAGTTTGAGCATATCCGCCACTGCGGCAGCAGAGGGCTGACTGACAAGTTTGTGCCCCGTGCCGATGCATCAATAGTGTTCCAGTTTGGCAATCTGCCGCGAATGCTCACTCCTGTTAACAAGGTTCTGCCCGGGTACTTCATCGCCCCTCTTCTTACTTCAGCAAATTCAATAAATGTGGAGGGTCAGCTCGATTGTTTTATCGTAACATGTAAACCCACTGTCCTCTCCCGGATCCTGAAAATCTGTCTTGCGCCGCCAGTTGAGTTATATGTTACCCCGGAGCCTGCCCTCTTCACCCCGCTCTGGAAAAAGATGAAGGAAGAGAGAAGCGCTGAAAGAAGAATCGCTATTTTTTCTTCTTTTCTCAAAGAGATTCACCCCGGTCCATACATACAGGATGAGACTGACCTGGTCTACGATGCCATCCTTCAGAAAGGGATCAGCAGGGATCTCCATGAAATCTTAAGCGATTTTTCCATGAGCAGGCGGACTCTGCAGCGCAAATTTCGCGTACGTCTGGGAACCACGCCGAAAATGCTGTTGAGGATAATCAGAATCAATCATATCTGGGATTCTGTTCCAGCCGGCGCAAGAATTGATTACCATGACCTGGTCTTTTTCGGGAACTACTTCGACCAGACCCATCTGATCAAGGACTTCAAATCTCTCACCGGTGAAACACCGGATGTTTTCTTCAGGCGAAACCTCGGTTTCACCAGGATCCTGAGCGGAAAATGTCACCGTATGCCGTGATTGTCGCTTTTTTACTATCTAACCTGTAAACATATTTCTTGGTTTACAATTGAATTTTTATTTGCACCAGAATTATGAATTACACGGTTACTTTCACGATTGCCTTGGCATTGCTTGTCGTGCCCGTAAGCAGGCCTGCCTGTTCCCAGATTGTAAATCCCAGGGAGGTGATCAGGGAGCAGGGTACCAACAGGGCAAACAGTAAGATTTATGAAGGGGTAGACCAAGGTTTCAGCAAGATGGAAGAAGGCGCCGGAACCCTTTTCAGGAAATCCGGGGGAAAGAGCGGCAATGTAGAGGAAGCAGCTGATGATCAATCAGGAACCGTACCTGATGATCAGGTCGGAAAAGAACCGCCTGAAGCTGCAGTTCAACAGGGACAGAAACTTGAAAGCTACAGCCAGTATGATTTTGTCCCTGGTGATAAGATACTTTATTTTGAGGATTTCAGCCAGGATGCTTCAGGCGATTTCCCCGGACTCTGGACTTCCAACGGCAGCGGTGAGGTAAAAACAGTCAATATCGCACCCGGAAAATGGTTCCATATGAATGGGGAGGATGCAGTTTACTGCTACTCAAAAACTGTTGCTTTCCCTGATAATTTCATTATCGAACTTGATATTATTCCTGATGCCCGGTACGAGTATGGTATAAGGTTAACCCTTTATGAGGAGAATCCGGACGACACCAGGGAGATCAATGACGATCTCTACCCCGGTAATAGCGGCCTGCACATTCAGCTGGCCCAAGATGGCTGGCAGACCAAAGGGTACACAAACATCCCGGAAGGAGAATGGATTAACGGTCAGGCTTCAAGGAATCCGGTTGTTCCGGAAACAGTTAATCACATAATCATATGGATACAGAAGCGAAGAGTCAGGATCTACCATCAAGGGGCCAAGGCCCTGGATGTGCCAACCAATTTATATGCCCATACTAAGCTCAACCGCTTCCTGTTCTCTGGCTGGGATTCCAATTCGTGGCCCATGGTTACGAACCTGAAGTTTACCTCGGCAGCACCTGATACCCGGAGCAAACTGATTACCGAAGGCCGGTTGACAACCTATGGCATCACCTTTGATGTGAACAAGGCTGAAATCAGGCCCGAATCCCACGGCACCCTAAATGACATTGCAACCGTACTTAAGGAAAATCCGGCTGTAAAGGTCATGATTGTGGGTCATACCGACAGCGATGGCGATGATGCCCTCAATCTTGATCTTTCAAGGCGCAGGGCAGAATCTGTGAAAAAGGAGCTGGCTGCAAAATTCGGTATCGATGCTTCACGCATGCAGACTGAAGGCGCCGGAGAAAGCAAGCCGGTTACACCCAATGACACCCCGGCCAATAAGGCAATAAACCGCAGGGTGGAGTTTATCAGACTGTAATGCGGGCCAACAGCTGACGGTTAACAGGAAAACAGTAAAAACCGCTTCAACCAGTCTGAAACAGACCGGCATCGGGCATCTATTGCCAGCAATCTTAATGAATATAACAGGGCTCCAGCCGAAAGCATCGGGGGTTCAGCTGCATCCTGACAAAGAAAGGGACCGAAAGGTACCGATGCCGGGACGATGTTCATTGCATATAGTATAGGAGGATTGGTAATATTCTGACCATGAATGTGATGAAGGAGTACCTGAGGTGTCCTGCCTCTTTGCTGTTTCAGGCTCCATAACGGGCAATATTATGTTTTTGAAGGGAGGTCATTAAACGGCGATCTGATTCCGCTCAGAATACAGCTGCGCTTTAAACAAGCCTGAATGTGGCCGGATAATATTGAAATTATTGGGTGTACGTCCAGTCCGCATGTTTTGTACATAATGTTGTAAATTATTTGCTCCAATATACGAATGTGTCACGAACACGCAGGAGCTTCCGGACACGGACTGGAATTTTTGATAACTTCCGGATTTCCGGTTCACTTTTCCGCGGAGCGGATCCGTTTTTGCCGG
>CAYSXP010000018.1:0-86235 GCA_964435015.1 uncultured Rikenellaceae bacterium
ATGCCACCAACAGCGCCGGGACGAACTACGGCAATGACATCAGCTTTACGACACCCGCTGTGGCGCCAACGGTTACCACTGCAGCCGCATCGGCCGTCACCCAGACTTCGGCAACCTCGGGAGGTAATGTGACTGCAACCGGCGGAGCGCCGGTGACTGCAAAAGGAGTATGCTGGAGCACTTCACGGAACCCCACCGTGGCGCCAGGTTCATCAACGGTCAATGGCGGCGGTGCCGGTGCTTTCACCAGCAATATAACCGGCCTTGCACCCGGCAATGTCTATTATGTCAGGGCTTATGCCACCAACAGTGTTGAGACTGCCTACGGCAATGAAATAACCTTTACGACAGGTGCAGTTACGGCGCCGGTTGTAACTACGGCCGCCATCTCATCAGTCGGACTGACCGCGGCAGCTTCAGGCGGCAATGTGACCTCGGCCGGCGGCGGGACCATCACTGCCAGGGGTGTGTGCTGGAACACTATTCCGGATCCGACCATTGCAAACTTTCATACAACTGATGCCCCGGGAACCGGATCATTTTCCAGCAGCATGACCGGACTGACACCGGGAACACGTTACTATGTAAGGGCCTATGCCACCAACAGCGCAAATACTTCTTACGGTGACCAGGTGATATTCTTTACTCTCCTTGGGGACAGTGATGACAATACTTACCGTGTTGGCAATATCGGGAACCAGGTTTGGATGCTCGAAAACCTGAAAACAACGAAATACAACGATAACTCAAACATTCCTTACCTGTCGGCCGATAATATGTGGCCCGGCATTACTACTGCAGGGTATGGCTGGTATGGCAACAATTCAGCCAACAAAAACACATACGGGGCACAGTACAACTGGTTCGCAGTGAATTCAGGCATGCTTTGCCCGACAGGATGGCACGTACCGGGTGATGCTGAATATGGAACACTTGAAGTATCCCTGGGAATGAATCCCGGTGTTGTGACTGACTATGGCTGGAGGGGAACCACCGAAGGAACTGAAATGAAAAACACAAGCGGATGGGGCGATGGAAATGGTTCCAACACCAGCGGCTTCACAGCTGTTGCTGCAGGGTACAGGTATTATTCTGACGGAACCTCCCAGGGCCAGGGTGCCTACGGGTATTTCTGGACCGCGACGGAAACTGATGCACCCAGAGCATGGAACAGGCTGCTCTGGAGCGATGAAGCACGCGTAAGCAGGGCCGCAGTCGAAAAACAGGCCGGAAAATCAGTCAGATGCGTAAAGGATAATTAAGATCCCTTTAAGATCAGTTCATAAAAAAAAGGGTGTCTCAAAAGGGGCGCCCTTTTTTTTTGTTTACTTTCATTTCTTTTGCCCCTCTGAAAGAAAGTGACCAAAGAAAAAGAGTCCGGAAAAGACAACCGTTCCTGTTTTTCGCCAATTGCACAATGCCATTTGCCGCTCCAAAAAACAGGAAGCTGTTCTCACCTTTCCGGAAGGAAAATCCCTGTTTTTTTGGGAGTTTGATTAAAATCTCCCCCAAAGCAAACAGTATTGAAAACCTCCAGGAAACTCAAATAAAAAAGCCGTCTCAATTATATTATGCGGCGGCCTCTTTTCATATGGTATTATGATCGTCAGTATTCAGAAGCAGAATAAAAAAACCGGCAGGTGCGCCGGCTTTATCAGTTGGAGATTCCCTGGGGCTTAAACAGGATACTGATTAAATATCAATGATTAATTGTTATGCAATGAATAATTAAGTCTGAACCGGGTTACAGATTCTGCCAGTCACAAACAAAACTGTTTGGTTCATGCTTCTGGATTTCTGCCTTTTTCCGCTGATTCTCAAGCTTCTTCCGGTTTTCCTCTATTTTCTTCCTGTTCTCCTCCAGGAATTTCGCAAGGCTGATCTTGTAGTCGCTTACATTTACGCTTCTGTTATAATAATCTGTTCTCATAGCTTTTCTTTTTCATGTTTAACTTCCGGCAGACAGTATTGTAACGGGATTGCCTTCTGAATATTGTGCTTTAACAAACGGATCATGCTGCCTCTCCGGTCTTCTTCTTCTTCTTCTTTCATGTCCCTTTATAATAAGAAGGGCCAGCATCCGTTTTTAGTATTAGTCAATGTATGTGAGAAAATTTCCTGAATAGGTCAAGTGTGATGGATGCTGACCCTGCTCAAAGTTAGGAATAGTAATTATAATGTAATTTCTAGTTAATAACATATCTGGCCAAGTTTTCAACAATCACAACAATTAAAACCATGGATTACCCCGGGCTGATACCCGGATATCTTACCCCTTATCCTTCCGGATGTTAGGGTGCCAGTTGTGCGTTTAAACTGAATGATCCCCGATTACAGGGATGTACAAAAGAAATTATCCGGCACTAATTATCAAGCCTGACATATTTTTCAATATAATAACGGAGTTTATTCGGTTCCCCTATTTCGTTTACCGGGTAGAATTGAAACAGGGTGTCATTCTTTAATTGGAGTAACATCTTAACCTTTGCTCCTATGTAGTTTTTGTCAGAATGATAGATAATTTCTTCTTCATAGCGGTTTCCGTCAAGTGTATATCTTCCTCCGCCAAAATTGTCGGTAAAGGAAGTGTCGTTTTGAAAACGTCCGACGAACATAAAGTGGCCCTCCGACCACATCTTAATATCACTTCCGGGCAGACTGGCAGGAAAATACTTCACTGCCTTGTTCCCTGAAACGCTTAATACCTGGACAAGTTGCCAGGCTCCCCGGGGAAATTCGCTCCCCGGCCGGGAACAACTGCCAATCATCAGTACGATACACAGGCATGTGCTGGCAATGTGTTTCATCCGGAAAATTATTGGTAAACAAAACCCCAAATCAAAGATACGAAATAAAAAGACGCAAGTCAAATTTTAAAATCCGGATCCCGTATCTGCCGGTCATCCGGAAAATAAAGCGGCCGGAGCTTCATGGTTATATCGCGGGCGAAATTGTGTACTATACGGTAACCGGGACCTGACTGCCTGACATGAAGCTGACAGGTGTAAAAATTGAGCATGATAAAATAATCAGGTTGCCAAAAACATAATTCGCATATTATGGTGCGGTTTTTGTTGTCAGAAAGAAAATTCTAACCGAAATGAATCTGAGAATCACTTTGCCTGGGATACTGGTATTGTCAGCATCCATGCTTCTGCTTTTTTCCTGCAGCCTGGAATCAAAGACACAGCAGTCGTTTTTGATTCATACCGACAGTCTTCAGGCACCGGATACCGTTGACGCCGGTGTTGTTTTTAAAATAAAGCTTTTCGGGCTCGTCGGCCCAAACGGTTGCTACAGGCTTGAAAAAATATACAAATACCAGAATTTGGAGAATGAGGTTATGGTAGAACCATGGGGTGTATATTATTACGACGGAACCCCATGCCCTGCCAACATCATTTATATGAAAGAAAGTGTTGAGATCACCATAACAACTCCCGGCAAATACACCCTGAAAATTCTCAGACCTTTAAATCCCTCTCTTGATAAAGCCATTACAGTTAAATGAATTTCAGTATTCAACTGATTAAGTACTTTCCGGTGTTCCGGTCTTATGTGTGCCGCAAAGGGAGATTCTGTTGTCTTCCCAGAAGGCCTTAAATGCACATGGAAAATAAGCCGGACCGTCAGAAAGCACTATAAATCCGGATGAACAAGGGAGATTAAGTACCGGATGGTGCCGTGACATTATTTTAAAAACCGACTGATTTTTTTGCAGGGACGGAAATCTGGATTATATTTGCACGCGATTCGGGCGATTAGCTCAGCCGGTTCAGAGCATCTGCCTTACAAGCAGAGGGTCGGCGGTTCGAATCCGTCATCGCCCACCTTTAATAAACATGGCATTTACAGGATTTCTCGCTGTAAATGCCTTTTTTTTGAACCCCATCCGTTTTACTAAGTAAATCCTGGAACCCCGGATAAAAGATGATTAATTCTGCTGCCCTGATGAAAACCCCCTGAATCCGGCTCCACAAAGGAGTTTTGCTCATTGTATTCAGCCCGGGGTTTTATAAATCCTGTCAATATGTTGAAAACCCGGGGAAATTACCGGATAACGAGTGTTTAAAAATTTTATACATTCGCTTAAATATTAAGAATCTGTATTAAACTTGTCTTTGCAGAAAAAGTGATTTTCTTTGTTAGTAAAGTTTTTTGGTTGATATACTTTGTGATGTTATCTAAAGAATTATTTTGAACCTGACCTTTATGAAATATTCTGCTACCTTCCAGGATCCTTATTCTATTATTAATAACCTGTTAAGGAGAAGTCCGGCGAACATCAGAATCAGATTTAACCTTGTTTCCCCAGGGTTGATAACAGGTAATTCAATACGAAGGCAGATATTGGGCCTGGTTATTCTGGTATTATGGTCACCCCTGGCTTATTCCGGAAATACGGATGAGGGTTTTTCCGGCTCAGCCGGAAGTGCCGGCAGCGAAGCAGGATCGTCTTTCAGCAGTGATAGTGAGGCCCAGAGCCCTGTTCTTCCTCCTGTGGCATTATGCAGAGTCGCCAGTGCCTTCCTGGGTCCGTCCGGTTCGGTCACAATCAGCGCCACGGATGTCGACGGCGGATCCTATGACCCTGACGGCATCATAACCAGCCGCACGGTTAGTCCCGGTACCTTCACCTGCACCCAGCTTGGTGCCAATACTGTAACGCTCACTGTTACCGACAATGAAGGCCTGACTTCAACATGTACCACAACCGTTATGGTTTCCGACAGAACGGCTCCTTTGGCCAGGTGTAAAAATACAACCGTATACCTGGATGTATCAGGTAAAGCACATATAGGTGCTGCCGACGTTGATAATGGCTCCTCCGATAATTGCCCCGGCGGGTTCTTCATCTACCTGAGCAGGTCGGATTTCAGCTGCAGTGATGTGGGATCGCCGGTACCGGTGACCCTGACATGTATGGATGGTTCGGGAAATTCATCTTCCTGTGTGGCTCAGGTGACCGTCCTCGACACAATGGCCCCGGGAGTGTTTGTTAAACCTTTTGACCTGGTTCTTGACACATCCGGGAACGGGATCCTCCTTCCTGAGAATGTGGATAACGGATCCTTTGACAATTGCGGTTCAGTTACCCTGTCAGTGTTCCCTGACACTTTTACCTGCAGTGACCTGGGCCCCCGCACAGTTACCCTCACCGCAACCGATCCATATGGCAACACAGCTTCGGCAGATGTCCGCATTACCGTCTCATCCACGCTGAAAATCAAAGGAATCTCCCTGAACAGCTGCGACATGGCTCCGCCTCTCGCTCTTTTTCAGGCTGATATTGAGGGAGGAGATGAAAATTATTCATATTTCTGGAAAGGACTCGATGAAACCAGGAAACCCTTTATGATCATAATATTCCCGTCATGGTTCCAGACTTTCAATTCAAGCACCAGCGCCACTCCAATGCTCAACTCCAACCTGACAAACGGCTTATACGATATTGAACTTGTTGTTACCGACGGGCACGGATGTGTTGATACGGCGGATATCACAATTAATATGACCGGTCCCGTTTTCAATAATGAGACATACAGAAAATCCGAGGCATGTGAGGGAGAGATCAGAAATTACCATGTGAAGTACAAACCCGGAGCAGCATATTCATGGTCGGCGGTAAACGGCACCATCCTTACTGCCGATCAGGATACAAGTGCGGTTACGGTCAGATGGGATATGGGGGTTCCCGGCGGAAGTGTGACCGCAAAACTGATTGTTCAGAACGGGGAGTTTCCCGGGGGACAATGCGAGACTTCAATAATTGAGAACGTTACGATCATTCCGGTTCCTGTGCCGGCATTTGCAGGACCAGCTGCCGCCGTGTGTTCAGATGCTGAGCATACCTACACTCTTACAGATACCTACAAGTATTATTCGTGGACAGTTACAGGCGGGGTGGTCACTGGCGGAGGGACACAATCTGATAATTATGCAACTGTACGATGGGGAAGCGGACCTGCCGGAACCATTCTTGTTACTGCAGGCAATACATTGTCATGCAGCGGTTCCGTAATGCTGAACGTTTCGGTTAACCAGCTTACGGGGACACTGACACAAACAACAAATGTTACCTGCAGCGGCTATTCAGACGGCACTGCAACCGCACAGGCAACTCCGGGCACCGGCATTGGCCCGTATGAGTACTCACTCGACGGAGGAGCCTGGCAGCCATCAGGTTCTTTCAGCTCCCTCCCTGCCGGAAGTCATAGCATAACCATAAGGGATGCAGCTTCCTGTATATATTTGCTCCCATTCATCATTTCCCAGCCTTCACCGGTTTACGGCTCAGTAACGGCTCTTTCCGATGTCAGCTGCCTTGGCGGATCCGACGGATCGGCCGCAATCAGTGCCGCGGGAGGCGCTGCCCCATATCAGTACAGCCTCAATGGCGGCGCTTTCCAGGGCTCCAGTGCTTTTGTAAACCTTGTTGCCGGCTCATATACAGTTACTATAAGAGATAACAGCGGATGCCTTGGAACTGTGTCATTTACCATTACCCAGCCCCTGACCCCGCTTTCCGGTACAATAACAGTTGCAGATGTAAAATGCTTTGGCGGGGCCACAGGTGAAGCAAACCTCCAGGCATCAGGCGGCGCACCGCCGTATACTTACCTCTGGAATAACGGCCAGACAACACAGAATGCCACAAACCTTGCTGCAGGTAATTACTCGGTTATAATAACTGATTCACGCAGTTGCACACTTACCCTTAACGCATCCGTTTCACAGCCTGATGCCCCTGTGTCTGGCTCAGGATCTGTCGTTAATGCGGCGTGCTTCGGACAATCCAGTGGAAGCATCGACCTGACACCCTCGGGCGGGGTGCCGGCATATACCTACCTCTGGAGCAACGGTAGCACAGCACAGGATATAACTAACCTTGCAGCCGGAAATTATTCGGTGACAATTACTGATTCGAATGGCTGCACGGCTGATTATTCAGCAACCGTAACACAGCCAGGCTCTCCGGTGGGAGGCTCTGTTATTTCACAAACAAGTGTTTCATGCAGGGGAGGAAACGATGCAACTGCAACGGTAACCGGAACAGGCGGAACACCTCCTTATACATACAGTATCGACGGGGGCCCCTTTCAATCCCCGGGTGTGTTTAACGGGCTTGCGGCCGGCACTCATACAGTAATTGTCAGGGACATGAATTTGTGCACCTATAACTTCACCGTCACAGTTACTGAACCTGCCGTGTCTCTTTCGGGAATTATAGTGTCGCAGAGTGATGTTGGCTGCTTTGGTGCAAGAACCGGGAGGGTCAGGGTCCAGGGAGCAGGGGGAACATCACCCTATACTTATTCCATTGATGGTGGAACGTTCCGGACTTCAGGGCAGTTTACCAATCTTGGTGCAGGCACCCATACAATAGTCATTAGGGATTTCAGATTATGCCTTTTCACCTTGACCGTGACGATAAATCAGCCTGCCCTGCCCCTGAGTGTTTCTGTCACCAAAACGGATGTGATATGCAGGGGAGCCTCAACGGGAAGTGCCACAGCTGCAGCTGCCGGAGGAACTGCTCCCTATACGTACTCATGGAACACAACTCCCGTACAGACCGGCACAACAGCCTCCGGGCTCGCAGCAGGTACATATACAGTATCAGTTGTTGACCATAATGGATGCAGGACCTCATCGGCCGTCACAATTATCCAGCCTGCCACCGGGCTTACCCTGACATCGGATGTTACAAATGCTGACTGCTACGGTAATTTAACCGGGGCAATAAACCTCACGGTAACCAATGCCGCTGAACCGGTAACATTTGCCTGGAACACAGGGGCAGCCAGCCGGAATCTTAGCGGCATCCCGGCCGGTACATACACTGTTCTTGCAACAGATTCCAACGGATGCAGTAAAAGTGCAGCTATCACCGTGGGCCAGCCTGCTTTGCTTGCTGCCACCATCCGGGTTGCCAATGTTAGCTGCCTGGGAGGCAGTAACGGATCAGCCGACCTGACTGTGACCGGCGGAACTCCTCCCTACAGCTTCCTCTGGAATAACGGACAGACAACTGAAGATCTGGACAATCTTGCACCGGGAAGTTATTTGGTGGAAGTCAGGGATTCCAGGGGCTGTGAGGCCGCTTCCACCTGCATGGTCACCCAGCCGGCGACAGCACTTGAAGGAACTCTTGTTGCCATATCAAATGTTACCGTGTATGGAGGCAGTAACGGAAGCATTACTGTGGCCGGTTCCGGAGGAACCCCTCCTTATGCCTACAGGATTGGTACCGGTGCATGGCAGGCTTCAGGAACATTTAATTCAGTTGCAGCCGGAACCCATGTTGTGACAGTACAGGATGCCGGCCCCTGCACTTTTGAAATCACCGTTACAATCAGCCAGCCTTCACTGCCCCTGTCTGCCACTGTTACAGAAACGAATGCACTTTGCCATGGCGAGGAATCTGGTTCAGTAACTGCAGCCGGGTGGGGAGGAACTGCTCCGTATGAATATTCGATCGATGGAATTAATTTTCAGCAGTCGGGAAATTTTATTTTCCTGGGCGCGGGTTCATATACAATAACCGTCAGGGATGCAGTGATGGCAACTGTCAGCCTTCCGTTTGTGATCTCCCAGCCGGAACCGGTTGTTCTGTCGTTTACTACCACAAATGTACGGTGCAGGAACGAAGCCTCCGGTACTGCCACCGTTGCTGCAACAGGAGGAACAGGACCCTATTTCTATTCCTGGGACACGGATCCCGTACAAACGGCAGCAACTGCAACCGGCCTTCCAGCCGGAACCTACAGAGTGTCTGTTACGGATGTTAACGGTTGCAATACGGTTGAGAGTGTGGTTCTTATCCAGCCAAATACCGAACTTTCAGTTGCAGTCAGCGTGCATGACGCATCGTGCGCGGGCGGAACTTCCGGCAGGGCTGTGGCAGCTGTATCCGGCGGAACAGGACCCTATTCCTATCAGTGGGATACCGCACCCGAACAAATCACTGCTGAAGCCGCCGGCCTGCCTGCCGGTAACTATACAGTCATGATCACCGATACCAATGGCTGCACCGTTGCAGGTTCGGCTGTAATCAGGGAACCGGCTCCCCTGACAATTAATTATTCCACAAATCCGGCTTCCTGTCCGGATTCGCAGGATGGAACGATAAATCTTACCGTGGAAGGAGGAACCGGTCCGTATTACTTCCTCTGGTCAGACGGGGCAGGAACACAAAACAGGATCAATATGAAGCCTGGATTATACACGGCTATTGTTACTGATCAGAATTCGTGTTCAAAGTTGCTTGAAGCCGAAATTCATTTTACCGGATCATTTGCCTGTATTGAAATTCCCAGTGTCATTACTCCAAACAATGACGGATTTAACGATACCTGGATAATAAAAAACATCGGCCTTTATCCCGATGCGGAGATTCTGGTATACAACAGGTGGGGAAAGCTCGTGTTCAGAACAAAAAATATTGCAGAAAACCCATGGGATGGAAGATCGAACGGAAAACCCGTTCCGGCAGATTCATATCATTACATATTGTATCTGAACGACGGATCCGCACCAAAATCGGGAGTAATCAGCGTTATTAGGTAAATCAGTTATTAATGAAGAATCAGAAAAATATGATCCGTTTCAGAAAAATAATCCCTTTTCTCTGTCTTGTACTTGTACCTGTCGTTGCAGATGCACAGCAGATGCCGATGTACAGCCAGTACATCATGAATGGGTTCCTGGTAAATCCATCTTTTGCCGGTCATGACGGGTCAACTTCACTGAACCTTACAGTCAGGGAGCAATGGGTGGGACTGAAAGACGCTCCTAGTACCTATGCACTGAGTTTCCAGACCCGGCTTCTCAGGGACAGCTACATTTCCAAATCCACCACAGTCAAGAAAAAACTGATTCGCCCCACCAGAGGCGGCCAGGTTGGACTCGGCGGATATCTTTTCAACGACCAGAACGGAATAATGAGACGTACCGGTTTACAAGCCGCATATTCCTATATGATACCCCTGGGTGAAAACGAAAATGAACTCAGAAAAAACCTTGCCTTCGGATTGAGCCTTGTGGCATACCAGTATACCACCAATCTCAGCAACCAGATCTATGATCCCGACGATCCCCTCCTTAACGGTTATGACAGGTCAGTATTCATTCCGGATTTTAACTTCGGGGTAAATTATACAACTCACAACTATTTCGTTGGATTCTCAATGACAAACCTTCTGCGGGGATCTGTAATGTTCGGAAATTCATCGGGCATTAAACATTCAGAACTGGGTCATTATTACCTGACAGGAGGCATTAAGTTTCCGCTTGCAGCCAACTGGATACTTGAACCGTCTGCATTCATCAAATCGTCAGACATGTTTTTCAGGGCAATGCAGCTCGACCTTACAACCAGGGTTTATTACAGGAATGATTACTGGGCGGGATTGTCATACCGGACAAATGACGCACTTATAATGATGTTCGGCCTGAGGTACGACAGATTTTATTTTGCCTACGCCTTTGACTTTACCCTAACTGACATCCGGAAACAGAGCTTTGGTACCCATGAACTGACGCTCGCCGTCAAGTTCGGAATGAATGCCAGGAGATATCGTTGGATAAATGCATACTGACAGACAGGATCGTGCAAAACACCGCCTGCATTCTCGTGCTGCTTTTAACTTGTATTGTAACCGCATATTCACAGGAAGATCATTCAAATGTTCCCGTGAGGATCATGTTTTACAATGTGGAAAACCTCTTCGATACCTGCGATGATGCCATGGGAAAGGATGAAGAATTCCTTCCGGGCGGAGTCAGAAGATGGACCAGGACGAGGTTTGAAAATAAGATTAATTCCGTCTATAAAACCATAATGGCAGCCGGCAGCTGGTTACCACCGGCTGTTGTCGGATTGTGCGAGGTGGAAAATCGCCGGGTACTTGAAGATCTTGTGCAGCGCACCTACCTGCATAAATATGATTACAGAATAGTTCATGAGGATTCCGGGGATGAAAGAGGTATAGATGTTTGCATGATTTACAGGGAGGATCAGGCAGAAGTTCTCAGTTTCAGATATCTGAAGCCGTACACTGCCAGCGGAGAAAAAATCAGGACAAGGAGCGTGCTTTACACAAAAATGCTGGTTCTCGGAGATACTCTTCATCTGCTGGTTAATCACTGGCCGTCAAGAAGGGGAGGGGCTCTGGCCGGTGAACCGGTCCGTGCCCGGATTGCCCTGATGATCCGGCACATCACCGATTCACTGGGTATGATTTCATCCGGCAAAGCCAGGGTCTTAATCATGGGCGATTTTAATTGCCCGCCTGACGCCAGCATTATGAAAACTCTGATCAGTAACGCTCCGAACTGTGAAAAAGGAAACAGTAACTGTCTTGTAAACCTTGCTGAAAAAGCCGGTAAGACGGCCAGGGGAACATATAAATACAGGGGTTCATGGGAGATTATCGATCAGATGCTGGCATCCGGCCATTTAGTGAAGTGCAGTGAAGGCCTGGCAGCCGACTCCCTGGGATTCAAAGTCTTCAGCCCTGATTTTTTGCTGTGTCCTGATGAGAAGTATACCGGATCAGCACCGTTTTCAACATACAGGGGGTACCGGTATCAGGGAGGAATAAGCGATCATCTGCCTGTTTTTCTAGACCTGTTCCTGCGATGATCCGTCTGCAGGGGTTAATCCAAGCTCCCTGCCTTTTTTGAGCATGAGTTCTCTTGCGGCCCCATGCTCGTTCGGGATGATCCCATCGAGAATTGCCTCCCTGATGGTGGTCTTTATAATTCCAATCTCCTTTCCGGGCTTTATCCCAAAGGTCCTGATAATCTCGTTGCCATCCACAGGAGGCTGGAATTTCCTGAGTGCATCCTTCTCCTCAATTTCAACCAGCTTGCTTCTTACCAGTTTGAAATTTTCAAGGTGCTTCATTTTTGTTGCTTCATTCTTTGAAGTTATGTCAGCCTCACAAAGCAGCATCAGATCATCAATGTCGTCGCCGGCTTCAAAAAGGAGCCTTCTGACGGCCGAATCCGTCACTGTTTCCTGCGACAGAACCATCGGGCGGAGATGAAGGTCGACCAGCTTCTGAACATATTTCATCTTTTCGTTTAGGGGAAGCTTCAGTCTTTTGAATATCCCGGGAATCATCCTGCTCCCATGGTATTCATGACCATGAAACGACCAGCCGGTTTCAGGGATGTATTTCTTTGTAACAGGCTTGGCAATATCGTGCAGCAGCGCGGCCCATCGCAGCCATAGATCTTCCGTCTTCCTGCCGATGTTGTCAAGCACCTTGACGGAATGCAGAAAGTTGTCCTTATGAGCCTTGCCTTCCTTTTTCTCCACCCCCTTCAGGTTGTCAAGCTCAGGGAAAATCAGTTTCAGCAGACCGGTTTTTTCAAGCAGGATGAACCCTTTCGACGGATGATCACTCATGATTATCTTGTTCAGTTCGCCAACTATCCTTTCGACCGATACAATTCTTATCCTTTCAGCATTATCTGCTATCGACTTAAGGGTTGACGGATCTATTGTAAAATTGAGCTGGGTGGCAAACCGTACGGCTCTCATCATCCTGAGAGGATCATCCGAAAAAGTGACATCAGGATCAAGCGGTGTCCGGATAATTTTGTTCCTCAGATCATTAATACCCCCGAATGGATCGGAGAACTCACCGAATGTCTCCCTGTTTATGCTTATTGCAAGAGCATTAATTGTAAAATCCCTCCTTTTCTGGTCATCCTCGATTGTCCCGGCTTCCACAGCCGGCTTTCTTGAATCACGGCTGTAGGATTCCTTTCTGGCACCTACAAATTCAATGTCAAAATCATTATAACGGAACATAGCTGTTCCGAAATTCCTGAAAACGCTTACCCTGATCCCCGGTCCGAGCTTTCTGGCAGATCTTCTGGCTGATTCAATACCATCTCCCAGAACCACTATGTCCACATCCCTGCCCCCATGCTCCCTGTTCAGGAGCCGGTCCCTTACATAACCGCCTATTACCCACGCTTTAATGTTTTCAGAGGAAACTACTTCGGAGAGAGCGGAAATAATTTTGTCATTCAGACATATATTCATATATAAATATGACAATTTAATAAATAATCATGACAAAGTTACAATTTATAAGCATTTGTCAGTAAATTAACACAGTATTGCCTGATTGGTATAATGATTGCAACAGCAAAGACAGATTTGATTTTCCGATATATAAATTAAACTTGAGATATGGTAGAGCATTTGACAAAAGAATCATTTTTAAGCAAGGTGTTTAATTATGAAACCAATAAGGAATGGAAGTTTGAAGGCGTGAGGCCCTGTGTGATTGATTTCTATGCCGACTGGTGCGGACCCTGCAAAATGGTGGCGCCCATACTTGAAGAATTAGCCAGGGAGTATGAGGGCAGGATCGACATATTTAAGGTCGACACCGAGGCAGAACAGGAACTGGCTGCGGTATTTGGCATCAGAAGCATCCCGTCAATTCTTTTTGTTCCGGCAGAAGGACAGCCCCAGATGGCAATGGGAGCACTTCCGAAAGACACTTTTGTGAAAGCGTTTAAGGATGTCCTTGGCGTGGAAAAATGAGCTGTTGATAAATAATTTGCATTTTGTTTAAAAAAACAGCAATAAAAATGTAACAATCCATATGTGTCATACGTTATAATGATTGAAACAGAAGGTGGTAACCTCTGGGTTACATTTTTTTTCATGGATTTAGGTTTAGGGTAGTAAGGTAGTAAATCAGGACTTCGGTCCTGATTTATTTTTTACCCCATTTCCCTGAAAATGGAATTGATCTCGTCTTCTGTCGATTTCAGCTTCTTCTGACATTCCCTGATCAGCTCGGAAGCTCTCTTTACTTCAGCAGAAAGAATATCAATGTTCAGGTTTCCGCTTTCGATATTCCGCAGTATTTTTTCAATCTCCTTAACTGCATCACTGAACGAAAATTCCTTTTTTGCCATAATTAGTCATTTTGGAAATTCATGATTCTCATAACCTTTCTTTCAAAAACATCTGTTCATGATCCCTTACTGCCCTCAACCCTGCTTTCAACGGATCCGTCACTGAAACGGGTGCTGATAAGGTCATTTGCCTTTATCAGGGCGACTGACCTTAGAATATTGCCGTTCAGTGAAGTAATTGTATATCCGCGTTTCAAAACATTTTGCGGATCAAGCATCTTGAGGGAATTTTCCGCAACTTCGGTCTTTCTTCTCATATTTTCCAGGAGCATGCCGGAAGCATTGGCAAGGTTTTCTTTTCTTTTTGCCATTTCCGATGTGTGTAAGGCAAGCATCGACCCCGAAGCGGTAATGATCCTTGTCTTGTGCCCCGCGGGCAGCATCCCGGCTTTAAGAATGAATCCCTTTCCTGTATTTATAAGTTCTATAATGGCGCCCGAAAGTTGTTCCTTCAATTCTGAAATCAATATCCTCGCAAGCGGTACAAGCTTGATCCTGAAGCTTTCCAGACGCTGTGCGTTTTTCTCCAGAATCTGTCCGGATATTTCAATTATGCCGTTGCTGAGATTTGTAATATGTTCTTCTGCAGCCTTCATTCCTTCAATAAGAAAATCGGCAACGGCAGTTGGTGTTTTGAGTGATTTTCGGGCAACCAGGTCTGTTACCGACATATCCTTCTCGTGGCCTATTCCGGTAATGACAGGGAGGGGAAACTGGGTTATGTGGAATGCAATATTGTAATTGTCGAACCAGCTCAGGTCCGTTTGCGACCCGCCACCCCTGATGATTGCCACCACATCAAATGATGAAGCTTCTTCAGCTATCCTGTAAAGGGCACTGAGTACACCCGGTTCGGTGTCAGGCCCCTGCATCGGGGTTTCGAAAAGCCGGACGTGAAACCCAAATCCAAAGGGATTGTTTGAAAGATGCTTCAGGAAATCGGTATATCCGGCGGCATTTGCAGAGGAGATAACAGCTATCCTTTGGGGCAGGAACGGGAATTCGAGTTCCTTGTTCATGTTAATTACACCATCTTCTTCCAGTTTCTTCAGTATCTGCTGCCGTTTTACCGCCAATTCGCCTACGGTATAGGACGGATCAACATCTGTTATTACCAGGCTTAGTCCGTATATCTCGTGGTATTCAATCCTTGCTTTTACAAGGATTTTGATCCCTGAATGAAGTGATTCCCCCGTGAGATCTTCAAAAAATGATTTCAGGAAACCAAAGCGGCTGTTCCAGATCACCGCCCTGATCCTGGCCCTGATGTTTACTTCATCAGGATCCTTTTCAACAAGCTCAAGATAACAGTGACCTGAATAATTTTCCTTTATTTCTGATATTTCAGCAACAACCCAGTAGAAATCGGGCAGCGAGAGATACAGCGAATCCCTGATCAGCAACTGCAGTTCAGTCAGGGATATCTTTTCTTTCATATTATCACTCACTTTATTTGCATTTTTTCCGGATCTTCCGTTTTTATCCTTAGGTTTTCGAGAGAATCTATGTAATTTGTTTCATAAAGGTCCATTTCCCGGCCTTTTGGTACTCCGGCAATGTACTCCGTTTTGAATTTGATGCTTCCGTCCTTGTTATAGATTATCCATATACCTTCTTTCCTGTCATTTTCATATTGGCCTGAAACTTCAGGCCTGCCGCTGTCAGCAAAGAATGCTTCGAATTTCCCGCTGAGCCTGCCGTTCCTGTATGTGGTTCTGAAATGCAATGATCCGCCGGGATGATATTTCATCCAGCTGCCGTCCCTGATACCTGCCCGGTAATGCTGTTTCTCGGCAACAACACTGTCGGGGTAGTATTTTACCAGCCAGCCATGTATTTTATCATTGGTGTATTCCTCCTCACTTATCAGCAATCCTTCAGTGAAGGATGAAAAGAATTTCCATTTCCCTTCCTTCATCTGCCTGATATATCTGCCCTCCGACGCCCTGAATCCGTTGGTGTAGTACATAACTGCCTCAGCTTCATTTCCGTCGGGTGAGAAAATCAGCAACGACTTAAGAATATTGTTTTCATGGTACCTTTTAAATTCGCCTGCAGGGCGGTCATCTTTAAAAAAGCCGTCATACATTATGTTGCCATTCGGATATTTCCTGATCCAGCGACCCTGTTTCCTTCCCTGGCTGTCGGTCTGATTCAGGGGCCCGGCCTCCTGGAAGGCATTGATTGTTATAAAACAAAACACCAGGGCGGCAGCTGTAATTTTGAATGGCATGGAAAGTACTGTGATTATGAAGCAAAAATACGAAAATTACAGGTTTTTGAACAACTGGCGTTCAGAATGTATCAGCTCCTTCAAGGCCAGGGATCCCGGCTTGCTGCCTTTGCCTTTTCGGGCAGGTCTGGCGGCCGGACCAGATTGCGTATTGCCTGGAAACCACGTTTAAACGGCTTCTTAAACAACAGGAAAAAGCCGGATCAGGAGCCGGGGCACCTTGCGGTTGGCGCGGCATTTGATACGGCCTTCTTCCTGGTCTTTGCCAGTGAATGGCTTATTTTACCTCTTCGAAATCGACATCAGTCACTTCATCGTTGCCTGACCGGGTTTTTCCGTCGTCAGCTTTGCCCGCTTCGGGACCCGGTTGTGACGAAGTTGCACCTGAAGCCTGTGCATGCTTGTACATTTCTTCTGATGCGGTCTGCCATACTTCATTGAGTTCTGCAAGGGCCTTGTCGATTTCAGGCAGATCCTGTGACTTGTGTGCATCCTTCAGCTTTGAAAGTGCGCTCTCAATCGCGCCCCTCTTGTCGGACGGGATCTTGTCGCCGAATTCCTTAAGCTGTTTTTCGGTTGAAAAGATCATGCTGTCAGCAGAATTTATCTTGTCGGCACGTTCTTTTGCCTTGCTGTCGGCTTCGGCATTTGCCTTTGCTTCTTCCCTCATCTTTTTTATTTCATCATCGCTCAGCCCTGATGATGCTTCGATTCTTATCCGCTGTTCCTTCCCTGTACCCCTGTCTTTGGCGGCAACATGCAGAATGCCGTTGGCGTCTATATCAAATGTAACTTCAATCTGCGGAACTCCCCTTGGAGAAGGAGGGATCCCGTCGAGATGAAACCGCCCGATTGTTTTGTTGCCGGAAGCGATCGGCCTTTCACCCTGGAGAACATGGATCTCAACTGAAGGCTGACTGTCGGCGGCAGTGGTGAACACCTCCATTTTCTTGGTAGGTATGGTTGTATTGGCTTCAATGAGCCTTGTCATTACGCCGCCCATGGTTTCAATGCCCAGTGAGAGCGGAGTGACGTCGAGCAGCAATACATCCTTGACTTCTCCGGTAAGCACGCCTCCCTGTATGGCTGCACCCACGGCCACCACCTCATCCGGATTCACCCCCTTTGAGGGCACCCTGCCAAAGAACTTTTCCACAAGCTGCTGAATGGCAGGTATGCGTGTGGATCCTCCCACAAGGAGAACTTCGTCAATTTCGGACGCTTTCAGCCCCGAATCGTTCAGTGCTTTCCGGCACGGTTCTATGCATGCCTGAATAAGCTTGTCGCAAAGTTTCTCGAACTGCGCCCTGGTCAGTGTTTTTACAAGATGCTTCGGAATTCCGTCGACCGGCATTATGTACGGCAGGTTGATCTCTGTAGTTGTTGAGCTGGAGAGCTCAATTTTTGCTTTTTCAGCTGCTTCCTTAAGCCTCTGCAGGGCCATCGGGTCTTTTCTGAGATCGACGCCTTCATCCCTGAGAAACTCTTCTGCGAGCCAGTCGATTATCATATGGTCAAAATCGTCCCCGCCAAGGTGTGTGTCGCCATTGGTTGATTTGACCTCAAAAACGCCATCTCCAAGCTCAAGAATGGAAATATCGAATGTGCCTCCGCCCAGATCGAATACGGCTATCTTCAGATCCTGCGACTTTTTGTCAAGACCGTATGCCAGTGAGGCTGCAGTGGGCTCATTGATTATCCTTTTCACGTTAAGTCCTGCAATCTCGCCTGCCTCTTTGGTGGCCTGCCTCTGAGAATCACTGAAATATGCAGGCACCGTAATGACTGCATCGGAAACTTCCTGTCCGAGATAATCTTCGGCAGTCTTTTTCATCTTCTGAAGGATCATTGCCGAGATTTCCTGCGGTGAATACATCCTGTTGTCAATCTTCACCCGGGGTGTGTTGTTGTCTCCCCTTACTATTGAGAAAGTCATTCGCTTTATTTCAGGGTCAATCTTATCATATGTTTCGCCCATAAAGCGTTTGATTGAGTAAACCGTCTTTTTTGCATTTGTAATGGCCTGGCGCTTGGCCGGATCACCTACCTTGCGTTCGCCATTGTCGAGAAATGCCACAATCGAGGGTGTTGTCCTTTTTCCTTCACTGTTGGGAATGATAACCGGTTCATTGCCTTCCATTACAGCTACGCATGAATTCGTTGTTCCCAGGTCAATTCCTATAATTTTTCCCATTTTATGTTTGTTTTAAAAAGTATTCCGTCATCGACACACTTGTGAGCAATGATTATGCCATTCAGGAAACATGACAAAAAGACAGGATCAGTACGGCATAACTGTCAATAAAAAAGATGTATTTTCAGGTGCAGCGCTTAAGCGGCAATTATATAACTTTGCTGCGATTGCCCGGAATATCGGAGATCCTTGTCGGAATATAATTCGCCTGGCAACGTTGCTGGCCAGGCCAGGGGCGCCGGGCCCCGGGTGCGGGAAGAAGGAATATTCAATGTATCATGCTTCTGCCGGCACCGAACCCGTCAACTGAGATCCTGAAAACTAAGTAGTTAACAGTAAACTTGAAAGTTATGCCGATTCCCAAAACCGTAAGGCGGGTGACAACCCATGTGCTTCATGAGATGAAGCTTAAAGGCGAGAAAATTGCAATGCTGACGGGCTACGATTATTCCCTGGCCAGGATCCTTGATGAAGCGGGTATTGATATAATCCTGGTAGGGGATTCGGCTTCAAATGTCATGGCCGGTTATGAAACGACGCTTCCGATAACACTCGAGAACATGATCTACCATGCCGCTTCCGTGGTGCGTGCTGTAAAAAGGGCAATGGTTGTTGTTGACCTTCCTTTCGGGACCTACCAGGGGAATTCAAGGGAGGCACTTGCATCGTCGGTCAGGATAATGAAGGAAACCGGCGGCCATGCCGTTAAACTTGAAGGAGGCCACCAGGTCGCAGAATCGGTCGAGCGGATCCTGTCAGCAGGCATACCCGTAATGGGTCATCTTGGACTTACTCCCCAGTCGATACATAAATTTGGCACTTATGTCGTCAGGGCAAAAGAACAGGAGGAGGCGCGCCGCCTTCTTGAAGACGCACGATTGCTTGAAAAAGCGGGTTGCTTCGCTGTTGTGCTTGAAAAGATCCCTGCCAGACTGGCTGAAGAAGTTACCGCCACATTGAAAATCCCTGTTATCGGGATTGGAGCGGGCTCCAAAACGGACGGACAGGTGCTTGTCCTTCACGATATGCTCGGCATCACACAGGAGTTCTCTCCAAGATTCCTCAGAAGGTATCATAATCTCTATGACGAAATCAGGGGAGCAGTTCAGTCTTATATCAATGATGTGAGAACTCTCTCCTTTCCAAATGAAAAGGAGCAATATTAGGCAATTGCATTATGATCGAGATCCTTTATGAAGATAACCATCTTCTTGCGGTGAATAAAAAAGCATCGGACCTTTCTCAGGGAGATGCATCGGGGGACAGCCCGCTCGACTCACAAATAAAGGATTATATATCTGCAAGATACGATAAGCCGGGTGAGGTCTTCCTGGGAGTTGTGCACAGGCTCGACCGGCCTGTGGGCGGAGTGATCGTTTATGCCCGGACCTCAAAGGCCCTGAGCAGGCTGAATGAGTTGTTCCGGAAAAGGGAAGTCACGAAAACCTACCTGGCAATAGTCGGGAACCGGCCTCCGGAAGACAGGGCCACCATTACTCATTTTCTGAAGAAGAATGAAAAACAGAACCGGACCTGTGTATACGACAGCCAGGTAAAAGGATCGCAGGAAGCATCACTGACCTACCGGCTGGCCGGCAGATCGGATCGCTACTACCTCCTGGAGATAGAACTTCATTCCGGCCGCCACCATCAGATACGGGCCCAGCTCGCAAAGATCGGATGCCCGGTTAAAGGTGATCTTAAATACGGATATCCAAGGTCAAACAGCGACGGAAGCATCAGCCTGTTTGCCAGAAGGCTTGAACTTGTGCATCCGGTGAAAAAGGTGAAAATTACAATATGCGCTCCCCTGCCCGGGTCAGATGTCTGGAAATATTTCAGCGGAGTGGACGTGTAATGCAATCACCTCTTCCGGGCAGGAAGGAATGCCCCGATGCCGGTCTTCTGCCGGTTTTTCGTACCCCCTCCGAAACAGGCAGCAGGATTGGAACAGCTGACACATGCTGAAGATTTTAATATTTTTATAACTTGCTTTTTAAGATTGTAACCGGGAAATTGCATGCTTCATCCAAACCTCGTTAATATCAGGTTAATTTGAGTTAATTAAACGTTAAAGCCGTGTTTTGAAACGAGGCAATGATTTAATTTTGCAATCATGAGCCGCAATAAGTTTATAGGTCTGATAATAATGATGCTGATATCTCTTTCCGGTATCATATGGGTTCAGATTGTATGGATACAGAACGCGATCAATATACGGAATGAGAATTTTAACAGGGCTGTAATTGCAAGCCTGAATGATGCTGCCAATTCGATAGAGGCTAACAGGCGGCTGAGCTTCTTTAACGACTTAATATTTGACCGGCGGGCTTCACCGATGAATTTCGAAAACGGAATTACCGGCTACCTGAGTGTGGGAAGCTATTCATCCTCCGACGGCAGAAGCTTTAACTTCAGTGTTACCAAACAGTCAGTGGTCAGTTCCGTTGGTTCCGGCGCCAGGGTAACGGTGAAAAACTCAACCATTTCGCATTCAGATACTTCTTTCTTTGCAGATACCGGTACAATAATGATCAGGTACCCTTCCTCCCAGGAACATCCGGGCGCTGCACGGGAACCTGACAGGTATCCGAATAATTCGCAGTCAGTATTTGTCAACCGACAGGAGTTCCTCGATTGGGTAAGAAAGAGGGCAAGCCAGTTCCAGAACATGAGCGATCAGATGATATCGGAGGTATACCAGTGGGAGAAGACAATGGAACTTGACAACAATGAAGTAGGTGCCGCATTGCAGAGGGCATTCCTGTTTTCAGGCATCGAAACACCTTTTGAATTTACGGTTATCAGGGACGGCAGGATTGAGGAAAGTGCAGTTTCAAAATCGGGCAGGAATGATTTTCTGAAGAGTATTTATAAAGTACAACTCTTTCCCGACAATATCATAAGCCAGAACCTGATCCTTTCGGTAATTTTTCCGGGAAGGACCAATTATGTACTTAAATCGATGGCCTGGCTGCTGGGCGGATCCCTTTTATTCTCATTCGTTATTCTGGCTACCTTTGCACTGAGCCTTTTCTTCATTATAAGACAGAAAAAGATTTCGGAAATGAAGTCCGACTTCCTGAACAATATGACCCATGAGTTCAAAACCCCGATTGCCACAATTTCGCTTGCAGCCGATACCATAACAAATCCCAAGATCATCAGGGATGAATCGAGCATTCGGCATTTTATAGGAATGATAAAAAAGGAGAACAGCAGGATGAACAAAAAGGTGGAAACCATCCTGCAGATTGCCTCACTCGACAAGAAGGAAATTAACTTCAATTATGATAACCTTTCACTGCATTCCATAATTGAAAGAGCGGCCGAAACAATTGAAATACACCTGCATCAGAAGAAGGGAAAGCTGAAGCTTCAGCTCGAGGCAACCGACCCAATGGTGTATGGCGATCAGGAACATCTTACAAACCTTGTCAGCAATCTTCTCGACAACGCTGTAAAATATTCACCCGAATCGCCTGATATAACTGTTTTGACAATAAACACCAATGGCGGGATAATGATGTCGGTTCAGGACAAGGGGATCGGTATGACAAAAAGTGTTCAGAGCAGGATATTTGACAGATTTTACCGCCAGGGTTCGGGAAATATTCATGATGTAAAGGGTTTTGGCCTGGGCCTGAATTATGTCAGGGCCATAATTGACGCACACAAGGGGTCAATTAATGTATTCAGCGAACCTGGCAAGGGCAGCCGGTTCGAGATTTTCTTGCCATCAAACTGGGAAAATTGACAAAAATGAAATCAGCAAAAATCTTTCTTGTTGAGGATGACCTGAGCTTCGGTTCGGTGTTGAAATCCTATCTTGAACTAAATGAATACGAAGTGGCGTGGGTGGATGACGGGAAACATGCAATTGATCATTTCAAGCAGGAGGTGTTCGATATCTGTATCCTTGATGTGATGCTGCCCCACGTAGATGGCTTTACTCTGGCAGCGGAGATACGGAACATCAACAGCACCGTTCCCATTGTCTTTCTCACCGCAAAAAAAATGAAGGAGGATGTTCTGAAAGGATACGGGGCAGGGGGGGATGATTACATCACAAAGCCTTTCGACACCGACATCCTCATTGCAAAGATACGGGCAATCCTTGCACGACGCGATTTTCAGACCGGCAATAAAGACATATTCGAGATTGGCAGGTTCATTTTCAATGCGAGGCTCAGGACACTTACATCCGGGGATGAGGAAAAGAAACTTTCTCCCAAGGAAGCACAGCTCCTTGAACTGCTGGCACTGAATCCCAATGAGCTTATAAGCAGGGAAATGGCCCTGAAAAGAATATGGGGCTCAGATGATTATTTCACTGCCAGAAGCATGGATGTGTATATAACAAAACTCAGGAAGTTTTTGTCGGAGGATGACAGGATCAATATTAAAAATATACACGGATCCGGCTTTCAGCTTATTATCAGGGATGATGAGGGTTGAGGCTTCCCCTGTTGAATTGCAGCGGCAGGAGTGATGCGGCATTTTCAATAATGAGTATCTTTTCTTCTCCGTAAAGTATTATCCTGATTCCTTTCTTGTTCCGGTACTCCTCCTCAATGATCATCTGCCTGCAATTACCGCAGGGAGAAACAGGTGCATGGGTAAACCCGCTCCCGTTCATTGCAGCTATTGCAATTGCATAGGGCCTGTCGCCGGGAAAACCTGACACCGAATATGCAAGGGCCGTTCTTTCAGCACAGATTCCTGAAGGGAATGCTGCATTTTCAACATTCGATCCGCGTACGATCATACCCGATTCAAGCATGACGGCCGCACCGACCCTGAAACCGGAATATGGAGCATAGGCGTTCCCCGCTGCCTCCTTTGCCTCTGTAACAAGTCTGTAATCTTCACTATCCAGATCCCTGATGCTTTCATGTTCCAGGTATGTGAAAGTGATGGTTTTAATATCTGCCATAATATGGATTTTCGGGAACAGGTCACAATATTAACAAAAATAGCGGAGAATAAAGAGTGAATTCCTTTCCGCGCCTGTTTTCACGATGCCTTATCTGCATGCCTTGCCTTTGAATTCTTTTTGTATTTTTGCCGGAAAGAGCAAAGAGGTTGGCAATGCGTATTTCATATATCTCCCTGTTGGTTGTGCCGCTTTTCCTGGTTTCATGCAGGGCAGCAAGGCAGCCGGCAGCCACTCCTGTCATAACTGCAGGTACGTCTTCTGCTTCTGCTGCAGCTACTGCTTCGGCTTATATTCAATCTTACAGGGATCTTGCAGTAAATGAAATGAAAAGGACCGGTGTCCCTGCAAGTATTACCCTGGCACAGGGAATGCTTGAATCCGATTATGGCCGGAGCACACTGGCAAGGACGGCCAACAATCATTTCGGGATAAAATGCCACAACGACTGGAAAGGCCAGTCTGTGAGGCAGCATGATGACCGGAGGAATGAGTGCTTCCGGAAATATCAGAGAACAGAGGACTCGTTTTATGACCATTCTGACTTTTTAAGGTCGGGCTCACGCTACAGTTTCCTTTTTGATCTTGATCCCAAAGATTACAAAGCATGGGCTCATGGGCTGAAGAAAGCCGGATACGCCACCAATCCTGACTATGCACACCTGCTTATACGAAAGATAGAGGAGAACAACCTTCATCTTTATGACGGTTTGTACACTGCTTCGGCAGACAAGACCCGGATAAAGATGCCTCGGAAGGACCCGGTTTCGACGGCTCCTTCCGCAACCCCGGAAAAACCGGCGGCCGCTGCCGGGGACGGAAGTGTTACCTTTGCAGCTGTTCTGGCAAGGGTTCCGTCGATCAGGGAAAAAAATAAGATCCAGTACATTATTGTCAGTGAGGGTGACACACGCGAGAAGCTTGAAAATGAGTTTCAGCTTCTCAGATGGGAGCTGCCGAGATACAATGAACTCAGGGAGGATTTTGTTCCCGTTCCCGGGCAGATACTGTATCTGCAGTCCAAAAGGGACAGGGCAGAAGCAGGTAACGATTTTCACACTGCCGCGGAAGGGGAAACCATGTATTCAATTTCACAGTTATATGGGATAAGACTGGGCGATCTGCTTGAGATGAACAGGATGGCTCCGGGCTCAGAACCGCCGGCGGGACAGAAGATATGGCTGAGGAGCATGAAGCCGGCCGGAGGATGAGCTTTCAGCTGCTGAATCCTTCAATCCTGAAGCCGCGAAGGAATTCCTGAATGCCAAGTCTCTTTCTCCCTTCAGCCTGGATATTTAATAATTTTACAAACCCTCCTTTACAGGCAACCTTCAGAAAGGTCCTCCCGTCCGTCAGTATCTCACCGGTTCTGAGATCATGATCCTCCCGTTCGGGCAGGCTTTCAAATATTTTGTATTTCAGCGTATTATTTCCCCTGATGAATTCCGATCTTGCTGCGGGACTCGGAGAGAGCCCCCTGATCAGATTATGAATTTCCACAGGAGTGTTGTTCCAGTCAACAATACAATTATGAGGATAGATTTTTGGGGCCGTTTTGAGAACCTCACCGGGAGTCATGAAGTTTGACTGCGGTTGCGGACTGATTTTGTTTTCAGCCATTTCAGCGAGGGTTCTGATGATGAGCCTGGCCCCGTATTTCATAAGCCTGTCGTGAAGGCTGCCGGCAGTTTCATGCGGCAGGATGGCTACTTCTTCTCTTAAAAGAATATTGCCCGTATCGATTTTGTCGTCGATGAGGAATGTGGTGAGGCCGGTAACTGATTCCCCGTTGATAATAACGTGGTTTACAGGTGCTGATCCCCGGTATTGCGGAAGCAGGGAGGCATGGAGGTTTACGGTGCCCATCGCAGGTATCTTCCAAACTTCTTCCGGGAGCATCCTGAAAGCTGCCACAACAATGATGTCGGGCTTCAGGGCACTCAGTCTCCCGATGAATTCAGGGTCTTTGAGATTCGGCGGCTGAAGAAGGGGAAGGCAATGTGATTCAGCAAATTCCCTGACCGGGGACACTGACAGCACCCTGCCCCTTCCCGCAGGCTTGTCGGGAGCCGTAACAACAGCAACCACATTGTATCCGTTTATGAGAAGTGAACCAAGAGAGGCAACTGCAAACCCGGGAGTTCCCATAAAAACTACCCTGAGATTTTTCATAGACTGTAGACATTCCTTGTGTCACACAAATCTAATAAAAATATCAGTCCTTGACAATATGCTTGTGGCAGGTCAGGTTATGGCCCATTTTGCTGGCTTTGGTCCTCAGGTAGAATTCATTGTATGGGTTGGACTCTATCAGGAGCGGTATTGTTTCAACAATGCTGATGCCATATCCTTCAAGTCCGGCCCTTTTAACCGGGTTGTTTGATACAAGACGGACCTTTCCGAGGCCCAGCTCCCTCATTATGCTGGCTCCGACACCATAGTCCCTTTCATCCTCACCAAAACCGAGCTTGAGGTTTGCCTGTACAGTATCCATTCCTTCATCCTGAAGCTTGTACGCCCTGATCTTGTTGAAAAGTCCGATTCCCCGGCCTTCCTGGCTCAGATAGATCACAACTCCCTTTCCTTCAGCCTCCACCATCTGCATTGCCTTGTGCAGCTGCGGCCCGCAGTCGCACCGCATTGAGCCGAAGATGTCGCCCGTGAAACATGAGGAATGGAGCCTTACAAGCACGGGCTCATCCCTGGTCCATGTTCCCTTTACCAGGGCTGCATGTTCCAACCCGTTGCTTGTCTGCCTGAAGGGAATGAATTCAAATTCGCCATGCTCGGTGGGAAGCCTGACTCTTTCTCCTTTTTCAATTATGGAATCCCTCTCAAGGGTATATCTGATAAGGTCCCTGATGGCCACTATTTTGATATTGAATTTATGTTTCAGTATTTCCAGGTCGGGCAGCCGTGCCATCGAGCCATCATCATTCATTATCTCCACAAGTGCGCCGCCCGGATTTAATCCGGCAAGCCTGGTCAGGTCAACTACAGCTTCAGTATGGCCGGCTCTCCTGAGAACTCCCTTGGTTTTCGCCTTTAAAGGAAATATATGTCCGGGGCGGCCAAGATCGGAGGGTTTCGTCTGAGGATCAACCAGCGCTTTTATGGTGAGGGCGCGGTCCCTGGCTGAGACGCCTGTGGTCGTTTCAGGACTGAGGAGATCGACCGATACGGTAAACTGTGTTTCATGAAGCGACGTGTTGGTCCCAACCATAAGGTCGAGCTCAAGTTCTTCGCATCTCTCTTCAGGCAGGGCCGCGCATATGAGTCCGCGCCCGTACCTGGCCATGAAATTCACAATTTCCGGGGTTATGAGCTCGGCTGAACAAACAAAATCACCTTCATTTTCCCTGTCTTCATCATCCACGACTATCAGCAGTTTCCCGTTTCTTATGTCTTCAATAGCCTCTTCAATTGTATTAAGCTTAATTTGTTCCATCATAAACGATTTTTTGAGTTGTTGCCCCGGGCTTCCCTTTTGTGCCGGTGATTATGATCCTGTAAAGATAATCCTTGATCTTTTTCAGGAAAGCAGTATATGTTTCCACATTCATTATCACCGAATCGTTTGAAGCCTTGTATACCAGAAATAAACCTATCGGGAGAAGGATGTAGGAAGAGGCCCACATTCCGGCGAAGGTGCTTATCAGGTTTTCTTCCACAAGCTTTTCTCCCGAGAGGGAAATAACGTACCATATCACGAAAAAAAGAACGGAGATGACCGCAGGAGTTCCAAGTCCTCCTTTCCTTATTATTGCACCGAGAGGCGCGCCAATGAAGAAAAAAACAAGGCATGCGAACGAGAGGGTGAACTTCTTGCTCCAGTTCACCTCGTAGCCTTTGATAAACTTAACTTCAGAGTGAAGGGATTCGTTTTTCGAGATAAGGAAATTGCTTCCGTCCTTCACTACATTGATTGCCCTTACCAGAACAGCTTTCTTTTCTGCGTCAGGCAGGGAATTATATAATTCCCCGGCAATGAAGGGCCCTGCTTCCTTGCGGGTTGAGTCTTCCCTGGCATGGCGGTAATAGGTAACGATCCTTCTTCTTCCCGTGTAAAGGTTATTCATGTTGAATTCATCATAGTAAGTATCGACCCGCGAATTGTATCTTTTATTCAGCGAATCTATGTCGTGGGTCAGCTGGGCAATGTTTTTCATAGCCGAATGCGACTTGAAAAGGTCTATTTCGGTGCGTTCCAGGTCGAATCCCGAAAGTGATACCAGAATTGTCTGTTCCCTGAAATAGTCTTTTCTGAATGGATATTTCTTTTCCTGCAGCGCGTCGTTCTTTTCAGGCATCTCGTTGTAGGAATAGCCGTTGTAGAGAATCATGCTCATGGCGGTCTCATCGTGTGTGATTCTCATATATCCTGAATCTGCAAAGGTTACGGAAACGTTTCCCTTATTATCGCGGTGGTCGTAGATGTATAGTCGGTCGAGCCGGTTGGTTACCGGATCCTTTGATGTTATCTTGATGCTGAATCCGTCGATGTCGTTGTTGAAGGTACCTGCCTGCAGATTGATGTCGGGCCGCTTGCGGCGGATGTCGTAAAGAAGGGTTCTTGCCTTCTTGTTGGAATACGGGAGCACATTATTGGAAAAGAAGAATGATATCACTGAGATAAATCCGACAAGTACTACGAGTGATCTCATTATCCTTTTAAGTGGTATTCCTGACGACTTGAGAGCTGTAAGCTCGCTGTATTCACCCATGTTCCCGAAGGTCATAAGTGAGGCAAGCAGAATGGCAAGGGGCAGGGCCATTGGGACGAACGACAGGGAGAACTGAAAGAGGAGTTCGACGAGAATTTTTATATCAAGTCCTTTTCCTGCAAGTTCATCGACATACATCCACAGGAACTGAAGTATAAGGATGATAAGAACAATGAAGAAAGTAAGGATCAGAGGTCCGATAAATGATTTCATAACGAATCTGTCAAGTTTCTTCACAGCCTTGAATTTTCAAGATGCAAAATTACTTGATTTTTTGCAATAACCTGCAGTCAGGTCCTTCCATTATTGAATAACAGGGGTTGTCCGGAGGCATTAACTTTTATTAAGTCAGAGCCCCAGGGCTCTCTTGAGGTCAGATATCTGGGTGTCCCACAGATAAATGGCGTCTTCCTTGTCGTCGGGTTCGGCGAAATCGGTTATTATCAGCGCCAGGTCGCCGGTGAGATCATGAACTGATATTTTAAATTCAAAAAAATTGGATTCCTTTTCTTCAGGGTCGTCTGCCCATTCGAATCTGACAAGCTTGTTTTCCCTCACCGTAACAATGCGGGCTTTGATTTCGCTTTTGTTCCAGTTGAAGGTATAAATGTCCCCGTCAATTGTTACGTCGTCTGCAAACCATTCACTGAGTCCTTCCGGGGTGCTGAGCCTCGGGAACAGTGTTTTCGGGGAGCAGTTCAGAGTATATTCCAGTTCGTACTTCAGCCTCATCTTGTCAGCAGGTTTTGGCCCTTCCATTCTGCAATATAGAAAAAAATATCAAAAGAAAAAATCATATTGGAATTTTGATGCCAACTCCTTATATTTGCACCCTCAAAAGTTCCTCCTTCGCTAAAGCTGGGGAGGACATAGGGCGAGATAGCTCAGATGGTTAGAGCGCATGATTCATAATCATGAGGTCCCGAGTTCAATTCTCGGTCTCGCTACTTGAAAATGAAACACTTACACAGACGATGTGTAGGTGTTTCTCATTTTGTGCTAGGTTTGTGCTAGGTTGTTCTTAAAAGTGGGATGACAGAATGTTATCCCAATCCTATTTTTCTGATTTATTAAAGCTAAACGTTGCATCCTCTTTAATAATCTGGGTTACATTGATTGTAGGGAGTACATATTTATTGAAACAGGTGCCTTCTGTTTTTGCATGTAAAATACCACGCGAGGTTCCTACAGTCAACATTGCCAAATGACATAAAAATCCTTTTGGTACTACAAGAGTGTTAGTCTCAGAATTAAACATCTCAATCCACGCAGAATCTTTTATTTGAAAATGGCAACTTGCTTCAACTATAAGAAAAGGTTTGGTATCTGAATCAAAAATAAAAGATGTAAATACAGCCACATACTTTTGTATATCGTCAGCTGCATACCTTAACGAAGTGTTTAATCTGATTTTTCCCTTGTCATTAAAACCTTCTTCAATAATTGCAAACTGCTCTGTTGAGACTTTTTTTAGTGAGAATCCGATACTTTTTTTGGGAGTTTTCATTGCTAAGCTGCAATATGTATTTCTTGAGGTTGATATTTACTTTCAGAATTGTATTCTGTCTTTTTGGAACCGATTGGTTTACTCTCAATCTTTGGAATTGAGAATGGCACAGTAGAAAAACTATCAAGAATAACCTGGCTGGATTCATAAGATGGGACCGAAATCAAGGAAATTCCTAATGATCTTTCAATTTTACAAATTGTTTCTAATGAAAGATTTTCATAGCCCTTAACAACTTTATTGATATATTGAGGAGTTACTCCCATGCTATCTGCAAGTGCTTTTTGGGTTATTGATTGACTTCTCAGAGTGCTAAGTATTTTTATTGCAATTAGAGCTGACTTGTTGAGCCAATCCTTATTGATTTCATAATAATCAGCCTGAGCCATCCAGTCTAATGATTCTCTGGAAATGTATTTATTGAGTTTATTTTTTGCTGTATCCTTCATTGTTTTATAATTCTAATAGTTCGATGATTCCATCTTCATCAACAATTCCTTCTTCTATAATATATCTCTTACACGTTTCGAGTTTTCTTAATTCTTCTCTTGTATGTTCTCTTTCAGACATGTTATCTGTAAGTTTTATAGCACCTCCAGTGATTAGATATTTATCTTCACCGAATTTAAGGGCATAAATCCTAAGCCAAGTTTTGTTTCTTAAACCATAAGCTTTCTTCTTTTCCAAGAAAGAGATTGTCGGTTGATCTTTTTTTAGTGGTTGAAATAATCTCAATAATAAAACAAGCCTTTCTGATGGATTCTTCTTAGATATCCTTCTAAGGTACTGTCGGAATTTGATAGCTTCATTTCTTGTCTCAATTATTGCTTGTTCAACTGAAATTCCCTCCCAAAAGGGTCTTTTTAAATCTACTTCATGAGTTGCAAAGAATGTGTCAAGGTATTCAATATCAGTCCAATTTCTGAGAATCTTATCGAATTCACTAAGAGTTTCATGATCACCTTTGACTGATAATAAACATTCTTCATCTCCAAATATAGAAACAAATTTCATTAAATCAACCTATAAGTTTATTTTTTAATAAAATTTTAACAGTTGCAGTTGACTATTAAGTATATCTGAAGGATAAAATTACCTATTATTCTTAAAAACATGAATTTTTCATATAGTTGTTTTCAACAAAACTTGTGTCAAAAATTGTTTAAAATTAAGCTTTAATCAATGAGAGGGGTACTTTAATGACCGGGATAACCTTCTTATCCAGCTTCATTATCTGCTTTTGGGCATACCGCTCAATGAGAATGGTATAGGTCATCGAATGGCTTTTTCAATCTCGCTGAAAGCCTGTTCAAAGGGGATGGCATTGCCTTTGTGAGCTTTTGCTTTGCGGTATTCCTTTATCTCGTCCAGCTCCTCGGAATCAGCTACAAGCTTCTCATAAGTCTTAATTGGAACCTGTACGGCGATTTTACGACCGTTTTTATCTATAACGAAATTTTCCTGAATCATACTGTAATTTTATTTAACGTGTTGCATAAGCTTTACGGGTCTTGAAATCCCTGATCAGGGCATCAATGACCATAAATACCTGTTTTTTTTCTTCGACAGGCAGTGTTGAAACATCCTGTATTCTGCGTAAAGTATCCTTATCGAGTTCAAAATCTGTTTTACCTACCAGGTAATCTATAGATATCTCCAGGGCATCGGCAATTTTTATAATCACTTCTATGGATGGTTTTACCTCGTCCCTCTCATAACGCCCGATAATGTCCCCGGAAGTTCCCACTTCCTTACCCAACTCGCTTTGAGAGAGTTTTTTTGCTTTTCTGAGCGTAGTGATATGTTGTCCTAGTGTCATACTTATATATCGTTAAAATGATGTAAATAATATGAATTATGCAAAGATAGTTGATAAATATATCACAAACAAGAAATGTTTTTCTTGACATTCTCTGATATATATTTTAGATTTGTGACCGATATGTCAGAAAATGGTTTTAAAAATATTTTTTAACAATGGAAATCCAGGAAATTAAATAGCGCCTTTCGATCCAAACCGTCCTGAGACATTACAACCTCCAACCCGACCGCCGGGGTTTTATAAAATGCCCTTTCCATGAAGACAAGGAACCCAGCCTGAAGATCTACCCCGAGACAAACACTTATAACTGCTTTGGCTGCGGGGCTGCCGGGGATGTGATAGAGTTCATCGAACGGTACAGCTTGACAAGTTAGGGAAAAAAGATAGTCCATTTGTCCTTGGTCTCTTGAATGAAGGATATTCTGAGAAAACCTTTGTCAATAAATCAAACAAGATGAGAGGAGAAATGAATGAACATTTAAAAGTTATTACTTCAAAACTAAACCTATCGTATCCTTTAAGGATAAATAAAGCACGAGAATGTTACGCGACTACCCTCAGGAGGGCAAAAAAACCAGTCGATAAGATCAGTGACGCGATGGGGCATTCATCAATTGCTGTCACAATGAACCATTATATCGGAAATATGAATTCAGAAGAGATATTTGAACTCAATGACGCTCTTTTTTAATGTGCCAGGTTTGGCGCCAGGAATAAAGAAAACTGGTGAAAACTGAAGAAAAACAAAAAAGCCCGTAGTCAGGCGTCAGCCTGACAGGGTTTTTGATTGTTAAGCCCCCCCTGTGAATCACCTCCGGCAATTCCCCCTCTCGCTGCAGCCAAAAACCCTGTTGCAGCCGTTATGAAAGCTTCCCTGACGGGAATATCACAGTCAGCCGGCCCTGAATGTATAGCTGTATTTCAGCAATAAAGCCCTGTTCTTCATGGCCGGAAGCACCGGAACCTCCCTTTGCCTGTTGGCGTTAAGCCCTTCATCATAGACAATATAGAGATCGTGCCCTTCACTGGGGTTAAAATGATACCTGATATTGGAAAAGACACTGTTGCCTGAACTGTTGTACTGGGCAATCACCGTGACCGAATGCTTTACATCCAGGGATGCATCGATTTTGAGTTTCCCGATGTGATTTCTGAATGTCTCATTCCGGTTGGAAAACTTAACAAAATTGTACTGGTAAGTTCCTTCCAGCTGTAAATGTGCCGATATAAAGGCCATTGGATTTATGGAAGATGAAATGTGCCAGCCATCGTAGAAACCTCCTGTCTTAATGTTAACTCCTGCCCGGTACGGGTCGTTCAGCCGCGGGTCGAAGTTCAGCGACACCTGGTAAAAGGTGTATCTTCCCGCCGGTATTTCTGCCTCCGGCGAAAGGCGGAACGATTCGGCAACATCCTCGGTATTCCGGTGCAGACGGACAAATCCCGACGAATTGCTTTTTGTGGTGAATTTCCAGCCGGGGCCAAACTGTGCTGTTTCAACTTTTCCGTCATTATTGCGGTAATAGGCGCTGCCTGCCAGGAAAACCTGATGATTGAGCAGCCTGCTTTTTTCTCCTGGTATCCACCCATACTGGATCTGGTCACCGATCCGGGTAAAATTGTCGATCAGCTCAAATCCCGATTGCGGATTAAAATCTTCCCCCGATCTTGAATAGCTGAAATTGTAGCCCGGCCCTTTTCTGCCCCTTCTTTCCCATACGGAGTAAATGCGTGAATTGCCGAGATCCCAGACAGCATTTGCTTTTCCGTTTTCAAAGCTCTGCGCCCATTTGAATGTAAGATAATCATCTCCGAACAGGCGGAATATTCCATCCAGCCCGTATACAGTGTTCCACAAGTCTTTACTCCCGATCCTGGAAGTGATCATGGTTCCGATGTAGGAATATGGATTAAGTACCTGCCTTCTGAATCTAACGACATTAAAGTTTTCCGGCGGAGTGTTCCCGTGCTTCCCGGTTTGCATGTTCAGGAATCCGACATCCCATGGTCCGACCCTGCCTACCAGCCTGGCGCCACCGTATATGCCTGCCTTTTCTCCGTTGTCGATGCCAATCCTCCGGCTGTAGAAGAGATAATCATTTCCCTCAAACCTGAACTCAAAATTGCCCAGGCGCTCCTGGAAGAATATCCGTTTTTCGGGGAAGAACAGCGAATATCTTGTAAGGTTTACCTTCTGATCGTCAACTTCAACCTGTGCAAAATCGGGATACACTGTAAGATCGAGGGTCAGGTTTTTCGCAAGACCTATTTTTATGTCCCCTCCGGCCCCCTTCACAAAATTGTCTGTTCTTTCATAGGAGGTACCCTGATCGTTCAGCCTGTTTTCCTGACCCATACCCAATAAAACATATGGGGTGATATACAACGGATTGTGTTTTGGTATGCCTTCCAGAAGGATTTTCCGGGTCTCGGAAGGCATATAAACGCCGTCGTAGCCGAATTTCTGCTGCATAAGAGGATAACTGTAAACTTCATTTCTTTTTGCAAACCACCGGTGAACCGACAAACCCATTATTACCTGCCCGTTTTTATGTTCATACCGCAGGCTTGAAAACGGGATCCTCATTTCCGCAAACCATCCTGAATCGCTCCTGGTGGCTGCCACATCCCAGAATGTGTTCCAGCTGATATTCGGATCCTTTGAAAAATCACTGAGGATGTTTATATCAGTGCGGGTCCCTGCGGGTGAGGTAAGAAACATGAGCCCGTTCTCATTATCATTGAAGGAATCAAGCAGGATCCCCATGAAATCAGTTGCATAGGCCCAGTTGTCCCTTTGGAATGAAGTGACCTGGATATCCCGGGGATTACTGTTGTAAAAACGTCCTGCCACATAAAAATAATCATTGTCATATCCTGCGAACATCTCGGTTCTTTCACCCGGATCTGCTCCATATACGGGCTGAATCATTTTCAGGGGGAAGGACTTCAGTCCCCTCCAGCATGCCTCGTCAAGCTTACCATCTATCTTTACGGGTGAGCTGAACCTCTCAATCCTTATTGGCACATGATTCCCGGTCGAATCATTCTCCTGTGATTCCAGGGTTTGAAAAGACGCAAGTATTAATATGGACGCAATGATCTTGGAGAGCCTCATGCTTGATTTCACCGTATGATACCTAAAAGCTTTCCAATATAGCGAATATTGGTTTTGCCGCTTCAGGTATTTCCGCAAAAAATAGCAATATATCCGCCCAGGTATGCGGTTCATTCTCTTTTTGGACATTACCTGATCACCAATCATGAAAACAGGTCTGAAAAGGAAGCTCCTGGCCATTCCCGGGAGCTGCAGGAAATGTCTCCGTTTTCATTTTCCACCATGGAAGATTGTGTTGACCGGGAGCAGACTGGCAAGATTGCGGCGGGAGTAATCTGCCTATGCACGGCCGGGCATGATTCAGAAGCAGGGCTCAGCTTCCCGGGCATGTCATTAACTGCAGTCCTTTCCATCCAAAGCAGGGCCTGCCTTATGAGCTGAGGCGCGGGTCAGTTTTCGGATGCGTATATCCAGGCACCGTTCTCGATGCTTCTCCTTATTTCCTGAATTACTGCTTCTGCTTCACCGGGAGTGGAATATTTGCCGCAGCTGAGCCTGAAGTAACCTTCAGCAGAGGGCGGAAGCACAATAAATTCAATATTGGTTTTATTTTTAAGCTTCCCTGCTTTTTCCCGGGCAGAATCAATGCTCCTGAAGCTTCCGATAATAATATAATAAAACCTGGTTCCGGAACTGTAATCGCTGCTGTCAGCGGCCTTTTGTCCTGCCGGCTGGCCGGTCCCGTCATTTGATTGGGATAAATCTGAATTCATGATATTTGCATGTTGCAGATCTTTCAGGGATACCTCCTTTTCCGTTAACAGGTCACTGAAGGAAATTCCATTTTTTGTCTGAAGAAGAAGCAGAAACCCAACAAACAGTATAAAAACAATACTTATAAGGGAAGTTATTATCAGTGCTGTGTTTTTCATAATGCCTGAAGTTTCAAACCGACTCAGGGAGTGCCCGGTGATTTGCCGTTAATCTGTACCGGAGGACTTTGCTGTTTATAAGTTCCTGTTCGGTTCGCCGGACCAAAATAATGATTTTCCGGGTTTTCTTCATCCTCCGCTGAAAACGTACATGATCGCGGTGCATATTCAAAGATCCCACGGGTTGACACCTGATTGATTGCGATTTTCGCAGAAATTCTGAAATGGCCGGATTTCCCTGCCCCCCGGTGAAGAATATATTCTGTTCACACTGAGCCCCGTTGTCAGACGGAAACTATAAAACCACGTAAGGCCTGATCCTCGCACTCAGATACTGAAGATATGTTTCAGGAAGAGCATTTCCGGCCTTGTTTTTCTGATCGTATTCCTCCTCGGTAAGGATGGAGCCACCGTCATCCAGCTTAACCTTGTACAGAGCAAAAATATAACCGATTAAGCAAAGCGAACGCCACGGAGAGTATTTCTCCTCCGTGAATAGTTCATTGTAAAGCTCTGTCGCCACTTTTTTAAGAATAAGCGATGATGTTTTTTTCTTCTGCGGCCCCCTTTTCTTAATGATGCTGTGCGAATCCATCAGATTGACCATCGACATGAACACCCTTTCAATGATAAAGGGATTTGTTATTTCAATCGATTTGCTTTTTCCTGCAAATATCAGCTTCTCAAAAGTGTCATGATCCTTTTCAAACTCAGCAATTTGTTTCAGATCTGAGTATAACAGCTGCAGCTTGCTTTCATTACCCAGACTGAGGGCCACGTCGGTATAAATGATCAGACGGAGGATGTTGCCAAGCGGAATACCATAGCTCTTGTTGAGTTTCCGGGCCAGAACCGTTTGTTTGTCGTTGGCAGTGTATGGATGAATATAGGGATTGTAACGAAAGCTTTTCAGCGGTTTGAAGTAACTGCTTTCAGTGCGTCCTTCAGATTTCTTTACCATCTCTTTCCCGGTTTTGAATGATGTTACGCTTTAAGGCCTTTTATTGGGATAAATACAAAGCTCTGCCATTAATTTTAACCTGTATTATTATTTCATCGCGTCCTAAAGATACATCGATATTGATAATTTTTTTCAATGAAATGAATAAAATATTACCTGACATTATCATTCAGCACATTGGCCTCTTTCGGGATATCATGGAAAGGCCCCTCAAAGAAAACTGAGATATAGTTCCAGATGAATGATTATTCGGTGAATGGAGGAATAATACGCATAAACAGTACTTTCCGGGGTATAATGCAGCAGTCTGTCCAGCTTATTTCATCCTTTTAATAAATTTCAGATCAATTAAAGATATTGTAACTAATCAGTTTCTTTAAAATTAAGTGTTATTAACAATTTTGTGTTTGCAGTCAATATTATTTGTATCGGGTTTAAGTCTCTTCTTTGAAAATGAACACATATGAATAATTATTATTTTAATGTTTGATGAATAAGCGATTACGTTCTTTGATATATTGGATCTCAGACATAGTTTCGTAGTACAGACTATGGGACCAGGCGATAAAATAATAGACTACCTTCAGCGCATCATCCTGATGCTTTCCCCGGAAAACACGATGCTGAAAGAACGCATAACTGTACTTGAGAGAGAGTTGACCATATTGAAAACCAAAAAAGATAGCAGTAATAGCTCTCTTCCACCTTCCAAAGATGAGAACAGGCCTCCACGTATCAGTAGTCTCAGGGAAAAGGGCGCCCGAAAAGCAGGAGGACAACCGGGACATGAAGGTAAAACCCTTGAGATAACTTCCAACCCGGATGAGATTATTGAACACTGTTCGTGTTTTTGTCCTAACTGCGGTAATGATGTTAGCGGCCAGCCTTTTGAACTTCTTGGAAAGCGACAGGTTTATAAGAGATACTAAGAACATCTCTTAACTTTAAGCTATCAAAAACCAATCTCAATTTGTGAACTGATTAGTTACCTTAATTCTTTACTGTTGGATTATCCAAATGATGTGCCAGGCTTTATAATAAATGCTATATCAATACATTACAACAAGCATGGATTTACAAATAGTGAAGATAACAAACAACCGTCTGTCTAATAATTATACAGATTAAGAATCGGGATTGTATCCTGGGACCATTGAAGGATCTTATGATCAGGAATAAATCAGACTGTGTCGCATCCGATGAGCTTCAGCGATCAATGCCGAATTATTTGGTGCAACGAATTCATCGAAAATGTCAGCCGCGGGATCACGGTCGTTAAGGCATCATCTCCTCCAAGCCCGAGGATATCGTACTTTGCTCCTTTCAGCGACCTGATGAATACCTTTTTCCTTTCCATCAGAATATCAGGAAAAGCATGGACCTATTCCGGATCCTCAGGGGCCGGGGTTATAAGGTTCTCAATACCTGACAAGCATGCTGCGTCCTGCCAGCATCCCTGCTGCCCGAATCCATCAGATGGAGGGAGGGATGTGACCCCTTACTATTCCCCTGCCGCCAATATACCCTATGGCACCTTTTGCGGTTGGAGCATCGATCCTGAATACAGCCCTGCTTGAATCAGTATTGTCCCACTTTAATTCTCCTGTCCCGCTTATCCATTCCCCGGCTGGCTTTGCGACCTTTTCCGACAATTTCAGTTCATTCCCGCCGATCCTGACATTCATCGGGCGCAGGGCAATAAGAGCAGCCGGCGCTCCGGCTTCTTCCCATATATATCTCATATTGGAAACGAAGAGCCTTAGTTTATCGCCATACTTCACAAGATTTCCAACCACAGCTTCCTCAGGAAGACTGAGCTGAACCAGGTCCAAAGTTTGTAATTATTGACATCAGGTCAGCGCTGAAACCATTTCTGTGTCTGAGCCCGGGCTTAGAACTTAGCCAGACCCTCCATTGTTTCAGCAATTCAGCCTTGTGAACATTGTTAAGTTTCGGCAGCAGCGCCCAGTTTGACAGCAGGGAATTTTCGTTGTTTATCTCAACGAAAGCAACTGCCGGCTCCTCGCAGTACGTTTTTCCGGTATAGGGATTGCGATGCGTAAGGAGTTTCCTTGCATATTCCTTCTGCATTTCAATGTACGGGGGGTAAAACTGGTCGATCGACTTACCGAAATTGAACTGTTCAACATCCTCATACTGAGCCCCCGGATATGTAAATGACACGTGCGTGTTAATGTTGCTGTATATTCCGTGAATCTTAAGCTGATAGATCAGCCAGTCAAGCCTGTCAAGCTGATCCGGATCGAGATCTTTTTTATCCTTGTCCCATATACCTTGTGGTGTTGAATGGTAATCCATATGATGGAACCGTACCACATTCATGCCCAGGACTTTTAATCTTCCTGCCACATTTTTTGCCGTCTCTTTGTCGGGAAAACATGACGAGAATGTCAGGTTGGTTCCGAAAAATCTTATCCTGTTCCCGTTTCCATCCGCAAAATGGCCGTCTTTCAGGGTTACACAACCGGAACCTCCGGCAACCTTTTCATTCAGGAACGACATGTCAACCGCCATGCTGAGCGTGTCGGAATCGGGTATGACAAATTCAAACCAGCCGTATTCACCGGGTGCGTCAGTCTTATCGCGGCATGATATGGCAAACATAAGGACAAATGCAGATATTGCTATCAGCTATTAGCGGAGAAATCCTGTATTTTCCGGTTTCATGGTTCTGGGAGTAATAAAATGATTAATACTTGTTAAAACTAAGAAAATGCTATTTCTCAGTTTAACGGCTTCAATGATTCTTTTGCTGTTTCCATTCTGACCGGATCTTTCTCGAACAGGGGCCAGGAGAAAAACACTACGCCGAGCGAAGGCGGTTTAAGGGCTTCATTGACGCAATCCCTGAAGTCATCCGCAGTAAAGGTGTCGTCAATATATTCGGCGAACACCTGGATGCTGGGCAGCACCTGGTCCGGACAGCGGCGGTCCATATCCTGCACAACGCCGGCTATCCACCGGGCATCCTGCCTGAGCATCTGTGAGTAGCACATCGGGGATATGTAATCAGCCAGGGGAGCGATCGCTTTTAGATCCTGTGCGGCAACATGGATCCCGGCGCCGCCGAAATCGCTTTCCCTCCATGGCACTGCATGCACGTTGATTTTAACTTCCGGCTTAATGCTCCTGGCCGCTTCAGAAAGCTCTTTGACCATTGATGTAATCAGACCGCATCTAAATGCATCCCAGTTTTTTCCGTGGCTGTTCAGAAGAAAAGCAGCCTTAGCTGCTGTTGTAACACATGAATCCGGCATCCGGAGATCATTTTCTTTCAGGAATCCCGATATGCAGCTGTCGCAGTAGCATGCGCTCGCAATGGTTTGGGGATCACGATCGGGATAGATCATTTCCCAGTATACAAACTGACGGATGAAATCAATGCTCACCCCGTCGGGATCCAGCTCCTTCATCAAATGCATCAGTTCCTCCGTCCTTCCTTTTCTGAATAATGATCGTGATGGACACACGAAATTCACCCAGTCTTCCCTTGCAATGCTGCCGTCATTTCTTATTGAATACATGGAACTGTCAGCTTGAAGGATTTCAGGATCCTGAAAAACGGGAAAGATAATGTAGACCCTGATATTGTTTTCTGACAGGAGTTTTCTGAAACTCCTGTCAGAAGCAAGAGAGATACTTATAAAACAGGTATTTATCCCCATGTCTTTCCATTTTGATACCAGGCCGGCATAATCCCCATTGTAATCATACAGCTTTATGCCAATTATCCTGTGGTCTTCCTTTATACTGCAGGCCTGGAGAAGAAAGAAAGCAACCAGTATTATTAAGATGAATCTGAATCGTTGCATACGCTTGTAGACTTAATTATTACTAAAAATAGCCATTTTTTACAGGTGCCTGTTTTTCAGGTATCAGTTACAGGGTGAAGCTATGAAAAATTAACAAAAATTAACACAATGACTGACAATGTTTTTTGCAACCCGTCATATTGAAATCAATAAAATATTACTTTAGCTTCTCCCTATAACCTGTTTTACCTTTTCCACAATGAATGCCCGAATAAATTTTGATCCGCCGGAAGGCATGTCATCCGGCCGTGATAAGACCACAAATGTTCCGATACAGAGAGTACTTTCTATTGATATAGTCAGGGCTCTTACCATGGTTCTGATGATTTTTGTAAATGACCTCTGGACCCTGAGGGACATACCGGGTTGGCTGGGTCATGTGGAGTGGGGTGTGGATGGAATCGGCCTGGCTGATGTGGTGTTTCCGGCGTTCCTTTTCATTGTGGGGTTATCACTCCCGTATGCAGTAAACAACAGGCGAAGAAAGGGTGACAGCGAATGGCAGCTGGTTCAGCATGTAGTGCTGAGATCGCTGGCCCTGCTGGTAATGGGAGTGTTCCTGGTGAACGGGGAAACATTCAATGCAGAGGCAACCGGAATGGCACGTTGGTTATGGAATCCTCTCTGCTGTCTTTCATTCATTCTTATCTGGAACAGTTACCCGGCTTCAGCCGGCAAAAAACTGGTATGGACTCTGAGAATACTGGGTATGGTTATCCTTGTCGTTCTGGCGATTATATACAAGGGCGGCCGCGGCGATCACATAATGCGTTTCTCCCCCCAGTGGTGGGGTATTCTCGGACTGATCGGTTGGGCTTACCTCGTTAGCGGTCTGATCACTGTTTTCTCAAGGAACAATTTTTTTGTCATTCTCGGGGGCTGGGTGTTTTTTTGTATTCTGAGCATGGTATATCTGTCGAAGATGATTCCCCGCGACAGCTTTATAAATATCATCCCCAATGCCATCCTGGGCGGCACACTTACGGGCCTTACCATGGGTGGCGTTCTCACTTCGTTTATCTTCCAGTATTTCGTACGGCAGAAGCAAAACCTGCACCTCACAATCACCCTCTTGCTTTTTTCGGCTGTTCTGGCTGGATTATCAGTTCTGACCAGGCCCTGCTGGGGTTTGTCAAAGCTCGGGGCAACTCCTGCATGGCTTTTCCTGTGCAGCGCCTTTACGATCCTTACTTTCCTGGCGATTTACTGGATAGCCGATGTCGGAGGCAGGGGAAACTGGTTTAATATTATCAAGCCTGCCGGGACGGCCACACTGCTGTGTTACCTGGTCCCGTATTTTGTCTATTCAGTCAGGACTGCCTTTTCCATAAAACTGCCAGGCCTTATGGTAACGGATGGGCTCGGGCTGGTGAAATCATTGCTGTTTGCCCTTTTATGCACCGCAATAACCGGATTGCTGATACGGGCGGGCCTGCGGCTGAAACTTTAGAATCACCGTTCGTATTACTGATTTTTTTATTAAATTGGTATTTTTATAATAAACTGCCTGAGAATAAAGTTACAGACTCAGAAATCATTATGATTGACCCCCGGTACCTGACGGCGAAAATGATTGTCTGCCGGTAATGTGTGATCTTTCTGCAATGAATGGCATGCGATGGCTGAAATACAGATTATTAACAGTTACACTTTTTAAAAAGCATTAACCCATGAAAAAATACCCGGTATATCTGTTAACCATACTTCGTATTCTGATAGGGTGGCATTTCCTTTATGAAGGAATAACCAAGCTCATTATCCCGGAATGGACCTCAAAATATTATCTGCTGGGGTCAAAATGGATCTTTGCCGGTTTTTTCCACTGGATCGCATCAACACCATCTGTTCTGAGGCTTGTTGATTTCATGAATGTATGGGGATTGATACTGATCGGCATCTCCCTGTTCATCGGCTTGTACGTCAGGTGGTCGTCCATCGCGGGAGCCCTACTGCTGCTCCTGTATTATGTGGCCTATCCGCCATTGCTCGGATTTACGTTCGGCTCAATACTGGAAGGGAACTATCAGTGGGTTGACAAAAACCTGATAGAGCTGACGGCCCTGATTGTTTTTGCCTCCCTGCCGGCTGGTTATTTTTTCGGAATGGACCGCTGGATCAAAAGATGGAAGGAAGAAAAACCTATTGCACCTGTTCCGGGCCCCACGAATGCCGAAGCAGAAGGAAATTACTCCAACAGGCGCCGTGAGCTGATCCGCGATCTTATCAGCGTTCCTTTTCTGGGAGCTTTTGCCTATGTTGCATACAGGAAGAACAAATGGGTGAGCTTTGAAAAGAAACTGCTGGCCGAAAGCGTGGATGCTGTTACCAGCGCCACTGTCAAAAGCTTTCAGTTCTCTTCGCTTGACGATCTCAGGGGGACCATGCCAAAAGGCATAATCGGCGGCATGGAACTCAGCAGGCTCATCATGGGCGGCAACCTGATCGGAGGGTGGGGGCATGCCCGTGACCTTATCTATGTAGACGAACTTATAAAGAAATATCATACCGATGAAAAGGTAATGCAGACTTTTGAACTTGCCGAGCGATGCGGTATTAATTCCATAATTGTCAATCCTGCAACCTTCAGGGTAATTAATAAATACTGGCACGAAACAGGAGGAAAGATCAGGATAATTTCCGACTGCGGCGTGGGAAAGGATTTTCTGGAAGGTATTGAACTTTCCGCCAGGGGAGGAGCCTCTGCAATGTACAGCCACGGAGGCAAAACCGATGCCCGTGTTTTTGCAAACGATCAGTCAGTTTATGATGAGCTGGCAAGGGGGCTCGAGCTTATCCGCAGTTATGGCAAGCCCGCAGGTATAGGGGCACACAGGATCGAAACAATCCGGGCATGCGTGGAACACGGTGTTAAACCCGATTTCTGGGTGAAAACACTTCACAGCCATGATTACTGGTCGGCAAAGCTTGACCCTGAGAAACTGGATGTGACCGATGCAGGGTGGAAAGACAATAATTTCTGCCTCAAACCACAGGAAACAATTGATTTCATGAACGGTCTGGAAGAGCCCTGGATCGCCTATAAGGTGCTGGCTGCAGGTGCATTGAAACCGGAGGCAGGATTCAGGTATGCATTTGATAACGGAGCTGATTTCATTTGTGTGGGCATGTATGATTTCCAGATTGTAGCCGATGTAAACATCACCCTTGACTGCCTGGCAAATGTCAGCAGGACACGGCCATGGCGCGGATGACCGTCTTCTTACCCGGGTTTGATTTTATGCCGGATGCCGGATGATAACGGGCCTGGTATTTCATTATACGACAAAACATTAACACTCAATAAAATACCTTCAATTCTTAACTTAACCTGATCCTGATGAAAACCAGAACCGGCATTATCCTTGCCTCGATGATGTTCCTGCAGTATTACGTGTGGGGCTCATGGTATGTTACAATGGGTACATTCATGACCAAAATTCTTGGTTCCACCGGTATCCAGATCGGTGCCGCATACAGCGCACTGGCTATTGCTACAATGATATCGCCTTTTTTTGTAGGCATGATTGCCGACCGTTTTTTTGCAGCCCAGAAAGTAATGGGAGTGCTGCACCTGATCGGCGCCGGGCTTTTGTTCCTGGCTTCAGGGGTCACCTCCAATGCACCCTTCTATTGGGTGATCATGCTGTATTCCCTTGCATACATGCCTACTATAGCCCTTTCAAACAGCGTTGCCTTCAGGCAGATGACCGACCCGGGCAGGCAGTTCCCTGTCATAAGGGTTTTTGGTACCATCGGCTGGGTTATTTCCGGATTCATGATAGCCCTGTTCGGGATTGAACAAACGCCGGGAACTTTTTACATGGCTGCCATCGTGTCATTGGCCCTCGGAATATTCAGCTTCCTGCTTCCTGACACCCCTCCCCAGGCAAAAACCTCTTCTTCTGCCCGGTCAATAATGGGGGTCGATGCCTTTGTCCTTTTCAGGGACAAACCTTATCTGATCTTTTTTGTGGCCGCAATATTTGTTTGTATCCCTCTTTCATTCTACTTCGGTTTTGCCAACCTTTTCCTTAACCAGGCAGGTATGCCCAATGCAGCAGGAAAAATGGTTTACGGACAGATCTCGGAAGCACTCTTTATCCTGGCCATTCCTTTCCTTTTCAACAGGATCGGAGTGAAGAAAATGCTGCTTATTGGAATGACAGCCTGGCTCCTCCGCTACCTGTGCTTTGCATTCGGAAATATGGGGCCAAACCTCTGGATGCTGTACACCGGGATCATCCTTCACGGTGTCTGCTATGATTTCTTCTTCGTAACCGGCTACATGTACACTGAAAAGAAATCGAACGAAAGGATCAAAAACGCCGCTCAGGGACTGTTTACCTTTGTCACCTATGGCCTCGGCATGTTCATTGGTACCTGGGTCTCAGGCTTTGTGACAACCTATTATTCCGAAGGCCAGGTTTACCAGTGGCGCGATATCTGGTTCGTACCTGCATATATCGCTGTTGCTGTCCTTGTTTGCTTCATCTTCTTCTTCAGGGAGAAAAAGAGCATAGAGGTTGTGAAATGAATTGAAATTCAAAACCGGCACTGCCTCCTGAGAATAGTTTAAATTTGTCATAAAAAGGTATTATGATAGTTACATGTGTTTACGTAAATGTGAAAGCTGAATGCGTTGACGATTTTATTCGGGAAACCACAGCGAACCACAGGGAATCGGTGAAGGAACCGGGGAATCTTCGCTTTGACCTGCTCACTCAGGCTGACGATCGTTCACGGTTCATGGTTTATGAAGCCTATGAATCGGAAGAGGCTGCAGCGGAACACAAAAATACGGCACACTATCTGAAATGGCGCGATGCTGTAAAAGATATGATGGCTGCACCCAGGCAGGGAGTGCGGTATAATGTCATTGAACCCCGCGACCGGTCGGAATGGTAAAGCCATTTAATTTCTCCAGGCTTCCGGCCATCAGCTTTGGACCCGGTAAACTAAAGCTGCTTCCGAACCTGATCGTACCATACGGCAGGAACATTATCCTGGTTACAGGGGGAAGTTCATTTGTTGATTCACCTCACTACCAGTCACTGGTCCGGGCATTTCATGATGCCGGCATCATGTTTCACCATATGACCGTATCCGCGGAACCATCCCCGGAAATTATTGATGAAGCGGTTGGCTGGTTCTCCGGGCTGCCCGTCGATGCAGTTGTTGCAGTCGGGGGAGGAAGCGTGGTTGATACAGGCAAGGCGGTCTCGGCCATGCTGGCACTGAAGGACCCGGTATGGCATTATCTTGAAGGTGTGGGAACAAAGGAACACCCGGGTACCAAACTTCCTTTCATTGCTGTTCCTACAACAGCAGGAACCGGCAGCGAAGCAACAAAGAATGCGGTTATCTCGGATGTGGGAAAAGACGGATTCAAGAAATCGCTGCGTCATGATAATTTTGTTCCTGAAGTAGCGGTGATTGATCCGGAACTCACTGTAAGCTGCCCGGGAAATATCACTGCAGCAAGCGGAATGGATTGCTTTACCCAGCTTACAGAGGCATTTTTATCGGACAGGGCAAATGAATTTACGGATGCATTTGCATTGGAAGGACTGAAGGCGGTTGCGAAATCACTGGTAGCGGTTGTTGAAGACGGAACAAACCTGGAAGCCAGAAGCGGAATGTCATTTGCGGCACTGACTTCCGGTATATGCCTCGCCAATGCCGGATTGGGTGCGGTTCACGGCTTTGCTTCATCTGCAGGGGGCATGTTCCGGATTCCGCACGGAATACTGTGCGGAACACTGATGGCGGCGGCCAATGAGATTAATGTCAGGGAACTGAGAAAAAGAAACAGCAATCCCCCGGCACTCAGAAAGTATGCTTCGCTGGGAAGACTTTTCATTGATGACGGCCCATTCCCTGATGATCATTACATCGACGGGTTTATCCGGTTTCTGACTGATATCACCGAAAAGCTTGCACTCCCCGGACTGTCAGAATTCGGCATTGCAAGGGAAGATATCGGATCAATCTGCAGCCGGACCGAAATAAAAAACAATCCCGTGAAACTGGGAAGGGAAGAACTGGAAGAGATCCTTGTCAGCCGACTATGATACGAAATTTTTAAAAGCATGAAAAAGCCCGTGGAGTCAATCCTGTCAGGGTGATTCCGGCCTGACTGGTCCCATATTGATTTGCGGCTCATTTTCGGATCCTGGTGCAATTGATCAGTATCAAAGTAAAACCGATGAAATTGATCTGTTCCTGGAAAATTCCGTAACCGGATAACCGGGAATTTTGATTAATTTTATTAATGTTTTTGAAAACTGACAAGGCATAACGAATTTTATCTTCACGGATAATTATCCGGTTTTGAGAAACCAGTAACCAACCATTACCGATATGAAAGCGAGAATTCCAACTATCAAAACCCTGATCATTTGTTTGTTAATGATTTCACAGATGGGTTGGGCCCAGCTTCCGAAGGAGACAGAGGCTCAGAAAGCAGAAAGGATGAAATGGTGGACCGAAGCGCGGTTCGGGATGTTCATTCACTGGGGTCTTTATGCCCTGCCGGCCCGTCATGAGTGGGTCAAACACCATGAGCGTATGACAAATGAACAATACCAGAAATATTTTGAAAATTTCGACCCTGATCTGTATGATCCAAAGGAATGGGCCAGGATGGCAAAGGAAGCCGGGATGAAATATGTGGTGCTCACGTCGAAACATCATGAGGGCTTTTGCCTCTGGGATACAAGATACACCGATTATAAATCCACTAACACGCCTATCGGAAAGGATCTGATAAGGGAATTTGTGGAAGCCTTCAGGGCAGAAGGCCTTAAAGTGGGGTTTTATTATTCACTTCTCGACTGGCATCATCCTGATTACACGATCGACAGGAGCCATCCGCAGCGGCAGGAGTCGGATGCTGACTACGACAGGCTTAACAAGGGAAAAGACATGAACAGGTACCGGGCCTACATGAAGGACCAGGTGCGGGAGCTGCTTACAAATTATGGCGAGATCAGTATTATATGGTTCGATTTCTCATTCCCGGGAAAAAATGGCAAGGGGCGTGATGACTGGGATTCGGAAGGGCTTCTTAAGCTTGCACGATCGCTTCAGCCGGGAATAATCGTCGACGACCGGCTTGATCTTAAGGATGTTGAGGGAGGATGGGATTTCACCACTCCCGAACAGGTGAAGGTTGCGGAATGGCCGGAGTACAACGGAAAGAAAATACCGTGGGAGACATGCCAGACATTTTCCGGATCGTGGGGATATTACCGCGATGAAACGACCTGGAAAAGCCCGGCACAGCTCATTGAACTGCTTGGTGAATCAGTGAGCAAGGGCGGCAATCTCCTCCTGAATGTTGGGCCTACGGCGAGAGGTACTTTTGATTACAGGGCACGGGAGAGGCTGGAAGCAATGGGAGAGTGGATGAAGTACAACAGCCGTTCGGTCTATAACTGCACCGGGGCTCCTGCAGGCTTCAGGGCTCCGGCAAATACGCTGCTTACCTACAATCCCGCAACAAAAAGGCTGTATATACATCTGCTGGCGTATCCCATGGGTGCCATGACCCTTGAGAATATGGCTGACAAGGTCAGGTACATTCAGTTTCTGCACGATGCCTCCGAGATCCGCTTTACCGCAGGCAGCAATGAACAGAAAAACAATCTCAACCTTCAGCTCCCGGTGAAGAAGCCCCCGGTGGAGATCCCGGTGCTGGAGGTGATCCTTAAATAGAGGCTGGTGAAAAACTATTAATAGAGAAGTTTATAAGGAACAGCTTTTATTACTGTAATAGTAGAATCTGATCGACCCGGAGCTGGACTTTAAATCCCTGAAAGCCCTGAAAATGAAAAAACTGTGTATTGTTCTGCTGTTGCTTGCGGCGCCTGGCTGCAAATGGTGTTATTCACAGGAAGCAGCTGATACGACCGCCACTTTCCGCATAGAAACCTACGACGGAAATATCTTCATCGGAAATATCATTTCCGAAGATTCCACCACAATTGTCCTGAAAACAACCAGCCTTGGTGAAATAAGAATGCCAAAAGACAGTATTAAATCCAGGAAAATACTCAAGCAGCTGAAATATGAAAAGGGACAGATCTGGCTCCCGAATCCCCAGTCTTCAAGATATTTCTGGGCCCCAAACGGATACGGACTGGAAAAAGGGGCCTCCTATTATCAGAATATCTGGATCCTTTATAACCAGTTTTCATTGGGTCTGACAAACAATTTTTCGATCGGCGCAGGAATCGTGCCCCTTTTTCTCTTTGGCGGAACCTCATCACCTGTCTGGATAGTTCCCAAATTTTCAATTCCCGTGGTCAGGGACAAGTTAAACATCGGGACAGGTGCTTTTATCGGAACCATCCTCGGGGAGGACTCAGGTGTGTTTGGCCTCCTTTATGGCACTACAACCTTTGGGTCGCGTGACAGGAACATAAGTGTCGGCCTGGCTTACGGATTTGCACAGGACGACTGGTTGAAAGTGCCTGTGATCAATATAAGCAGTATGATCCGGACCGGTCCGAAAGGATATTTTATTACAGAGAATTATATTATCAGTGCCGAAGGCGAAACTGTTGCTGTTTTATCACTTGGCGGGAGAAGCATTATCAGGAACATCGGACTTGATTACAGCTTCTGGATACCTGTAGGGGCTGACATGGATACCTTTATTGCCTTTCCTTTCCTTGGTATAACTATCCCGTTGGGCTCACGGAAATAAGGCAGAAACTTGTCTTTTCTTCTGCTTCAGGAGCCGATTTACTGATCGTCTCCCTCAGTTTCACCAGTATCTTCTGCTTTTCTTCCGGAAAAGAAGATATATAGTAATCGAATGTATTTATATCCGCCTGCTTTTTCACCTGACCTAAAATAGTATCTGTCCCGCTAACGGGTTCCTGCAGTGATTTCAGTGTAATTTCTCCTTCAGGTTTCAAGAACCAGTACCGTATCCGTGTCATCTGTAACTGCCGGCGGAACCGATATTGTTATGCCATAGGCATCCTGTCTGAATTTAAGCTTTGTTCCCGAATTGAAGACGGTAATGCTTTTCACCTTCCTGCCGAAGTCGGGGAGCAGTAAATTATTGTCTTCCAAATCAAGCAGGTGGACATAGACCTTGTTTCCCTTCCGGGTTGTGACACCCCACGACCGGGGTGTTATGGGACCGCCCCTTGTGCCGTATATTGTCTCCCCGTACTTCTCCATCCAGGCACCAAGCTCCCTGAGTGCAGCCACAAACTCAGGCTGGATCTTCCCGTCTGGCATCGGTCCCACGTTCAGTAGAAAATTGGAATTGTATCCCGCGGCTTTGACAAGATACCGGATAAGATCCTTTGTCGGTTTATAATTCTTGTCCTGCAGGTTGAAACCCCATGAACCGTTCATGGTCTCACATGTCTCGAAAGGAAGATCCCCTACTTTCTGTTCGCCGGAAAAACCGGTGGTATTGTGGCCCGGCAGGTCCTTCTCAAACATCTGGAAATCCTCTCCCGGGAAAGGTGCCAGATGATGATTGTTGCCGATAAGGCACGAAGGCTGCAGGCTGTGGATCAGTCCGTAGGTCTTGTCGAGTCTCCAGTCGGCTCCTTTCTTATCCCAGATGCCGTCAAACCAGATACCTCCGATTTCGCCATAGCCGGTAAGAAGTTCACGCAGCTGCGAATCCATATAATCGAGGTACCTGTACCAGTCGCCGCTCTCAGGCCTGCCGGCGCTCTGGCCGGTGTTGCCGCGCGGAAAGTAATTCTCCTGGTACCAGTCAAGGTGAGAGTGATAGAAGAACAGTTTTATTCCCTGCCTGTTGCATTCTTCTGCCAGCATTTTAAGAACATCCTTTTTGTAGGGAGTTCTGTCAATAATATCGTAGTCGGAAACTTTGGAATCCCACATCGCAAAGCCGTCATGATGCTTCGATGTAATGGTTATGTATTTCATTCCTGCAGCCTTTGCCAGCGCCACCCATTCTTTCGGGTCATAACCGATGGGATTGAAAAACGCCGGCAGTTTCTGATAGGTCTGTTTGTCTATCCTCTGATTATTCATGACCCATTCACCGTCGCCCGGAATGCTGTAGACTCCCCAATGGATGAACATCCCGAATTTTGCATCCTGGAACCATTCACGGGCCCTGAGGTTTTCAGGCGAGGGGCTGTAGGCTTGCTGCGACTGTACAGTAATCGCAAGTAACAGGAAAAATGGTAAAAGTAGTTTGCGGTACATGGCTTGATTAATTATTGGTTGAACATTTCTGACGGACGGGTTTACGGGGTTCACCGGAAGCTTTTCTTAACCGGATGACCCTCCGGGATGTTTCATTGTGAGTAATTTTCCGGAGAAGGTGACCGGTTAAGGGAATCATATTGCCGGTATGACAGGCGGAATTCAATTCTGGTTTTTCAATAATGACAGCCTTATTTTTTAATCTGATCCCTGAATTTTTCAGTCACTAGTCCGGGCCATTTAAGATCCAGGTCCTCAAGGGTATTGAGTACAACTTCTGCTACATAATAAAGTTTCTGCCAGTTGGTGTCAGAGGGAACGATATGCCATGGGAATCTGTTGCAGGTATTGATGATCCTTTCATAAACACCGAGATATTCATCGAATTTTTCCCGGGTGTCCCAGTCCCCGTCCTTGTGCTTCCAGTGTTTTTCCTTTACCTCGATCCTCTCCATGAGCCTTTCTTTCTGTACTTCCTTTGAAACGTTCAGAAAGAACTTGAGGACCTTTGTGCCATTTGATTCAAGGAGATTCTCGAAATCATTTATCACTTCATATCTTTTTTCTATCACCTCTGACGGGATGTACTTTTCTACGGCCGGCACCAGTATGTCTTCATAATGCGATCTGATAAAGATCTGCAGTTCTCCTTTCCGGGGAACAACCTGGTGCACCCTCCACAGAAAATCATGGGCATATTCGTTCTCGCTGGGCTTTTTGAAACTTGCGATCTTGACACCCAGCGGATTGCAGTATTTCAGCAATCCTTTGGTGATACCGTCTTTCCCTGAAGCATCAATTCCCTGGAGAACCACCAGTATGCTGAATTTATTCTGGGCATACATCTTATTCTGGAGCTTCCCGATCCTTTTCAGGATCTTTTTGGTCTTCTCCTCGGTTTCTTTCTTGTCCCATTCCTTATTTAGCGTGGGATAATCAGCGATTTTGATTTTCATATTTCACGTTTTAAATCAATATTCTGTGTATGGCAGAAACATATGCCGCAGAGAAAATGTTTATCCCGGATCAGTGAAAACACGCCTGATCAGCCGGGTATATTTTCTCTCCCGATGGTACTGCAGACAGAGGCGATCCGGGTATTGCACGGGTTAATCACTTTAAAACCGCGTCGAGGGCATTCAGGATGGGTTGTGCAGATATTTTTGTCCCGACTGCCCCTGTCATCCATTGCTGCGGGGTTAGCCGGCCCTGGCTGAACATCCTGTCTATTTCATCGGAAAGTTTCCTGCCTTTCAGAAATTCTTCAATCTGGAACTGGACTATCTGCCCGTATGAGTAATTGGCCAGGTATAACGGTGAGTTGACCATGTGGGAATAAATTGCAAGGATCGGGGAATCCTTTGTTCCGAAAACCGGTGCAAAATATCTGTTCCATGTACCGGTGGCGATGGTCACGACAGCATCCCTGAACTGCGGCGGAGTTGCATCGGGATTTGCGTACAGCCATTTCCATATTTTCATGTCGACCATTCCCACGCCCATGATCTCCATCAGCGACCATGCTGCGTCGAGGGTAGCCATCTTTTCTTTTTCCGGGTTATTGTCAGTCAGCCCCAGCAAAAACATGTCGCGGGCCTGGAAAATAAATGCAAGGGCTTCGGTTATTGCCGTATTCGGGACTCCTGACATCATATAATAGTCAACATCGTATAGTGAGATTGTCTGCTCCACGTTATGTCCGAATTCATGAACCGCTATATTATATCCCTTGAAATCCATTCCTTTGCCTGACACCCTGGTTCTAAGGTGCGATACAGCTCCTTTCATTGCAGCGCCCCATGCATGGCCCGAGCCGCGGGCCGGATCAACAACGATTTTATCAGCCAGATACCGGGCCCTCTGAGGACTCCAGCCCAGCTTCTGCAGCATTCCGGGCATCCCGGCCCTGAATGCAGCAGGGGTGGGATAGAGGGCTGTGGTTTTTGCCGTAAGCTGTTCTTCAGGAAAGCCGGTCCTGGCCCTGAAGCCTGAGTACCAGATATCATATGGTTTCAGGTCACGGCCAAGGCGTTCCCTGACGATCTGTCCCACCTTTGCAAGCAGGGGAGAACTGAGATACTTATCGAACAATGCTTCAACTTCTTCCTGCGATATCTCCATCCCGGCGGAAAAATTCCGCAGGATGGCAGTGTTCATTTCAGGATTGTACTGGTCAATATCCTTCATAGCCCTGAAACTGGCAATGATATGAGCGTAGCGGGTATCAGGCTCGGCTTTTGCGTCGGCTGATTCCCCGTTTCTGCTTACCTTGTTCGAGTAAAGAGCCCATTCATACCCGGGATCATTGATTACAACCTGCGGAATTTCCTGCTTAATGATCCGCTCCATAACCTTGTAGATCATATCCTGCTTCTCAGGTCCCTTGTCCGCATCGGCATAATCAGCCTTGATCTCATCCCTGAGGTTCCAGTGTGAAAGCAATAACAGTCCGTCAGGAAAGATCTGCCGCCCGTCATCCGTGCGCAGCTTATCCATACAAATATTGTAGTCTGCAATGTACATGTCGGCATTCCCTCCGGCAACAGCCAGAGCCTGCTGAAGTCCGGCCGGAACCCTTGCAACAAAATAATCGCCGAGCCTTGCCATTGCCCATTCCTCACGGGTCCATGAAGGACCCAGCTTTTCTTTTTCCTCAAGGGTGAAATACGGAAAATTAAGAGCTATTGCAAAGGCTATCTTGTTTGAGTATAAATCATCGGAGAGATGTGCGCCTACCGAATAGTTCCCGAACATCCTGTCTATTTCATCGATCTCGCCCGTGGCCTCGTCCAGATTCTTTTTAAGATCGAGGGTTATCTCATTGTAATTGCCTCCGATCGATTCGAAGTAATTGCTGATCTTCCTGAAAAGAACACTGCGTTTTGCGGGATCTGATACATAATTTCCCCTGGCAAATACGAGGAATTCATCTGGTGATCCGTCTTCAGCCCTCCAAAGAGATGCTGCGTGCCTGAGCCCTTTCTCGAGAAGAGCCTGATCAGCACCGGGATTAATGGTTTTTATGCTGTCAATTGCAGATGAAATCACATTGCCTGGAATGTAGTTTGCGGCGGCATCCTTTTCCCTGACGGAACGGGGCGGTGAACAGGCAGTCAGAACCACCAGTGACAGAAACAGTAACTTTTTCATTAGCTGAGATTTAATTTTTGAATACTGTCGTACAGGTTTTTTCAGCGGCCTGCTGACAGGGTTTGGGTATTATTTTCTATTTAAGTTTGCCTCATACAAATATACTATGTTTTTCATTCCAGCGGTCCGGTTACCTTCTCGACTTCCTGAAGGATCTCGCACGACCTGACAAGTTGCTTCATTACAGTGTGATCGGGGTATAACGGCCGGTCGGCATCGAGGAATTCGACATGCTTCCTTATCACCTCCCGGGCTTTCTGAACACCATGGCCAAAGCTGTATTCCTCTTTCCTGAAATCAAGGGCCTGGGCAGCTGCCATAAACTCTATCCCCAGTATTCCATATGCACAATCGAGGATCTGGTTGTTCTTGATTGCGGTATTCATTCCCATCGATACAAAATCCTCCTGGTCGGCAGCAGCAGGTATCGACTGTATGGATGCCGGAACGGAGAGTATCCTTTGTTCGACTATCAGTGTGTCGGCAGTGTACTGGCTCAGCATCATTCCCGAGAACATCCCTGCACCTTTCGTGAGAAAATCCGGCAGACCTGCGCTTAATGACTGATTGTTCATCCTGTTCATTCTTCTTTCCGACATTACGCTGACCATAGTGATGCAGGCTCCGGCCATATCCATAGGAACACAGACAGGCGATCCCTGGAAGTTGGCGCCGGAAAGCTGAAGATTCCTGTCGGGAAAAAAGACCGGATTATCACCAACTCCGTTTAGCTCTGTCTCAACCTGCGAGCGGGCATAGGCAAGCATGTCATGGGCTGAACCGATAACCTGCGGGGTTGATCTCATCGAATATGCATCCTGAACCTTTGATTTCACCCTTCCCTCCTTAAGATCGCCGCCTGATATGCACTTGTTTATCGCCCTTGCGCTTCTTACGGCACCCTTGAAGCCCCTTACCTCATGAAGAAGTGGTGTATAAGGCTTCATATTTGCCTTCAGGGCCTCAAGCGACATCGACGCGGCTATTTCGGCCTGCTTGAGCCAGTTATTGGCATCGACGAGCCAGATGGCACTCATCGCGGTAAGCATGTTCGATCCGTTGATGGTTGCCAGACCGTCCCTGGCCTGAAGCCCGGGTACCTTTATACCCGCCCTTTTCATGGCTTCTGCACCGTCAAGCAGTTCGCCGTTGATGTATGCCTTCCCCTCACCCAGAAGGAGCAACGCAATCTGCGACATTGGCGCCAGATCGCCTGATGCACCCACCGATCCTTTCTGGCACACGAACGGGGTAACTCCCCGGTTAAGCATTTCAATAAGGGTTTCGGTGATCTCTGGCCTGTTACCCGAATTGCCGTGTGCATGGACATTGATCCTGCCAAGCATTGCTCCCCTGACAATTTCAACCGGGGCGGGCTCTCCGATCCCTGCTGCATGATTGTAAACGAGGTAACGCTGGAAATCCTTGATCTGATCGTCATTAAGCACCATCTCAGAGAATTCGCCTATACCCGTGTTCACACCATACATTATCTCATGGGCTTCTATCTTCCTTTCAAGCATTGCCCTGCATTCCATTATCCGCTTCATTGCATCAGGATGCAGCTCAACCTTTTGTCCGTGACGCGCTACATTGACCACATCGTTAATCTTAAGATCAAAACCTGTAATAACCAGTTTTTCCATATGATTGAAATAAATATTTGTTAATAAATTAATTTTCCGGTAATTGAAGAATGGCAGCCTTTATGCGGCTGAGGAAGTCTGGCCGGATGAGCATTTGGCCCGGGAAAGATTAACAAAGTCCCGAGCGGTTGATCTTGATCTTGTATTCGAGGGCCCAGCTGTATGACATGTGCCTGGCAGGTATGATCCCCAAATTTATGATATTTATTCCAGACTGACAATAAAGGATCTGTTTGTAACTTAAACCCGTTAATGGATTCTCACTTTTACCCGGAAAGCTTGCAGATTAACCTGACAAGAATGATCTTTGAAATTCAGTAATTATTGTGTTAAGGAGTTTTTCAATTGATAAATCTGTCGCCATGTCGCCAGGAATTACGGTAAGTCCGGTTCTGCCATGTATTATCATGGCAGTGTTCCTGAATAGTTGCGGATCCGGATCAGCACCTTCTTCAGGAAAGGATCAGGTGCTGCAGTCGAAGGACAGCAGCCTCCTGTTCAACGGCCGGACTCTTGACGGATGGGAAATTACCAGTTTCGGAACACAGGGCCCCGTTTATGTCTCCGGCGGGTCCGTCATACTGGGAATGGGCGATGGTTGTACAGGGGTCACCTGGAAGGGAGATTTTCCCCTGTATGATTACGAGATCACCCTTGAGGCGAAAAAGATCGACGGCAATGATTTCTTCTGCGGAATCACATTCCCCGCCAGCGGAATGTTCTGTACGTTTATTGCCGGGGGATGGGGCGGCACGGTGGTTGGACTCAGCTGCATAAACGGCAAAGATGCATCGGAAAATGAAACCACCAGGCTCATGTCTTTTCAGAAGGGCAGATGGTACAATATCGGACTGAAGGTGACGGATGGTAAAATCGAAGCCAGGATTGACAGTGCTGTTGTGGCAGACTTCACCATCGGAGAAAAAAAACTGTCTGTCCGCCCCGAGGTTGAACTTTCAAAACCGTTCGGAGTTGCATCGTGGCGAACAACCGCAGCAATAAGGAATATCCGTGTTGACATAATTCAATGAGATTATTCACGTTCTAATCAGGAACACATTGATTTAAATTCCTGAAATGAAATGGTATTGCCTGATTGTCATTTTACCTGTGTTTGCAGCCTGCAAGACAAATGAACTGTATATTAATACCACCCGGCCCGCACCGGTCACACTGTCTCCCGGAATCAGGAATGTCGGCATCATCAACAGGAGCATTCCCACAGATGAAACCAGGCTCACTGATATTATTGAAAAGATCGTGACGCTTGAAGGCCCTGACCTTGACAGGGATGGGGCAAGTGAAAGCGTTGCCGGCCTTGCGGAGGCCCTCGGGCAGAATTCCAGGTTCCTGGAGGTCAGACCCCTGAGCGGAATTGATTTCAGGACTACCGCTATGGGAGAACTTCCCCCTCCGCTGGCCTGGGATATCGTTGAGAAGATCTGCGGTGAGGAAGGAATGGATGCCCTGTTTGCCCTTGAACGATTTGACACCGACACAAGGATATCGTACTCCGCCAGGGAAGTTGATATCAGTACGCCGCTGGGCAGCATACCGGGCATTGAACATGATGCAGCGATGGAAACAGTGGTAAAGACAGGCTGGAGGATCTATGTTCCGGCGGAGAAGAGCGTTGCGGATGAATACAGTTTTGCTCAGTCACTTGTTTTTCACGGCCGCGGCATCAATCCCGCTGCCGCAGTGGAAGCCCTGACAGGGCGAAAAGCTGCCGTCAGGCAGGTAAGCCGTAAAGCCGGACATGCATACGCATCCCGCCTGATTCCATACAGGTTAAGGGTTACCCGCGATTATTTTGTGAAAGGCACGGATAATTTCAGGAAAGCGAGGCGCAAGGCCCAGACCGGAAAATGGGACGAAGCAGGTCTGTTATGGGAAATGGAAACTGCAAATCCCAGATCAAAGATCGCCGGCAGGGCAGCCTATAATATGGCAATCATCAATGAGATCAACGGCCGGCTTGAAGATGCCCTTGCATGGGCTCAGAAAGCCTGGGAAGATTATAAGATACGACAGGGCCTTTCTTATTCCAGGATACTTGAGGACAGGCTTAACAGCAGGGAACTTCTGAAAATTCAGCAGGAAATCCCTTAGAAATCCCATCCCGCGGCCGCCAGCACACTTATCAGCTTCGGCTGCCAAAGTACGGCTTGCACGCATTGCAGGGTAGCCCCGGCTGCAAATCAATGCATTTTAATCAGCCTGACAGTGTGAGACAACATCTTTACAGTTGTTTTAAAGCCTTATTTACGGAATTTTATTATTTTTAAGTGCCAAGCATATTCTGTTTGCCCTTATTGAATTAAGAGATGAAACCCGGAAAAAATGACTATTTTTCACATGCTGATCAGTTGTGATCGTATGTTGATTGATCAGTTAAAAAGAGTTTGCAATGAAGAGCAATGAATTAACAACACGCCGCAAATTCATTTCAAGGATGACTGCAGCCGGCGCCGCTGTTATGGCAAATCCGCTTGATTTTATCCCCGGGGGATCAGCTGAACCGGCGCAACGCACTATCAGGATAAAAAAGGTCAGTACGAATTTTGAAAGGGAGCCGCTGATCCGTCCTTTCGGATTCAAAGGAGGTTATATGTCTGAAATATGGCAATCCGCTGTCCGGCTTGAAAGTGATTCGGGAGCGCATGCCATCGGATTGTGCTCGCAAAGCGTCCTGTGGTCCGATGCCGGGGTTTTCGCGAACCATTCAGAAAGCGGCGGCAATGCGCTGATGTATACCATGACCGAAAGAGCTGTTCAGCTGATGAACGGGCAAAGCTTCACAAATCCGGTCGACATGCTTGATTCCCTGTATCCTGAGATCTATGAGTATGGAAAAAAGATCACTTCAAATCCGTCGCTGAGGAAAACTTTTGCCCTTAACTCACTCGTCGCTCCCGATAATGCAGCATGGATCCTTTACAGCAGGGACAATAACATCAGAACATTTGATGATATGATCCCTTCCAGGTATAAGCCTGCCCTGTCGCACAGGCACAGACGGGTGGCGGGAATACCTCTGATGGCCTACACTGTTCCAATAGAGGAAATCATGGAGGCGGTTGATCAGGGTTATTTTTTCATGAAAATAAAGATAGGTCAGCCGGGAACACAGGATGAAATGCTGGAAAAGGATAAGGAGCGCCTCTCAGCAATCCATAAGGCTGTCGGCCACATCAGGACATCCTTCTCCAAAGACGGGAAGCTGCCCTACTATTTTGATGCCAATGGCCGGTACGAATCAAAGGCAGCGCTCCTTAAACTGCTGGATCATGCAAGGAAGATCGGCGCCTTCGATCAGATTGCAATCATCGAGGAACCTTTCCCGGAAGAGATTGAAGATGATGTAAGAGACATACCTGTGAGGCTCGCTGCCGATGAAAGTGCCCATACGGCTGACGACGCGGTCAGGAGAATAGATATGGGATACGGTGCCATTGCATTGAAGGCCATTGCCAAAACTCTCAGCATGACACTCAAAATTGCCCGGGCTGCCTATGAACGCAAAGTGCCCTGCTTCTGCGCCGACCTGACTGTAAATCCCATCCTGGTCGAATGGAACAAAAATGTAGCTGCCAGGCTCGATTCCTTCCCCGGCCTGGGCATGCTCGGACTTGTTGAAAGCAACGGGCATCAGAACTACAGAAACTGGCAGACTATGATTGGTTATCACCCGGCGAAAAACGCTGAATGGGTGAAAATAAAACGGGGTGTTTATGAACTGAATGATGAGTTCTTTAATACAGGAGGAGGGATATTTGAACCTTCTGCCCATTATGAGGAAATGTTTTCAGGCGGATGAATTATTCCGGCCGGCCGGCGGGCTCCTGAATGATCCTGCCGGTCGTAAGGTTGATTCAGCTGATTGACACCGGATAATTGTTCTTCTAATTTTAAAAAATACTGCTATGCTTACACGATCACGGCAGATGATTATCTGTACAATCATGTTCCTGTTTTTTTCCGTAGTCATCCTGGATGGCCAGACAGCAACGATCAGGGAATACCAGAAGGTATTCACAACTTATCCTTATTCGGATCCCGATCCGGTTCCGTTGGCCACGTCACTCTATCCCTATTTCCGGTATGACGGCTTCACGACCAAACCGGTTCAGCAGGCATGGAAGGTTGTGGAACTTGAAAATGATTATATAAAGGTTGTTATCCTGCCGGAGATAGGAGGTAAGGTGTGGACGGCAATAGAAAAATCGACCGGCAGGTCGTTCATTTACAACAACCAGGTTGTAAAATTCAGGGACATTGCCATGCGCGGCCCCTATACCAGCGGAGGGCTTGAACTGAATTACGGAATAATCGGACATACACCCAATTGTGCCACGCCGGTCGATTACCTTGTGACAGAGAACAGCGACGGAAGCGTAAGCTGCATTCTGGGAGTACTCGACCTTCTGACCAGAAGCAACTGGCGGCTGGAAGTAAGGCTGCCTGCCGGCAAGGCCTTTTTTATGACGAAATCGTTCTGGTACAATTCAACTCCAGTCAGCCAGCCCTATTATCACTGGCTTAACGGCGGATACAAGGCCTCGGGTAACCTTGAATTCATTTTCCCGGGTACCCGTCACATTGGTCACGGCGGCGAGTATGCAGCCTGGCCGGTGGATGAAACAAACGGGAGGAAAATCTCCTTCTATGAGTCCAATAATTTCGGCGGATATAAATCATACCATATTATCGGAAAATATTCTGACTTTTCCGGTGCATACTGGCACGACGACGGGTTTGGAATAGCCCGGTACGGCACTCATGACGACAAAGCCGGGAAAAAGATTTGGATATGGGGCCTGTCGGGACAGGGAATGATATGGGAAAACCTTCTGACCGACAGTGACGGACAATATGTTGAAATGCAGTCGGGCCGGCTTTTTAACCAGAACAGCCAGGGCTCAACATTCACTCCGTTCAAACACCTCGGCTTCGCCCCATACGGCACTGATACCTGGACCGAATATTTCTATCCTGTTCTTAAAACCGGGGGTTTCGTTGCAGCAAACGATTTTGGTGCACTCAACATAAAGACTGAGAATGGTTTTCTGAAATTATACCTCAGCCCGGTTCAGTCCGTTGATGAAACCCTGGAAGTTAAAGAGGGCGAAAAAACCGTTTACAGGAAAAAAGTGAAATTGTTCCCTTTGAAAACTTTCACTGATTCGGTCAGGTTCAATGGCGACGGCAGTAATCTGGCCGTATCGCTGGGCACGAATCTGTTAAACTACAGCACCGGCCCCGGGTACAACGTGCTTGCAAGGCCCGTTGAAGCACCGCGCGATTTCGGCTGGAACAGCCCATATGGCCTGTATGTCCAGGGTAAGGAAGCGATGGATCAGAAAATGTATCCCCTTGCGGAAACTAAGCTTGAAGCATCACTTGAAAAAGATCCTTATTTCCTGCCTGCACTGGTAAAAATGGCAGAACTGAAATACCGTAACATGATGTATCCCAGGGCCCTGGAACTGATAACGAAAGCCTTGAGCATCGACACCCATGACGGGGCCGCAAATTACTACTACGGGCTGATAAACCTCGCCAATGGCAGAATTACGGATGCCAAAGACGGATTTGACATTGCATCGATATCGGCTGAATACCGCAGTGCGGCCTATACCGGACTGAGCCGGATATATTTCGGCGAAGGGAACTATTCCAGGGCTCTCGCCTATGCCATCAAAGCCACTGATTTCAACCGCTTCAATATTGATGCCCTCCAGCTCCGGGCAGCCATTTCAAGATGCCGGGGAAGCCATGAAAAGGCCCGGGAAACTCTTGATACAATTCTTTCATTTGATCCGCTTAATCATTTTGCCCGTTTTGAAAAATACCTTCTTGACGATACCATGGATGCAAAAAAGAATTTTCTCGAGCTTATAAGAAATGAACTCCCCCATGAAACCCTGATGGAACTGGCAGTGTGGTATTATAACTCCGGCTGCAGGGACGAGGCCGGAAAAGTGATTTCCCTGCTGCCTGCCATCCCGGAGAAGGAATACTGGAGGGCATTTCTGACTGGTACAAAAGCTGATCTGGACGGGATCAATCCCGATTTCTCCTTCCCATTCAGGTCAGAGACTGGCATGGTGATCGGGCAGTTGCTTAAAAGCCAGGATGACTGGCTGCTTAAGTATCACCTGGCTCTTATTTACAGGGACAGGAACCGCAGCGATGAGAGTATGGAACTGCTTATGTCATGCGGTGACACACCCGGATATGCCCCTTTTTATGCGGCCCGTGCCGCAGTTATGAGAGGAACTGACAGCCATCAGTGCGAGGCAGATCTTAAGAAAGCCCTGACTCTTGACAATCAGTGGCGGTATCATGTTCTTCTGGCCGGTTACTACATTGACCGGCAGCAATATGATAAAGCCCTGGCAGTAACCGGACCCTATTACAGGCTGCACCCCGACAACTTCATTACAGGTTCGCTCCATGCAAGAACACTCCTGCTGAACAGGAAATATCGTGATGCAGATGCGGTTTTAAGGAAATTGGTTATCCTGCCTCATGAAGGTGCCACAAACGGCAGGGAAATGTACCGGGAAGCTAAACTCATGCAGGCCCTGGATGCGATGGAAAAGAAAAAGACCGGCGAAGCAATGGGATACATTTCCGAAGCCAGGCTTTGGCCGGAAAACCTTGGAGCAGGAAAGCCCTATGATGAAGACATCGATACCAGGCTCGAAGACTGGCTTGCCTTCATTTGCCTGCAAAGACAGAACAGGACAGACCAGGCCGGAAAGATGCTTCACAAAATCACTGGCTTTAAACCATCTGTTGAAAACGGTGTCAGGAACTTTATCCCGGCAAATACCGTGGTATCGGCCTGGGCACTTGAACAACTGGGCCGTAAGGCTGATGCCAGGCAATTTATCGATGAGCAGAAAAAGGAATTTCCCGGTTATAGTGCCATTGACTGGAGCATGGCCGTATTTGAGCGGGATAAGAGTTTTTCAATGCAAGAAAACAGCAGGGATGCAAATGTCAGGATAATTGAAAGACTCGTTGAATCCGGGTTGTGAATGGATAATTCCTGTGAAATGCCGAAGCACGGAAATTTTATGTGATACATCAACGGGGTCATTTATTGAGTTAATAATCAAAGCCTGAACCCTATGGCAAAAAATATCTACCTGGTAACCAGGCGTACAAGCATTGAAAAGGCATCCTTCCCGGTAATTGACGCCCATAATCATCTCTGGGGCAACTGGCAGGTTGAGAAAGTAGTTGAAACCATGGACAGAGCCGGTGTGGTGAGTTATTGCGACCTTACGGGCAATGTAAGGATTGAGTTTACAGAAGGAGGCTACAGGATCAGCCCGGGTGATATCTCAGATTTCTTTGATAACTGTGCGGTAAAATATCCGGGACGGTTTTATTGCTTTACCATGGCTAACCTTGCCCAGCCTGCTGACAAGCCTCTTTTCACTGACCACAGGCGCTTCGTGGAGGAGTTCATCGAAATGCTTAATCTGCATGTAAGCAAAGGAGCAAAAGGACTTAAAGTGCTGAAGGAACTGGGATTACGTTACCGCGACGCCGGCGGATCCCTTATTCCATGCGATGACCAGCGTCTGTTCCCTTTATGGGAGGAAGCAGGACGGCTGGGAATACCTGTACTTATACACCAGGCTGACCCCGCAGGATTCTTTGAACCGGTAACCCCGGAAAATGAACACTTTGATAATCTGAAGAAATATCATTCATGGAGCTTCGCAGATCCTTCTTTCCCGCGTAAGAGAGAATTGCTCAAACAAAGGGATAACCTTGTTAAACAACATCCCCAAACAGTGTTCATCCTGCCTCATTTCGCCAACTATGCGGAGAATATCCAGTATGTGGCCGGGCTCCTCGATGAGAACCCGAATGTTTATATTGATTTCTCGGCAAGGATTGACGAACTTGGACGGCAGCCCTATTCATCAAGGGAGTTTTTTATCAAGTACCAGGACAGGATCGTATTCGGCACCGACATGCCTGCAAACATAGACGATTCGCTTGAAATGTACAGGACATATTTCAGGTTCCTCGAAACATTTGATGAATCATTCTATTCTCCCGACTACGATGGAACCTTCGGATATGCCCGGTGGCCGGTTTGCGGGATCGGACTGCAAAGGGAGGTACTGAAAAAAATATATTCTGAGAACATCCTGAAAATTATTCCTTCGCTTAAGTTTGAAATAACCATTTAATAAAAAATTGACCATGATTAAAACAAAGGCTGGCTTTATTGTGTATGGTGTCCATAAGGATGGATTGAAAGATCCGATGGGACAGCCATTTATAGATGAAAGGATCGTTGCCGGTGCAAAAAAAGCCCTGCAGAATGCCGGAATTGAACTTGTTGAACACGACCTGGTGGTTGCTTCCAGGAAAGAGGCCAGGGAGTGCTTCGACAGGTTCAGGAAGATGAATGATGTGGATGCCCTGATTCTCTTTTCCGGAACGTGGGTATGGGCTGCGCATATGATAGCTGCAATCCGCGATTACTCAACCACCGGAAAAGGTATTGTGATATGGACAAATCCGGGCAGCCAGGGATGGAGACCTGTCGGGGGCCTGGTACTGCAGGGAGCGCTTAAGGAAACGGGTATACGGCACCGGTTTGTGTATGGAAGCTTTGAAGATCAGGCAGAAATAGAAAAGATTACCTCTTACTGCCGTGCAAGTGCAATGAAAAACAGGCTGAATATGAGCATAATAGGTACTTTCGGCGGCAGGGGAATGGGTCAGACATGCGGGGCTGCCGATCCATCCCAGTGGATGAGAATGTTCGGAATAGACATTGATTCCCGCGACACCAGCGAATTGCTTAAAACAGCCAGGGAGATCCCTGCTGAGGAAGTAAGGAAGGAAAGAACAAGAATTCAGAAACTTTTTTCAGAGCCAATCCCGTCTGATGATCAGGCTGACCGTTCAATAAGGCTCTATCTTGCCATTAAGAAGCTGGTGAAAGCATATGAATGGGATTTCTATACTATTCAATCCTTCCCCGGCCTTGGCAATGATTACAGCGCAACCTGCTTTGCACAGAGCATGATGCTTGAAGACAGGGTGGGCACTTCAACCCTCGGGGATTTTAATACCGCCCTCACTGTTAAATGTTTAACAGATATGAGCGATGAGCCTGTATATTACGGCGACCTGCAGCATGTTGATAAGTCGAACAATGAGATCAAGATCATCGGCGATGGTGCATGCCCTCCCTCACTGGCAGGCAGGCTGGGCCCTGCCGGATTTGCCGGGCATGGCATCCCCACTGAAGGAGAAGCCGGCGGACTTTCCGTTAAGCTGGTTTGCAAAGTGGGAGAAGGCGTGCTGGCAAGGCTTGGTAGGAATAACGGCCGGTTTGAGATGGTCATTGCACGCTGCACCATTTTTGAACCACCGGCCGATCAGATAGAAAAACGCAAAAACGAATGCGGAATACCATTCTGGCCCCACGGATTCGTCAGGGCACACTGCGATATCGAACAACTTCTGCAATCATGGAACAATGAATATGCGTGCCTCGCCTATGGAAGCCATCTCTATGAAGAGCTAAGGGCATTCTGTGAACTTACGGGGATAAATGCAATAGCATTGTAATGATTATCCCCCTTGCATTCCGAAACACCATCAGCTGCAGCCAGGCCAAACGGAAGAGCCGGCAAAGCCGTAATGTGATCCGGAATCCGTAATCCTCAAACATAATAATTCCATTATACATGCCACTGATTCTTGACAGAAACCACGTACTCGATGTATATGCTGAAGCAGCCCGGAGAAAATGGGTGATCCCGGCGTTCAATGCCGAAAATCTTACAACCACCGAAGCCATTCTCTCTGCTGCCATGGAATATGGTGCCGGAACCGGACAGCCCGATATTCCGGTCACCATCGGAATAACCAATCTGTACAGCCATCGGAGCCAGTCTGTTTACTATACCCATACCAGGTTGTGGGATATCGGCCTTAAGCTGTTCCTTTCCGATATCGAAGTGCTTACCGCCCCTGGCTCGCCTTTTGAAAAACTCAGGGTAATGATCCATCTCGATCATGTGCAGTGGGATGCCGACAAGCCCCTCCTGGAATGGGATATGAACAGGTTCTCGATGATAATGTACGATGCATCAGCATTGCCCCTTGAAGACAATATTGAACTTACTGCCAGGTTTGTGGAAGATTTCGGCAGTAAGATAGTAATTGAAGGTGCCTGTGACGAAATTGTTGATGCAACGGGTGATGTGAGGAGTGAGCTCACAACTCCGGCTCAGGCGGAGAAATACCTGGGGGAGACAGGTGTTGATCTTATTGTGGCCAATCTCGGGACAGAGCACAGGGCAAGCGCAGCTGACCTGAGATATCATGGTGACCTTGCAAGGAGAATAAGCAGCATCACCGGACCAAAACTGGTGCTGCACGGTACATCGTCTGTCAGCAGGGAGCAGATAACGGGTCTTTTTGACGATGGAATTGCCAAAGTCAATATCTGGACCGCTCTGGAGCGCGACAGCGCCCCCGTCCTTTTTGAAGACATGGTCAGAAATGCATCTGGTGTGGCCGGGATCGAAAAAACAGAGGATATGATTGAAAAGGGCCTCCTCGGGAGAAATGCCGGCAGGCATTCGAAAGCTTCCCTTTCTCATTACACCACAACTTACCGGCAGGAAATCATTTTTAATGAAATGAAGCGTATAGTTGCAGGATATTTTGATCTGTGGTATAAATGAGCCGGTATATGGAACATTACATGGGGATTGATATCGGGACCAGCGGATGCAAGGCTGTTGTGTTTGATGAGTCCGGGAACCAGGTTTCGAAATCCTACAGGGAGTATGATATTGTTTCACCATACCCGGGCAGGGCCGAGCTGAACACGGATGAAGTCATCTCAGCATGTTTTGAAGTTATCCGGGAAGCCGCGGCCCGGGTGATCCCGTCATCCCTCAAGGGAATGGGGATTTCAAGCCAGGGTGAGGCTTTTACACTGATCGGGAGTGATGGGAAAGCTCTTTGCAATGCACTTGTTTCCTCCGATTCGAGGGCAAGTGAGATGATTGGGCCATGGGTCGGGGAGTTCGGAGAGGAGCGGCTTTACAAAATAACCGGCCATACCCCTCATCCGATGTTTTCCCTGTTCAAGCTGCTCTGGATAAGAAAAAACATGCCCTGGATCTGGGAAAAAACCCGCCGGATAATGTGTTTCGAGGATCTGCTCCAGTACAGGCTCGGTATTGCCAATCCTTCGATGGGATGGCCCCTGGCGGGAAGAACAATGCTGTTTGACGTGATCAGGCATGAATGGGACAATGAGATCCTGGAAAAAACCGGAATAAAACCGGAAATGATGTCATTACCCCTGCAGTCAGGATCCCTTGCCGGCATTGTTGACAGCAGCATAGCCCGTAGCCTTAACCTTCCGGAAAAGGTATTTGTCGTTACCGGAGGACATGACCAGCCATGCTCGGGGCTGGGAGCAGGTGCAATTATGCCGGGTGTTGCGGTCTGTTCATCGGGGACCGTGGAATGCATAACACCCGCTTTCGGGGAACCGGTTATGTCTGATGAACTCAGAATAAGCAATCTCTGCACCTATGATCATGCAGCTCCGGGGATGTACGCCACTGTTGCATTCAGCCTGACCGGGGGCAATATCCTGAAATGGTTCAGGGATGAGTTCGGCAGGGAGGAAAAGCGCCTTGCGGAAAAAACGGGCCGCGATGCCTATGAACTGCTTCTTGAAATTATGCCTGATGAGCCCTCGCGACTTATGGTGCTGCCCTATTTCACCCCGTCGGGGACGCCATATTTTGATGTCAGGGCCAGGGGGACAATTATGGGCCTCGACCTTACTGTGAAAAGGGAAGAAATACTCAGGGCCCTTCTGGAAGGAGTTGCCTTTGAAATCAGGCTCAACCTGGAGATACTCAGACAATCAGGCTGCCAGGTCAATGAACTGAGAATTATGGGAGGCGGGGCCAGGTCGCTTAAGCACGTTCAGCTGAAAGCCGATGTAACGGGTATGCCCATAACAGTGCTGGATGTGCCGGAGGCCGGATGCATGGGAGCAGCTATGCTTGCAAGGTCATATCATACAAAGGAGCCGATCGGGCAGATAGCCAGGGAATGGGTGAGGCCGCTGGAAAGGATTGAACCGGCAGGAACTGAACATTACAACAGGAAATTTCTATGGTATAAAAAACTGTATCCGCTGCTGAAAACCTTCTGTTGATCGCCGGGTAACCGCCAGGCATTAACAGAACCATCAGTTTCATCTCCGGTCTGAATGGCTGGCGGGAAAATCATACTGAATACAAGCGGTTGCCTTCCTTTCCCGGCGGAATCATTGCCACACCGGCTTATTCCTGATCAGGGGACAATGCTTGTTTCATTGCCCCGGAAGAAAAAAACCCTTTGACACATCATCAAGGATCAGGATCCAGTCGTTTCCCTTTCCGCCTGAAGGAGGCGTGAACCTGAAGGGCCCGATCTCATCGATTGTTTCTATCAGGGTCGACTCCCCGGTCCTGGGATCGTACCAGAATGAATGTATTCCCCCCGCTCCGAGCATTTGAAGATTTATGACTGCGCTCCTGCCTGTCGGAAAATACACAAAGGCATATCCGTCTCCCCTTGTTGCCGCGATATAGTCGGTATCCGGGTAGTCAGCGGGAACGATCAGCGACTGATCGGGAACCCTTGAAAGGAACGGACGCGATTCCATGAGGCGTCTTGCATGAATAAGTTCCGATGCACCCGGCAGGTCAAGCACGTCATACCAGTTATTCCTGGCAAAACCCACCGGTTCACGCTCTGGTGTCTTCATCTGCCACACCGGATTGCAGCCATAGGTATGGCCGAATGATCCGCTGAACAGATCCCAGTACAATGCCTGCCTTACGTCGGAATCGTCGAACCATCCCTCTGTTTCCGGCTTCCAGGCTACGGGATGATCCTCATATCTTGGTTCGCCATCCATGCATGGCTTTACCGGCCGGAGATTGTAATCGTGTTCAATGAGTTTCCTGTAAATTGAATATGATCTCTGGGCATGACTCGTCTGGCACATGTTGAAATCGAGCCACGGGCTGTTGTGAAACCACACTGAAGAACTGCTTCCTCCCAATGGATGAAATGTCATAAGATGATTTTTGTCGGCCGATCTGATCCCTCTGCCAAGCGCGTCCCACACCTCATAATTGCTGCCGCCGCCTTCCCTGTCTCCTCCGTTTATCCAGATTATATTTGGATAATCCTTGTAACGGTTGCCTATCCATTGCCCGTAGCCGAATGCATTATCCCTGTTGAAGATCACCGGGCCCACACCCCATTTCTTGTCCACCTTGTCGCCCCAGGTGGGAAGCAATCCAATGTACAGCCCCTTCTCCCTTGCCTTGCTTATCACCCGGTCGACATGCTCAAAATACTTCTCATTGGGCTTCAGCGGATCATTATTGATCAAAGGCCTGTTCCCTTCGGTATTCGGAGTATTCAATCCGTCGAGTTCAGCCAGTACAACCGCCTGTATCACGGTGAATCCCTTTGCACGGCGGTTCTCAAGGTATCTTTCAGCCTCTTCATTGTTAAGCCTGTGAAACAGTTCCCAGGCAGTGTCTCCCAGGTAGAAGAAGGGCGTTCCGTCTTCATGAACAAGAAAACGACGGTTTTCCGAGACAATCAATTTACCGTGGGAAAAGTCAACAGACGGTCCTTTCAGATGATCCTCCCCCGATAAAGACGGGAAATGTGCCAGGACAGCGATCAAAAAGATAAACATACTCTTTCTCATTTCAATGGTGTTTATGTTGAACAGTTATAACCGATCCAACTTCCCGGGCCCGCCGTCACCCCCGGGGAAATACCGGATACCGCCTCAAAGCGCCGGTCAGGCTGGCCATGATCTCCTGCGTTCTGCCGCGTACCGGCGGCATATCATTGCTGCTTCCCGGGAGCCCGCTGCAAAGATGTACCTTTGTGCAGATCACCTTGAAAGATAGTGCCGTTCTTGTATTTTATATGTTAAAGTTATCATTTCTACGGGTTTCGGGAGCATTTATTCATGAATTTATCTGAAATTTTCATATTTCGGAGCTGATTTCACTGTACCTCTACTGACTCTGCTTTGCCGGCGGTCTTTAATTCTATCTTAAGCTTTGAAGAACCGCCCTTTTCGAAGGCTGCATCGATCATTATCCTGTTTTTACCCCTGATCAGAAGAGGTATTTTTAAATCGTCGAAGGTTTCAATCAGTTTCCAGTTCCTGTCAAAAAGCTGAATGATGCCTTTCCCGTCAAGCTTCAGTACCTGCGAAGGCTCCATTTTGACCGGAATTGCAACCGACCCGGAGTTGTTTATTTCAATATCAATGCCGCTGACAGGTGATACAGCCCCCTGCTCCCCGGTGAGGGTTATAATGAATATCATTGGTTGGCTGTCATAAGGATTTTCAAAATCGAAGACACCGTGAACGGGTTCTCCGGGCTGCCTGACTTTCTGTTCATGTTCAAACCTCTCTGTATGATATGGGTAAAGATTCCATTTATTTTCCCCCGCCTGTTCCAGGTGGAACTCATTCCTAATATCCTGCATACCTGCCTTTTGTGCGGCAGTAAAGGCTCCGGCCATCCTGGCTGTTTCCCATGTTCTTATGGCATCAAGGATCATGTCACTCTGACCGTTTGCCTCAATATCTTCCGGACTGACATTGAATGCGAAGCCGGCATCAAACCCTGCTGCCCTGGCAAGGAGCCATTCAACATCCTCTATGCTCGTCTTTGGGTCCATACTGAACCACCCCAGCATGGCAGGCAGCAGGTTACGGCTGAAAAAATCCTGATTCATGAGCCTGTATGCAGTCTGACTTTCCCTGAATCCGGCATACCATGGCTCGCCCCAGTTGTACCTGGTGTTGATGTGCCAGTTGAAATGGCCGGGATTGCTCGCATCATTGATAACCTTTCCCTTTAATTCCTGACTGAGATGATCATACCATGTCTTTGTGAACATGTTTCTTGCATACTGCCCCATGCCTGTTGACCATACCCCCTCAAGCCCGTCAAAGGAGGTCTGAAGCAGGCCTGTTTCATTGAAAAGGTCCGCGATGTTCACTGCAATTTCTTCCGAGAGTGAGGCATCGCTCAGGAAAACCTTGTAAGCATGATCCATCAGCTTGCCGGCTTTTTCTCCTTTATTGTGCGGGACAGCTTTGGTTCCGAATGCTCCCCTGACGCAACCCAGCAGCTTCCACGGGGCACTTTCCGAAACCTCCCTGTACCTTACGATCTCGTCGCCGATCACAACGGAATGGAGGGTATTGTTTTCCATCTGGTTGAAGAAGACCGGCGAACTGATCCCAATCTCTTCGGCGGTTGCATCGATCGAACCTGAAAGAACACTTTCTCCTACCTTTGCCAGCCTCTTGTCGGGAACAGGTGTGACGTACGGATCATTTGTCGTAATAAAATTCGAAAGAGTGTGAACTCCGAGTTTTATACCTTTGGCACCGGCTCTCTCAACGCATCTTTTCATGCTTCTCCGGTTATCCGGGAATCTCTTTTCATCGAGCCTGAAATGCCCCCATGCTGCAAAGGGATTTCCATGGTACAGGTACTCCAGGCCTGCTTTCTTTGTAAGTTCAATTGCCTTGTCGAGATTTTCCTCTCCGAAATCAATGATCAGATAGGAGGCTGTTGCTGATCTGGCTGTCTTTGCCCACTCGCCGTTAATAACAGGATGCGGCAGGCCTTCTGCTTCTTCTATTTCGCCGATAGTCTTCAGAGCCTGATCCGCGGGGCAGCCGAACAATGCAATTTTCGATCCTTTAACCCCGCCGTCATTGAAGGCAGGAGCAATATAGCTCTCATGCCCCCAGTTGGAGATTATTCTGTCTTTAGACCTGTTGCGGCAATAAGCCTGAAGAACGCTGCCCTCATCGGTTGCCTTGGCTGTCTGACCCCTGTACAGCTTCCGCTTTTTCCAGTCTTCACTGATATCCGCAGGATCCCCGTCAAAAATGTTGAATGAGGGTTCAATATCATTCTCAGCGGATGGATAACCTCCGAGTGTTTTGACATTAAGGGCCTGTATCCCCAGGGAAAATTCACTGTTGCGCACGACCCCCGCACATTCTCCGATCGTTTCGCTGATGGTTGTGGAGAATGGACCCCAGATAATCAGTTCCACCTTCTCAGATGGCACGATGCCGGCAAGTTCAAAAGTCAGGTATCCTGGTCTGACCATAACAGATATCCTGGCTGTTACATTGTTTCTGGTGTAAAAAAGCGTCAGCTCATTACCTCTGCCTTCAAGACGGGAAGGGTGCTCAATTTGCCCGTTGCATCTTATACTCAGGAGAGGTACATAGCTTTCTGAAGGGATATACTCCCTGCTGTTTGCCCTGTCGAAAAGACTTGTAACGGATCCTTTGTGATCCACGCTCATCCTGAAACCGGAAGTGGTCCAAGTAATATCCGGGGCAGAGGCAGCCAGGCAAAATACCAGGCTGAAATGCATCAGGAACATTAGTGCCGGTTTTTGAATATTTATTTTCATGCAGACTGAATGAAATTAGGATTGATTGACAATAAGCTATGTGGTGGTTTAGATTTGAAACCTGGATCAATTATTTGTTTCAGATCGCCGGTTATCTTCTTTCTTTAGCCTTTTGATGTTCAAATGCATTGTTCCTTAAGCTTTTCCCGTCGGGAAGGCCCGGAATGGAAGATTATGCCTTTTATCCGGGCCCGGATAAATTATGCTGCGATTTTCCCTGTGATGATGTCAGCGCCCGTAATGTTGTTAATCCCATCCGGGCCATGAATACATTGTTGCATAGTTTGATTCATTGTATTCCGCAGGCCTGACAGGCTTATATATCCTGTCACCTTTGAAAGGCCTGTCCTGGGTGTAAATCCATATTGATTCCGTATCCCATACTATCAGTTCGTCGCGCGCGTCACCCGTAAGATCGCGGACCGTCCATGCAAGATCCGGATGACCATCGTCGGGGAACATCACCACTCTTCTTCCCCAGCCGTCGGCAAGGCCGCCTTCTTCAATATTGGGTGAAAGAAAAATAAATTCGGTACCGTCACCCCTCCAGTTCACTGGCTGAACAGGAGAGCCTGCATGAATGAGTTCGAAGCTGGTTATCTCCTCTCCTGAACAATTATACAGTGTTATCAGTCCCGGTTCTCCCCAGAAATTAATATTGCAGAACTCCAGTCCGGGAATATCCGGACGGTACTGTCCTATACTGGGTGTCTGGGCGTGACCGACCCTGTGATGCTTCAGTATCTTCCCTCCGGTGTCAAGGAACAATACCCCGTCGTCGCTGCCTCCGATGAAAACCCTGTCGGGTTCCCCCCTCAAAGAAAAATCTCCGGCACAGACCCCGTCTGAATGCTCACCCATCAGTGAATCGAGCGACCAGATCAGCCTGCCGTCGGGCCCGAATTTTGAATAGCCGATATACACTTCATCCCTGCCGTCTTTGTTCCCATCGTGGAAAAACGGAAAATGCCCCAGGTTGGCCGATGCGGTCCATAGCAGCTCGAACTTGTTCGTGTATGCCCACAACCTGGTATGCCGGTCCTTGATTATTACATCATGCGGTTTGCCGGTTCCCCTTAAATCTCCGAAGGCGAAACAGTCAACATTCAGGTAGGGGAGAAGATCTCTCCTGTAGTAGTGTTTATATTCAAGCCAGGATTTTTCTCCCGGAAGGATTGCAGAAGAAGGTACCGGATAGCGCGATTTTTCCTTTCCCGTTTTGCCGTCGAGTACCTTTATCCACGGCCCCTGCGCCATTATCACCTCGGTTTTGCCATCACCGTCAATATCATGGATCTGAACAGCAACATCATATGAAACCCATGCATTTTCAGGATCCGGCTTTCCGTACTGCCAGAGTACCGTTCCGTCAAGGTCAATGGCTGTAAGACAGGTGATCTGGTTATAGTTTTCTCCGAAGAATGGCATGTTCTGTATGAGCAGGAAATCTGTACGGCCATCACCGTTCAGGTCACCCATCCGCAGGGCCCGGGCAACTCCGAATTCCCTGGTATCGATCTTTTTCCACAGCTTAGGCCTGGGATTATCAGCACGCAGCGCCTCTACCCTGGCTTCTTCTTCGGATCTTTCCCTGAGATATTTCTGCCTGGCTGCATCCGGGGCCGTTACCCTTACTTCATGGAATGCAACCGGACAGGTTGCAAGGAGTCCCACCTTTCCCCCCTGATACCGGTTGTCGTTGACATTGAATATTTCACGTCCGTCGACAAAACACCGGATTCGTTGACCTACAGCCTCAACCCTGAGCCTGTAGGTCTTTTCAGGATCTGTCATGAAAACTGAACCGGCAATTTCATGCCACCCGTCTTCCCTGAATCCCTTCTCTCCGTCGCGGTACCTGAGAGTTATTTTGTTATCCCTGTCAAGTGCAAACAGGTAATAATGACGGCCGTCGCGATAACGGAAAACAATACCGTTCAGATCACTTCTGTCGAAAGGCGTCAGGGCAGCTTCAAGGGTGTAGTCCTTCCAGAGAATGTCGCCGTAGCAGAGAAGAGGATAGGTAAATTCATTGGTCCAGACAGTGGAATTATGGCCAAGATACTGAAGGGAATGTCTCCCGTCAGACTCAATTATGTTCCACTCCTCCGGCCCCCTGTTGTTGACTATCGCCCATCCGTCGGTGAAATGCCTTGGTACATAGTGATATTCGGGAAATCCCCTGGCGGCAAACCTACCGAATTTACCGGGTTTTATTTTTGAAAAATCACAATATGCCAGGTCTGAATCTGTTTGCCCGGATTCACGGGGAATGATACAGGCTGACAGAAGGAAGAATAATTTTATCAGTATTTTCATTTTTCAGGTTATTTTATGTTCCGAACACCCATGAAGGAACCTCCATTCGCGCACCTTTTGTCGGGTCAACTATCTGATTGATTTTCAGCATGCCGGCAAGGCTCACAAGCAGGCCTGACTCTTTTTCGGACCTGCCTGTCATCTGCTGAACCAGCTTTACCATATCATCAGTGGCCTGCCACGCTGCCTCTTCAAGATCCTTATGGGCACCGACGGTTGAAATTGAATCATTCCTGATTATCACGGGGCGGTCGCATGTGAATCCTGTTAGTTTACGGAATCTGACAATGGCTTTCGCATCAGTTTCAACTCCCTGCCCGCTTATTTCCCCGTCTCCCTGAAGCGCATGTGCATCCCCCATGCCGGCAAGAGCCCCTTTTACCCTTGCCCTGAATACCACGGTGCTGCCCGAACGTACTTCCCTGCAATCCATGTTCCCGCCGGTCTCGCCGGGCGCCCTGGTGTCGAGTGTGCCTTCGGAAGGCGAAATTCCAATCGATCCCAGCATTGGCATCATCGGAAGCTTCAGGGATCTGGAAAAGATCACATAGCCATCCTTCAGTTCGAATATTTGCCCGCTGCAATAGCCCCAGTCTCCGACCCCTATGTCAAGTATGTCTATTGCAAGCATATCACCGGGCTCTATACCGTCAACAAAAATCGGCCCTGTTTGCGGATTTATGACACTTTCCGGACCGGGTTCCCTGAAAATGCCGTCGCGTGTAACAAGCCCCGGCATTCCGTGACTCGTCTCAACAAGAACCACCTCGTTCAGACTTACATGATATGCCGGATCCATCTCAGGTTTCCAGAGCGTGAACCGCTTGTCTGCCCCAAGTATCCTGATTCCCGCCGGACCGGCAGCCGCCTGAAAAAAACCATTCTGACCCGAAACCATTGCCGGTACAAATAGAGCCGACTTTAGGAACTTGCTTCTTTTCATCCGTATATAATTTATTTTTTAAAGTTGGGATGCCCGTCTGACCCCCCGGGCAGAGAACCCGCATGCTAAATACTATATCTGCACTTGTTTGTATGTGATGTACATGTGGGTCTCATTATGCCGGATCCATTTTTATTTTGCAATATAGAAGAATAATGAGATATAACAAAACCCGGAATTCAAATAATGGCCACCGGCCCGTCACATCTCCGCCCTGGCGGACGGTTCCTGTCAGAATGCAGGTCGGAAGGATTGGATGCCCGAAATATCTTATTTTCCGGAATCTGATTTATTGTACTAATTTTAGAAAAGAAACAGAAAAGATATATTCACTTAATTTATAAAGCTTTATAATATGATCAGAGTTGCAGAACTGGCAAAGATGATCGATCATTCGATCCTTCAGCCCTCATACACTGACAGCGACCTTGAAGAACAATGCAGGATAGCAGTACGGTACAATGTGGCTTCGGTTTGTGTAAAGCCGTATGCAGTGCGCCGGGCCGTGATGCTGCTGAAAGGAACCGGTGTGAAGGTAGGCGCTGTTGCAGGGTTCCCCCATGGCAACAGTTCGACGGAAGTAAAGGTTTTTGAAGCAACCCGGGCCTGCCTCGACGGCGCTGAGGAAATTGACATGGTAATTAACATCGGCAAGGTACTGGGAGGAGACTGGGATTATGTGGAGCAGGAGATCAGAAGTGCGACAAGCGCCTGTCATCAGAATGGTGCAATGATAAAAGTGATCTTCGAAACAGACCTGGTAACCCGCGATGAGGACAAGATCAGGCTGTGTGAGCTTTGCACCCGGGCTGGAGCTGATTTTGTGAAGACCTCAACCGGCTATGGTTTTGTCAGGCAGCCTGACGGAAATTATAATTACAAAGGGGCAACCACAGCCGATGTGGAACTTATGCGCAAGCACTCGGGACCGGATGTTCAGGTTAAATGCGCCGGAGGAGTGCGCACTCTTGATGATCTGCTAAAGATGCGGGCCGCAGGAGCATCCCGTTCAGGAGCAACAGCCACCGCAGCCATACTGGAAGAGGCAGGTAGAAGATTTGCGGAACCTGCCGGGTAATTCCGGTGCCGGCTGAACCGGGATTCAAAAAATCAGGGATGAACCGGACCAGGGATTCCTTTCATTATAATGTTATTTTGCCAGATCCCTGTATGATACCAGCTTAATATTTCTTTTCAAGATAACATCTTTCACAATGCTGCTTGTGAAAACCTTTGTGACCCCATCACGGTCGGCAGCCACATTCTCATAGCCTGTGTGCCATATGGCACGCATTTCAGGAGTGTCATACCCGGGATGATCTATAAAGATATACCTGCCGGGTTTAAGATTTTGAAGGGTTTTTACTGCAGAGGCTATTCTTGTTTCAGCTGTTGTGTTGTTCCTGTCCCACAGTGAAATACTTTTACAGCCCTTTTCATCAGGATCAATGTTCAGCCCGTATTCCTGCGCAAGCCGGTCAATCAGTTCTGCAATCTCCGGTGCACAGCTTTCGCATACCATGTGGCAGTTGATATGACTTATGCGGGCGACGTGCCGTCTGGCCATTTCTATCTGGGCCCTGAATTCAGCCTCGATCTCCTCAATCTTCCAGTTCGCATCCTTCAGCGCCGTTCCCGGGGGAAAGCCTTCCCTCTGCCATACCATCGGGTAGAAATAACCGTCTTTGTCAACCAGGCTCGGACAGCAGGTCAGGGGGCGCCATTTAATGTCGTTCCATTCACTTGTCACAACGAGATGCACGCCAACGTCGAGCCCCGGATTTTCGTTCAGAAGCCGGACAGCTTCAGGAAACCACGGACCGGGAACCATCAGTTCAACCGACCGCATTATTCCGTCCCTGTACGAGTCGATGCATGCCATGTTTGCCGTGTGGGAGGAGCCTATGTCGTCGCCGCGGACCAGCAGTAAGATCTCATTGCCGTTCTGGGAATAAGTATTTGAAAAGGCCAGTAACCAAAGTGAAATAAAAATTACAAATCTTGTTATCATTCTTCCTTTCGATTTTATTATTAAACCAATGTAAAGTTAATAAATAAAAGTATTAATACTGCTTACTCCCGCTACAGAAACCGGATCAGCCTTTTTTTTTATCCTCAAACCGTTTTTTCAGCTTATTCCCCTGCGGCACTCCCGGGGGCAGCAAAGCACGCCGGTCTGCATCACTTAGCCCGTTGGGCCATCCGGAGCTGTTAAAGCTGTCCTGCTTTTTCCGGCACGATGATCCTCCGGCAAATGAAAAAAACATGATGGACCTGCCTGTGAGCCTATTTTTCCGGGGTAATATTTATTTTTCTCCTGCAGAGCGTCTTCGATCCGTCAGGCTGAACTGCATAGGTATGAATCAGGTAAGAACCTTCCTTCTTTGGCATCCTGATCTTTATTTTACCTGTGTACTGTGATAGTTCCGCTATGCTGAACGGACCAGAGGAGCTTGCAACTTCTTCACCTGATTCGTTCAGGATCCTGATCTCAATATTGCCGGAGATACGGCGGTATTCGTCGTTTACCAGCATGACTGGTATCTCTGTTTCGGTACCTGCAATTACACTTTCCGGGAAGTAATTGACATATACCCCCAGGGGCTTGAATATTTCGGTAAAGTACTCGTCATAAACTTTTACGGGTTCGAGTATTTCAGGATCCCTGAATATATCGCCTGTGATTGCCCCATGGAAATCACCTGTAAGATAATCGAAATGAAGGACCCCTGCGTAATTGCGGTGTGCCCTGAAGTATTCGGTTTCGGCTGCCAGAAGATAAGCGTACAGCTCCTGGCGCTGCTGGTTTGTGCATCCTTTGGCAATGGAATCATAGATCGATGAGGTAAGCAGAGTTTTCTGGCCGTTCCTTTTAAGCCACAGCCATCCGTATTCATTCAGCACACAGGCGTGAGCAGTGGGATGTGGTGAGTTTGTGGTTTTTTCTGCCATGCCGTTCATGAATTTCTGCTGGTGCCAGCCATTATTCCCCGGCCGTGCAGAATAGAACTTGTAATTATGATCTTCAACCGGATCGTTATCACCTTCGGGAAGATTATATCCATTATCCCAGGCACGCCCTGACATATCAAGTGACCTGATCTCCGAGATCAACTCTGTCAGTATGGGTTCACGGGTTTCGTTGTTTATGTCCCACCAGGCTACAGAGGGATGATTACAGCAGTCAAGTATCCAGTCCTGCAGATGGGTTTTCAACAGATTTCTGTCCCAGCAGGGCCGGTAACTCCAGATAAAATACTCATTCTGTATCAGCAGACCGGCCTCGTCAGCTATGTCAAACCATTTGTCGGGGACCGGGCCGATACAGAACCTGAAACAGTTCCAGTTGTACTTTCCCGGCAGACCGGTAAGCAGCTTTCTTACCCACTCCTCCTCCCAGGGATGATTTACGCAAAGTGAATCATCGAAGAACCTGTGCAGGGTAATATTCGACCCCCTGAGAAAAATCAGTTTATCGTTCAGGTAAGCTCTTTTGGTCGGGGTGTCGAACCTGAATTCACGCATTCCGAAACGCACATCCATATCGTCGCTCCCCGCAGAAAGATTAAGAGTGTACAGGAAAGGATCCCATGGAGCCCATAACCTTGCATTCCTGAGAGGAATACTCAATGTAACCGTTGCCCCTGAACCTCCCCCGGTTGGAAAGTCCTTTGTTAACTCCGATACCTCTATCCCTGATTTCCACTCCCTTATCTTTCCTGTCAGCTTTATGGATTCTGTGCCCGGGCGGGTTATCACCCTTGCACTGACCAGTATCTCTCCTTTATGTATGTCGGGGGCAACCTGAACAGTTTCAATATATGGATAATTGGTAAAAATGACCGAGACATCGTCATAAATACCCGGGGTCCAGTGTCTTTTTTCAAAATCGTTGCCGGCAGGTACGGAGGGCGGCAAAACAGCCGGATGCGCCCCGATTCTTACTATTACAACATTGGTCCCTTTCTTTTTGAGAAAAGGGGTAATGTCATACTGGCGGGATGTAAAACAACCGTCATATTCTCCTGCCTTTTTGCCGTTCACCAGCACCATCGATCCGAACTGAGCCTTGTTGATTTTCAGGATCACAGCTTCGAACCCGGGCTTCGTTTCAAAAGTTTTCCTGTACCAGAAATAATTCCTTTTCTGAAGACTGTATCCGGTTTTCATGGTGTCGGCATCGATATCCAGCTTCATGAGGGTTGGTTGCACCCATCGGTTCGTATAATACTCCCTGCCATAGAACCTGTCAACTCCTTCAAATGAAGGAGTGGCAGTATTGGTAAGCCCGGGAACCCGGACTTTGTGTCCGAATCTTGCAGGTACTTTACCTGCATCAATGCTTTCTTCAACCTCCCAGACACCATTCAGGCTCTGGATTTCCCTTTGTGCCGCCAGGTTCAGGGACAGGAGGATGCATATTCCGGAGGCTGCAATCTTTGATTTCATTTGTTTGTGGTTTAACATTAAACTTCAGGCTGCTTTCAAAGACAGTTAGTGAAATATTTATTAAATATAGTGTTTCCTGCATTGTTACCGGGAAAGCCAAAGATCTTTTCTGTTTGATCCGTACAGCTGATGAGCTGTTTAACTTCGCCACCCCGGGTGCTGCCGCCAATCTCTGAGAGCGATAATTGATGGATAATCCGCAGGGCATTCTTTCCGGCCGAAGCGCTTCCCTGGATCCTCCCGTTTTCTGTGCCACAACCGCCGCCAGTATCCGGGAGCTGATAATTATATCCCTCACCGGTGCGGGGAGGTCTCCGGGCTCAATTTTCACAGAATCTGCATATCCCGGATCATAAAGATATTCTTTCCCCTGGTACATATGTCCTTTTAAAAGTTTTATTTAAATGAAGTTAAGCTTTATCTTTGTTTATACAGGAGACCAGATTTAAGAATTGTGGAGATTCAACGAGAAACAGGATTGTACAAACCGGAAAAACAAATAACATGAAATTAGGATTCGTCAGTGCCATTGTTCCTGAATTAAGTTTTGAGGAACTGATTGATTTTGCATCTGCAACGGAGTTTAAATGCGTTGAGGTGTGCTGCTGGCCGCTGGGCAGAGCCGAAAGGCGGTATGCAGGCGTTACGCACATCGATGTTGATACCCTCGACGACCGGCGATGCGCCGTTATTAATAACCATCTGAAGGTAAAAGGAGTTGAGATATCGGCTCTGGGATATTATCCGAACCCCCTTGATCCGGATCCTGCCAGGAGAAATTTCTATGTTTCCCATATCAGGAAGGTGATCGATGCATCGGCATTACTGGGAATTAACCGGGTAAACACCTTTGTCGGAAGGGATAAGAACAAATCAGTTGAAGAGAATTTTGAGATTTTCCAGGAAGTGTGGAAGCCTGTCATTCTATATGCCGAAACCAAAGGCGTAAAAGTAGGGATTGAAAACTGTCCGATGCTGTTTACGGCAGATGAGTGGCCGGGTGGTAATAATCTTGCCACAACCCCTGCCATCTGGCGCCGTATGTTCAATATGATACCCTCAGCCAGTTTTGGCCTGAATTACGATCCGTCCCACCTGCTATGGCAGCAGATGGATTATGTCAGACCCCTTTATGAGTTCAGGGATAAGATCTTTCACGTCCATTTCAAGGATGCAAAGGTTTACAGGGACAAGCTCGATGAGGTCGGCATCATGGCAACTCCGCTTGAGTTCCATTCTCCAAAACTCCCCGGTCTGGGCGATATTGACTGGGGACGGTTTATTTCTGCACTCAATGATATAAGATACAGGGGTTTTGCCTGTATCGAGGTGGAAGATAAAAGCTTTGAAAATACAATAGAAGAAAGAAAGTATGCAGTTGTGCTGAGCAAAAGGTTTTTGTCGTGTTTTATGTAGATTAACTGAACAGTTGTATGCATACGAATTATCGTTCCGTTCGTTTTGCATGATCATAACAGTATTTGCACTATCTTGAACGCATGTTTTTTTTCTTATTCTGAACAGGCATTTGTAATCTGACCTGGCTGCTCACCTGCTGTAATGAATATCACAAACTTATTATTATGAGGCTCATTATTATTCTTATTATCTGTTTGTTGCAATTTTGTACCAGGCCTGCCTGTAAAATTTCACCCGCGGACCTGACATGTGAATACCTCCTTGATCCGCCTGTGACGGATGTACCCGAACCCAGGCTTTCGTGGGTAAATGAACCCGGCCCCGATGCCCGCGGACAGCGCCAGACTGCCTGGGAGATAAGGGTGGCAGGCTCCCCCGGCCTTCTGCTGGCAGGCAGGGCTGACCTCTGGAACAGCGGCAGGATTGTTTCGGACCAGTCGTGTAACATACATTACAAGGGGAAACCTTTGAAATCGCGTCAGACCTGTTTCTGGCAGGTAAGGGTCTGGGACAGGGACGGAAACGTATCCGGGTGGAGCAAGCCTGCTTCCTGGTCAATGGGCCTTCTTGACCAGTCTGAATGGAAGGCCAAATGGATTGGCGCACCATGGCAGGGAGAGGAACCTCTTCCCAAACCATCCGGCCCGGGAGCAAAGCTTCCTGACTTACTGCCTCCGCCGGCACCGGAATTCCGGAAAGAATTTGAAGTCAGCAAACAAGTTGCGCGCGCTGTTACGTATGTTACTGGCCTGGGATATTTTGAACTGTATCTGAACGGGAAAAAAGTGGGTGATGATGTTCTGGTCCCGAATCAGACCAATTACGGAAAACGTCCTTACCTGAATAAGGAAAATATACCCCTGGAAGATAATTTCAAGGGTTATAAAGTCTTTTACCTCGCCTATGATGTTACCGGCAGCCTCAGGCAGGGGAAAAATGCCCTTGGGGCACTGGTTGGCAACGGATTCTATAATCCGGCCAAGTACTGGGCGGGAGGATATGGCACACCCCGCTTTATTCTTCAGATGCACATAAGCTATACCGACGGTTCTGAAGATGTGATTGTGACTGATGAAACATGGAAGGCTGCCAGAAGCCCTATCCTTATGGACATGGTGTTTTACGGGGAACATTATGACGCCCGTCTGGAGCAGGATGGATGGTGCGAGCCTGGTTTCAACGACTCAGGCTGGGAGAATGCCGTTCTTAGAAAAGCACCGGAGGGCGCCTTAAAGGCCCATATGGCATACCCCGACAGGGTAATGGAGATCCTGAAACCGGTTAAACTCGAAAAGCTTTCGGAAGGCCGCTTCAAGGTTGATTTCGGACAGGAGATATCAGGATGGGTTCATATTACCGGGCTTACAGGTGAAAGGGGCAGAAAGATAGAGATCAGGTATCTGCACGATTATGTGCCTTCGGGTGATAATTCATACATCCTGAAGGGGAGCAGAAATGAATCCTACAGGGCCCGGTTCAACTGGTTTGTATTCAGGGAAGCGGAAATACTTAACTGGCCGGGCGATCTGACGGCAGAACAGATCAGTGCCGAGGCGGTTTATACAAAGGTTGAAACAACGGGCAGTTTCAGATGCTCCAACCAGCTCTTTGAAGATATCAACCGAATATGGTGGAGGAGCCAGACCGACAATATGCACGGGGGAGTTGCCAGCGATTGTCCGAACAGGGAACGTTCACCATACACCGGCGACGGACAGGTAGCCTGTGTTACCGTGATGCATAATTTTGACGCAACGGCATTCTACAACAAATGGATCCATGACATAATAGATGCACAGGACACAGTGTCGGGCTATGTGCCCAACGGGGCTCCCTGGCAGCCCGGGTGCGGAGGAGGTGTGGCCTGGGGCGCCGCGATCAGTATCATGCCCTGGGAATTCTATGTCCACTACGGCGATACTGCCATTCTTAAGGAAAGCTACAGCGGAATGAAAGGCTACGTTAATTACATGCTTAAGTTCACGAACAGCGAAGGTATCATGCATTCCAGGTCTGCCGGCGCCGGAAGCAGGCCCAATCCCTGGATGAACCTAGGGGAATGGTCGCCACCCTATGAGTTTCCTCCCGAAGAGATGGTACATACTTTCTATCTGTGGCGATGCGCGGATATCACTGGCCGGGTGGCATCAGTACTTGGCAATGAGAACGAATCACTGGCATATCATTCGATAGCCGGAAAAACAAGGCAGGCATTTATGACACACTTCTGGGATGAGACTGCGGGAAGTTACGGTAAATATGGCGGAAATATCTTTGCCCTGCGGATGGGAGTTCCTGAAGACAAAAAATCCAGGGTGCTGAAAGCGTTGGCTTCCGATATCATGGCAAATGACGGGCATCTTGATACAGGCATCTTCGGCACCCAGTTCTTTTTTGAGGTACTGGCTGAAAACGGACTTAATGAACTGGCCTGTGAGGCAATGAACAAAAGAACCGTGCCGTCGTACGGATACTGGATCGAAAAAGGTGCAACAACATCATGGGAAGAGTGGGGAAGGGGCGTTTCCGGAAACCATCCTATGTTTGGAGGCGGACTGACATGGCTTTACAGGAACCTGGCCGGCTTTAAGTCAGATGAGGCGAATCCGGGATATCGTCATATCATTTTCAGACCCCGGCCCGCAGGCGATATAAATGAGGTTTCATACTATAATAAAACCCCGCTTGGCAAAGGTGGAATTTCCTGGAAGAGAAAAGGACCGAAATTCAGCATGGATATTACTGTTCCTGCCGGCGCCACTGCAACGGTATATATTCCTGCAGCTGACCCTGATTCTGTCACCGAAAGCGGAACCCCGTTGGATAAGGCTGCCGGAATAACCATGGCTGAGCCGCAAGCGGGCTATGCCGTTTGCAAAACTGAATCAGGGAATTACAGGTTCGAAAGCGATTTGAGATGAACACCGGAGCCGGGAATGGTTCACGGATGATGATCTTTCCATCCCGGATCAGGATTTTTCATGATCCCCAACCTGTCCCTGAATTCATACAGGTATCTTTAATCCATGGATCCTGAAGAACGGCAGGCGGCCATGGCAGTTTCCCGGCATCTGACATTGACCGCCGTACAGTAAACTGTTAATTTATTTGTAATTACTGTCATTTAATCATAAAAACAGTTATTTTTGCGAAAAAATTCAAGAAAAACGGAAATATAGCTTATAAATTGGAAACTGAATTGTCGAAATTTGGGCGGATAACTGTTAAAGTCGGAAGCAATGTCATAACCGAAAAGGACGGAACTCTTAACGTAACCAGAATTCTTCGGCTTGTTGAGGATATCGCTGTGTTGAGCAAGCAGGGCAAGGAGGTGATCCTCGTAACGTCAGGAGCCGTTGCTGCCGGCAGGGGAGAAGTTATACCGTCGAAAAGGACGAATGTGGTAGGCGCCAAACAGATTTGGGCTTCCATCGGACAGGTTAAGCTTATGGCAAATTACCAGTTCCTGTTCGGGAAGTACGGAATGCAGGTCGGCCAGCTTCTTGCCACAAAGGAAAGCTTCATGGACAGGCGGCATTATCTGAATATGAAAAATTGCATCACAGCAATGCTCGACAGTAATGTTCTGCCCATACTGAATGAAAACGATTCAATATCCATTGATGAGCTAATGTTTACCGACAATGATGAGCTTTCGGGCCTGATCTCCGCAATGATGGATTGCCATTCGCTGTTTCTCCTTACAAATGTGGACGGCATTTTCAATTCTGAACCTGACAGTCCGGGTGCAGAACTTATCCGGGAGATTTATCCTGATTCACATAATCTGTCAGAGGGTATCTCTTCCGTCAAATCAGGTTTCGGAAGAGGAGGTATGCTGTCAAAATATTCAACGGCAAGGAAAATTTCCTCCCTGGGGATTGATGTATATATTGCAAATGGCAACAGGGATTCAATAATAACGGATATCATCAGGGGCAAGGATGTTCCCTATAGCCATTTTCATGCCAGCGTCAATAAAAAAAGCGGCGTGAAAAAATGGCTCAACCATTCCGACACATTTGCCAAAGGTGCGGTTTTTGTGAACAACGGTGCAAAAGAAGCTATACTGAGTGAAAAGGCAAGCCTTCTTTTTATCGGGATTACCGGTGTTGAAGGTTATTTTAAAAGCGGAGATATCGTGCAGATACTGGATGAAGATGGTAAGTATGTCGGTTTGGGTCAGACGAAGTTTGATTCTGAGAAAACCGTAAAGCTTATCGGACAGAAACATAATAAACCTTTTATTCATTGTGATTTTCTTGTTATCAGTCAGGAGATAAAAAACAGTGTTACGGTTTAAGACAGGAATAAATCAATGATCCGGATGAATGCTATGGAAAAGGACAAAGACATAACAAAAGATTCCATGGAAGAGGTGTTCAAAAAAGTGCTGAAAGCCGGCAAAACCCTTTCTTCCCTGGATCAGCCTGCAATCAGGGACCTTATCCTGAAAGCAGCGGAAAGAGCGGTTGAAAGCACGGAGATGATCCTGGAAGCCAACCGCAGGGATCTCGACCTGATGGAAAAATCAGATCCTAAGTACGACCGCTTGCTTCTTTCTCCCGAAAGGATAAAAAACATTGCCGGTGATATGAGGAACGTGGCTGATCTGCCCGATCCGCTGGGCCGGATCCTGTCGGAGGAAGTGCGCCCCAACGGGCTCATTGTAAGAAGGGTATCGGTGCCTTTCGGAGTAATCGGCGTTATTTATGAAGCCCGCCCCAACGTTACCTTCGATGTGTTTTCGCTCTGCTTCAAATCCGGCAATGCCTGCATCCTTAAGGGAGGAAGCGATGCAATAAATTCCAATACCGCCATTATCTCAATTATCCGGAAGATCCTTGCGGAAAACGGGATTGATGAAAACGCCGCCTGCCTGCTGCCGGCCGGGCGGGAAGAGACACTTCAGCTTCTGAATGCAAGGGATTATGTTGATCTGATCATTCCCCGCGGGGGGCGTGATCTTATTGACTTTGTCAGGAGTAATTCTTCCATCCCGGTAATTGAAACCGGAGCCGGTGTGTGCCATACCTATTTTGATGAGTCTGGAAACAGGGAAACAGGCAGGGCAGTTGTTCACAATGCAAAAACCAGAAGGGTCAGTGTGTGCAATGCCCTTGATTGCCTGATAATTCACGAAAAAAGGCTTGACGACCTGGGTTATATTGTGGAATTATGCGCCGGCAGCAATGTGGTTATATACGCTGATGAAAAAGCTTACAGCGCACTCGAAGGCAGGTATCCGGCTGAACTTCTGAAAAAAGCTGAGAAAGATTCATTCGGAACCGAGTTCCTTTCATATAAAATGGCAGTTAAGACAGCAGGGTCATTCGAAGAGGCTGTTGCCCACATTGATGAGTTTGGTTCAAAGCACAGCGAAG